>JAEYPH010000039.1 GCA_023410875.1 Bacillota bacterium | reverse complement strand
AGCATCCCCCGCGTTAGCGGGGGATCGGATGTCATGGCAGGCAACGCGGGATGGCGGCTCCGCCGCCATAAGAGCGTTGCCGGTCATCGCCTGGGGCGATGAGCATCCCCCGCGTTAGCGGGGGATCGGATGTCATGGCAGGCAACGCGGGATGGCGGCTCCGCCGCCATAAGAGCGTTGCCGGTCATCGCCTGGGGCGATGAGCATCACCCGCGTCAGCGGGGGGATAGGATGTTCCGTAAAAAGCGAGGTTCCTGCGTTATGAGTACCAAGGCGAAATGGATCGTGTTCGCGGTGGCGCTGCTGGTGGCCATGCTGCTGGCCGCTGCGGGGGCTTTGCCCTATGGCTACATCATACAGGCGTTCCTGGTGACCGTCGGCGACGGTGCGATCTCTGCGGCCTGGGCTCTGTATGTCTTCGTGACGGCGTTGCTGGCGCTGGCGCTGTGGCGGATGCTCTATGTGGCGGTGGAACGGCGCCCCCGGCGCTGATGGGCTGGGCAATGATCCTGCTGCCCGACGATGACGCTCGCCGCCGGGCCGAGGCCGTGTGGCGGGCCGTGCGCGACGCCGGCTTTCCCTCGGGGTTGTTCGAGGGCGACAACCAACCCCACCTGAGCCTGAGCGTACTGAGCACACAGGACGGCACGCTGTCGCAGGCTGCGGAGCGCTTTGCTGCCGGGCAAGCCCCGGTGTCGGTTTATTTCAACGAGGTGGGGCAGTTCGACCATTCGGTGATCTATCTTTCGCCGCAGCCCCAGGGCGCTTTGCTGGCCATGAACCGCGCGCTCACGACCCAACTGGGCGGTTTGCAGGCCCTGGCCGATCCCTTGTACCTGCCCGGCCTCTTCACACCGCACATGACGGTGGCCTTCAAGCTGCTGCCCGAGGATGAGCGTGCCGCCCTCGCGGCGGTGCGGCGCAGCTTTTTACCCTTCCGGGCCACCTTTGCCGAGCTGGCACTGGTCAAGTTCAACCCGGTCAAGATCGTGCAAAGATTCCCTTTGAAGGGCAAAACTCTATAAAAGTCACGAAGCTTATTCCAATTACGGGGAAATCAGAGTAAAATAGTACCAATATGGAAGTCTATATGGGAATGTTCCATGGCGGAGGAGACCGATGAAGCTGGCCGTAGACGGCGTGAACATCAGCTATGAGCGCGCCGGGGAAGGGCCGCCGGCGCTGTTGCTGCACGGCTGGGGCGGCAAGGCTGCGTCCATGGGCCCGGTGGCCCTGGGCCTGCAGGACATCCGGACATGCACCAGCATCGGTTTCCCTGGCTTTGGCGAAAGCGACGCGCCGCCCTCACCGTGGTCGGTCAGCGAATACACCGACAACCTCGTGGCCTTCATGCAGGCCGCTGGCATCGAAAAAGCCGACATCGTCGCTCATTCCTTCGGAGGGCGCGTGGCGCTGCTGCTGAGCGCCACCCACCCGGAGCTCGTGGGCAAAGTCGTCATCACCGGCGGCGCGGGCTTGAAGCCCAAGCGCAGCCTTGGTTACTATATACGCGTGTGGGTCTATAAGCTGGGCAAGGCCATTCGCCGCCGCCCGGCGCTCAACCGGCTGTGCAAAGCCATAGGCATCGATCTGGACAAGCGCGCCCAGAGCGCCGGCAGCGAGGATTACCGCGCCTTGAGCGACGAGATGAAGAAGACCTTCGTGCGCGTCGTGAACCAGGACCTGCGCTGGTGCCTGCCCAAAATACAGGCGTCCACGCTGCTGATCTGGGGCGAGCATGACAGTGGCGCTTCGGCGCTGTGGATGGGGCAGGCCATGGCAAAGGAGATCCCCGACGCGGGGTTAGTCGTGTTCGAGGGCTGCGGCCACTTCGCCTATCTGGAGCAGACAGCGCGGTTTGTGAAGATCGTGAGAACCTTTTTGGGAGGGAAGCCATGACGGCCATCCTGGCACTCAACGGGTTTGCCGGCAAAATCATCGTGCCGCTGGTTTGGCTCACCTATCTGGCGTCGCTGTTGGCGCTGCTTTGGCCTGCCCAAAGGCTCATCCACATTTTTCAGCTGGAGTCTTACAAGCGACCGCAGCTTTTGATGCGGCTCAAGGAAGATCCGGGTCATCGGCAGCGGCTGTGGCTGGATTGGCGGTATGGTCTGCGGCAACAAATGATCTTGTTTTTACCCTTGTTGGGTGCGGCTGGTCAGCAGATCGTTTTTTGGTTGCGCAATGACAAGCCGCTGGAAGCTCAGGTGCTGGATGTGCTCGTATTTGGTTTTGCCATACTATGGGCCGACGGCATGCGCCGCTGCTGGAAACGCTGGAAGAAGGAACCCTCGAAAAAGCCGCTGGCTGTTACTGCCCGGGTCAAGCGCCTGATGGGCGCGCTGGCGCTGGTGTTGATGCTGTTGGCCGTGATTGGCCTCTTGGTTTTGATCTTTGCCCAGGCGCTGGCCGCGCTGGCCATGGGCGATGGTGGCCTGATAACGGGCATGCATTGGTATGCGGTTCTCTGGATGGGGTTCGCCCAGGGTCGGGGAGCGGGGTTTGTGCTGATCGTCGGCCTGTGGCTGGCCGTCGTGATGGCGCTGGCCGTGGCGCTGCTGCCCCAACTGCTGGCGCTGGCCTCGCTGCTGGCGCAGCCGGTGGAACGCGCCATCCAGCGCCGGTACTTCAACGAGGCGCGGGACAAGCTGGCCGGCTTCACCGGTCTCATCAAGATCGGCATCACCGGCAGCTATGGCAAGACCAGCGCCAAGATGATCCTTGCCACGATTCTGTCCGAGAAATACAAGACGCTGGCCACGCCGGCCAGCTACAATACACCCATGGGCGTCACAAGGTTCGTCCGTGAAAGCCTGGACGAGTCTTATGAGGTGTTCATCGGCGAGATGGGCGCCCGCCACCGCGGCGACATCGCCGAGATGTGCGAGCTCGTGCGGCCCAAATATGGCCTGATCACCTCCATAGGCCCCCAGCATCTGGAGACGATGTTTAACATCGAGACCGTGGCCAAGACCAAATATGAGCTCGTGGAGGCGCTGCCCGCCGACGGCATGGCTTTCCTGCCCGGCGACAACGACATCTGCTTCGGCCTTTATAAACAGACCGCCAAACCCAAGGCCCTGTTCGGCGTGCAGCAGCGGGGAGAGCCGCTGTATATGACGGCGCGGGACACTGCCCACGGTCCCCAGGGCAGCACCTTCCTGCTGGTTGGCCCCGGTGGGGAAGAAGTGCAATGCACGACCAAGCTGCTGGGAGAGCACAACGTGCAGAACATACTGGGCTGCGCATCGGTGGCCCGGGCGCTGGGCCTGACCATGGAGCAGATCGCCGCGGGTATCGCCCGGGTGCAGCCGGTGGAGCACCGCTTGCAGCTGGTGCCCACGACCAACGGCATCACCGTCATAGACGACGCCTTCAACAGCAACCCGGCCGGCGCCCGCGCTGCGCTGGCGGTGCTCAAGTCCTTCCCCGGCCGCAAGGTCATCGTGACGCCGGGCCTCGTGGAGCTGGGCGACGCCGAGGCCCGGGAGAACTGCGCCTTTGGGCAGGCCATGGCCGGCGCGGTGGATGTGGCCATCCTCGTGGCTCGCAATGGTGCCGACATGAAGGCCGGGCTGCTGGAAGCCGGATTCCCCGAGGGCAGCATCCACACGGTGGGCCGCCTGGCCGAGGCCACGGCGGTGCTGGGCAGGATCGGCCGGCCCGGCGATGTGGTGCTCTTCGAGAACGATCTGCCCGACCATTATGAAACGTAAGCTCCGGGCATAAGGTAAAGCAAACAGAACACGGAGGGATTTCATGGCGAAGATCAATTTGGCGGTCATATACGGCGGAAGAACGGTGGAGCACGACGTGAGCATCGTGACGGCGCTGCAGTTCATGGACAACGCCGACCGCGGAAAATACGAGACCATACCGCTGTACATCAGCCGCGACGGCAGGTGGTACACCGGGGAGCGCCTCCGGGACATCGGCTTTTATGAGAAGTTCGATCCGTCGCAGGTCATGGAAGTCTATCTGCAGCCCAGCCACGGCAGCCGCGGCGTCTATCCAGTGGAGGTCAAGGGCCTGCTGAACAAGGGGCGGCAGCCGCTTACGCAGTTCGACGTGGCCGTGCCCTCCATCCACGGCATGAACGGCGAGGATGGCACGCTGCAGGGCCTGCTGGAGCTGATGAACGTGCCCTACACCAGCCCTGCCGTTCTGGGCAGCGCCCTGGGTATGGATAAGATCGCCATGAAGACGGCCTTTCGCGGCGCGGGGCTGCCCATCGTGCCCTATGTGGCCGTGGAGCGCAGCGCCTTCCAGCGGGACCGCGATGCCGCGCTCACCGAGGCCGAGTCGCTGGGCTATCCCGTCTACGTCAAGCCCAGCAATCTGGGCAGCTCCATCGGCATCAACCGCGCCAACGACCGCGAAAGGCTGGCCTTCGCGCTGGACGTGGCCTTCCACTACGACCGCCGCGCCGTCGTGGAGCGGGCTGTGACCGATCTTCAGGAAATCAACTGTTCAGCCATGGGCTTTGAAGGCGATGTGCAGGCGTCGCTGTGCGAACAGCCGGTCAGCTGGAAGGAATTCCTGACCTTCGACGAGAAATATTTGCGGGAAGGCGGCGGCAAGGGCATGGAGAGCATGCAGCGGCTGATTCCCGCGCCTATTTCCGACGAGATGACCGCGCGCATCCAGGCGCTCACGGTGCAGGCCTTCCGCCTGCTGGACTGCAAAGGCGTCGTGCGCGTGGACTACATGATCGACAAGGCGTCCGGCGAGCTTTATATCAACGAGATCAACACGGTGCCCGGCTCCTTCGCCTTCTATTTGTGGGAGCCCAAGGGCGTGCCCTACGCCCGGCTCATAGACGCCATCGTGGACCAGGCGCTGGCCGCCCACCGCGAGAAGAACGCCAACACCTACGCCTTTGATTCGTCCCTACTGGGCAAGGTTCAGCGGGGCGGGGCCAAGGGCGTTAAGAAATAGGCATCATACACATACAAAAGTATGGCCAGGGGAGGCATACCATGGGTGTTTACGCCACAGAACGAAAGCGCTGGGAGATTCAGGTGGGCAGCGACATGGATCTTTATACCGTGCCCGCGCTCAAGGAGGAGATTCTGGCCTGTATCGCCCAGACCCAGGCCGATGTCCACTTGGACGCCACGGGCATGGGCTACATCGACAGCACCGGCCTGGGCGTGCTGGTGGGCGCTCTCAACCGCGTGCGGGAGTATGGCGGCAAGATCGTCATTAAGGGTCTGAAGCCCCATATCCGCCGCATCTTCCACTTGACCGGGCTGGACGGCGCCTTTGAGCTGGAGGACTGACGATGCAGGACGTGGTTAAGGTCATCATACCGGCCAAGGCCGAGCATCTGTTGGTCGTGCGCCTTGCGACGTCCGGCGTGTGCAGCCGCATGGGCATGGGCATCGAAGCCATGGAGGACGCCAAGGCCGCCGCTGCCGAGGCCTGTCTGCTGCTCATCAACGATCGGGAGGGCTTTGAAAGCCTGGAGGTCAGCTTCACAGCCGGCGAAACGCTGCAGGTGGCCGTGCAGGGCCTGGGCAGCGGCATGCAGCACAGCACCGAGGACATCGATTACGATTTCAGCCTGGCGCTGCTGCAGGCGCTCACCGATGGGCTGGAACTGGCGCCGGGGTGCGTGACGTTCCGTTTCGGCGGAGGAAGCCCCCGGTGAGCGAGCTCAGAGAAGACCTCAGCGAAGCGCTGTTCGCCCAATACCGCTCTACCGGGGACCCGTCCATCCGCGGTGAGATTGTGCAGAAGTTCGCGCCGCTGGCTGCCAAGGCCGCGGGCAAGTTCGTGCGCCAGGGCGTGGAATACGAGGACCTCTATCAGGTGGCCATGATGTCGCTACTGCGCGCCATCGACCGCTTCGACGTGGGCAAGGGTGTGCGCTTTGGCGCCTTCGCGCTGCCCACCGTCATCGGCGATATCAAGCATTACATCCGCGACTTTTCGGCCACGATGCGCATGCCGCGAACCAGCAGCGAGCTGGCCGGCAAGTTGCGACGCGCCGAGGGCGAGCTGGTCATAAAGCTGGGGCGCTACCCCACCACGCAGGAGCTGGCCGATGCCGTAAGCGTGCCGGTGGACAAAGCGCTGGAAGCGCTGGAAGCCGCCAGCTCCCTGCAGTTCATGAGCATAGACGGTACCGACAACCAGGATGGCGAGCAGATGGAGTCGCTCTTCGGCATGGAGGACAGCGGTTATGAGGCCGTCATCAGCCGCGAGACCGTGCATGCCATGCTGCGCAGCCTGTGCGATGAGGATCGCAAGGTGCTGGTGGATCGCTATATCCACGGCAAAACCCAGGCGGAGCTGGCCCGGGAAATGGGCGTTACGCAGATGACAATCTCCCGCATAGAGCGCAAAATCATCGACTCCCTGCGCAGCAAACACTTTTAACGCGTTTTTACTCTCTTGTTTAGAGTACCATCCGGTCGGGTATGTTCTTTGTAGAGATCAACCGGGAGGACCACCCACATGCGTTGTCAGATCGCCTCCATCGCTCAGATGGGCGAAGTGATAAAGGGCCTTGTGCAGTACGCGGAAATGAAGATTCCGATGTCTGAAGAGAACAGCTATTACCTCCGCCTGATCTTGAGCGAGCTCATCACCAACAGCTTCAAGCACGGCGGCTGTGCGAACAAGGCTGTGCGCGTGGAGGTTGGCGTGCGCAGCGACGCGCTGGAGATCTGCGTGGAGGATGGTGGTCGCGGCATTGCCGACCACACCGCCATCGGCCTGGTGCCCGACGCCACGGCCGAGAGCGGCCGGGGTCTGGCCATCGTGAAGGGCCTGTGCTCGTCTCTGGAGCTCAATGAAAGCGGCAACTGCGTCACCGCGCGCCTGTCTGTTCATTGAACAAAACCGCAGAAGCTGACTTGTTTTGCCTTCCCCGTTTTTGGGGAAGGTTTTTTTATTTCGTTTGCAGAAATGGTCTTTCCCACGGGCCGCATCCTCGACGAATTTTGAATGTCACATTGAACTGTGATATAATCAAATATCCACAGAAAACAGGAGAGCCGGATGTCCCAGGCCAACTATGGCAAACAATACAAGATCAAACCCCGCTTTTTTTTGATATTGGCGCTGCTGGCGGCGCTGTTGGTGTGGGGCGTTGTGTCGCTGGCCGCGGCGATGCGCCCGCCGCGCATACAGTGGGGCAGGCTGGCCAACGACCAGGCCATCAGCGCCATTGTGCTGCGCGATGAAACCCTCGTACAGGCCAAGGCCAATGCCAAGCTCAGCTGCATCGCTGCCGAGGGCGAAGCCGTGCAGCGCGACCAGCCCATCGCCATGCTCTATACGTCGGGCTATTCCGAAAAGGATTTGGAAAAACTGATCGAGCTGCGGGCCTACATCAAGGATTACCAGGAAAACAACATCATCAAGAACATCCAGGACAAGGACCTGGAGGCCATCAATAGCAAGATCAACACCAAGATGGATGAGATCAGCGCCCATACCGCCCAAGGCAAGACCCAGAGCCTGTTGGTTTACGAAAAAGAGCTCAAGGATCTTATGGAACAGCGGCGTCTGTATATGTTGGAATTCGTGAAAGCCGACGAGCACCTGAACAAACAATACACGATGGAGAGCAATCTGCAGGCCAAGATCGACGAGACCCGCCAGCAGGTGGCCGCGCCGGCCGAGGGCCTGGTCAGCTTCTATCTGGACGGCTTTGAGAGTTATTTGACCGTGGCTGCGCTGGAGACGATGACGCCGGAACAGGTGCGGGATCTCTCCGGGGATATCCTGAGCAAGCGCACTGCCAAGACCGGCGGCGAGGTCGTGGAGGCCCAGCAGCCGGTGTGCCGCATCGTCAACCCCTCCCATTGGTACGCGCTGGCGGTGCTGGGCTCGCGGGAGAACCCACTCAGCGAGGGCAACACCCAGGAGGTCACCTTTGACGGGCTCAAAGAGCCGGTGCAGGCCAAAGCCGTCAAGGTCGTCAACCAGGGCCGCAACGCCCTGGTCGTGCTGGAGATGACTGCCGGCGTGCAGGAGATGCTCAGCCTTCGGTTGATCAATGGCCGCATCGGGCGGGATATATCCGGCTTCCTCGTACCGGTCAACATGCTCAAGGAGGATGGCGGCAAGATGTTTCTGAGTTATCGCCAGCCCCAGGGTGGCGTAAAAACCGTGGAAATTTCTGTGCTGGCCAAGAACGCCAAGAGCGCCGTGATCGCCGAGGCCGGGGCCGACACCGGCGCGCTGGCCGTGGGCATGGAGCTGGTCAAGCCATAGTATTTTATGGACTTTTTTACCGTTTCACGCTACAATAAACCGATAGGGTACGCAGGAGAACGCCCGGTGTTCCGGGCTTGAGGCAGGAGAAACATGGCCAATATGATGAGCAAATTTCTGACGCTGTTGGGCTTTGAGGAGCGTCAGAACGAGGAAGAAGTGCCGCGGGAGCAGGAGGAGACTCCATCTTCGCCCTATGGCGCCAACCCCTATAAGAGCAACAGCGCCGCCGGCCGCGCGCCGGTGCGCCGCCGCATGGAGGAGCCTGCCGCCGCTCCAAGCGTGCCCAACAGAAGGACCGAGGAAGGCAGGGTGGTGCCCATGAGCCCCTCCAGCCCCGCTGCCGCTGGCGGCAGCATGCGAATGGTCGTCTATCAGCCCCAGAGCTATGACGACACCCAGAGGATCATCGACGACCTGAAGAGCGGCCGTCCGGTCATCGCCAATCTGGAAGACCTGAACGTGGAGATCGCCCAGCGGGTGCTGGACTTCCTGAGCGGCGCGGTTTATGGCGTGGATGGCAGCATACGCAAGATTTCCCGAGGGATCTTCGTGCTGGCGCCGCCGCATGTGGACATCTCCGGCAACGTGCTGGGCAACATCACCAGCGACCTTCGCAGCGGCCGCAGCAGCTATTTCAGCCTGCCCCGCCGCCCGGAGTGAGGCGGCGATGACAAGCTTGGGCGTGTTTTTGCTCGTGGCGCTGGTCTGGCTGCTGGAGATCTACACCTATGCCATATTGGCTGATGCCATTTTAAGCTTTGGCTTTTTGCGCTACGACAACCCCATCGTGCGCATCCTGCACTTCATCACCGAACCGGTGGTGGCGCCGTGCCGGGCCATCCTCAACCGCATCCTGCCGGCCACTTGGCGCCTGCGCATGCGGCTGGATTTATCGCCGATGCTGGCGATGTTCTTGGTGCAGGGCGTGCGGCAGCTGGTTATCATGGCAATCGGGGCGATATACTCCTGATGGAACGCGCGGCCGACGGCGTGGGGGAGCGCTTGCGGGAGCTGGCGGCGCGCGCCGCCCAGGAACGCGTTCATGCGTTCACCAAGTTTCTGGACCCCCGGGAGCAGGCCCTGGCCTTGGCCGCGGCGGGCTCTGCCGGGTGCCGCGCGGTGTTCTATGGCGGTGGCGCGCCTCTGGAGCGCCGGGTTTGCGCCTTCTGCGGCAGCGATGCGGACCCGTCCGACTGGCCGGTGACGGCGCTGCAGGCGGTGTGGAACGCAAGGTACGCCCAACCCGCTCATCGGGATTTTTTGGGCGCGTTGAGTGCTCTGGGCGTCGGTCGCGACGCCCTGGGCGATATCCGCGTGGGCGAGGGCCAAGCGGTGTTCTTCATATTGGACACGCTGGCCCCTTTCGTGCAGGCCAACCTGGACAAGGCGGGCAGCGCCGCCCTGCGCATCGCGCCGGCTCCGGACGCGCTGGAGCAGCTGCCCGAGCAGGATGCCCGGCGCTTTCGCGCCAGCGTGGCCTCGCTGCGGCTGGACGCCGTGGTGGCCGCGGCCTATGATCTGGGCCGCGAGCAGGCGGCGCAGGCCGTGCGGGCGGGGTATGTCAAGCTCAACTACGCCCAGGAAACGCGGCCGGACCGCGCCGTGGAACCAGGGGCCATGCTGTCTTTACGGGGCAGCGGCCGCGCCCGGCTGGCCCAGGCCGACGGCAGCACGACCCGCAGCGGCCGCCTGGTGCTGTGGATCGAGCGCTTTTCATAACGAAACCATGCCGAGGCCACAGCGCCGAGGCGAACATATAAGGGGGAGAGACCATGGCATTCGGACCCAAGACGATAGAGGAAAAGGAATTCCGGCATGTGGCCTTCCGCGGCTACAGCATCGACGACGTGGATGAGTTCCTTGATGAAGTGGCCGACGAGGTGGAAAAGCTGCAACGGGCCAACCGCGCCCTCGAGGAGAAGGCGGCCAAGCTCGGCGAAAAGGAAAAGAACGTGGGTGACATGGAAACCACGCTTCGGGACACGCTAATTACAGCCCAGAAGGCGGCGGACGACGTTGTAAAGGCTGCCCGCGAGAAGGCGGCCGCCATGATCGCCGACGCGGAGCTGGAGGGCAAGCGCATCATCGGTGAGGCCGAGCGGCGCGCACAGACCGCAGGCTCTCAGCTGACCAGCATACAGGGGGATGTCACCCGCATCAAGGACGCCATCCGCCGGGCGCTGCAGGACCAACTGCGCCTGTTGGACGTCAGCTATCCGCAGGATGTGGCGGTGGACCGCGCGGCAGACTCCCTGCCGATGGACAGCACGAGGGAGTTCACGCTGCGCGAGCAATTGGATTCCATCGAGGAGAAACTTTCTCGGGAAAGCGATGAGTCGGATCGGTAAGAGAATTCGCAGGTTCTTCCGGCGCTCCAGCGCCACGGCGAGGGGTCAAGGCCCCGGCGCCGCCCGCGCCGTGGCCGCCGACCCGGAATACTGTGAGTACGCCCGATATCTCTACAGCCCGCGGCGCATGATCATGAGCAACTTCGTGGCCGGCCTGGCCCGGGGCGTGGGCATGGCGCTGGGGTTTTCGCTGCTGGGCGCGCTGGTCGCCTATCTGCTGCAGCAGCTGGCCAGCCGCAATCTGCCCCTCATTGGCGACTTCATCGCCCAGATCATCGCCGTGGTGGAGTCCGGAAAATAGAACACTGCAGCCAGGCAGCTGGATAAAACAACGATCCAGGCGATCGACAGTAAGGATGGCCCGCTTCTCCGGCAGGCCATCTTCCTATGGACGCCGGCAAAGGAGCACCCATGTCGGTTTCGACCAACCGCACTTTCTTTCGAAGGCTGCGCGCCAACGGCAACGCCTTTGGCATGCTGATAACCGAGCCTATGTTCGGCATCCCCTTCAACCTGTACACGCCGTATTTTTCGCTGTATATGGCGCAGCTGGGCTGTTCGCCCAAGCAGATCGGTCTGCTGACCACGGTGAGTATCCTCGGGCAGTTCTTCTTTACGCTGATCGCCTCGCCGATCACCGACCGCTTTGGGCGCAGGTACACGACGCTGGTTATGGACATTTTAAGCTGGTCTGTGGCGGTACTGATATGGCTGTTCGCCCAAAGCTTCGTGTGGTTCCTGGTGGCTGCCATCATACAGGCCGCCAACCGCATCGTCTTCGTGTCATGGACTTGCCTGATGGTGGAGGACACCGAGAAGGATCTGCTGGTGCCCATCTTCTCATGGATCACCGTGGCGGGGCTGCTCAGCGGCTTTTTTTCGCCGGTGGCGGCGGTCTTCGTCGCCAAGTATCAAGTGGTCCCCACGCTGCGCGTGCTGTTCGCCATCTCCTTCGTGCTGTTCACGGCAATGTTCTTCATCCGCAATGCGCTGGTCAAGGAGACCTCCGTGGGCCGCGCGCGCATGGAGCTCAGCCGCAAGGAGCCGGTTTTCAAGCAGTTCCACGGCCTGTGGCTCACGGTGGGCGAGGTGTGGCGGAACCCCGGCACCCGCTTCATGTTCATACTGACGGCGGTCTACAACATGGCCATCACCGTGCGCGCGCCGTTCTTCGCGCTGCTGCTGAGCGACGCCTTCGGCTTTGGCGACAGCGCCGTGGGTTACTTCGCCATGGGCACGTCGGTCATCATGCTGACCGTTTATCTGTTCGTGCAGCCCAGGATTACCAACATACTGCCCAAGCTGCCGCTGTCCGTGGGCATGGTTCTGCTGGTTGCCGGGTCGCTGGTTCTGGTGCCGGTGTTCCCCGGCAGGTCCATGGCGCTGGCCATGGTGCTGCTCAGCGTGGTGCTCACGTCGGTGGGTTCTGCAGTGGCGCAGCCCTTCATCGACGGCCTGGGCCATGGCAGCATGAACAACGACAACCGCTCCCACATGACCAGCATCCTCTACATGATGACGCTGCTGGCCAGCGCAATCTTCGGATTTTTGGGCGGCGTGTGGTATGAGAAGTCCGCTGCGCTGCCCTTCCTGGCGGCAGCGGCGCTCTACGGCGTGTGCGTGGTGTTGCTGGCCGTGCATTTCCGGCGCAGGCCCGCACAGCAAGGCGATGGCGTGAACGAACACCGCTGAACACAAAAGGCCGAGGGAAGCTGAACCCTCGGCCTTTTTCATGCTTGCAAGGCAGTCTGTCAATCGGCTGTATCCGTTACGGCATAGCGCGGCCCGAACAGTGCCCGCGCCGCCGCCGTGTGCTCACGCACGAAGGCCGTCTTGGCGGCTGTGTATCCGTCGCGGTCGTGCTCGTAGGTCTGCAGCAGCCCGCGCTTGAGGGCTGCGTATTCCCGGGCGACCTCCGGATGCAGCCGCAGATAGTCGCGGAAATATAGCTCGTCCCAATCACCCGTGTACCGGATGTGAAGGTGAAACACCCGGTCGGCAAAGCCCTCAGGCGTGTAACCCTTGTTGTAGTCCAGTTGGAAGAGGGGCTTTGTCTGGCTGTTCATGCACCCCCAGCCCGCTGCGGCCAAAGCTTCCCGCAGGCGAGTGATGTCGCAGCTGGGCCGCAGCTCCAGCAGGATGTCCACCGTGGGTTTGGCCAGCAGGCCTTCCACGGCGGTGCTGCCGATGTGCTCCATGCGGGCGACGGCGTCGGACCCCAGCGCTTGCTCCAGGGCGTCGGCCTCCTCCCGGTACCATTGTGAATACGCCGGGTTATGGTCGCGCAGCAGGATCGGGAAGAGCTGCCAGAGCTCCTCCAGGGTCATCTCCGAGAGGGGTTTGGGCATACGTTACCTCGCTTATCTTTTGTTCCAATCATAGCTGGCCACCGTGCGCACGCCGCATTCCCGAAAGCCCAGCCGCCGATACAGGCCGATGCCGTCAACTTCCGCCCGCAGCGACACCGAGGCGACGCCGTGCTCCCGCAGGTTGCGCAGCGCCCGCAACAGCACGGCGCTGGCCACGCCCTGCCGCCGGGCCTGGGGCAGCGTGGCCACCAACTCCACCACGGCGGTATCGCCGTCGTTTATCGTCATGGCCGCGGTTACGGGGTCCCCGCACCAATGGCCCAGAAAGAAGGCGGCGCCGGGGCGCTCGAACAGCGCGTCCAGCTGCCGGGGTGAGAGCAGGTCACAGCCGAAGAGACCCGCGCGTACGATGTGCAGCCAGGTTTCCCGCTGGCGCAGTTCCACGGCGTTCACGCTCACCGCCGCATCGGGCGCGGGCGGAGGCATATCATCCGCCAATCCCATGGCCATGCACCGCCCGGATGTGTCCAGCGCAAAACCCAGGCGCTCCAGCCGTTGGGCCAGATCTGCCGGGCGAGACATCGGCGTGATCAAAACCGAATCCGGCAGTTGGCCGCTGCGGATGGCGGCGACCATCCACTGCAGCCGCGCGTCGGCGTCGGGCTCCTGCAGCTGTACGCTGAAGATGCGCTCGAAACCTTGGCCGTCCTCGGATTTCAGATAGCTGATATCGCCCACGGATAACCGCTTGTTGTCCATGGCCGCCCAGGTTGTCCACGAAAGCCAGACGCCCCGCTCCACGACGGCGGCATCGTCATATGTAGTCATAGGGTCACCTCCGGGCACTAGCATAGCATGCGAAACATGACGGGTAATTGTCAGGTTCCCGTTGGCCTAAAACCGGTGGCTGACACCCCACGGCCACGGCCGGGGCGCGGCCTGGCGGGGCGAGGGTCGGATGGACGCCGCGTGGTGGTAGGCCGCGCGCAGGTTTTCCGGGGGCACCTCCACGCCGGTCACATTGCTCGTGAACAGGAACATGCCCTGCCCACCGCCAGTGGCGTCCACGAGGTAGTCCACCTCGGCGCGCACGTCGTCGGTGGTGCCGAAGGGCAGCGTCCGCGTGACGCTCATGCCCGCGAAGAACAGCAGCCGTTCGCCCTCGGCGCTGCGCAGGTGGCTGAGTTCAAACAGGTCGACGCCCAGCTCATACTGGAAGCCCTGGAAGCCGGAGAATCCGAGATCCAGATAGTCTTGCAGCACCGGGCGTACATCGCCATCGCAATGGTGGATGAAGCGCACGCCGATGCCCAGCAGCGGCTCCATGATCATGCGTACCGTGGGGAAGTAGTGCTTGCGCAGGAAGGCTGGGGCGACCATGGGGCCGCTGTTGTTGCACACGTCCTCACCGCAGAACATCAACTTCACCAGGTCCAGCTTCCGGTACAGCCCGGCTAAGATGTGGGCGCGCTGCCGGCTGAGCAGGCTCTTGGCGTACCACAGCCTTTCCACGGCCTCGGGGTACAGCGCGCACGCCATCAGAAAGGCGTGATAGCCGTATTCGCTGTACAGCGGAAAGTGGCCGCCGATCTCCCAGAAATTGGGGATGGGAACGATGCCCTGCCAGCGGACGGCAGCTGTGTCGAAAAAAGCGCGGTAGCGGGCCTCCTCGGCGGTGGCATCGAAGCCGCGCAGGATGCCCTCATCGTTGCCGGGGATGCGGTCGGCGGCATCCAGCAGCGCCTCGGGTTCCCCGTCCGGGTGGTCCGCCTCGGAGATGTGCCCGCTGCGGATCTCCTCCAGCCGCCGGGGAATCACCGGCGCCACCATGGCGTCCACGCCCAGCGCCCGGTTGGCGGCCACCACGCCGCCCAACGGGTCAGCCAGATACTGCTCCGGCGTGATGCCCGCCAGATCGGCCATGTTGCGCACGCCGTTCATCCACCCGCCGATGGTCGCGATGCGGTCCACAGGTTCTCCGGCGATGGTGCGCTGGATGCGTTCTTTTGGGGTTAGAGAGGTGTTGCTCATCTGTTCGCTCCTTTGTCTACAGGGGGGTAGATGCAGCAATGACTGGTTTGCCTAATTCAACGACAGAAACTCGCGGATCGCTTTGTTAACAGCGTGCGGGTTGTCCTGATTGGAATTGTGCCCGGCATTTTCGATCATATGGAGCGTGCAGTTGGGGTCGCTGTGCGCCCAGGGAGCCGCGATCCTGCGGATGTTCCCCGAACGGTCATCCGCCCCGCAGAGCAGCAGCACGGGCTTGGGGAAGCGGTATTGCGGCTCCTCGCGCAAGCACGTCATCAGGGACATCATTACCTCGATGAAGTCCGCCTTCTTCATCTGGGAAAAGCAGCCCCGCACGTACTCCTTGACAGCCGCGGTATTGCCGCAGGCGTCGGCGCTCTGACGTATCAGAGTCTCCCATGGATAGCAGCGGAAGATCGGCCTGGACAGCTTCAACATCACTTTATCCATCGCGGACAGCCTGCCGGCATTGCGGGTGCAGTCGATCAAGACAAGCCGGGAGACCAGCGCCGGCTTGCGGCGCAGAATCTCCTGTGCCAGATTTCCGCCCATGGATTGGCCGATCAGCACGGCGTCACAGACCTGATGCCTTTCACAGAGCTCAAAGAGGTCGTCGAGCATGTCGCCAAACTGAAACTTCGTATCGGGGGCCAGCCTGGACAGGCCGTGGCCGCGCGCATCCCACAGCAACAGGTTCCAGGAGCCATCGAAAATCGGCAACTGAGGCTCGAACATCCTGTGGTCGCAGCCCGCGCCGTGCAGAAGGATGGCGTATTTCGATGTGCTGCCCGCCCGGCGCCAATAGTGGATACCGCAGCCCCGGTTTTCCAGAACAGCGTGTTCCCATTCCATAGCTGCACCACCGGCGACAATATGTAATTTCATTATAGTTGCAAAATCTGACTTTTCAAGTGAGGGTATACAGGCATGGACGTAGTATAATGTTTTTATAGAACGACTTCCTTTTGGCAATCTTCCCTTGAACACCGTAGATCATCTGCTGAACGAAAGGATGTACCGCCGTCATGACAACGAGCAAACAGCTGATCAGAAGCATCATCGAGCATGATCATCCTCATCGAATCGGGCATTCGTTTTCCAAAAAGTCCGACGACTTCTACCACATCGGCGCGGCCCGGTTTGTGAGCAGTCCCGATCAGGAACTGCTCAGCGACTGGGGCAGGCACGAAGAGCTGCTCGCTCAGGCGCCGGGATTTCGCGGGGATGTCAGGCGCGATCCATTCGGCAACATCTACGGCAGGCTGGAGGGCAAATCCAAGGGCGAATGCGTCCGCGGCGCGCTGCAAGGCGGCTGGGAGATGCTGGACGGGTATGAGCTGCCGCACATCGATATGAGCCATTATGACAACCTGATGCAGAGGAAGCTTCGGGAAGAGGAAAAATTCGTGACCGCCGGCTTCCCCCTGTCCGTGTTCTCCAACCTGAGGGATGCGCGGCTCATGGGCAACGCGCTGGTGGACACGCTGGCGGAGCCGGAAAACGTGGAAGCCTTCCTGCACAAAATCCGCGAGCGGAGCTTTCAGATCATCGAAGGGCTGGGCAGGGCCGGCTGCGACGCGATCATGATGGCCGATGACTGGGGCACGCAGGACAGGACATTTATAAGCCCCGCCTCTTTCCGGGAGGTGTTCAAACCGACATACAGGATAATCGCCGACGCCGTGCATCTCAGCGGTATGAAGTTCATCCTGCATTCCTGCGGTTATATTTACGCGTTTATAGAAGACCTGATCGATGCGGGAATCGACGTGTTCCAGTTCGACCAGATCGAGCTCTACGGTACGGAGCGGTTGGCAAAAGAATTCGGAAGTAGGGCCACGTTCTTCTCTCCCGTGGACATCCAAAAGGTGTTGCCCACCGGCGACCGGGCGTACATCGAAAAGACAGCGCTGGAGATGGTCAACAACTTCAAGTCCATCTGCCAGGGCTCTCTGATCGTCAAGGATTATCCGTCCTACGGCGACATCGATGTGCAAGAAGAATGGGCGGATTGGGCGCGGGAGGTTGTGCTTCAGAACAGCGAAATATTGATCAACGGCCTCTAGAGGTAAAGCCCTGGCTGCCCAGCCGCCGGCCCAGGGTCCAGTAGCTGCTGGTTAGATAAACGAGGATATCCAGCTTCTCAAAATCGATGTTCCCGTCTTTATCCAGCTTGTCCTCGTCGGCGTGCACCACCACGACCTCGCCCAGGAACAGGTCATGGTCTCCCACGGTCTGCACGCTTAAGAGCTTGCATTCCAGATTGACAGGGCATTCCTGAATCAGCGGCGGTCGTACATGAGTTGCCGGCATCGGGGTCAGGCCGAACGCCGCAAACTTATCAAAGCCATCCCGACCGGAAACACTGCCGCACCGGTCCACCTTTTCCACGATGTCGGTGGTGGTCAGGTTGATGACGAATTCGCCGGTCTTGCGGATGAGCCCGTTGCTGTAGGTTGCCGGGCGGATGGCCACCCCCATAATCAGCGGCTTGCGGATACTGATGTTGAAGATCTCGCCCAGCGTAAGGACGTTGGGCTTGCCGTTCTCGTCTGCCGACGTAATCAGGCCGGCCGGCGAGGGGTTCACCGGGCGGAATGCTCTTTCGATCTGCTTTTTCATGTGGAGTGTCCTCCGTGTTCCATGCTTCGGTTAGCTGCAATTTATTTTGAGTTGCCTTTAGCGGTATTGATTGACGCTATCAATATGCGTCTAATTGTTCCACACTTGTTTTTCAGGTTGTCATGTTTTTCGCCGGTTATCAAGCTTGTTCTTGCAAACAACTCAAGCCAATATTCGGTTTCATAACATTCCTTTAATGAAATCTGAAGCTTTGCGACAAAGTCTGCCTTCCCATGTGCGTAATTGGCCTCGTGTACATTTGCGCCAATGGATGTTGCGGAGCGCTCGAGCTGGTTGACGAGAGAGTGATGCCCCCTAATGGTCTCGCTAAGGTTCAGAATTTCCACGGCAAAGTCCATCGTTAATTCAATCAGTTTGTTTTCAGCCATCACCATACCGCCTTACGCTTTGAATATAACCCACAGCAGTGCACAAATCAACATGGATACATGTGAAGAGATGAATGAAATATCGGCGCTGCCGATATGAAATGCGCCGATGGCGCATGAAATATTCCGCGATGCGGAATGTGAAATGAAATTTGCCCTCATGTGCCGCAGCACATTTCGCGCGCGCAGCGCATTTCACGTTGCGCAGCAACATTTCACTTGCCCGCAGGGCAAATTTCATTGAAAAAGCTCAACGCATCGCGTTGAGCTTTTTCTGGCGGAGAAGGCGAGATTTGAACTCGCGCGCCGGTTTCCCGACCTACACCCTTAGCAGGGGCGCCTCTTGGGCCACTTGAGTACTTCTCCATGCCCATATATAAGTTTATTTTCTTGAAAACGCTGGCGGAGAGAGTGGGATTCGCTCCGCACCTGCGGTGCTATCACGCCTGGGCCTAAAAACATGCCACTGGCATGTTTTCTTAACGGCCCGTTCGAATCCCACTCCGCCGGGTCCTGCTAAAACCCAAATGGCGGAGAGAGTGGGATTCGAACCCACGGATGCTCATCACATCAACGGTTTTCAAGACCGTCACCATCGACCGCTCGGACATCTCTCCATCCGCTGCCAGATGCGCTTCAATAGTATAGCAGACCGGTGCCGCACTGTCAACTTTTTTGGTACAGACAGACCTCGCCTGCATACCTTGACAGCGTCAAACGCCAACCATATGATGGAAACGCGTGCGAAACGATTCGCTGATTATTCGACGAACATCCGAAGGGGGAAGAGGCATGAAAACCTACAGCGGCAGAAACCTCGATCTGATCGCCTATCCGATGGGAGGCATCGGCGCGGGCATGGTGTGCCTGCAGGGCACCGGCAGGCTGGGCAATGTGTCGGTGCGCAACAAGCCCGATTATCACAACGACCCCTATGTTTACAGCGCCGTCACGGTGCTGGGTGAAGACCTAGGTTGCATTGGCGAGCAGGGGCCGCAGGACCCGACCAGCCCGCTGTGCCGCGTCGTGGAGGCGCCGGTGCCCGATCCCAACTTCTTCCTGCGCCTCAAGGATTCCGGCAACGGTCTTTTTGGCGCCAACCTGGGGCTGCCACGCTTCACCGAGGGCGCCTTCAGCGACCGTTTCCCCTTCGCCACGGTGCGCCTGACCGACGCCAAGCTGCCGCTGCGCGCCGACATCGTGGGATGGAGCCCCTTTGTGCCCGGCGACGAGGACGCGTCCAGCCTGCCGGTGGCGGCGCTGGAGTACACGTTCACCAACACCTCCGACCATCCGCTGGACGCCGTGTACTACTTCTGCGCGTTCAACTTCATGAAGATTGACGATAGCGCCCGCGTGCGGCCCATCGCCGATGGCTTCGTGCTGGAGCAGCCCGCCATCAAGGACAACCCGGCGGCCAAAGGCGCCTTCTGCGCCAGCGTGGACGACACGGCCTTCGTGGACACGGCGTGGTTCCGCGGCGGCTGGTTCGATACGCAGACCATGCTGTGGAACGCCGTCAGCACCGGCAGCTACGGCCACAAGCGCCACGGTTCCGGCGGGCCGGCCAGCCCCGGCGCGTCGCTGGCGGTGCCCTTCCAGCTGCAGCCCGGCGCAAGCCGCACCATCCGCCTGCGCCTGAGCTGGTTCGTGGGCGCTTCGGACCTGCGCACGGGGCCGCAGGACGATGCCTGCTGCGACGAGGGCTGCGCCTGCCACAAGGAACCCCAGACATACCGGCCTTGGTATGCATCCCGCTACGGCAGCGTGGACGAGGTGGACGCCGACTGGCGCGAGCGCTATGATGTCTTGCGTGCCGACACCCGGCGCTTTACCGATTGCTTCTATGACACGACGCTGCCCGAGGACATCGTGGACGCCGTGGCCGCCAACCTGTGCATATTGAAATCCCCCACGGTGCTGCGCCAGCATGACGGCCGCCTGTGGGGCTGGGAGGGCTGCTGCGACGGCGTGGGCTGCTGCAACGGCTCGTGCACCCACGTCTACAATTATGCCCAGGCTCTGTGCCACCTGTTCCCGCGGCTGGAGCGCTCGCTGCGGGATACCGAGTTCAACATATCCCAGGCGGAGAGCGGCCATCAGAACTTCCGCTCGGCTCTGCCCATCCGCCAGACCGACCACGACTTCCACGCCGCCAGCGACGGCCAGTTGGGCGGCGTTATGAAGGTGTATCGCGACTGGCGCATCAGCGGCGACACGGCGTGGCTTAAGGCGCTGTGGCCCCGGGTGCGCGCCAGCCTGGAGTATTGCATCGAGCTGTGGGACCCGGACCATGAGGGCGTCGTGCGGCAGCCCCACCACAACACCTACGACATCGAGTTTTGGGGTCCCGACGGCATGTGCAGTTCCTTCTATCTGGGCGCGCTGCGGGCCGCCGGCGAGATGGCCGCGGCGCTGGGTGAGGACCTGCCGCTGTATGGGCAGCTTTACGAGCGGGGCCGGGCCTATCTGGAAAGCGAGCTGTTCAACGGCGAATACTTCTACCAAAAGGTGCAGTGGCACGGGCTGCGCGCCGAGCTGGACTTGACCGGCGCCAACCCAGAGACCCTCGCGCTGCTGAAAGCCGAAGGCCCCAAATATCAATATGGCTCCGGCTGCCTGTCCGATGGCATCCTGGGCGCATGGCTGGCGGAGCTCGTGGGTCTGGGCGACATCCTGGATGGCGAAAAGATCAGCGAAAATCTGCGCAGCATTTTCCGCTACAACTTCAAGGCCGACTTGAGCGGGCACGCCAACCCCCAGCGGCCGGGCTATGCCGCCAAACACGACGCCGGCCTGCTGCTGTGCTCGTGGCCCCACGGCGGCAAGCCGTCGCTGCCCTTTGTCTACAGCGACGAGGTGTGGACGGGCATCGAATACCAGGTGGCGTCTCACCTGCTGCTCAAGGGCATGGCCGAGCCGGCGCTGGCGATTGTGCGCGGCCTGCGCGCCCGCTACGACGGCACCGTGCGCAACCCCTACAACGAATATGAGTGTGGCCACTGGTATGCCCGGGCCATGGCGTCCTACGCGCTGCTGCAGGGCTATACCGGCATCCGCTATGACGCCGTGGATGGCACGCTGTACGTGAGCCGCCGCTGCCCCGAAGGCGCCCGGGCCTTCTTAAGCGCCGCCGGCGGCTTTGGCACGGTGACCGTGGCCGGCGGCCAGGCGACGGTGGATATGGCCAAGGGCACGCTGGAGATAAAAGAGCTGGTCTGGACCGACTGAACCAAATAATAGCCAAACGCCGCGGCCTTTGGGTCGCGGCGTTTTTACGCCGTCTATGGGCGTGGGCAAGCGGCAATCTGCCGGCCAACCGCATACAGTGTATGGAATTGGGCACAGCCCCAGCCTGGCTTGCCCTCGCCCGGCGCTGCCGGCCAGAAAGGAAGGCACCCATGGACCCTATCACCGTAGCCATCCTGGCTAAGGACAAGGCGCATCTGTTGCCGCTGTATCTGCAGTGTATCGAGCGGCAGACCTATCCGGCGTCGCTGATCCACCTGTATGTGCGCACCAACAACAATCGTGACAACACCGAGGCCATCCTGCGCGACTGGATTGAGCGCGTTCGGCCCCGCTATGCGGAGATCTACTGGAACGCCGAGGATGTGCCCGAACGCGTGCAGGACTACAGCCCCCACGAGTGGAACTCGGTGCGCCTGCAGGCGCTGTGCCGACTGCGCCAGGAATCCGTTGCCTGGGCCAAGGCCCGCAACACGCACTATTTCATCGCCGACTGCGACAACTTCATCGTGCCGGACACGATAGAGACGCTGATGAACACCGGCCTTCCTGTCGTGGGGCCGCTGCTGCGCAACGGCGACGACATGAGGAGCTTCTACGCCAATTACCATCACCTGACCGACAGCAACGGCTACTACAAGTCGTCTCCGCAGTATTACGACATCCTCTACCAGAAGGCCAAGGGGCTCATCCAGGTGGATGTGATCCACTGCACGTATCTCGTGCGCCGGGAGGTTCTGGAACACGCGTCCTACATCGACGGCTCCGGACGGTACGATTACGTGATATTCAGCGACACGATGCGCAAGAAGGGCATCCCGCAATACATCGACAACCGCCGGCTCTACGGCAAGCTGACCTTCTGCGACACCGCCGAGGATTTTGCTACAAAGGGGATCACCGCCGAGACGCTGGAAAAGCATTGAAAGCACGAAAAACGCCGCAGCCATCGCTGACTGCGGCGTTTTGACATGTCCTTTAGTATGCTCCCAGTTCCTTCACCTTGTCTACGATGGCCCGGAAGTTGTCCAGGCTGACCGAGTGGGGGATGGAGTGATCCGACGAGAAGATGAAGCCGCCATTCTGCTTGAGCGCCGGCACCACCTGCTCGATCTCCGCGATGATCTGATCTTTATGGTCCCACAGCACGGCGTTGATGCCGCCGTGGAGCACCAGGCGGTCGCCGTATTGGGCCTTGAGAGCCAGAGGGTCCATGCCGGCCTTCACTTCGATGGGGTTCAGGCAATCCACGCCGGCGGCCAGCACATCCTCCAGCAGCGGCTGTATGAAGCCGCAGGAGTGCAGGTGCGTGTAGATGCCCTTGGCGTGGGCCCATTCGCAGGCGCGCTTGTGGTAGGGCTGCAGCAGCTCGCGGTACATCCGCGGCGAGAAGAACGGCGTGTGCTTGTAGCCCATGTCATCATACCAGTGGATGGCGTCAAAGCGATAGCCGGCGTCCCACATCATGTCGAAATGGGCAATGCTCATGTCCAGATAGTGGTTGAACATGTCCTTGACCCACTCGGGCTCCTCCATCATCGCCACCAGCAGCGTCTCGGTGCCCACCATCCAGCTGTGGGTCACGTCGAAGCCGAACCAGAAGCCCGCCTCCACCCAGCGACCCTCGGCGCGCCACTTGGGGTAGTTTTCCTCCAAGTATTTCCAGTTCACGCGGTCGCGTTGCGGCGTCATGCGCGCCTTGGCCTGCTCCCAGGCTTCGGGTGTCGTCACCGTGAAGTCCAGGAACTCCGGCGTGGAATCCATCTCCTTGAACTGCTTCATCGTGACGCCCCAACCGGACGTGTAGATCGTGTAGTCGGCGGCGTCCTCGATGACCTTGGCCTCATAGCGGGGCGAGATGTCGATGCCGACGCGCTCCAGTTTGTCCACGGCGAAGTAGTCCCGCCAGTCCACGCCCTCGGGCATGCCCTCGCGGTGCCACCGGGCGATGGTGCCCTGCCAGGGGCCGTCTATGATGGGCACGCGGTCAGCCTCCCGGTGTTCGAACATCCTTTTGAAACGCTCATAACTGGTCATCTGTGTCATGTGTTTTGCTCCTCCGTCGATCTGTCCGCCCCCATGATATGCCTTTGACGGCGCACCGTCAACGATGCTAGAATGACACGCGACAGAACACCAATAAAAAGTCATATTTTTGATATCGGGGTGCGCCCATGTATCATGTGGACGGCGAATTCGGCCAGGTGCGCCTGATGGGGCATCTGCCCACCCAGACGGCGCTGCAGCAACTAAACTATGTGAGCTCCGCCGGCTGGCACCGCTGCAACGACAAATACCGCATCACGCTGGACCGTTGCGACACCTGGCTGCTGCTGCTGACCATGGAGGGCAGCGGCTATCTGCGCATGGATGGTTGCGAGCATGCGCTGGGCGAGGGCACGGCCACCATCGTGGCGCCCGAGCAGGCCAGGGAATATGGCGTGCCTCCCGGCGGCAGTTGGGAGTTCTACTGGATGCATTGCGGCGGGCTGTGCGCGCCGCTGCTGGAGCATTTGCGCTCGGCCTGCCCGGCGGTGTTCCCCATGGGCGCCCGCCAGGGGGAGATCGCCGCCGCCGTGGAAGAGCTGCTGCTCCTTAAAAACCGGCAGGAGCCCCAGTTCGAAGTGCATGCCTCTCGCATTGTTGGCGACGTGCTCCACGAGCTGCTGTTGGGCTTTCAACCCGGCCGCGCCGCACCCCGCGAGGCGGTGAGGCGGCTCAAGGACCGCCTGGAGGCCGGATACGGCCAGCCGCTGTCGCTCAAGGCCATCAGCAGCGAGCTTTATCTGCACCCTGCGCACCTGACGCGGCTGTTCAAGGCCCACACCGGCGTCACGCCTCAGGAATACCTCAAGCGCGTGCGCATCATGAAGGCCAAGGAGATGCTGCGCTACACCGAGTGGAGCGTGGGCGAGGTCGCCCGTCGCTCGGGGTTTGCTCATCCGAGCAACTTCATCCACCAATTCCATCGCGCTGAGGGCGTTACGCCTGCGCAATATCGCAACTCATAAATGAAAATGATGATATTGACAAGCGAAAGCGGGAACTCTATTCTTACCCTGAGTACACCATGTAACAACCGGAGGTATCGGCATGTCCTTTGAGCCCAATGCCAACAATCTGCGCCGCGCGGCGCTGCGCCAGCGCCCGGAGCGAATTCCTCTATATGACCATGTCATAGACGCCGGCATCATGGAGCGCATCATCGGCAAGCCCATCGGCGCGCTGCTGGGCGGCGACTCCTCCGACCGAGCCCAGGGTGTGGCAAACATGGCGGAGTTCTTCATCGCCATGGGCTATGATGCCATGTGCTACGAGTGCTGCGTGGGCGGCCTGCTGCCCGGTGGCGGCGGCTTGCTGGATGAGCATCATGAGAGCGCCATACAGACCATGGCTGATCTGGAACGTTACCCTTGGCAGGAGATTCCGAAGCTCTATTTTCAGCAGTTCGATGCCAATTTCGCTGCTCTGGAAAAATCACTGCCGGCGGGGCTGGGCGTGGTGGGCGGCGTGGGCAACGGCATACTGGAATGCGCCCAGGAGCTCGCCGGATATGTGGGCTTGTGCCTGATGCGTTATGATGACCCGGAGCTCTACACGGCGCTGCTGGACCGCTGCGCGCGGATGCTGGAGGACATCTGGACTCAGTTCCTGCCCCGCTGGGGCCATCTGCTGACCATCGCTCGCATCGGCGACGACATGGGTTTCAAAAATGCCACGCTGCTGGCACCGCAGGACCTCATTGACCATATCGTGCCGGGCTATCGTCGCATCACCGCCCTGGCTCACGCCCATGACAAGCCTTTCCTGCTGCACAGCTGCGGCTGCATTTTCCCGGTCATGGATGCGCTCATAGACGCCGGTATAGACGCCAAGCATTCCAACGAGGATGTCATCGCGCCGCTGGGCCTGTGGCTGGAGCGCTATGGCCAGCGCATCGCGATCTTCGGCGGCATTGATGTGGACCTGCTGACCCGCGGCAGCGCCGACGACATCCGTCGCGTGAGCGCGGAGCTGTTCACCGAGGGCTCGCGCTATCCGGGCTTCGCCTTCGGCACCGGCAACTCGGTGCCCAGCTATATACCGTTGGACAATTATGTTTTGATGAACGAGACCGTACGCAAGCTCAGAGGAGACTGACACGCCCTTCGGCGCTCTGTCGCCTTGCCGGATCAATCGAGCAAATGATGAAACCCGCCTGGCTTCACAGGCGGGTTTTCTGTGTGGACTATGTGTGGTTACCGGATCAACGTCTGCTTGATTTATCTGCCAAACCATTGGGTGATGTAGTACGCTCCCTTGCTGGAGTTGTATACGATCCCGATGCCAATGCGCGTGTAGCTGGCGTTCATCAGGTTCTTGCGGTGGCCTTCGGAGCCCATTAGGCCAGCGTGAGCCTTGGCAACGGAGCCGTACATCGCGATGTTCTCGGCGCTTGCTCCGGCGCCGGACGCGCGCTGGGAGAAGGTTCCGTTGGTCGGCGACGTATGGGAGAAGAAGTTGTTCTTCGCCATATCCTGGCTGTGCTTGAGCGCGCCGCTGCGCAGGCCGCTGTCGGCCTTGAGCGGCTTCAGGCCGGCATCGGCGCGATCCTCATTGATCATGCTGAGCATCTGGCTTTCCGCCGAGGTGTTGCCGCTGGCCGTGGAAGCCGACGTACTGCTCGTGGTGGACTTGGTCGTGCTCTGGCTGGCCGTGCTCTTCAGCGCCGTCTTTGTGGTCGTGGCGTTGGTCGTCGTATTCTTGCTCGTCGTGCTGTATTTTGACGACGGGAAAACCGAATAGTACTTGAACGACGCAGCAAAAGCCGTCTGCATCATCGACAAGGACAGCACCGCCG
Source organism: Bacillota bacterium (assembly GCA_023410875.1). Classification (GTDB taxonomy): domain Bacteria; phylum Bacillota; class Clostridia; order Christensenellales; family UMGS416; genus JAEYRA01. The sequence goes on along the minus strand of JAEYPH010000039.1, from coordinate 84,365 downwards.
CTGCGGCGACGCAAAGCATCGGTTTGAACAAACGTTTCATTGTGTACCTCCTGTTTTGTATTGCGCAAGCGTTTGTTTCGTTCCTTTGTGAGCATTATGATAACGCAATATGACTTGCAAATGCAACTTTATTGCCAGCTTATTCCCTATGAAATGATTGACAAGCGCCAAAAAATCGAGGAATTGCTTGCGTTGTCCGATGATTCGCACATCAAAATAAAGTTGCAAATGCAGCTATAATAAATAAAATGACCGGCGGTTTTCGTCGCCGGTCATTCATAAAAGCTTGTATTATTCCATCACAAGGACCGCTGCGCTGCCAATCTTCGTCCAGTCGTACATGAATTTGGCGTGACTGGTGTAATTGCGCACGCACATATGAGATTGCGGCGTGGTGCCCAATGAGCGCAGCCCTTCGGCGGGAGCGGGCAGCACCCTCTTGCCGTTGGCGTCGTAGTGGATGGAGCGGGGCACACCGTGCAGATAACCGCCGCCGCAGAACCGGATGCCCCACGGCGCGTAACCATCGATGATCTTGGTGCCGTCCTTGTAATAATAGAATTTGCTGACACGATCCTGCGCCATGAAGTCGCCCAGCGGCGTGGGCAGCGAATAGCCCCCGTTCTTGCCGGTGGAGATGAAGTTCATGGAAAGCAGCGTCCAGACGCCATTGCGCTTTTCAAAAACGGCGATGTTCTGGTACTCGCGATCCACGACGATGGCCTGCGTCAGCTCTGCGATGGCGTCCTCGCCGGAATCGGGCTTGGAGCTTAGGTATTTGTCGGGAACCCAGCGCTCGTCGCCCAGCGACGGGAAGTAGACCAGGGACATGCCGTCCGCAGAGCCCAGGCGCTGGCCCAGCATGCCGTCGGGCACATAGGTGAAGCTGGACTTTTGTGCGTCGCGATAGGCCGGCGCGCTCTGGGAGCGGTTGTAGCCGATCTCATCCACCGGTGAACCGTTGACCAAGGCCGGCGGCTTGCCGTTGCGGTTTTTGTAGTTGCGGATGAACACGGTGTTCTCCCGGTCGGCCACCGCTTCCAGCGCCTGGATGCGCGAAAGCATACTGCCCAGGCGGAAGGAGCGGTCACGCCCGGTGGAACTGAGCACATAGGCGTCGTGCTCGCCTTTCTTGTCGCTGTAACGCACGTGGAACCAGGGCGTCTTGCCGTCGGCGCCCTGCACCTGCGCCACCAGCACGAAGCGCTCGCCGGCGGATACGCTCTGCAGCTTTTTGGCCTTGGCATCGGGGGCGGCGCGCAGATTCGCGGACTTGAGCGCCACGTAGTAGTCCAGCGGCGTCGCGTAATTGTCATAGGCCAGGTTCACAACCAGCGCCGGGGGCATCTGGCTGTTATAACGCTTGAGCACGGGGTAAGGGTCTGCCGGCGTGGGCGAAGGCGTGGCGGTGGGTGTCGCCGTGGGAGTCTCGGTTGGTGTGTCGCTCGGGGTGGGTTCCAGCGTCGCTGTGGCCGTGCCGGTTTGCAGATCCGGCGCTCCGGTCCGGCCCGGCAGAAGAGGCGCGATCACGCCTCCAGCCCAGGCACAGCCGGACACAACGACGCACAGCGCCAGCAGGACTGTCGCTTTGGTCAAATGTTTCATGGTCCACACATCCTCGGTCAAATAGTAATGATTTCGCTAAATATCGTAGCATCTAAGTATCTTTTTAGGTAGTTTAAAACAAATGCAAATATGGAAATGGCCGCCATTGTGCATCACCATGGAAAATGCTCCTAAAGCGCAGAAAAACGCCAAAAACGACGTTTTGAGCGGCAGCTTGGCGGTGCAAATCGTCTTGGGATGGACACAGGTATTGTTTGGTAATATAATCAAATAGACTTTTGAGCGCCATCCATGCGCACAACGAGGAGCGGCCATGAATGCCTGGCATGACATTGACCCCGTGCGGGTGAGACCGGAAGATTTTCTGGCTGTCATCGAGATTCCCAAGGGGAGCAAACAAAAGTATGAGATGGACAAAGCCACCGGCCTGCTGGTGCTGGACCGCATCCTGCATACGTCCACCCATTATCCGGCCAACTATGGCTTTCTGCCGCGCACTTTGAGCGATGACGGCGACCCGCTGGATGTGCTGGTGCTGTGTGCGGAGACGCTCTATCCGATGACGATGGTGCGCTGCTATCCCATCGGCGTCATCACGATGATTGACGACGAAGAAACCGACGAAAAGATACTGGCCATTCCGTTCAACGACCCGCAGATGAACAGCTACCAGGACATCGCCGATCTGCCGGGTCATCTTTCCAACGAGATCGGCCATTTTTTCCAAGTCTATAAACAATTGGAGCACGGCGCCACCAGCGTGGAGCGCGTGCAGGGCCGCGCCGAGGCGCGCGCGGCCATCCAGCGCGCCATAGAAGGCTATCGGCGCGCATTCGCCAACACCGAACCGCTGGAGGAGGCCAGACCATGAATGAACCCATCATCCGCTTTCAGGATGTTTCCAAGCGCTACGGAACGCTGCTGGCCGTGGACAGCATGTCCTTTGAGGTGCAGCGCGGCGAGATACTGGGCCTGTTGGGCCCCAACGGTTCCGGCAAGACCACGTCCATCCGCTTGATGAACGGCGTGCTCTCGCCGGACAGCGGCAGCATCCATGTGGCCGGCATGGACCCGACCCGCCAGGGCAACCAGGTTCGCGCCCGTTCCGGCGTGCTCACCGAGACGGCCAACCTCTACGAGGGCATGACCGTGGCCGACAACCTGGCCTTCTTTGCCCGGCTGTATGGCGTACCCGAGACAGACATCCCCCGCCGCATCGATACGCTGCTGCAGCAGTTCAGCCTGACGGAAAAGCGAAAAGCCAAGGTAGGCGCTTTGAGCACCGGCCTGAAAAAGCGCGCCGCCGTGGCCAAGGCGCTGGTGCACAACCCGGATCTGCTTTTTTTGGATGAGCCCACCTCCGGGCTGGACCCGGAGGCCGCCCGCGAGATGATCGAACGCGTCCGCACACTGAACGCCGCCGGCGTCACCGTGTTCGTGTGCACCCACAATCTGGCCGAAGCCGAGCAGTTCTGCACGCGCTTCGTATTCCTGGATCGCGGGCGCATGCTGGAAGCCGGCACGCTGGAGGAGCTGGAGCGCAAGTATGTGGCCGAGATCGTGCTGCGCGTGGAGACGCCCGCGGCGGCGCTGCCCGGCGGCGTGGTGGGCGAGCAGGTACGCGGCGGCTTCACCGTCAGGCTGCCGGGCAAGGCATCCATTCCGTCCTTCCTGCGCACGCTCAGCGCCCGGCAGGATATCTACGGCGCCACGATCGAGAACAGCAACCTCGAGGCGCTCTATTTCGAAATCAGGAGGGTCAAGCCATGAACCGTCGGTCCATCGTCGCGCTCATGCGCAAGGACATCCGCGCCATCACGTCCAGCGCGCAGATGTGGGTGCCCATGCTCATTGTGCCGCTGTTGTTTGTCGTCGTGCTGCCCGGCGTGTTCCTGATCCTGGGCCGCGCTGTGAATTTCGCCGGCGATCAGGACGACATGAAGCTCATCCAGCAGTTCCTGGGCGGCATCCCCCAGGGCGCGCTGCGCTCGCAGATCGAGAACTTCGGCTCCGTCAACGCCCAGCTCGTGTATCTGATGATCAACTATCTCTTCGCGCCGCTGTTTCTGATGGTGCCAGTCATGGTATCCAGCATCGTGGCGGCGGCGGCCTTCGTGGGGGAGAAGGAGAAGAAGACGCTGGAGACACTGCTCTTCAGCCCCCTGAGCGAGATGGAGCTTTTTTGGGGCAAGATGCTGGCGGCCTTCGTGCCGGCAGTGGCCGTTTCCTGGGCCGGGTTCCTGCTGTTCGCTGTGGAGTTCATGGTGCTGGGCGCGCCGCTGTTTGGCCGTCCGGTGCCGCCGGCGCCCCATTGGCTGGCCATCGCTTTGTGCCTGGTGCCGGCGCTGTCGCTGCTCATGGTCTTCCTCAATGTGCTGGTCAGCGCCAAGGTCAAGGGCTTTCAGGAGGCGCAGCAGCTCAGTGTACTGGTGATCCTGCCCATCCTGTTTCTGCTCTATGGTCAACTGGGCGGCGTGGTGTTCCTGGGTACGCCGCTGCTGCTGGCCTGCGGCATCGGCGTGTTCGCGTTGGACGCGGTGCTCATCCGCTTTGCGGTCAGGAGTTTCAACCGGGACAAGCTGTTCCGCACGCAGGTGTCCTGATGGCAGACGCGCAGCTTTCCACCCGGCTGAACCAGGGGCTTGCGGCGCTGCTGCGCGGCGAGGCCCCGGGCCGCGCCGTGGCTTGGCGGTGCAGCCGGACGCCCTCGGCCGAGGCGGCCGCCGCGATGGATGCCGTCGGCGTGGCCTGGCTCACCGTGGGTGAAACATGCCGCGTGGAGCACCCCCATTCTGCCTTCGTGCGCAAGGCCGAGCAGGCCGACGGCCGGCCGGCGGTGCGCACCGCGCTGCACGCGCCGGAGGGCAAGCTCTCCGAACTGCGGCTGGCCACCGGGGAGCCCCTGGAGCCCTACGTTAAGCGCACCAACGATTTCAAGGCGCTGCGCAGCTACCTCAAGGACATCTGCCAGATGAAGCTTGCCCATGCGCCGGCGCTGGGGCTGGTGGGCGGCGCGCCGCTGCGGGAGATGCAGTCGCGTTGGGCATCCGCCGACATCCTGCGCGCCGCCGGAGACGCCGGAGACGAGAACCTGGCCTCCTGCCTGCGCAAGCTGGAGCGGCTGTTCCACCGCCGCTGCGAGGAAGCCGCCCGCGCCGGCTGCTGCGCGCTGGAGGTTTGCGACGGCCTGCCCCTGGGCGATGCCGGCGCGTATCTTGCGGCGCTGGAGCCCCAACTGGAATGGCTGGCCCGCCACACCGGCGTGCCGCTGTGGGCTGCGATGGACGCCTGGGACGACGCGCTGGCCCAGGCGCTGCATGCCCGGGACATCGGCCTGCATGTGAACGCCGCGGCGCTGACGGATTTAAAAGACATGGGCGGCTGGGAAGGCCGCCTGATCGTGGAGCTGGGCATGGAGGAACTGGGCGATCTGGAGGAGCTGGCGGCCCTGGTCCGCCGATGCCCCAGCCTGATTTTGCTCATCCGCTGCGCGGCGCCGCCGGAGGGTGAGGCGCTGGAGCGCTTGGCGGCACTGGCGCTGCTCGTCAATACTCATTCTTCAGAGAAGGAAAACAGCTCCTCGACGGTCGTGTGAAATACCTTCGCGATGTCCATTGCCAGTTTCAGAGAGGGATTGTAGAGTCCCTTTTCCAGCCGCACGATGGTCTCCCGGCGGACGCCGACGATCTCACCAAGCTCCTCCTGTTTCAGTCCTGCCCGTTGGCGATATTCCTTAATCTTCGTCGTCAGCGGCGGCATTGCTATACCCTTTCTGCTCAAGGTAGAGGTAATATCCGTCATTGACGGCTGACACGGCAATCAGGACGCAAAAAAGAACATCATAGCTTAATGAAACATTTTCGTCGGTAAGCTTGGTAAATAGAATCCCTCCGAAAATAGCGATGGTCAGCATCAAATAGGTGAATTGAGCGGCTTTTGTTTCGTTTTGCTGGGACAGCTCGTCCATCACGACTTTTTTAGCGTTTCTTTGCGAAAGGAAGAGCATGATGCTCGCAATGTACAGAAGAAGCGCGATGATCACCAAGATGTTAACCAGCGTTTTGGGGAGGTATTCTTTTGCAAAGATCTCCAATGCGTAGACGAGAAGTAAGAAAATAGACGCAAAGAATCGGACCAATTTCATGTGATTATAGCTCAGCTTGCTAAGCATTGGGTGAACCTCCAATGTGATATATTTGTCTCGAACGAGACAAATATATCACATTGAGCGGCTTTGTCAATACCCCTTACGATTACAGGCGGGTGTTCTGGTCACACGTTCCGTTTGTCGCAAAAAGAAGGAGGTGCGTCCTGCGGCCCACTGCCCCACAGCCTGTTGGGACGCGGACCCATGTCCAGCTCCAGGCAGCCGCCGGGGATCAGATGATCATGGGTGAACCACGGGCGCGTAAGCTCCTGCCCGTTGAGCCGGGCGCTCTGCACGTACTTGTTCTGCCGGGAGGCTCCGGGGGCAGCCACGGTGAACGCGCCGCCGTTACCCAGCTGGATTGCCGCGCGCTCGAAGATGGGGCTGCCCACGCCGTACACAGGCCTGCCGGGGCACAGGGGATAGAACCCCAGCGCCCCGAACACATACCATGCCGACAGAGCCCCGCCGTCGTCGTCGCCGCACAGGCCAAAGGGCCCGTCGTCAAACCACAGGTCCATGAGCTGGCGCACCCGGTGCTGCGTGCGCCAGGGCTGCCCGGCATACAGGTGCAGCCATGGGATCAGGAAACCCGGCTCGTTGCCCATGGGGAACTGGCCCACTAGGCCCGTGGAATCCGGGAACTGGCCCAGGAACTGATACTTGGACGTGCCCAGCGGCTGGTTGTAGAGCGCGTCCAGCCGCTGCGCGAAGGCCTCCCGCCCGCCCATCAGGGCCATGAGGCCGGCCACGTCGTGGGGTACGCTCCAGCTCCACACCCAGCCGTTGCACTCGGCATAGGCGTCCCGACCGCCGGCCCCGCCATACAGGCCGGGGTCAAAGGGCTGCACCCACGTGCCATCGGCGGTGCGCGGGGCCATCACACCCAGGTCTGCCCGCCACAGGTTGCGGTAGTACAGCGCCCGGTGGCGCAGGGCCTGTGCATCCTCGCTGTGGCCCAGGCCCTCAGCCAGCGTGGAAAGGCACCAGTCGTCATAGGCGTGGTCCAGCGTCACAGAGACCGCCTGGCGGCGCTCGAAGTCGTGCACCTGCGATACCCATTCCCGTTGGCCGGGGGCCAGGGCGGGGAAGTAGCCCTTCTCCAGATAGAAGCGATCCAGCTCGGTGGCCGGCCCCACATACCACGGGATGCGGCTGCCCTCCATGGCCGTCTTGCGCAGGCCAGTATAGACGGTCTCCACGTCGAAGTCGCGGATGCCCTTGGCCCAGGCGTCGGCGGCCACGGCGGCCAAATGGTTGCCCAGCATGGCCGCGTTGTTGCCGTGGGCCTGGGGGAAGGTGGGGGCCCAGCCCTCGCCCTGGGCGATCATGCGGGCATAGGAATTCAGGATGTCCCGCTGGCGGGTGGGGTTCAGAATCGCATGCAGCGGGTGTACGCCCCGATGAGTGTCCCACATCCAGTCGTCCACAAAAAAGGGCGCGCCGCCGGCGTCGTGGATTTTGCCGTCCCAGGCGCTGTAATACCGCCCGCCCTCGGCGATGTCCACCGGTCGCTCCATGGCCCGCCACAGCGCCGTGTAAAATACGCGGCGCTGCCGCTCGTCGCCGCCTTCCACATGGATGCGGCCCAGTTCTCGGTTCCACGCGGCGCGGGCATCGGTGCACAGGCTCTCAAAGGAGTGCCCCAGCGCCTCGCCGGCGTTCTGCCGGGCCTGTTCGGCGCTGATATAGGAGAAGCCGACGGTGACCTCCGCCGTCCACGGCTCCCGGGCGTTATAGCCCACAGCCAGGGCTGCGCCGTTGCCCTGGGCCTGCGCTGTGCCGGCGGCTTCGGTGGCTTCGGTGGCTTCGCCACCCTCATCTTGAGCATATAAGGCTGCGCACCCCGGCGGCAGTTGGGCCCAGAAGAAGCAGTCCAGCCCGTGAACGCTTTGTTCGCCGGTCACGGTGCGCCCGCCATCGTGGGCCTGCAGCGCGCTTGGCGCCGTGGTGTGGAAGATCAGCCAATGGGGTCCGGCGGCCTGGAAGGTGAAGCGGTAGGCCATGGCGTGCCGGGTGGCGGTGAAAGCCACCTCGAGATCGCCGTCGTCCAGCGCCGCGGTGTAGCGCTCGGGCGCCGCCGTCTCAAAATCGTGGTCGGCCAGGGCCGCCGCGCCGCCGGGGGCCAAGTCCGGTTGGCCGCTGGCCGCCATGATGGCGAAGGCCCGCGGCCCGCGGTGGCCAATGATGTTGAGCGGGAAGCCGGTCACGTGATCCGCCAGCCATGGGTCCGGGTGGCCGGCCGGGCGGTTGGGGGCCAGGCGCACCATGCCGCCGGGCCGCTGCACCGTGGGCACGGTGGGGGCCAGCAGATGAGCCACGCCGCCAATGTTCGGGTCCACCCAGGCCACGGCGTCGCCGGCCGGCGGGGTGGTGGAGCCGGGAGTTCTTTCGTTCATGGTAAGTCCTCATTGTGCGTTATCGGTCGCAATCTTACTCTATAGTATAGTCCGGTCCGGTATTGCGGGAAAGACCGCAAAACTCTCCTTTTTGGCAGGGGATTCTCCTGTTTACACACCGATTGGGCTGTGATATGGTAAGGTGGATTTCGATATCCAGAGGATAGCATATGTCGCAAAGCTATGAGACCCCGTACAAGCTGGGCCGGCCCATCCTGGCTCCCTCCGGCACGCCCGGCGCCTTCGATGAATGGGCGGTGGACGCTCCGTTCCTGTTTTGGCACAACGGCCAGTTTCATCTGATGTATGTGGGCTACGACGGCAGGAGCTATCAGACGGCGCTGGCCGTCAGCGACGACCTTATTCATTGGACCCACAAGGGCATGATATTGCGGCGGAACGACCTGGGCCGTTGGGACAGTCGCGGCGCGGCGGGCTCCTGCATGCTGCGCGGGAGCTGCGATCTGGACGCGCTGCCCATGCTGCGCCGGCGGGACGGGCGCTATTGGATGATCTATCACAGCTATCCCGACGACGGCTATGAGAGCGGCCCAGCACAAATGGGACTGGCCTGGTGTGAGGACGAGGATCTGCTGCACTGGCACCGCCTGCCGGAGCCGGTGTTTTCCTGGCGCGGAGGGCAAAGCTGGGATCGCGGCGGCCTGTACAAGGGCTGGCTGCTGGAACACGAGGATTGCTTTTATCTTTTCTACAACGCCAAGGACCGCGATGAGGAGGGCTGGATTGAGCAGACCGGTCTGGCCACGTCGCACGATCTGATCCACTGGCAGCGCAGCCCGCTGAACCCCGTGATGCCCGTGCGCCCCGGCCACTGGGACGGCGCCTTCGTTTCCGACCCGATCGTGCTGCGGGATGCGGGCAGATGGGTCATGTTTTACTTCGGCTATGACTATGCCAACGCCCAAGAAGGCTTGGCCTTTTCCGACGACCTGACCCACTGGCAGCGGGAGGATCAACCCATTCTGCGCCACGGCGCGCCCGGCGAGTTGGACGCCACCCATGCCCACAAGCCCGCCGTGGTGCGCCACGGAGGGCGGCTCTATCACATCTTCTGCGCCGTGCGGCCCCGGTTGCCCGGCGACAAGCTGCCCGAAGCCCAGCGGGAATACCGCTGCCTGACCATCGCGTGTTCACAGCCATTCTGACGATATCTATACGCTTGCAGGAGGAACCATGCTGAAGTACAAGCCCGATTGGCCCGCCAGCCAGCAGCGCTTCGCCGCGTTCTGGGAAGGGGAACTCATCGACCGCTGCTGCTGCAGCCTCTATGCGCCCGCCGACCGGCCGCTGGACAGCGCCATCGCCCCGCCGCGCCCACCCAGGGATGTGCAGCAGAAGTGGCTGGACGCCGGGTTCCGCTATGAGAACGCGCTGGCCGGCTTCAACCGCACCCACTTCGGCGGCGACGCCTTCCCACTGTTCTGGATCAACCTGGGCCCCGGTGTGGCCGCCGCCTACATGGGCGGTGAATTCGGCCTGGCCCCGGACACCGTGTGGTTTGACGCCAAGCCGCCCATCACCGACTGGCAGAAGCGCCAGCCCATCAAGATGGATTGGGACAGCTTCATGTGGAAGACCACGTGGGAAATGACGAAACTTTTCTCCGAAAATGCGCGCGGAGAGTACCATGTGGGCATGACCGATCTAGGCGGCAACCTGGATATCGTCGTCTCCCTGCGGGGCAACGACAAGCTGCTCTACGATCTCTACGATTATCCCGAGGAGATCAAGACCGCCTGCACCGAGATCAACGTGGCGTGGAAGCAGGCCTATGACCGCCTGCAGGCGCTCATGACCAGCCACCAGCAGGGCCACAGCGCCTGGATGGGCCTTTGGTGCCCCGGCACATGGTATCCGCTGCAGTGCGACTTCTCCGCGATGATCTCGCGGCCCATGTTCGACGAGTTCGTGACGCCCTGGCTGGCCAGGGAGGCCAAGTGGTTCGACCATGGCGTGTATCACCTGGACGGCCCCGGCGAGATTCCCCATCTGGAGAGCATACTGGACATCGAGGAAATCCACGCAATACAGTGCGTGCCCGGCGACATGTTCCAGAGCGACGGCAAGGCTTGGCAGTCCTTTGCCAACGAGATGTGGATGCCGGTCATGAAGCGCATACAGGAGAAGGGCCGCCGGCTGATCTTGCTGGGCTTCAACCCCAAGGAGCTGGATGCGATCATGGAGAACCTGAGCCCCAAGGGTCTTTATCTTACGATGTTCCTGCCCAGCCAGAGCGACGCCCAGGACGTGCTACGCCGTATCGAGGCGTGGAAGTAAAGGCTAAAGCTAAGCTTTACCGTCATACCCCGTCCGTCATTGCCAGTTTCTCGGCTTCGCTCAGGATAAACTCCGCGAGGGATATCCCAGGAACGACGGTGCTCTCGGGGGATTCTTCGGTCACTGCGTTCCCTCAGAATGACAGAATGTGGAGCGCTCTGCACTTTGCGCTGTCATTCTGAGCGCAGCGAAGAATCTCCCCTCTAGCTTTCCGGCATACATTGTGAATATGACGAAAGGGCATCGCCCGGCGACAGTGGTCGCCGGGCGATGAACCATGAGCCGGGGAAATCGTCCGAGTTCGCCGACGCTATGCCGCGGCCTCGTCGGCGATAGTGCAAGGAAGCCGTGGCCGGCTTCCTTGCGGTCGGACGGGATGTATCAGCAATCGTTGTTGTCGTTGCCGCATCCGCTGCAGTGCCGCAAACACGAATCAAAATGACCAATGGATACGTACCGGCGTGCTCCCCGCCCGGTCGCGGTGGAACACCTCCACACGCTGTACGAACTGCAGCGCCAGCTCCCGGGTCAGCGCGCCGAACCGCCGGTATCGCCCAATAAGATCCGCTTTGCCGGAACCCTGGCGCATCTGTTCATCCAAGGCTTTCAGGCTGCGCCCCACGGCTCCCCGGTGTTCCAGCAGAGCCTGCCGCTCATTGCCCATCCTCTGGCTTAGCTGCAGGAAGAGTTCTTCGGCGAGGATACCCTTGGCCTTGTCCAGATAGAGGGAATACTGTGCCCGCTCCAACTGCGAAAGCTTGGCGTCCAGCTGGGCCAGCTCACCGGCCAGCGCCTGGCGTTGACGCTCCTGTGTGTCGCCCGGCGTCACGGTGTCCGACAGCATGGCTTCGTCGAAGAGTTCCCCGGCCACAGCGTTGAGCTCGCCCAGCAGCCGTTCCTCCAGCGCATGCAAGGGGATGCTGGCGCCGGCGCACGGCCCGCCCTTCAGCGCGCCGGGGCAGCGGCAATAGCGCCTGCCCCGCACGGTGTAGGCGTGCAGCGCCCGGCCGCACCCGCCGCAGAACACCTTGCCCGCCAGAGGGTGCACCTCTCCGCTCTTCTGAGGCCGGTGATTGCGGTCCAGCGCCGCCTCCACGGCCTGCCAGGTGTCCCGTTCGATGATGGCCTCGTGGGCGTTCTCCACGACGAACCAGTGCTCTTTGGCCACGGTCTTGCGGCGTTTGCTCTTGTAGCTGACCTTGCGTTGCTTGCCCTGGGCCAGCGTACCCAAATACACCGGGTTGCGCAGCATGCGCAGCACCGTGGCCGTGGTCCACGCGTCGCCGCGTTGGCAGAGTTGGCCGCCGCCCACATTGAACCCCAGCCGGCGCTTGTAAGCAGTGGGGTTGGGTACGCCGTCCTGTGTCAATGTCTGCGCGATCCGGCACAGCCCCGTGCCCTGCAAATACATCTGGTATATGCGCCGCACGACCTGCGCCGCCGGCGGGTCGATGACCAGACGGTTGCGGTCGTCGTCGGCCTTGCGGTATCCGTAAGGCGCGAAGGCGCCGATGTACTGGCCTTTCAAGCGCTTGTTGTCCAGCACGGCGCGGATGTTGTCCGAAAGGTCTTCCAGATACCACTCGTTGATCAGGCCGTTGATCTGGCGGCTCTTTTTGTTGCCCTTTACCGCCGTGTCGGCGTTGTCCACCAGGCCGATGAAGCGCACGCCCCATTCGGGGAACAGACCGTGGACATATTTCTCCACGATCTCCAGCTCGCGGGAGAAGCGCGACTGGGTTTTGCACAGCACAATGTCCAGCCGGCCCCGCTGGGCGTCGCAGAGCAGGCGGTTGAAGGCCGGGCGCTCCCGGTCGCTGCCGGCATAGTCTTCGTCGCAATAGATATCACAGATGTCCCACCCCTGCTCCACGGCGTGGCGCGCCAGCATGCTCTTCTGGTTCTGTATGCTCTCGCTGTCGGCGGCGGGGTTCAGCTTGTCGTGGTCCTCGTCGCTTAATCGGCAGTAGATCCCCACCCGCATGGCCATGCCTCAGGCTTTTTGGCTCTGGGCTGTGATGTATTTTGCCAGCAGCAGGGTGAAGTTCTTCTTCCTGAGTGCCTCGTCGTCGCTCTTGTAGAGGTTGGTCACGATCACTTTGCATACCGCCAACGAAAGACACATCCTTTCGTTGTTAGCATATGACAGCGGACGACCGTGGAAAACCAAAACCCTCCGGCATGTCTGATAGTACTGTGGGAGACTGTGGCATAGCACGCCAAAACAGACTATAATTGGTAGTACACTTTTACGGGGAGTCAGGATACCGACAATGAAGAACTATCTCATTTCCGACGCGCAGACCTTTGCATTTTCCGCGGAGAACCCCACGGGCCAACGGGCGGGCGGTTCCCGCGGCGGTGATTGCACCAAGTTACGCCCCACGGTCACCATCCATCCGGGAGAAACGGTCACCTTGGTGGATACCGACGGACCGGGCATGATACAGAGCATCTGGTTTACCGGCTATACCGGCCACAACTTCATACTGCGGTTTTATTGGGAGGACAATGAGTACCCTTCGGTGGAATCTCCCCTGTCGGCTTTCTTCGGCTGCGCTTATGATGAAAACTTTAAAGACGTCAACGGCAACTATCCTTCTCTGAATTCCGCCATGGTGCTGGTGGCCCCCGGCCGGGGTCTCAACTGCTACTGGGAGATGCCTTTCCTGCGGCACTGCCGCATCACCGTGGAAAACCGCGGCCAGGAAGCCCACGACCTTTACTACATCATTACCGGCTGCAAATGCGACCTGCCGCACAACATCGGGTACTTCCACGCCTCTTACCGACAGGAACACCCGGTCTCCAGGGGACGCTCCTATACGATCATAGACGGCATCCGCGGCAAGGGGCAGTTCGTCGGCGTCAGCCTGGCTGCGGGCATGAACGGCAACAACACCTGCTGGGTGGAGGGAGAGGCCAGGATGTACCTGGATGACGACGAGTATCCTTCCATCCATTACACCGGCACGGAGGACTATTTTTGCGGCTCCTACGGTTTCGGCAACGACATCATACTCAACAAATACCAGACCTACAGCGGGCATTATGTGGGCATGTACGCCATACTTGGCAGCAACCGGGAGGTATACAACGGCCAGCAGCGCTTCCTGCTGTACCGTTGGCACGTGCAGGACCCCATCCACTTCAATACCGGGTTCCGCATGACCATCGACAATCTGGGCTGGACCGGGCCGCGATACGACGATTACACCTCCGTGGCCTACTGGTATCAGACGCTGCCCTTCGCACCGCTGAAACCCTTGCCCGGCGATGCGGAGCTTACTATGAGATAGAGTGCAAGAAACAGCCGGAGCAAATGCCCCGGCTGTCTTCATTTGATGATTGCTCAGCCCGCTTTGGACAAGAATCTGTCTATAATCTGCTGCCTATACTCCTTGGACAGCGACGCGAAAAACGCCGAATACCCTGTTACGCGGACCAGCAGGTCCGGGTAGCGGTCGGGGTTCTCGTGGGCCTTGAGCAAGCGCTCCTTGGTCAGGCAGTTCAGGTTGATCAGCGTGCCGCCCATGTGGTTGTGGGCGTGTATCAGCGCGATCAGCGCCTCAATGCCGCCGGCGTGGGCCAGCATCTCGGTGTCGATGTCCAGGTGCAGCGGCGCCGAGTTGCCGTACCCCGGCTGCGCCTTGGCCACAGCCGTGGCCTTGAGCGACGGCGAGAACGTATCCAGCCCCCGGGCAAAGCCCGGGTCGGGCTCGTTGGAGTGGCTGATGGCCTCGCCGGAGCGCCGGCCGTTGGGCGTGGCGCCAAGGTTGGAGCCCAGCTCCATTATCGTGCCATGGGAGAACATCCCCGGCAGGATGGGCAGATTGTACTTGGGCGTGCCACTGCGCTTGCACGCGTGCACGAAGCAATCGCGCACCCGCAGCGCCCAGCTTTCCGCCAGGGAATTGGGGCTGCCAAAGCGCGGGATGTTCCGAAGCATCAGCCGCACGTCCTCCATGCCCTCGTAGTTGCGGTCCAGCGCCTCGTAGAGCTGCGCCCAGCTCAGGCGGCCTTCGTCCACAACGCGCTGCTGGATGGCGGCCAAGGAATCGGCCACCGTGGCCAGCGCCACGCCGTCGATGTTGAAATTCAGGATGTCCACGCCGCCCTGGGAGCAGTTGATGCCCCGCTCCACCGGGCCGTGCATGAAGAGGTTGTACACCATTTCCGGCGTGTTGACGCCCACGAGCTCATAGTGGCGGTCGTAACCCGCCTTGATGCTGTCCACGATGACGCCGGTGTGATGGGCGAAGCGCTCAAACAGCGCCTCCAGCGAAGGGTTGGCGCGCACGTCCTCCAGCGCGTGGGTCAGCGCAAAGGCCAGGTTGGCACGGGTCACGTCCTGCAGCGGGTATTCGCGGCCGGGCAGGGCGGTCCAGTTGCAGCCCACCTTGGCCCGCTGCCGGGCCAGCTCCAGCGGATAGCCGTTGGCGGCATAGCCCTGCTCACAGCCTACATTGCATGAGTAGTCCACGCCGGAGCCATCCTCCAGGATGTATTCCAGGCTGCGGCGCAGCAGCTCCGGGTTCACGCCGTCGTGCACGCGCACGGCCATGTTCACAGGGATCTTCAGCAGGTGCAGCGCATCCAGAATTAGGAAGCTTAACCGGCTGGTCATGTCCCGGGAGCCGTCGGCGGTCAGGCCCGCGATCTGCGAATAGTGGGTGTCGTTGAAGAACAGGCTGGCCAGGTGCCATACGGCCTGCTCGTCGGTCACGCGGCCTTCGGCGATATCGCGCTCATACCAGGGCCGCAGCAATTCGTCCAACTGCTGCAGCGCGCCGCCCACGAAATAGGTGCGGTCCAGCGTCTGGAAGTGGGCCAGGAACTGGCAAGCCTCCCGCAGCGTGCGCGGCGGGTTGTCCACGAGCCACTCGTTCATTTCAGCCATTTCCAACAGGTTGGCGCGGGTGTCGGCGTCGGCCTCGTCCGCGGCCATGGCCCGGCACTGGGCCGCCAGCGCGGCGATCCATTCCTGCATGCCCAGCACGACCTGCTCCTCGCCGTCGTAGAAGGCGGTGTCCGCCGGCGCGTTGAAGTCGCGATGGTAGCGAATCTTCCGGAGGAGGCCGCCCCAACCCAGCTGCAGGCCGATGTTCATGTCCGGCGCGCAGTGGTTCATGGCCCCAAAGCCCGGACGCGTGTCATATTCCTTCCAGATGGGCACCAGATCCTGCGGAATCAGTTCCGGCGGCATGCGGATGGTCACATAGTTGCCGATGGGGCTTATCCACGCGCCGGCCAGCGCGCTGTTGGGGTTCACATACTTGGGAATCTCCTGGAAAAACTTGCGCAGCGTGCGCCCGATGGGTACATATCCGCAGATGATGCCATCTTCTCGGTCGCTGGGCGCGGTGAATTTGAAATCCGGGTAATAGACGAATCCCCAGTCGTCGAAGTCCATCTTTCCGCGGCCGATCAGACGGATCTTGACCTCGTTGATGGCCATCTTGTCTTCATGCAGGCGCTGGATGCGCCCGGCGTACAGCGGCGACATCGCCGCTCTCTCGGTATTCAGCATTAGGCGTCTCCCCCTTGGATGCTCGGTCATGCCGGATGGGCGTTGATGCCGTGGCTGCGCAGCAGTTCCACGGCGGCCTGGGTTTCCTGAGGCGTGGGGATGGTGATGGCGGTTTGGGCAGTGATGCCCAGCGCGGCGTATTTGCCCTCCCCCAGGCGGTGATAGGGCATCACTTCCACGCGCTCCACGGCTAAAGCCTTCAGAATATTCGCCATGGCCTCAATCTCACCGTCGTTGCACCCCGGTATATAGGGTATGCGTACGATGATGCGTTTTCTTGCCACGCTCAAGTTTTTCAGGTTGCTCAGGATGCGTTCGTTTCCCGCGCCGGTCAGACGCCGGTGGGTTTCGCTGTCGGCGGCCTTCAGGTCATAGAGGAAGAGATCCGTGTGCTCCAACACCTTCTCGAAGCTCTCCCAGGGCACGTTGCCCGCGGTGTCCACGGCGGTGTGGATGCCCTCGCGCCGGCAGGCGGCCAGTATCTCGCTTAGGAAATTCGCCTGCGCCATGCACTCGCCACCGGAGAACGTGACGCCGCCGCCGGATTGCTCATAGTAGGGCCGGTCGGTCAGGATGGAGGCCAGCAGCTCTTCCGCGCTCACCTGGCGGCCCACGCCCACCAGCGCTTCGGCATAGCAGACGCCGGCGCACGCCAGGCATCCCTCGCAGAGGCTGCGGTCGATGCGGTGTGCGCCGGTCTCGTCCAGAATATGAGCATGGGTGGGGCAGGCGTCAAAGCACCGCCCACACCCGATGCAGCGCTCCGGGTAGAATTCCACTTCCGGCCGCCGGGAGATGGATTCGGGGTTGTGGCACCACAGGCATCGCAGGTTGCAACCCTTGAAGAACACCGTGGTGCGAATGCCCGGTCCGTCGTGGATGGAGAAGCGCTGGATGTTATAGATAGTCCCGGTCATGGACGCGTTATCCCTCGATCTTCACGATGCGCTGCTCGCGATCGGCCTTGTAAGCGTTCTCCAGCAGCTCGGTCAGAGCGATGCCGCGTTCGGTGTCATAGGGGATCGGGGTGCCGTTGAGGATGCCGTCGAACCACTGCTGCATGGCCATGGGCAAGGCCGCTGGCAGCTTGTCGATCAGCACCCAGCCATCCACGCCGAAGTCGGTGCTGCGCACCTTGACCTGGCCGCCAACGCTGACCAGTGCGCCCTTGGAGCCCAGCAGCTCGAAGCAGCCGGCATCAGCGGGGGACACAAAGGACGTCTCCAGCACGGCGATGGCCTTGTTCTCGAACTCCACGACGCTTACGGCGTTGTCGTCGCCGGCGGGGGCATGGGTGCGGTTGAACATGGACGTGATGCGGCTGGGCTTGCCCAGCAGATAGGCAGCGGTGTACATCGGGTGGCAGCCCAGGTCCATCATGGCGCCGCCGCCGGTCTTCTCCATATCATACCAGTGAGGGGGCAGCCAGCCGGCCAGCGAGCCGTTATGGGCGTTGCGGAAGCGCATATAGTGGATGTCGCCCAGCGTGCCGTCTTCGATCAGCTGCTTGGCATACTGCGCAAGGCCGGTGGTCAGGAAGGGGTGGGAGATCACGAACTTGACGCCGTTTTTGGCCACGGCTTCGGCGATCTGCTTGCACTCGGCCACCGTGGGGGCCAGGGCCTTCTCGGTGAAGATGTGCTTGCCGGCGTTGGCGGCGGCCACCATCACGCGGCAGTGGTCGCTGGTGGGCGTGTCCACGACGACGGCGTCCACATCCTTGCGGGCCAGCAGCGTGTCCAGATCAGCCACAAAGGGCACACCCAGCTCGTCGGCCCAGGTCTGGCCGCGCTGGGCGTCCTCATCCCACACGCAGGTGATCTTGGCCACGCCGGAGTTCTGTACGCCGCGGGCGTAGTCGCCGGCATGCACATGCCACTTGGAGAGCATCGCTACTTGGATCATGGGGAAGGCCTCCTTTAAGATTGACAGTTGTATGTTGCATTAAATCTTCGGGATGATGATCTCAACTTCCTTCTTGAGCTTGGCGGAACGATAGATGCCATCGCAGATGGCCTGGTTCATCAGGATCTCCTCGCCGGGGATCGGTGCGGGATCGCCATTGATGATGGCATCGCAGTAGGCGCGCACCTTGGCGGCAAAGATGTCGATGCCGCCGGGGCCGGAGTAAGCGTCAAAGGCGTGGCTGGGCAATACGAAGCTGTCCACCTGCATGCCGTTGACGTCGGTGAAATACATGACGCGGGAGGGCTTGTTGGCATAGTCAAAGCCGTTGCAGACCTTGATGGCGCCCTCGGTGCCCAGCCACAGCGTGTCGCCCAGGCTGTCGGCGTGCATGGCCCAACTCTGCTTGAATACGAAGGTCAAGTCACCCTCGCAGCGCACAAAAGCCACGGAGAAGTCGTCCACATGAAAGTTCTCGGCGTCGGCCCAATATTTGGGGTTGGTGCCAAAGTAATCCGTCGCCACAGCGGAGACCGTCAGCGGCTTGGGATAGTGCACGGCATGCAGGCACTCGTCGATGGAATAGCAGCCGATGTCGCCCAGGCAGCCGAAGCCCGCCTTTTCTTCCTGCACAAAGGTGCTGCCCGGGATACCCCGGCGGCGGCCGCCGCCGCTCTGGATGTAATACACCTTGCCCAGTGCGCCGGAATTGATGATATCGTCAACCTTCTGGCGCATGCGGTCATAGCGGGGCTGGAAGCCGATGGTCAACATTTTGTTGGCCTTGCGGGAGGCGCGCACCATATCGACTGCTTCCTGCAGCGTAAAGCTCATGGGTTTCTCACACTGCACGTGCAGGCCGGCCTCGAAAGCGGCGACGACGCACTCGGCGTGAGTCTTGTTGTAGGTGCAAACGGTGACGCCGTCCATCTCGACGTTTTCGATGAGCTCTTTGGCGCTCTCGAAGGCCTGGGCATTGGGGAGGTTCCACTTGTCCAGGAAAGCCCGAGCCTTGCCGGGCACGATGTCGGCGCCACCGACGATCTCCACATCGTCGAACTTGGAGTAAGCGGCCATGTGGGCATGGGCGATTCCACCGGTGCCGATGAAACCAATGCGCAGCTTTCTGTCCATGGGTAGTCTCCTTTTCCTCTTTCCTGTTTCCGGTTAGAACTCTATCCGGACCGCCTGCAGGCGGTTGGGTCCCAGTTGCAGGGTTACAGTGTTGCCGACCACGGCTGCGCTGCCCGCTGCGGGCTGTTCCATCGCGTCCACCGTGTGGGCGGCGCGGGGAGCCTTCATCAGCGCCAGCCGCGCCGTTGTGGATGTACCGATGGGGTTATACAGGCGCACGATGACGCCCTTGCCGTCCTCGGCTGCTTTGATGCCGCTGATCACCGCGGAGCCGCCCTCTTCCAACTCCAGCAAAGAGGCAGCCAGCGGCAAATCGCCGCTGTGCGGCCGCTCGGAGACCGCCGCCGGCAGGCGGTTCAGGTCAAAAGCCAGCTCCTCCAACGCCTTGGGGCATGCGTCGGCCACCGCCACAGCAAAACGCACAGTGTGAATGCCGCGTTCCGGATACGGGTCGGGGCTGTTGGCTGCATTGATCAGCGTCAGGATCAGCGACTGGCCATCGGCACGGTAGCCGTACTTGCTGTCGCAAACCAGCGCCAGCGCCCGGCCGGCGGCCACGGCGGCGCCGTATTGCAAGCCGGGCACGTCCTGGCTATAGGGGCCGCGGCTCTGTACGCCCGCGGGCACATCGAAAAGATATTGCTCCGGCGCCCCCTGCAGCGGCACCGCATAGGTCAGCACCGGCACGGGGGAATCACCCTTGGCGATCTCGTGCCAGTCCACCTTGAGGTCGGCCTGCAAGGCCGGGCAGCCCTGGTCCAGCCACAGGCTGAGCTTGGCCGTGGAGCTGCGGAAGGGGATTTCTACTTCCACGCCCCGGCGCACGGGGCCGGCGGGTAGGGTGTTGATCTTGATGTTGCGATTGACCTTCTCGGTGTGGATGTAGCGGCCAATGAGCCAGGCGCTGGACGTTTTGGCCTCGGTGTCCACCAGGCGCAGGCCGGCGGTGTCGCCGGTGCGGATCAGCTCACGGCCGGTTTTCTTATCCACCATGGATACAACCTCGGCGGTGGCGGCGTCCAACTGCACCCGCAGGAATTCGTTTTCCAGCACATAGGGGTCGAAAGCGCCGGTGGTGCGGATCGGCGGCTGATAGTAGACGGGATAGCTGGTCATTTCCGCCTCATCCAGCACATAGGTCGCATAACCCATGGCCGGCAAATCTACCCGCAGCAGCAGCCGGAAATACTTGTGATCCCAATAGGTACGCAGATCGTTATCTAGCAACTGGAAATCAGCTTGTTTGCCCTGCCCGTCTTGCAGGCGGATGCGGGACATGTCGCCCACCCAGTCCCAAATGGTGACCTCGACGACGGCGTCACGGCGGTGGGCGCTGGGGTTGAAGATGTGCAGGATTCGCTTAAGGCCGGCGCCGCGCTCAGCGGCCAGCAGCCCCGCGCCGCAAAGGCCAGCGGTGCCATAGCCGCCAGGGGTGGGATAGCCTATACCGTACCCGACGCCGGCCCCTTCGGATTGGCTGGCCGACACGTCCTCATCGCTGAGCAGCGACGAGGAATCGATGCGGGCCGTGATGGCGCGCAGGGTGATCAGACGGGAGGACTGAGCAGCGGCTTGCGCTTCGCTGAACAGGCCCATGGCGTGCTCGCGGCTGTCCTGCACACAGGAGCCGGTCAGAATGTCATGGAAGTGGGTGAAGAGCACCTTCTGCCAGGCCTGCTCATAGGCGCGGTGGCGATAGGGGGCGCCGGTCAACGACGCCGCCAGAGCATTGATGGCTTCGGCGTCGGCCAAAGCGGCCTCGCTGCGGCGGTTGCCCATCTTGATGCGGCTCTGGGTCGTGTAACAGCCGGGGAAGGTGAAGTTCAGTTCGCGGTCCACGACTTCCAGGTTCTCGCGCACGCTCTCGGCGGCCTGGAAGTATTTGCGGAAGGTGCCGAACTCCACGACCGGGAAGATGGGCCAGGACTGCATTTCTCGGGCGCGCTCGATGTCGCGGCGGGTGGGGCCGCCGCCGTGGTCACCCACGCCATATACCACCAGCCCGGTCTTAAGCCCCCCGCTGCGGCGGGCCACGTCGATGAGGCCCGCGCCAATCACCGGCGTGATGGCGCTGTTGTACCAATAGGGCTCACGGTAGGCAAGCACCTCCGCGCCGCTGGGCGCGCGCCAGCGATACAGCACGTTGTCGCCGTCCAGACCGCGGCAATGGTAGTAGTATTTCACGCCGCCATGCCCGTTCAGCTCGCTCAAATGGGCGCTGTGGCCAAAGGTGTCCGGGGAGAAATCCACTTCCAGGCTGTCGGCGGGTACGCCCCAGGTCTCCTGAAGGTATTTTTTGGTATAGAGAATATGGCGCACCAGGGACTCCGTGGACGGCATGTTCTTGTCCGTCTCCACCCAAGCCGATGCGGTGACTTCCCAACGGCCTTCGGCGATACGGGCCTTGATGCGCTCCATCAGCGCCGGGTCGTATTCCTCGACGATTTTATAAACCGCCGCCTGAGACTGGGAGAAGTGGAAATCCTGGTATTCGTCCATGATCGTCAGCATCGTGCGGAAGGTTTCCAGCGTGGCGGCCACGGTCTCGTGATAAGACCACATCCAGTTCATGTCGATGTGGGCATGGCCTGCCAGTATCAGCCGGTATTCCTTTGCGGCGGCTTGCAACGGCGAAAGCTTCGCCTCGGCGCGTTCCACGTCGTCGCGGGTCAGCGCGCCTTGATCGGCGACCTGCTCCAGCAAGCAGTCCAATGTTTCATGCAGACAGTCGTCAAACCGACCATTCAGTGATTCGGAAAGCTTCAGGGCGAACTCCAATTGGCCCAGCAGCCGGCGCTGCCAGCGGTTGGGCATCGTGATGCGGTTGGCTTCTTCCCGGGGCATTCCGAACGTATCTTCATAATGCCGCTTTTCGCGGTTCCCACCGACGCTGGTCTTCACGGCGGTGAATTTCTGCACAAGGCTTTGCATAGGCTCTCCATCCTTTTTACGCGGCCATGCGGCGGCTGGTTGCCGCCAAGGCTCGCACATCGGCACCATCATACCATATTTTTTTACATGTAAACAGTCCGACTTGCAAATAATATTACATGTTTTTATTTCACAATTGTTGTCATTTCGCCTTACAGCATATATAATATTCAATAAATTCATAAGAGTGGGGTAAGGTTTCCATAAAAAATTTCGACGGGTTTCGGGACGAACCGCCTGTTTCGATATGAACGATTTTATGAAGAGAAGTTGGTCTTCGCATGGATAATGGATACACGAAGAAGATTTACGAGCAGGTGCGGGAACTCATCGAGGCCGACGCCCGCGACAAGAAGCCCGGCGAGGCGCTGGACACCGAGGTGGGCTATGCCCGCCGTTTTGGCGTCAGCCGCCCCACCGCCCGCAAGGCTGTGGAAGACCTGATTCGTATAGGCCTGATCCGCCGCGTGGCGGGCAAGGGCTTGGTTATGGCCACCCAGGATGAGACGCCCTACCGGGGCAAGCTGCTCATCGCTCTGCCCCACGAGATGGGCGACGGCTTTCTGTTCCGCGTCACCATGGGCTGCGTGGAGCAGGCCAACCTGCTGGGCTTCGACTATAAAATACTCAACACCACCGCCTCGCAGCAGCGCTACGAGCAGATTGCCCGAGAGAAGCTCAGCGATTACATCGCTGCCATCACCTGCGGATACGAAACCGACGAGGATTACCGCGCGATGGCCTGCCTGCAGGATGCCGGCCTGCCCATCCTCCTCATAGACAACCCCGCCAAAAAGATGGGTTTGCCGTGCATCACCTGCGACGACTATGATGGCGGCTACCAAATGGGCTCCTATTTGGCCAAAAAGGGCCACAGATACATCGCCAATGTCTCCAGTGCCCGCCCGGTGTTGACCATTGAGCGGCGAGAAAAGGGCTTTTTGCAGGCCCTTAAGGATGCCGGCATCGAGTACGACACCACGATGCTCACCCGCAGCGATGACTATCTTTCAGGGTTTTTACAGCGGTTCACCGTGCAGGATATCCTGTCCGGCCGCATCACCGCCATTTGCAGCCACACCAGTCTGGCCATCATGGCTGTGAGCAAATGGCTGTTCCAAAACGGCCTGCGCATCTATGAGGACGTGTCCATCATGGGGTACGGCGATTATCCCTATTCGCCGGTATACGGCGTTCCCTTCACGGCCATCGATGTGCCCAGCGCACAGATGGGCAAGAGCGCAGTTGATGAGATCAGCGCTGCTCTGCTGGAGAAGCGCCCGCTGCGAAGCATCGACCACGAAGTCTGGCTGGAAAAGCGCCACACCGTCAAAACGCTGCCCCCGGTCTAACCCGGTGGAAATGGATACCATCTTTTTCCTATAAAACGTTTCAGCTCTACCCCAATGAAAGGGTGGAAGTGCATGTTTTTATAGACGCCCAGGGTTGCAGCTTTTCTGTCGCTCTGGGTTTTTTCGTGGGTCTTTCGCCCTCAGAGGCATCTTTTCTGCGCCGATATCCGCGTCTATTGCCCTTTTTTGTTCATACATATACTTTTAAGTTACATGTAAAGATTCTTCTTGACAAATCATGCGCGCATTTCTATACTGTGAATAGATACAAATTGATTGCCCCAATTTCGTGGTTAATCTCTAATTGGCTTCGTCCGCGTGGGTGAAGCCCCTCCTTCGGCCAATTTGGCCGGTGGCATCAACAAATTTATAAGGTGGGCACAAGATGAGTGTAAAGACCCTGGGAGGCGCCTCCGGCCAAAGCAAGCGCCGGTTGAGCCTGCAGAAGAACCTGCAGAAGTACGCCGCGTTCTATCTGTTCCTGCTGCCTGCGGTGATATGGTATGCGGTGTTTTGCTACTACCCGATGACCGGCGTCGTCATTGCGTTCAAGAAGTTCCAGTACAACCTGGGCTTGTATTTCAGCCCCTGGGTAGGCCTGCGGTATTTCCAGGACTTCCTGAGTGACCCGTACTTCTACAAGGTGCTTAAGAACACCGTCGTCATCAGCTTGACCAAGTTGATCATCAACTTCCCCGCTCCCATCATATTGGCCCTGATGCTCAACGCCCTGCGCGGCAACGGTTTCAAGCGCACGATACAGACGATCTCCTACCTGCCCTACTTCGTGTCCTGGGTCGTCGTGGCCGCGCTGATCCATAAGCTCTTCTCTCCCACCACCGGCATGTTCAACGATATCCGCCTGCAGATGGGGCTGGACCCCATCTACTATCTGGGCGAAAAGAACCTGTTCCTGCCTTTCATCGTCCTCTCGGACATGTGGAAGGGCATCGGCTACGGTTCCATCATCTATCTGGCGGCGTTAACCGGCATCGACCCCACGCTATATGAAGCCGCCGAGATCGACGGCGCCAACGGCGCCCAGAAGCTGCAGCACATCACGCTGCCTGGCATTACGCCCACCATCGGCATCATGTTCCTGCTGAGCGTTGGCGGCCTGTTCGGCTCCAACATGGAGCAGATCCTGCTGTTGCAAACGCCGCCGACCTTTGACGTTTCCGAGGTTATCGACACCTACGTGCTCAAGCGCGGTCTGAATATGAACCAGTTCGACTACGCCACAGCCATGGGCCTTTTCCGCAGCGTGCTCAGCTTGGCTCTGGTCATAGGCGCCAACTACACATCCAAAAAGGTGACCGAGATCTCTCTGTGGTAAAGGAGCGATCGTTTAAAAAGCCGGTGGTTTTTTAAACACTTGCTGGCTGCTAGGAAAGGAATGCGAAAAAAATGACGACCGATCGTGCACCGTTGCATATATCAAAGAACAAGCCCTTTAAGGTCAGAACGTCCACAGCATACAAGGTCGGGCAATCAGTCAATCATTTGCTGCTGATCTCGTTGGCTATCGTGACGCTGTACCCCTTCTGGTACTGCCTGATCCTGTCCTTCAACTCCGGCCTAGACGCCCTGAAAGGCGGCATCTACTTCCTACCTCGCGTGTTCTCCTTGGAGAACTACACCAAGGCCTTCACGAACCCGCTGATCTTCTCGGCCTTTTCAATTTCCGTCGGGCGAACGGTGCTGTCCATCGTGCTGTCTTGTTTCTTCACAGCGTTGATGGCCTACGCGCTGACCAAGCGCGACCTGCCCGGCCGCTCGGCGTTGATCTTCTACTTTTACTTCACCACGCTGTTTTCCGGCGGTCTGATCCCCACGTACATCATGTTCCGCCAGCTGGGCCTGCTCAACAACTTCTGGGTCTACGTGGTGCCCGGCGTCTACAGCTTCTTCAACGCGATCATACTGCGCACATTCTTCTACACGATACCGGAAAGCCTTAATGAGTCCGCACGACTGGATGGTTGCAGCGAGTTAGGGATTTTCTTCAGAATCATCTTCCCGCTGTCGATACCGGCCATGGCCACCATCGCACTGTTCGTCGGCGTGGGCAACTGGAACGATTGGTTTACCGGCGCCTACTTCGTGCCCCGCAAGCGCGAGCTCTTCCCCGCCGCCACGTTGCTCAACGACCTGCTGAGCCAGGCCGTGTTCGAGAACTCCACGACCTCCACCGGCGGCAAGGGACAAATTAACGAGGTGCTGATGGGCGCAAACGCCCGCAACACGACGCCGGAATCGCTGAAGATGGCCTTCCTCATCATACTGACCCTTCCGATTATCTGCATTTATCCGTTCCTGCAGAAATACTTCGTTAAGGGTGTCATGATCGGCTCCATCAAGGAATGATCCTTGGTCGAGATACAAAAGGAGATCAATAAAAAGGAGGACCCCCCATGAAGAGCAAGTTGCTCGTTCTGCTGGTGGTCGGCATGATGATTGCATCATTGACCGCCTGCGGAACCCCTGCCAACCCGGCCTCGTCCGCTGCGGCCACCACCGCCGCCCCCGAAGCCACCCCCTCTGCTGAGGCTCCCACCACCGCGGTTGAACCCTCTACCGCACCCGCAGCCGAAGTCACCACCTACTCCTTCCTGATGGACTGGAACGGCGGTGCCGCCGCTTTCCCGGACGGTTGGGACAAGGGCGTCGTTGCCCAGGCTATAACGGCCAAGACCGGCGTCGCTCTGAAGGTCGAGACGATCACCAGCTCCGAGCGTGAAAAGCTCGCCACCGTGTTCGCCTCCGGCGATCTGCCCGACATGACCAACGGCCCTCACTGGAGCACCGATCCCGGCGGCGAAGGCGAACTGATCAAGAACGCCGGCGTGCAGGGCCTGCTTCTGCCCCTGAAGTCCTATCTGGACAGCGGCAAGTATCCCAACATCAACCGCCTGTATGAAGTGGGCGTCATCTCCCAGAAGTATCTGGACAAGGACGTCAACCACAAAGATTACAACGGCGAGATCTATGTCATTCCCACCCAGACCGGCCGCGGCAAGGAAGACGTCCGTGACTGGGCCTACAACCTATTCGCCCGCAAGGACATCCTGGAGAAGCTGGGCATCACCCCCGAATCCGTGACGACGCAGGATGCAGTCTATGACCTGCTCAAGAAGATCAAGGAAGGCAGCTTCACCGACATCAACGGCAAGCCCGTCATCCCCGGCGGCACCTGGCACAACGGCTGGGACTATGGCCAGTTCCTCAAGGGCTTCAACAACGGCGGCGTGACCGGCTGGGCCAAGCAGGCCGACGGCACCCTCGTCAATGACGTGTTCACCCAGGCTTATGTTGATAGGGCCCTCTACATGCGCAAGCTGGTTGCCGAAGGCCTGATGGACGCCGAGTGCTTCACTCAGACCGACACGCAGGGCAAGGAAAAGATGGTCACCGGCCGCGTCGCGGTGTTCGGCTGCCACTATCCCAACCAGTATGGCTTTTTCCAGAGCACTCTGATGACCACCAATCCCGAGATGACCTTTGTGCCCCTGGGCCCCATCCTGGACATGCAGGGCGGCGTCCCCTCTCAGGTTGAGCGCATTGGCCGCACCGGCACCCCGGTCGTCTTCTTCTCCAAGCAGATCAAGACCCCCGAGAAGGCGTTGGCTTTCATCGATTACCTGAACTCCGACGAAGGCCTGATCCTGTCCAAGTTTGGTATCGAAGGCCAGACCTACACCATGGACAACGGCGTGCCCAAGTACACCGAAGAAGCCGACAAGACCCGCAAGGGTGACTCCACCGCGTGGAACCTGATGGGCTTCGGCGTTGGCGGCCAGTTCATCGGCGCCGACCCGAGCTTCAGCAAGGGCTGGGACGCTGACTACAACGAGGCCGGCTATGTGAAGGCCCGTGAGATCAACCCCCTGAAGTTCATCGAATACAAGACCGTTGACGACGTTGTGGACAGCTGGACCGGCAAGCCCACCTATGATGAGAAGATGTCCACGCTGAACATCGGCGACGAGCTCAAGAAGGCCTTCCTGACCAAGACCGACGACGAGTGCAAGGCTGTCATCGAGAACATCCGTAACAAGATGAAGGCCGCTGGCTATGAAGACATGGCCGCCTACGTCAACGAACAGGCCAAGGCCGATCCCAAGATCCTCAACTAATCCTGTATACCGCCGTTACGGCAAAAAAGGAACCGCTTCACTCGAGGCGGTTCCTTTTTTAGTCTTTGGTTAGGCCAGCCACTCCGGCAGTGGCAAGGGAGGTCTTGCCGCTACCCTTTGATGCCGGTTGTTACAATGCCCTGCACGATGTAGCGCTGGCCCAGGAAGAACGTGACGATGACGGGCACCGCCAGCAGCAAGCCTGCGCCGGTGGTGACCTGTGTGATGACCTGCCTGCTGCCGTTGGCCGTATAGCCGATCATGCTCAGCGCCGTGGCCAGAGGATACATGTCCTGCTTAAGATACATGAACGGGCCGATGACGTCGTTCCACGAGCTGTGGAAGGCCAGTATCGTTACCGTGGCCACCACCGGCAGCGAGATGGGCAGGAAGATGTTCCAGTAGGTGCGGAAGATCGAGCAGCCGTCGATGCGGGCGGCGTCTTCCAGCTCTGTGGGCACCGTGGCGAAGAACTGACGGTAAAGGAAGATGTTGAAGGCGCTGCCGCCCAAGCCCCACAGCAGCCACGGCAGGTAGGAGTTGATGAGCTTGAACTTATAGAACAGGATGTAGGTGGGAATCTGCGTGACGATGCCCGGTAGCATCATTGTGGAAAGCACGACCATGAACAGAACGTTCCTGCCCGGCGCCTTGAGCCGCGCGAAGGCGTAGCCGGCCAGGCCGCTGCTCAGCGCCGTCGTGGTCACGGTGATGGCGCTCAGGATCAGTGAATTGCGGGTGTACAGCCAGAAGTCGATCAGCGTCGTCACATAGTAGTAGTTGTCCAGCCGAAAGGCCTGCAGCGTGATCGTCGGCGGGGAATACCATTCGTTGACCGAATTGACGAAGGCCAGATACAACGGGAAGATGAAGACCGCCGATAGTATGATCAGGAAGGTGTAGACGACGGCGGAACCGGGGGTCGGTTTCTCTCTTGCTTTCTTTTTAATGTCAACCCTCCTGATCGCTCTCGGAATACACCCAGTACTTGCTGGTGCGGAACACGACGACGGACAGCACCAGGATCACGATGAACAAAACCCACAGCAGCGACATGCCATAGGCGAAGCGCTGGGAACTGAAGATCTGCTGGAACGCGTGCACGACATACATGTAGTTGGGCTCGATGGGGCGGCTGAGCAGCTCCGTTCCCGTGAGCAGGATGGGCTGCAGATACACCTGCAGAGAGCCTATAATGCCCATGATGACGTTGAAGAAGATAACCGGCGTCATCAGCGGCACGGTGATCTTGAAGAACATCTGGAACATGTTGGCGCCGTCGATGGACGCCGACTCGTAGAGCTCCAGCGGAATGCCCTTGAGGCCGGCCAGATAGATCAGCACGCCGCCGCCGGCGCCCCATGTGGACATCATGACCAGCGACACCGTGGCAAAGTCATAGCCCAACCAGTTGATCTCGCCGACACCCAGTGCTGAGAATATCGTGTTGAGCACGCCTCCATTGCTGGAGAACAGCAGCTGCTTCCACAGCATCACGGTTGTGATGACCGGTATGATCGATGGCAGATAGAACACTGTGCGGAAAAAGCCGCTGCCACGGGTGCGGCTGTTGAGCAGCAGCGCCAGAAACAGCGCCACGGACGTGCCCAGCGGCACATTGATCAGCGAGAACAGCATCGTGCGGCCCAATGCCTTCATGGCGTCGGTATCGGTGAACACCAGCTCGTAGTTGTGCAGGCCGGTGAACTTGAGCGCGTTCATGTTGAAGCCGTAGTAATTGGTGAAGCTCAGATACAGGCCATACAACAGAGGAAACAGCCCCATGAACAGAAACACGATGAACCAAGGCGATATCATCGCGTAAAAGGCGACGGTCTTGCGCGTTTTCTCCTTCATATCCTCTCTCTCATAAGCGAAAGCGCGCCGGGAGAGGTCCGCTTTCGCGTTGACCTCTCCCGTGCCTTTCAAAAAGGAGGCGTTACGCCTTTTACTGGACCGCGTTGCGCGCCTCGGTCACAACGACGTTGGCGTCCTTGGTCATGCCGGTGATGGCTTCGTCGAGGGTGGATTTGTCAAAATACAGCGGGGCGACATACTTGTCGAAGATGCCCCAGCCGCTGCCCGCCAGATAGGAGTTCACAGGCAGGAAGGACTTCTGGTAGTTGGTCTCGTCGTTGAGGACGGCCAGCACCTGCTTGTCGAAGTTGGTCTCCTGGGGCAGCAGAGCCAGCTTACTCTTGAAGATGGGCATGCCCCAGCCGGTCTTGGCGCGGTCATCAGCAGGCTGGCCACCGAAGAACCACTCGAAGAACGTCCAGGCTTGGTCGGGGTTCTTGGAGCCGCTGTAGATGATGGCGCCGGTGGCGCCGCCGGTGGGGGCCACGCGGGCGCCGTTCTCGGCCATGGGCGTGGGCAGCATGCCGAAGTCATCCAGATGGGTCTGGGTGTTGGCGTTGCCGCGGATGACGCCGCTGTACCAGTAGCCGTCGATGATCATGGCGGACTTGTCTGCCAGGAACAGGTCACCGCCGGAGGTCTGGTCGTTGTTGATGGGGTTGGGGCCTACGTTGGCCTTCACGGCATCCACCCACAGGGTGATGAAATCCTTGACGGCGGTCTGATTGAAATCCATGGTCGTGTTGTCATCATTGCTGATCTTGGCGCCGGCGCTCAGCACGTACTGCATCATGGCATTGAAGTAGGGCACGGTCTGTCCCCACTCGTTGGCGGACAAGCCATATTGCACGATCTTCTTGTCCTGGGTGATCGTCAGCTTCTTGGCCAGCTCCATGACCTCTTGCCAGGTGAGAACCTTGGTGGGGTCGGGCACGGCCACGCCTGCGGCGTCAAAGCACTTTTTGTTGTAGAAAATCGCGTAGTCGTTGGACCAGTCCTTGGGCAGGCCGTAATAGGGGCCCTTGCCGATGGCGAAACCGTCGAAGCGGTATACATCGCAGATGGGCAGCAGGTCGTTCATCTGGATGACCGAGCTGGTCTCCATGCGGGATGTGATGTCCGAAGCGATGCCGCGGATGACATAGCCGGGCAGATCGAAGGCGCCGTTGATGCGGATGATGTCGGGGGCGCTGTTGGTGGCCAGTTCAGCGGCCAGCTTGGTGGCGTCCAGGGCGGCCAGCTCGATCTTGATGCCGGGGTTGGCAGTCTCAAACGCGGCGATCTGATCCTTGCTGATTTCGCCTTCGGTGATGCTGATGCGAATGGCCACGGGCTCCGAGGGCGCGTGGGTCTTGGTGGCCGGAGCCTCGGGGGCGCTGGTGGCGGGAGCGGAGATCGCCGGGGCGCCGGAGCAGGCGCTGAGCATGCTCAGCATCATCAGCGCGATGACGGCCCATACAATGGTCTTCTTCATGGATGCTCTCCTTCTCGAATGGGGTGCGCGCCTTTTGACCTCGCAAGGACCGGTCCAAGCAGCTCCGCCAGGGCAGAAAAAGAACCGAAACAGAACCGCCAATGTTCAATGTTATTAAGTTTAAGCTCAAAACCCTAGCAAAGCTAGAGAAATGATTGTTTTTTCTACTCCTTCACCGCTCCCATCACAAGGCCGGTGACGAAGTAGCGCTGGAGGAATGGGTAGATGATCATGATGGGGATTGTGGAGACGACCACCTTCGCGCTGGAAAACGGCAGGCCCATCGCCGCGAACATCTCTTGTATCTGTTTTGGCGTCATGCTGCTCAGGCGTTGGGCGTCCACGCTCGTGGAGAGCGTGTAGATGTACGTTTGCAGAGGATAGTACTTCGTCTGGCTCATGTAGACAAGCCCGCCGAAGAAATCGTTCCAGTGCCCCACCAGGGAGAGCAGGGCAACCACGGCGATTGACGCCATGGACAAAGGGATGTAAATCTGCGTCAGGACACGCCACGGCCCGGCGCCGTCAATAAGAGCGGCCTCCTCAAGCGAGCGCGGTACGGTCTTGTAGAAATTCATGAGTATGATGCAGCTGAAAATGGGAAGCGCGCCGGGGAGCACCAGCGCAGCTATCTTATTGATGAGCCCCAGGCGGGACACGACGACGTAGGTCGGAACCAAGCCGCCGTTGAATAGCATCAGGAAGACAAAGAACCACATATAGAAGTTCTTCCGCCGGAACTGTGTGGTGGGCTTGGATAAGGGATAGGCGCAGAGGATGCACAGCAAAACGTTGAGGCCGACCCCGATGACGGTGCGCTGGATGGAAATCCAAAGCGCGGTGATGAACTTCGCGTCTTTCAACAGCTCTTTGTACGCGCCCAGATTGAAATGGTACCAGGGCTCCCCGTAAACGACAGGCCATACGAGTACCTTGCCGCCGCCCGCGCTGGTGGAGTCGCTGAAAGAAATTGCCAGCGTGTTGAGTAGGGGTATCAGGCACATCACCACTGCAAAAATCAGGCAGAGAACGATGACAATGTCCCCAATTCCAATTTTTCTCTTAACCATCGTCGTCGCTTCCCCCTAAAAGATTCGGTATCCGGCAAACCTGTCGGCCAGTTTATAGGAAATAAGGATCAGCGCCATGCTGATAACGGATTTCGCCAAGCCCAGAGCGGTTCCCATGTGGAACTGCCCCTCCCTGAGCGCGATGCGGTAGACGAACGTGTCGATGACGTCGATGGACTGGTACGTGGTCGTGTTGTACAGGTTCAGAATCTGGTCCTGACCGGCGTTCAGTAT
The DNA here is from genome assembly GCA_023410875.1 of Bacillota bacterium. Classification (GTDB taxonomy): domain Bacteria; phylum Bacillota; class Clostridia; order Christensenellales; family UMGS416; genus JAEYRA01. The sequence continues at coordinate 52,332 of JAEYPH010000039.1, read as the reverse complement.
GCTGCCCAGGGAGAGTGTTGCCATCAGTATGACCGTGGGCATGATCCCTGCGAGCGTAATGTGTATCATCTTTTGCCAGCGGTTTGCGCCGTCGATGTCGGCGGCTTCGTAGAGCCCGACGTCGATGGACGTAATCGCCGATGTATATATGATTGCGCTGTATCCGAAGCCTTTCCATACGTCGGTCAGTATGACGATGGGCCGCATCCAGATGTTGGACGAGATGAAGTCGATCGGCTGGCTGATAAAGCCCAGAGTCTGCAGAGCGTTGTTGATGATGCCTACGCCGCCGAAAATACCCTGCTTGAACATGGCTCCCACGACCACCCAGGAGAGGAAGTTCGGCAGAACCACGACCGTCTGGATGAGCCGTCGCATCTTCTTGGATGTGAGCTCGTTCAAGAGGAGGGCAAAGATGACCGGCACGATAAGATTGAGGACGATCTTCGAAACGGCGATGATGACTGTGTTGATAATCGCTTGCTTGGAGCCCGGATGCTTGATGAACATCGTGACGAAATTCGCAAACCCGACCCACTCCGACTTAAGGCCGAACCACGGAGCGGCCGGCTCGTAGTATTCGAAAGACATCAGCAGGCCTACCATCGGAAGCACGCTGAATATCAGAAGGACAATCATCCCCGGTATCATCATGGAATGGTAAGCCAATTGGTGTCCGTTACGCTTCATATGCTTCTCCTTCGGAAACAGAATCAGCGCCGCACGGGTGAGGCTAAGCCCCACCCATGCGGCACGCTGACGACATGCCGAACCTAAGTTCGATTATTTCTGCTTGAGCTGGTCGTTGACTTCCTGGGTGAAGGTATCGCCGCCGAGGGATTTCCACTGCGTTACGAAGGTATCAAATTCGCTGACAGGTTTCTCGCCGGAGATAATCTGCATGAAGGTCGTGTTGCGCAGTTCATCCAAGGTGGCGGCATATTTCGGCGAGGAGGTGGTGGAGCCGATGAAGGCTTGCTTCACGGTCTTGTATGTGCCGTCTTTCTCGCCGCCAATGAATATCTTGCCAAACAGGTTGAAGCCTTTGTAGCCGACATAGCGGAACATGGCATCGGCCTTGGCGGTGTCGCCCTTGTCGCTGGCAAACCACTTTTCGAGGCCCTTGTCGTTGACATAGTCGTAGGCGCCCTGAATGTAGGGGGCGTTGCCATCGCTAATCAGGGACTTATCGTATTCCAGCTTGCCCGTGGAGAGGTAGTTCTGAATAGCGGCATAGATAGCCGGGCGCTCCTGGATGGTGACGATGCTGGAAACAGGAGCGTTGGTGCGGGCGTCAGTGCCGCCGATGATCGGCTGGATGTACTGATTGTACTGCGCGGTGTACAGGTCGCTCTTCATGTTGAGTTCCTCGAGGAAATTGGAAACCATGATGACAGCCTCGGGGTGCGCGCAAGTAGCCATGACGACCTGACCGCCCAGGTTGTAGGTTTCTTCCTTGGCGTAGAAGATGCCGTCTTTGTTGCTGACCGGAGCCGCGTAGGGAACCCAATTGACGCCCTTGTTATCGTTGGCGGCAGCAGTTCCCTTATAATCCCACTGCGGCCACGGGTCCCACCAAGCGTCGAAGTACATGCCTACCTCGCTTGGCGCGATGTAGGTGTCGCGTACCTGGTCGCCGTTGGCAAGGGCGATCATGCCTTTGTCGAAGATGCCCTTCTGGGTCCAGTCAGCCAGCGTGGTGAGGGCTTCCTTGGTTGCGGGCTGTATGGCGCCGTAAACCGCGCCGCCGTTGCCGTCGTCGATCCAGATGTCGGGGAAGGAGCCATAGGCGTTGAAGAGCGGGAGGATACCCAGCCACTGGCCGAATATGCCGCCGGCGCCGGAGTTAAAAGCGATACCGCTCTTGCATTTACCGGCTTTTATGAAGGCCAGAGCGATACTTTCGATATCCTGGATTGTCTTCGGGGGCTGCAGGCCCAGCTCGTCGAGCCAATCCTGACGAATCCACAGAGCGCCTGTGTTATAGCCCTCGGAACCGGCGGAGAAGCCATACTGCTTGCCGTCGATCGTAAAGTATTGATTCAGCAGGGCGGTGTCCACGTTTTTGTCCAGGTAATCCTTGGTCTTGCCGCCGATGACGGCCTTGTAGGCATCGGTGATGTCGGCAAGCTTGCCTTGCTTCGCCAGGCTAAGGAAGAGCGCGTAGGCGGCGGGGGTGCCGGTGATTTGGAAGGTGTCCGGCAGAGTGCCACTGGCCGCTGCCAGCAGCATCGTGCTGTCATAGTTGGAGGCGTCGACGTCATAGACGACGTCGATTTCCACATTGAGGACTTCCTTGACCAGGCGGGTCCATGCGTTGTTCTCGGCGCTGTCGCCCGGGGCGTACTGACCGCCGGCGTTGCTCATGCGGCCAACAGATATCGTCACCGGTTCAGCGTATTTTGTGAAAGGCGCAGGGTAAGCTGCGGCTTGGGGGGTAGCCTCGGTCGTGGGAGCTACGCTCGGAGCCTCGCTGGTCGTGGGAGCTACACTCGCGGCCTCGCTGGCCGTGGGGCTGGTCGTGGGCGCAGTGGTCGCCGGGGTGCCGGTGCAGGCACTGAGCATGCTCAGCATCATCAGCGCGATGACGGCCCATACAATGGTCTTCTTCATGGACGCTCTCCTTCCTCGAATGGGGTGCGCGCCTGCTACCTCGAAAAGACCGGTCTGAGCAACTCCGCCGGGGCAGAAAAAAAGAACCGAAGCGGAACGGCTCAAGCTTTTTCGTGGTTGAACGCGCACATTTGTTGAATCTGCCCTACGAGGAAATCATATCACTGTTCAACATGCTCATGTATGGGATGAAATTCATATTTACACTGTCATTCTTCAGATGCGCTGGCGTTGCCGTCTTCATATTCAGCGTCGAATTCGGCGGGGAACACCAGCTCCACCGTGGTGCCGGCCATCAGCACACTGTGGACTTCCATAGACATGCGCTCTCCATATCGCAGCTGCAGGCGGTGATAGACGTTCTTAAGCCCGATGGAGCTGCCGCCGCTGTGCCAGTCGTCCAACTGTCCGCCCAGCTCTGTGCGCAGCCGCTGCAGCGTGGCTTCATCCATGCCCACGCCGTTGTCCCGCACGGTCAGCCGCAGCAGGGTGCCCTGCAACTGCACGGTGATCTCAATGAGGCCGCCGCTCTGCCAGCCTTCAAAGCCATGCTTGATGGCGTTCTCGATGAGCGGCTGCAGGATCGTGCGCAGCACCAGGCAGCGCTTCAGCTCCTGCGGCATGTCAAAGGCTGCATGGAAGCTGTTGCCAAAGCGCGCCTGCTGTATCTTGATGTAGTTGGCGGCGTGGCGCATCTCCTGGTCCAGCGTGGCGGTATCGGCGCCCACGGAGATGCTGTAGCGCAGCAGATCACCCAGGGCGGTCACCATGCCGCTGGTGTCGGCGTCGCCGTGGCGCAGGCACAGCATGTTGATGGTGGCCAGCGTGTTATGCAGGAAGTGGGGGTTGATCTGGGCTTGCAGCATGCTGAACTCGGCCCGGGCCTTCATGCTGAGCAGCTCATTTTCGCGTATCTTGTTAAGCGCATTCTCCCGGGTGATGCGCAGGTTCTCCTGAGTGGCCTCCTCCAGCCGCACGATCATGCGGTTGTAGCTGTGTATGATGCCGCCGATTTCGTCGGCGCTGTCATACTCCAGCAGGCGGGTGCGCCCATCGGCCCAGGTTTCGGCCATGGCGTCCTTTAGACGCAGGATGGGCCGCGTCAGCACCGTGGAGACGCGTATGACGATGGCGGCGGACAGCAGGAACACCAGAAGCACGCTGAACAGGAAGCGCTCCTGATAGGCCAGCTTGAGCGCGGCCACGTCGGAGAACACATATTCCACCGACAGCGTCCAGCCGGGGTGATCCAGCGCCGCCGTATAGCGCAGAGGGCTGCCGCCCGCCGGCAGCGCGGTCTGGTGGGTGTAGAACGCATAGCGCGTGGCGCTGGACAGCGAATAGTTTGCCTTAATGCGGTCGGTCTCCGCCACGACGAAGGCATCCTCCCTGGGCACGATCAGCAGCCAAACCACCCTGTCCAGGCCTTCCCAGTGCACACGGCGCAGCAGCGCCGTGGAACCCTTGCCCACGGGGTTGCTGTAATTGAGCACCCAGTAGGGCTGGTCCACATCGAGAAGATCACTGGAGGCGATGTTAAACATCTGGCTGTTGTAGGAATAGATCGAGGAATAGAAGCTCTCGCCCGTGGGGTTGAGCAGCACGAAATAGGAGATGCCGCCAATGCCCGGAAACACCATGGGCTGCGAGGTGATGGCAGAGGAGTATTTGATATTCTCCAGCACGTAGTTCTGGAACCGCTGTGATGTGGCGATCTGGTTGGCGGTGTTGGCGTAATACTGCGCCTGGTCGCTCACGGCGATGGCCGCGAAGGCGCCCATTTCCTGGGCAGCGTCGTCGGTCCAGCGCTGGGTTTCATCGTCCAGCAGGCGGGAGAACAGCAGCGCGTCGGCGGAAATCAGTATGATCAGCGCCACGCAGAATAGCATGATCAGCTTGTTGCGCAGCGTAAAGGTGTGAAAGACGTTGTGCTGCGTCTCGGGGATGGGCCGGAACAAGGCGCTATCCTGCGCGGCGCCCGAGTGGGCGTCCATGCGGCGCGAGATGCGCTGGAAAGGCCGGAATACGATCTGCAAATAGAAAAAACTGAATAGAAAGGCTACCGTCAGCGTGAGCACCGATACGGCCAGCATGCGGTTGAGCAGCTCCGCGGGCTGAAAGAGGCCGTCCCCCTGGCGTTGGGCGCACACCAGGCGCAGCCGGAAGGGCGTGAGCTCCCGGATGATGTTGGTGTAGGCGCCGTCGCGGGCGTTGGCGGTGGCGGCGCTTTCGGCGGCGGCGCGCAGCAGCTCCGGCTGCTCGGTTGTGGACCACAGCGTCTCGCCGTCTGTGCGCACGAGGGTATAGGCTGCGCCCTGCGCCGAACCCTCGGGCAGCAGCCGCTGGAAGGCTTCATCGCGCAGCACGATGATGGCCAGCACGTTCTCGTTGCCGCTGGCGATGAAGACGTGCCCGTCGATGTGGCGCAGCAGCGCCTCCATGTCGGCAATCTCTCCGGCGCTCAGCAGCGCGCTGGCGGTGCTGTACTGGGTGCGCATTTTATCCATATCGGCCCGCACGAACTGGTCGTGGTCGCTCAGCAGCGAAACCTCCAGCCCGGAATGGCGCAGGGTGTCTATGCGCATGAAGGGAATGTCCTGCAGTAGAAAATCGCCGCCGGCCATGTAATGAGATTGCTGGTTGATGTTACCGCCGATCAAATAGACGCTGTCTATGAGTTCGTTGTCCATCTGCAGGTCCCGGAAGCGCTGCTGCAGCTGCGCCCGGGCCAGGTCAGCTTCGGCCCGGTCTCGCAGGGTCATGAAAGCGGCGAAGTAGCGGGTCGTGTCGGGCATCAGCATCAGCTGCAGCAGGTTGTTGAGGTCCCACAGTTCGGCACTCAGGCTGTGCTCCAGCTGTTCGGAGATGGCGCCGGCACGCTGGGCCTGTATGGAGCTGCGGATGGAGCCTGCATATTGCAGACCGATGGAGATCATGGCCAGCTGTGCGCACAGCAGCAGCGCCAACGCCAGGCCGATGATGCGCCCGGGCGTCATTCCCTTTTGTATGTGCAGCCTCTTCCCTTTCAAGAGCCCTCCGCTCAGCCGCCGGCGCGGCTGCCGTTGCGGTATTCGATGGGCGTGATGCCTGTCTGGCGCTTGAACACTTCGGTGAAATAGGCGGCGTCGGAATAGCCGACCATGCCCACGATTTCATAGATCTTCAAGCTGGGGTCTGCCAGCAACTCCCGGGCGCGGTCCACCCGCAGAGCTGTCAGCGCCTTTAAAAAGGTTTCATCGTTGGCCTTGAACAGCGCAGAGAGATAGCCCGGTGAGACATACACATGGTCGGCTACGTCCTTAAGCGTGATGGTGCGGGTGTAGTTCTCCTGCATGAACTGCTTGGCCTTGCGCAGCAGAGCGCTGTCCAGCCGGGCGGGAGCAGCGCCGGCAGCCGCTCGGGGCGCGCCGGAATCCAGGCTTTCGGCGGGGCAGCGCGTTACGGCGCTGGCCGGCGCGGCGTCGGCGCGTTGGCGAGCCGCGGCAAGCGACCGGTGCAGCAACGAGGGGGAGGGAACCGTAGGCCCCACGACGATGGAGAAGGTGGCGCGGAACAGCGAACGATACTTGAGCAGGTGCGCCTGCAGGCGCTCGAAGCGCTCGGAATCGGCTCCATCCTTGCTCAGCAGCACCGCCTGCACGGCGTCGCGGCGCGCCTGGTGATAGCCCAGGCCCCGCTCATCCCAGGAGCGTTCCAATATGCTGTCCAGCGAAAAGGCCAGCGCGTCCATATCCTGGCTCTGGGGCGCCGGGCCGTCCATGCGCACGATGGCCGCTGCGAAGGCGTTTCCATCCAGCAGCACCTCGCTGGCCACGCCGCCCTGCTCCAGCTCCTCCGCCGGGATGGCAGCGCCAAACAGCGCGTCCAGAAAGGCGCGGCGCAGCTCCGGCGCCAATTGGCGGGCCCGGCGCTCCAGCACGGCCCGGCGGTGCTCCAGCTGCTTTTCCGCGTCCATGCGGGCGATGAGCCGGCCCACGGTGGCCGCCATGTCCTGGGAGCTCACGGGCTTGAGCAGATAGTCCGCCGCACCCAGCTGCATGGCCCGGCGGGCGTACTCGAACTCGCTGTAGCCCGAGAGCACGATCGTGCGTATGAAGGGATAGCGATGGCTGACGACCTCCATGAGCTCGATGCCATCCATGAAGGGCATGCGGATGTCGGTCAGCAGGAAGTCCACCGGCGTGGAGGCCAGGAAGCGCAGCGCCTCCAGGCCGTGGGCGCAGCTGCCCACGACCTTGACCGGCAGAGCGCCCCAATCCCAGGCGGCCAGGCCTTCGCGTATCTCCTTCTCGTCGTCCACAACCAGGGCTTGGTACATCCGCCGGCCTCCTTTCCATGGTGCTGTATGGGTGAATTTATTTACTCATTATAAGATGCGATTTTTTTCGACACAAGAGGGGCAGAACACCGGCTCGTCCGCGCCGGGGCGGAGACGTCATAACGTCGCAGGCGAAATCAAAGCATTTCCAATAGCACCTTGCCCTGCACCAGGCCGGGTTCGCGAAACAGCGCAAAGGCCTCCGCCGCGTCTTCCAGAGGGAAGCGCCGGAAAATCAGGCTGTCGTCAAAACGCAAATCGCCCGTGCCAAAATAGTGGGCGGTCAGCGTCCATTCCTGGCCGGGGAAGGGCGCGGAATAGCTCATCCAGGAGCCGGTCAGGCGGAACTCCTTGCGGTTGAGGTTTTCCCACAGCTTCGGGGTGAAGGTAAGATCGCTGTGGGGCGTGCCGATGAAGCACACCCGCGCCTTGTTGGCCGCCAGCTCAAAGGCCATGCGCATGGTGGTCGTGGCTCCGGCGGTCTCGAACACGTCGGCAAAGCCGCCGCCGCTTACGTCCATCGCCTGCTGCAGGAAGTCCGGCCGGGCGGTGTTCACAGTGTGGCTTGCGCCCAGGCGACGGGCCAGGTCCAGGCGCTCGTCGCTGATATCAAAGGCCACGACCTGCCGCGCGCCCAGTATGCGGGCCCACTGCACGGCAAAAGCGCCGATGGTGCCGCAGCCCAACACCGCCACGGCGGCGCCGCCGCGGAAGTCGTTGCACTTCAGACCGTGCAGCGCCACCGTGGAGGGCTCAAAAAATGCGGCCCGGTCAAAGGGCACGGAAGGGTCGAATCTGACGCAGTTGCGCTCGGGCAGCGCCACATATTCGGCAAAGCTGCCCTGCTGGCGGGAGCCGATGAAGCTGTAATGCTTGCACAGCGAGAAATGGCCCTGCTGGCAGTCGGCGCAGGCCATGCAGGGCAGCAGCGGCGCGCCGGCCACGCGGTCGCCCACGGCCAGCGTGTGCGCGCCGGGGCCCAGCGCCACGACTTCGCCGGAGAATTCATGGCCCAGCACGATGGGGTAGTGATGGGCGCCGCCGCGGAACACGCGGGGCAAGTCTGACCCGCAGATGCCGGTAGCGCGCACGCGCACCAGCGCCTGTCCTGGTCCGGGTTCGGGCGTGGGGTATTCCTCCACGCGGATGTCGCCGTCGCCATAGAGCACTGCCGCTTTCATCATGACCTCCTCATCGTGCCTTTGAGTTGTTCGTAGAGCTCCCGGTAGGTTTCATACTGTCGATTATAGATTTCGTGGCGCTCCGGGTCGGGTTGGTGGGAGCGCGTCACGCGCACAGTCCGCCCCACGGCCTGCTCGAAGCTTTCGTAGGCCCCCACGCCCACGGCGGCCAGCAGAGCCGCGCCCAGCGTCGTGGCTGTGTCGCTGGACGGCACAGCGATGGGCAGGCCGGTCACGTCGGCCTTGATCTGCGTCCACAGCGGCGAATTGGCTGCGCCGCCCATGGCGGTCAGGCCCTTGACCCGGGCGCCGGCCTGGGCGGCGGTGTCCAGGTTGTGCCGCAGGGAGAAGGCCACGCCCTCCATGCCGGCGCGCAGCAGGTGGGCGCGAGTCTTGGTGTAGTCCAGGCCGAAATATACGCCCTTGGCCTGAGGGTCCCAGATCGGCGAGCGCTCGCCGGCCATGTAGGGCAGGAACGTGAGGCCCTCGCACCCGGCGGGCACGGCGGCGCATTCCTCATTGATGACGTCGAACACGCCCACGCCGCGTTGGGCGGCGGCAGCGCGCTCCTGGGCGCACAGTTGGCCCTCCAGCCAGCGCAGCACGCCGCCCCCGCCCACGGTGCCGCCCTGCAGCAGCCATGCGGAGCCTGTCACGTGGAAGCTCAGGATCAGCGCCGGGTGGGCGCGGCTGCTGCTCTGGCACACGCTCATGCCGCCGGCGGTGCCGCCCTGCTCCTGGGTCTGGCCTTCGGCCACCACGCCGGCGCCCAGCGTGCCGCAGGCGCAATCCAGCCCGCCGGCCACCACCGGGGTGCCGGCCAGCAGCCCCGTGGCCGCGGCGGCTTCCGCCGTCACCACGCCCACGACCTGGTGGCAGGCCACCGGCTCGCACAGCCAATCGGGGTCGATGCCCATCTCTGCTGCCATGGCCGTGTCCCACGCGCCGCGGGCCATGTCAAAGCAGAACATGCCGTACCCCTGGGCCAGGTCCTGCGTGCATTGGCCGGTCAGCTTCAGCGTCAGATAGCCGTTGGAGGACAAAATCTTGGAGGCGCGCTCCAGCACACCCGGCCAGTTCTGCTTGTACCAGAGGATTTTGGGCAGCTCATAGCCCGGCTGCACCGGGTTTCCGCACAGCGCGAAGATGCGCTGCTCCCCGATGCGGGCCTTGAGCTCGTCGCACTGGGTTTGTGAGCGGGTGTCATACCAGATGGGCGTGGGGCACAGCGAGCGCCCCTGGGCGTCCACGGCCACGGCCGCCCAGCTCTGGCCATCCACGGCCACACCGGCGATGTCCGCCGCAGCGATGCCCCGCTGCCACAGCTCGCCCACGGCGGCGGCGGCAGCCTGCCACCAATTCTCGGGGTCCTGCTGTGCCCAGCCCGGCTGGGGCTGGTGCACGGCATAGCCCCGGGCCGCCTCGGCGTGCACGCGGCCCGCTTGGTCAAACACGGCGGCCTTGCACGCCGACGTGCCGATGTCGATGCCCAGGAACAAATCCTTCATGTCGTTCTCCCGCGATGTACAGCCAATGGGGAAAGTGTACACCGCATACACATCCCAAATCAAGACGAAACGTTACGGTTTTGTTGCTCGCGACCGTTCCCATTTCCACCCGGAAGGCGTATAATCGGAGAAAACGCTGGATACCGGAGGACATCATGCCATATTGCTCGACCAAGGACATGCTGCTGCAGGCGCAGCGAGGCCGCTACGCCGTGGGCGCGTTCAACGTGGAGAACATGGAGATGGCCCAGGCTGTCGTGTGGGCGGCGGAGCGCCTGCGCGCGCCGGTCATCCTGCAGACGTCGGTGTCCACAGCCAAGTTCACCGGATATGAGCTGATCTGCGCCATCGTGCGCACGCTGGCCCAGCAGGCCACGGTGCCCGTGGCATTGCATCTGGACCACGGCGACAAGCTGGAATCCGTGGAGCGGGCGCTGCGCAGCGGCTTCAATTCGGTTATGATAGACAGCTCCAAGCTGCCCTTTGAGCAAAACCTGGCCGCCGCCCGCGCCGCCGTGGCCGCGGCGGCGCCCTATGGCGTGCCGGTAGAGGCGGAGTTGGGCAAGGTAGGCGGCAAGGAGGACGACGTGGAGGCCCACGGCGCACCCCAATACACCGATCCCGACGAGGCCGCGCGCTTCGCCCATAGTGGCATCGACGCGCTGGCCGTGGCCATCGGCACCGCCCACGGCGTCTACCGCGCCGAACCGCGGCTGGACGTAGAGCGCCTGAGCGCCGTGGCTCGCGTGGTCCGCCTGCCGCTGGTGCTGCACGGCTCCAGCGGCCTATCCGACGACGCCGTGCGCGAATGCGTGGCGCGAGGCATCAGCAAGGTGAACTTCGCCACCGAGCTGCGCCAGGCCTTCAGCGGCACGCTGCGGCAGACCTTTGCCGATCACCCTGACGATTTCGACCCCAAGGTGTTCCTGAAACCCGTCCGGCAGGCCGTGGAGGAGCAGGTGGCGCAGCGCATCCTCGTATGTGGATGTGACGGCAAGGCATAGCCTTGCCTTTCGCCGCCGACGTTGTTACGTCGTCGGCGATTTGGACGACTTGTCCTGACTATTCGGTATCGCTCGGCGATAACTGTCACCGAGCGATCTTTCACTTTTTGCACTCATCACTTGTTCTTTAGAGCCGAAGAATCGCCTGCGGGCGGGCTTGTCAACGACTCCCAAATGGTTTTTTGTTTCCTCCCGCCGAATAAATCGGCGGTCGGTATCACCTTTCGTGCTCCTTGCTGAGTTTTCACTAGCCTTTTGATGACGATGCGAGACCCATAAAACGGCAGACGCGTCTTGCTGATAAACGCAAATACTAGAACCGATATCGACGATGCCTGGGAGTGCGTGCGGATGAATCGGAAGAAGAATGACATGGAAAGCGGAGGCAGTGAGAACCCGACGAAAAGAAAGCGTGGCAGGGTTATACTGATTATTTCGGTGGTCGTGCTCGTAGCGCTGGGCGCGGGGGCCTTTGCGTTGCTCAATATGGAAAACCCTTTCGGGCTTTTGCCGGATCCCACTTCTCCGTTTTCCGGGGAAAGTGGAGACGAGACCGGCACCTATCACGAAGGCGTCTATGTGGATGACATCTCCCTGGCCGGCCTGACGCCCCAGGAGGCCAAGGTGGCCGTGGAGGCGCAGCAGCAGGAGTATGTGCTGAACAACGGCGTAACGGTGCGAAAAGAGGAGAAGTCCTGGCAATACAAGATCGCCGATGTGAAGTATCGGTATGACACCGATACCGTGCTGGAGCAGGCATGGAGATTGGGCCGCGAAGGGACCTGGATGCAGCGCAACGCCGCCATCCAGCAACTGAGGGAGAATCCCGTACATCTGACCACCTCGCTCACAATCGACCCGTCGGGCCTGGAGAGCACAATCCGGGGTCTGGCAGCGCCATACACCAGGGAACCGGTGGACGCCAAGTTCAAGGGATACGACGCGGAGAAACCGCAGGACGAACGGTTGAGCTTCGCTGCGGATGTGCCCGGTGAGCGGGTGGACGCCGACGCGCTGTGGGCATCGGTGCGCAAAGAATTTGAGAACCGGACCTTCGGGACCGTGCAGATGGCGGTCGTGCCGATTCCGGCCAACGTTCAGCTGGACGCACTGAAAGCCAGGACGCAGTTGGTGGTGCGGTGGCGCTCGCAGATACGGGACCACAGCGCGCCCCGCCTCACGAACATCCGCCTGGCCAGCGAAGCGATCAGCGGCAGAATCCTGCAGCCGGGCGAGCAGCTCTCGTTCAACGACACGACCGGCGAGCGCACGGCAGAAAAGGGTTATCAGGTCGCCCACGTAATCAATGGCGGCGTGACCGACAACGGCCTGGGCGGCGGCATCTGCCAGGTGTCCGGCACACTGTGGAACGCCGTGGTGCGCGCCGATATGGCCATCGTGGAGCGCCTGAACCATACGTTGAAATCCTCGTATATGAAGCCCGGCGAGGACGCCACCGTGGACTTTGGGCACAAGGATTTGAAGATACAGAACAACAAGCCTGACCCGGTCTTGCTGATCCTGTACATCGCCAAGGAAAAGGGCAAGTACTACCTGTATTCGGAGATTTATGGCGTTCCGCTGGAGGCCGGCGTGACCATCGATCTGGAATCGGTGAGGACCAAGACCGTGCCGGCGCCCAGCGGCGAGCCCCGCTATGTGGCCAGCGAAGCGGTAAAAATCGGAACCACCGAGACCAACCAGCCGCGCAACGGTGAATACTACACGACATATAAGATATACTTCAAGGACGGGAAGGAAGTCCGCCGTGTGGAGCAGCACACGAGCTACTATCCGGCCTCGGTCCTGACGATCGTCTTCAACCCTGCCGACGGCATACCGACGCCCACCCCGTCCGCCTCGCCCACGCCCAGCCCCACGCCCATCTGGCCGGTGGAGCCGGAGCCCACGGCGACGCTGGAGTAAGACGGCCAACCGGAAAAGGCATTGTGTAAGCGCCCCCGATCTATGGGGCTGCTCAGCAACTCAGAAAGTCGATGAAATCTGCGGATTTCCTCGACTTTTCACACAAGTACATTGCCTATGTGCAAGGTTTTTTGCATTCAGCTTCAAATACCTTGCACATGACTGCTGATGCCAAGCGCCGCAGCCCCTTAAAAAGGCTCATCCACCCCCTATAATCACCCATTTATGGTGATTATAGGGGCGGACTCGCCTTTTGAGTAGGGTTTGCTGTTTGTTCAGCAAACCCTATCTATGGTAAAATCATCAAGGGCTTGCCGCGCTTATGGCAGGCGCTCAACACACATACACAAAGGAGGCGCGCAATGAAGATCGGCGTATCCAGTTGGAGCCTGAACAAGGAATTTGTGGACAACGGCATGACGATGGCGGACTTCGTCCGCACGGCCAAGGAAAAGTTTGGTTTGGACGCCGTGGAGATGGTGCACTGGATGGTGGGCACCGTGAGCAGCGAGAACGCAGTGAAGCTGAAAGCAGCGCTGGACGTCTTCAGCAGCCCGGACAAGAACCCGGAGGCGATCCAGAAGGCCATCGGCGGTTTCATGTCCGCCATGGAGGAGATGAGCCTGACAAAGCCGGACCTGACCCAGGTCAAGGATGCGCTCAGCAAATACGGCGTCAAAGTGCTCAACATGCCCATCGACTACGGCAACATCTCCGGCTTGGATGAGCAAAAGCGCAAGGCCGATTTGGACGTGATCAAGACTTGGATCGACGTAGCAGCAGAGCTGGGCAGCGCGGGCGCCCGGGTCAACACCGGCCACCAACCCCAGGGTGTGTTCGATCTCACCGTCACGGCCAACTCTTACCGGGAGCTGGCCGAGTACGCCCAGTCCAAAGGGGTGGCCCTGGTGCTGGAGAACCATGGCGGCATGTCGGCGGACCCCGAGAACATCCTGAAGCTCTTTGCGATGGTGAACCATCCCAACTTCCGCATCTGCCCGGACTTCGGCAATTTTGAGCCGGACATCCGCTATAAGGCTCTGGAAAAGATCTTCAACAACCCGATCCTTGTCCACGCCAAAACCTATGTGTTCGACGAGAACGGCGACCATGTGCCCTTCGACTTCGCCCGGTGCGTGGGCATCGCCAGGGAGCATGGCTATGACGGGTATTACTCGATTGAGTTTGAAGGGCCCGGCGATCAGAGCGAGGGCATTCAAAAGACGATCACTCTGCTGAAGAAGCTGCTTTAATGAAAACACAGGGCTGTCGTGTAAGTCGCATATTGACATAATTATTCAACAGATAGGGTCCGAAGGTTTCCAAAGGGCGATCGGAAAGCCCTTTGGTCGCGACCGCAGGCGCGAAATCCTTACCTTCTGAATGTAATAATGCCTTTATGCGCTTAGCGCGACAGCCCCGAGAATCAAGCTTTTTGTATGATTTCCACGCCCGCCAGCTCCGGCAGCGCCCGCAGGGCGACCAGGCGGGCGCGCAGATCGGCCAACTGCTCCTCGGTGACAGCCGGCATGGGGGCGCGCATCGTGGGGGCGTCGATGCCCACCAGCCGCAGAAGCGCCTTGATGCTGCCCAGATATCGCCCGTCCCGTAACAGCTCGCCTATGGCAAGGTTGGCGGCCCGCATCCGTGCCTCGGCGGCCCGCAGGTCGCCGTCGGTATATGCGTTCAGAATGCCCAGATAGATCTCCGGCATCACGTTGTAGGTGCTGCCGATGAGCCCGTCCGCGCCCATCAGCAGGCCGGACAGGCATTGCTCGTCCCGCCCGGAGAAGATGAGCTTGTCCGGCGCGGCCAGCTTGGCCTGCTGCATCGCGAAATGGTCCGACCCGGTGAACTTGAGCCCGCACACGTTGGGCAGCCCCAGCAGCCTGCGCAGCTCGTCGGTCGTCATGGCCCTGGCGGTCTGGATGTAGTACACGACCATGGGGATCGTGACGCTCTCGGATATGGCGCGATAAAACTCGTAGATAGACTCGTAGTCGTGGGTGTAATAATATGGCGGCACCGCAGACACGCCGTCGGCGCCGGCGCTCTGGGCGAAGCGGGCCATCTCCACCGACTGCGCTGTGTCGACAAAGCCAATGTAGGCGATCACCGGCACGCGACCGGCGGCTTCCTCCACGACGGTTTGGATGAGCCGGCGGCGGATGTCCGGGGAAAGGATGGGCCCCTCGCCGGTGGACCCACCCACATAAAGGCCGTGGACGCCCTTGGCGATGAGCCACCGCACCAGCGCCCGCTGAGCCGGCTCGTCGAATTCCTGCTCCGGTGTGAGCATCGTCAGGATGGCCGGCAGAAGGACCTTCTTCTCTTTGACGTTTTCGAACATTTTGTCAGACTCCCGAAGGGTTTTGTTGGTATGGGGCCAACGCCCTCCATCATAATGGCATCGCAGCCAATTTTCAACAAAGAGATCATGGCAGTGGTATACTGTATAAAACATTGTCCGTCCAGGAGTATCATGTATGGCGGTTATCAAGGATGTGGCACGGCTGGCAGGCGTATCGGTAGCGGCTGTCTCCAAATATCTCAGGACACCCGAAGCCATGCGGGAGGACACCCGCAGGCAGATCGAGGCAGCCATCCGGGAGCTGAACTACCGGCCCAGCCCATTGGCGCAGTCACTGCGCACGCGAAAAACGGGCATGGTGGCGGTCGTGATGCCTTCCATCACAAATCCATTCTTTGCGGAACTGTTCGACGCGCTCAGGCGGATTCTATTGTTGAAGGGGTTCACAGCGCTGCTGCAAACGGCAAACGACATGGATGAGCTGCGCAGCGCGATGTTCAGCCTGTCTATCCGCCAGATAGACGGCGTCATGTTGTGCTTTCTGGATGATGAAGCATTGGTGGCGGAGCTGGCCGGCAGCTCCGTAGGCGTGGTGCCGTTGTTGGCTATGAGCTGGCATAACATCATGGAGGGCTGCGGCGCGGTCATCGTGGACATTGGCGACGGCATGAGCCAGGCAGTAACCCATCTGCTGGAATCCGGCCGCCGGCGCGTGGCATACATTGGCGGCCCTGAAGGCAGCAGCATCTCCCGCAATAAATTCTCGGGTTACTGCGCCGCCCATGAAAGGGCAGGCCTGCCCGTGGATCCGTCGCTGGTGCTCCACGGCGGCTATACGCTGGAGTCCGGCTATCTGGCCGCGACGCAGCTGCTGCAGAAAGAGCGCAGGCCCGACGCCGTGGCTGCCGAGAATGATGTGCTGGCTGTGGGGTGCCTCAAGCGCCTGTTTCAGGAAGGGATTGCCGTACCCCGTGAGGTCGCGGTCACCGGCTTTGACGATATCCCGCTCAGTGCCATGTACGAGCCCACCATCTCCACGGTGCGCCTGCCCATCGAGCGCATCAGCGCTGCGGCGGTGGACAGCCTGACCTCCATGATTGAAGGAGGCGGTGTCTGCGACGAAGCTGTGTTCCGTCCTATGCTCGTGGTGCGCCGGTCGTCGAGCCTGCACGCCATGGAGCGGCCCTGACGGCCCATCTGCGAGCGGTCGCCGTCAGGTTCTGCACGGCTGATCAAAGTCGATCAGGTCGTACTTGAGATAGGTTGTAAATGCCTCCCGCAGGGCGGTCGCCACGGTGCCGCGGGTAACGCTGACGTGGTGGCGGAAGCCGCGCTTGCCGATCGTCAGCAGCTTGCTCTGCAGGTCTGGAATCCTCGCAACGCCGCCGCAGCCAAAGAAGCCTTCCTCGATGGCGTCTGTCGTGAATTCGCCTTCGCCCAGGTAGAAGACGACCCTGCCGTCCTCGGTCTTGGCGCTGGCATAGGTCATCGGGAAGGCGGCGATGCGCCCCTCGTTGCTGCCCCAGCCGCAGCCGGCGCCGTAGCTCTTGGCAAACATCTTGTGGTCGGTTACGCAACCGGCCCCGGCCATCAGGCTGCGGGCAACCGGCCCGCAGTGGAACAGTATGCACTTGTCGGGATCGTCGCCGTAGTTGTTGTTCCAGTCCAGGCAAGCGGGTGCCTCGCCGGAAGCCAGTTTCAATGCGTGCATGGCCACGGCATTTGTCACGTCCAGCTCGCAGGCGGCAGCCATGCCGGTGTCGTTGAGCAGGCCCAGCAGCACGCACGGGGCCACGCCCAGCATCTGCTCCAGCTCGTTCCAGCACCGAAGCGACAGGCAGTCCATGCGGTATTCGGCGGCCAGGTCGTCCAGCACCACGCCCACCTTGCAGATCGTGTCCAGCTTTTCCGCCGGAACACGGCTGAAGTCCGCGAAGGCCTGCAACTGGGCGGCCTTGGCACGCACGTTCGCGGCGACGGAGTCCATCTTGCTCACGCGGTACAGCACCTCGGAGAGGTCCAGCGCCTCCACGGTGATGCCCTTTTTTTGCAATGTCAGCTCGTCGAAGCGCACGGTTTTGAAGGCCGTCGTGCGGGCGCCTACAGCGCCAACCGTGAGCCGTCTCATACCCAGCACCACCCGGCACACGGCGGCGAAATCCTTAAGCTGCGCGGCAAACTGCGGCGTGTCCGGGCGCAGCGTATGGGGCGCCCAGGCGGTGAAGGACAACCCGTACTGGTAGAAAACATCCATGATCGAGAACTTGCCGCAGAAGGCGTCGCGCCGGTGGGCGAAGTCCATCTTGCCCGCCTCGTCGGGATACGCGAGGATCCATATGGGCACGCCGCAATCCTGCAAAGCAGCGATGGCGCCGTTCTCATCGCCGAAGTTGGGCAGGCACAGTATGACGCCTTGGTAGCTGCCGCGGTTCTCCGCCAGGAATTTGGCGTAAGCCCGGCCCTCTTCTGCCGTTTCCACCGCGCCGTAGCGTGTGATCGCCGCATCGGGGATCAGCACGCCGTAGCCCTGGGCCTTTACGGCGACTGTCAGCTCCGCCCTTGCCGATTCGATCAGCGTCTCCGGGAAGAACCCGCGATTGCCGAAATAGAGCGCAAATGTAATGGGGTTCATGGCGTCCTCCATCTGTCAGCGACCGTAAAGGTCGGAAATTCTGGTCCTGGCTTCCTTGTACCTGGCGAAATTCTGCCTGTAGATTCCATGGTTGCGGGGATCGGGCTCGATCTCCCGGCGCACCCTCACGAATGCCGGAGCGGCTTCGTCCAGCGTGCGGTAAACCCCCGCGGCCACGCCGGCCAGCATGGCGGCGCCGGCCACGCCGGCCTCTTCCACGCCCAGCGAGAGGATGCGGCAGCCGGTGACATCGGCCTTGATCTGCAGCCACAGGTTGGATTTGGCGCCGCCGCCCACGGCCCGCAGTTCGCGGACGTGGATGCCATTGCCGGCCAGCGCCTCCAGATTGTAGGCCATCTCGTAGGTCACGCCTTCCATTAGCGCGCGGTAAACCGTGCCGGCGTCGTTTTCGAAGCGCATCCCCAGAATTGCGCCGCGGGCAAAGGGGTCCATCTGCGGCGTGCCGGAGCCGGCGAAGTGGGGGATGACCAGCAGGTCCGTCGGTGTGCTCGCCGCCTGCTCGTTGAGCAGGTCATAGGCGCTGCGGTCTGACAGCGCGGCTTGGGCTGCCTCTGCTCGGGCGAAGTTGTCCCGATACCATTTGAGCAGCGATCCACCGGTGAAGTTGAATGCATAGGTTGCATAGGCGCCGGGAACGGCGTGGGGAACGCACGCGAAGTTGTTGTTCAGGAAGGTTTCCTCCAGCACCGGGGAGAAGAAGATCGGGGCGATGCACTCCACGGTGCCCGTGCCGTCGATGGCCATGCCTTCCCGCAGCACACCGGCGCCCACTGCGGCGCACACCTGATCATGCCCGCCGGTCACCAACAGCAGGTTCCGCGGCAAACTGAGCGCGTCGGCAACCTCCCCCGCGATGGTGCCGGCTGCCGTGCCCGAACGTACCGCCCGTGAAAATTGGCCGGCCTCGATGCCGGATGCCTCCAATATCTGTTCGTCCCATTGCAGCTTGGTCACGTTGAACGCCATCGTGCGGGACGCCAGCGAGTAGTCGATCGTCGGTTCGGCGCCCAACTTCCATAGGATGAAGTCCTCGAACATCATGTACCGCTTCGCCCGGCGGAACACATCCGGCAGGCTGTCCCGGTACCAGCCGATCTTGCACACGGAGTACATCGGGTGAGGCTTGAGGCCCGTGCTGCCCATGATCTGCGCGCTGCCCAGCGCTTGGGACAGGTGCTCGCACTGACACGCGCCGCGGGGGTCGGTGTAGAGTATGCTGTCGTGCAGCACGCGGCCGCGCTCGTCCAGCGGAATCACCGACTCGCCGAAGGAGGACACTGCCAGCGCCTTGGGCGGGTCTCCGGCGCACTGGCTGGTAATGCTGCCCAGCACAACCTGCACACATTGCCATACTTCCTCGGGGTTGATTTCGTGGATGCTGCCGGCGGATCGATACTCCCGGTAGGATTGCGCAAGCCGGTTGCCTTCTTCACTGAATGCCAGCGCCTTGCAGCCGGTGGTTCCTATGTCCAGGCCCAGCAGGCTCATTCCGCATCACCTCTCCCAATCTCACACAGCATTGACAGGAGCACCTGGTAAAAATAATAATATGTATCGATACACAAAGTCAAACAGATCGATACACAAATCGGCATGCAAATATGCAATTGTTTGGAGGCAGCCATGGCAATCTGTACAGACGCCAAGCAGGTCCGGGAGCTTTATGCGCAAGCCGGCGAGCGCGGGTGGGTGCTTCCCTGTTTTTGCTCCGAGAATCTGACGACGACGGAGGCGATTCTCGCCGCCACAGCCGAGCACGGCAGGAGCATCGGCGTTGCCGACCTTCCGGTTACCGTCGCCATCACGGTGCGATACAGTCACCGTCCTCAGGCCGTCTATTACACCCACTCCCGCCGGTGGGACACCGGCCTGAGGCTGTTTCTGGCAGATCTGAATGTATTGGCCGGCCCCGGCGGGCCCTACGAAAACCTGCGGGTGCTCGTCCATCTGGACCATGTGCAGTATGATGACGACCGAGAACTGCTGGATTGGGACCTGTCGGGCTTTTCCTCCATCATGTATGACGCTTCCGCGCTGCCGCTGGAGCGGAATATGGAGCTGACGGCCCGGTTCGCAGAGCGCCAAAGAGACCGTATTTTAATCGAAGGCGCCTGTGACGAAATCGTGGATGCCACCGGCGCCGCCCACAATGCCTTTACGACGCCGGACAAGGCTGAGCGCTATCTGCGGGGCACCGGCGTGGATTTGATCGTCGCCAACCTGGGCACGGAGCACCGGGCCGGCACGAAGAATCTGGAGTATCAATCGGCGGCGGCCAAGGCAATCCGCAATGCGATAGGCAGCAAAATCGTGCTGCATGGCGCATCCTCGGTAACCAACGAGCAGGTGCGAAATCTGTATGCCGATGGTGTTTGCAAGGTAAACATATGGACGACGCTGGAACGGGACTCGGCGCCGGTGCTTTTTGAAACCCTTGTGCGCAGCGCGGATATGGCTGCGGGCCAGGGAACTGCCCAAAGGCTTATGACCGAAGGCCTGTTGGGTCCGGCTGCGCCCACGGGAGCATCGATTGCCCTGTCCCACTGTACGACGACGGCGCGGCAGGAAATCATCTATCGGGAGATGAAACAAATCGTCGGTTCTTATCTGGCCATGTGGTACGTGTAGGCGTGAAGCACAAAGGCAATGGCTGCCGCAGTTTAAAACTTGATTTTTTACCGGTGTATCCGAATGGTCCATGTTGTGTACACCGATGTGCCGCATCTGAGGCACATCGGCATACACTAATCATATATTCCAATGAATATTTTCACGGGTACTTTTTTTAGTGTCGTGATTACGTCTTTCTATCTCAATTTTATAAATAAACTGCAAAACAAGCTCACGAGTTAAGGCATGGAAATGCTTGTATTGTTTGATTGTCTCTATCTTTGTCGCTGCTTGCTGAGACCGGTCTTCAATCATTTTTATCTCTTTTTCAAGAGTAGCAATCCTCTTCTTTATTGAATCAAGTTCTTCGGCTAGTTTTTTGTTGAGGGAAATATAGCTGCTCTCATATATAATCCCCTTGACTCTATCCATAAAAAGCATGTAGCTTGCATTGGCCAGTTCGTCAGCCTTGTCACCAAGCTTATGCCTCTCTGCAACCAGAACAGCCAATTGTGCTTCAAATGAATTATGCGTTGACACGCCGCTAAGCAATAAGGACTCATCGTAGTAGGGAACCGTGCCCCAGCGAGAGCTCTCCATGTGTCGGAGACGAGCACAGACCAACATGAGTGCTGAATGGCCGTCTGGGAAGGTTGTCTCCCGGGTTAACCTCATTGAATTACGTATTATCTGCAGATGCGGCCCCAATGCTGCTCTTTTGAACCTCGTGTTATTAACACTCTCCATCAGTGGGCAAGAAAGATCGGTTTGTAGTCATCGCACATCCCTTGGTAGCTAGTGCCACCGGTCATGGTTACCGGTGTGACACTGTTTACAACCGACATTACTAGCCAGAAAATGATGGAAGAGGAATCACGCAAACGTGCCGACTCCGAAGCTCGCGTTGCACTGATGACAGAGTTCTTCACGAATATTTCCCACGAATTCAAGACCCCCCTCACCATCATATTGAATTCCATTGAAATGACGGAAATGAAGTTGAAGAGCCTTGAAATTCAAAACAAGGGAAGGATTCTCAGGAACCTTTCAGTCATGAGGCAGAACGCCCATAGGCTTCTTAGGCTGGTCGCAAACCTACTGGACATAACAAAAATAGACGCTGGCTTCCTGCAGGTTTATCTCCATGAGGTTGATATCTCCAGATGGATGGAAAGGCTAATCGAGTCGGTTGAAGACTATGCAGCGCAAAGAGGAATCAAGGTAAACCTGAATGACGACTGCGAAATACAGACCTTGGCAATGGATGGCGAAAAGCTGGACAGGATCATGCTCAACTTGCTATCCAACGCCATCAAACATACAGGCAAAGGTGGGCATATTCAGGTTACGTTATCCGATACTGTGGATATGATATTGATCACAGTCGAGGATGACGGTGAAGGGATCCCTGCAGAGAAGCAAAGCCTGTTTTTTGACAGAGTCCGCCAGGTGGATTCCTCCATGACAAGGGCCAGCGAGGGAAGCGGCATCGGACTGGCATTGACCAAAGCGCTGGTGGAAATGCAGAAGGGCAAGATTTGGTTCGAAAGCAACCCCGGCGAAGGGACAACTTTTTACCTGCAATTCCCCGTTATGTCATGTGAGGGTCTGCGGAAACTGACAATGAAGGACGGAATTGCTTTGAATCGAAAGGTAGAAATGGAGTTTTCCGATATTATCTAGCCACCAATACTTTGGTAGACGGCCCTGCAGCCACTCAGGAAAGGACGAACGTTGTACAGCTACAGACAAAGATCAGAAGCACCCTTGCCTACCGTCGTCCTGAAGAGCATGTGAGAGGCAGGCTTTTAGGGCTTTCTCACTATTATGCGTGAATCGGTGGGAGAACGGCACGCCTACTAAAATCTGTCATGTAATCCCGCTTTGTGATGAGATTCTCCCTATCTGACCATCTCCATTCACAGCGACTTTCTGATTGATACTGATAACAGCATTATTGGTATCTCTGCCAGCCGGTGAGGGTGAATACATCTTCGTAATGCTATGAACCCTAGTTCTAAGTATAGGGGATTGAGTTGCGTGTTATTGGCATAACATGCCCGCTGAGAGCGAGCCAGCATCGTATTAGTTTGAGGCTCCTGCCGTAGAGGCGGGGGCCTCAATTGCGTGTTATCAGCGCAGTGGCCAACTGGAATGGAAATCTGAGTTGCATGTTATTAACACCACCTGACTTTGATAGGGTTGCAAAGCGCTGGTGAGTCCACAGTTAACTTGCTTCTTATTGGACCATCGTGAAAGAGCCTCTTGGGAGGTCGGCGTAAGGAATATTTTTCTCTCTTTATTCCCTTTGCCAATTATCCTTACTACCTCAGCATCAGGTTGTTGGCTGTACGTTGATCACATCACTGCGCTGCGGCAGGCGCTGCTCCACGGCGGGCAGCGCCGAGAAGGGCAGATGGGGCTCGGTCTGGTACCAATAGGCCGTGCTGGAATAGTCGTTGGACAGCTTATTGGCGTGGCCGTGCTCGATGGTCACGCGGATGGAGCGCTCAAAGCGGATGGGATCGGGGATGTGAAAGCGGTACATGGCGTTCTTACCCTTCCAGTGCCAGTCCTTGGTGCCGCTGTTCAGCGTGATGCCGTGCCACGGTGCGCAGTATTCGTCGCTTGGGCCGAATGCGGTGTTGAAGTAATCCTCGGTGCCCGTGCCGTGGAGCGTGGGCAGCGAGTCGCCGTCGATGAAGATCATGTCATCGCCTTCGCCGTACCAGTCATGGGCCTGCCGGCTCACACAGTCGATGTTCAGATTGCAGCCCACATAGTGGCCCCTGCCCTGGGCCTCCAGAATAACATAGTTGCCCTGGCCGTCCCGGTTGGGCGTGAGCCACAGCTTCGGGAACCAGCCGGGATAGCCGGGCTCATCAGCCCTGTCCTGCAGGATGCTGCGGTTCGGGTCCGCCCAGCCCTGGGTGTCCTGCTCCCGTCGCCACTGGCTGTGGAAGTACGCCACGTCATCGCCCAGCGAATCATATGTCTCATAGTCCACATAGAAGTAAAAATTGATGGGGCAGGCACATTCGTTGAGTAGTTCAAAGCGCGCTGCCTTTCGAAAGGGCATCGGGAAATAGCACGTGAAGCCACCGCCGCCCTGAGGGCTCATGCACATCGGCTCGGACACGAAGTTCTTCGTGACGCCGTGGCCCATGCCGAAGAAATCGCCTATGGGCGCCTCAATGCTCGGTTTGGGTTCGCCGTCCCAAAACACCCGCAGCACGGCCTTGCGCTTGTACAGCGGGTCCTCGCTGCCCACGGTGCACCAGATGTGACGCACGACTGCACAGCCCTCGATTTGGGCGAAGGAGGCGGCCTCTCCCGGTTCTATGGTGATCCAGTCCTTGTTGCCGCCGGTGCGGTCGTAGCTGGAAACCCGGCGGCTCTTGCAGTCCTTCATCAGAAACAGCGTATCCAGAGCGTTGCCATACAGCAGTTTGTCCATCGGAAACCTCACAGTTGTGGATGGTACCATTCTGGGCCAGACCGCCGCGCGGGGCAATTATAAAAATCTCAGAAACATGTGATGTTTTGCATTATACATGGATGTATTTGGGGATGCGGATCGTCGCCCGCGTGCCATGGGGCTGCACCCGCTGCAGCGTCAAACCATAATCCTTATCGAAAAACAGCTGCAGGCGGTCGTTGACGTTCTTGACGCCATATCCCTTTTTGCTGTTCACCAGCACGTCGCGGATGGTCTCCTCGCTCATGCCCATGCCGTTGTCGATCACTTCGAACACGATGTCGTTGCCGCTGGCGCGCACGCGGATCGTGATCGCGCCGCGCTCGCCGTCGTTCTTGCAGTCGATGCCGTGCTCGATGGCGTTCTCCACGATCGGCTGCAGGATGATGTTGGGCATGTTGTAATCCAGCACGGCTTCATCCACATCGAAGGAGTAGTCGAAGGAATTGCTGTGGATGTTGCGCTGGATCGTCAGATAGGCGGTCGTGTTCTCCAACTCCGCGCGCACCGTCGTCACGTTGTTGTTCTTGTTGAGGATCGTGCGGTAGAACGTGGACAGCGTCGTGATGATGTTGGAGATGCCCATGTCCCCGCTCTTGATGGCCTGCCAGTTGATGGCCGACAGCGTGTTGTACAGGAAATGCGGGTTGATCTGGGACTGCAGCGCCTTGATCTCTGCCTCGCGCAGCAGCAGGCGGCTTTCATACACCTCGTGGATCAGCTCGCGGGTCTCCTGGACCATGGCCCCCACGCTGTTGGTGATCTCCCCAATCTCATCGCGGTAATCCGAGGAGATGTCCACGGTGAACCGGCTGCTCACCACGCCGGCCAGCGACGCGTTGAGCGCGTTGATGCGCTTGATGAAGGTCTTGGAGAACAGCACGATGACGACCAGGATCAGCAGCAGCGACACCCCTATGATGATCGCCGTGGAATAAAAGGCGGACTGGGGCGACACTAGAATCGCGTTGATATCCATGTACATATGTATCGTCCAGCCCGGCGGAGCGATGCTCTGGCTCTCCAGCAGCATGTCCTCGGTGTTCCGGCACAGGGCGCGTATCTCCTCCAGGCTCATTTGGGCCAGATCGGGCTGGTTGTGCATGCCGTCCTCACGGAAGAGGGTCTGGCCGGAAGCGTCCTCGATGAGGATGCCGTAGTTGTCCAGATTGTCCGGAACGGCATCCGAGAAAAAGGCGTCGTACTTTACCTTCAGCGCGAGGATCGCATATTTGCGGGGGTCGTCGATGCTGAACACCTTCTGCGCCACGGTCAGCGTGCCGCCGTCCAGAAACCACGTCATGTCGGTGCTGTTGAGCTGGGCCAGGCGCTCCTTGGTTCGCAGCGCCTCCTCCAGGTCCAGAAAGTTCAACCGCGCTGTCTTGATGCTGCCGGTCGTGTAGATGTCGATGGATTCCACCTCGGGGTTCAAGCCCAGCAGCGTGTTGGCCATGGGGTCGAACTTCTGGGTGACGTCGTAATACTTGCGATAGCTGCTCTGATATTGGTTGTTGATGATCTGGCCGATGGAAGGGTCCCGGGCGATCAGCGCGAAGGCGTTCTCGACCTTGCGCACCCTGCTCTGCAGGTTGTCCCTGGCGTTGCCGAGGATCTCCTGAAACCGTATGCCGGTCTGCTCCCGCAGCGACGCGTTGGTCTGCTGGTAGGAATACAGGCTCCATGTGATCAGCGGGATCAGCGCGACGATGGAATAGGACAGCAGCAGCTTCTGCTTGAAGCGCAGATTGTGGAAGAAGCGCACCCACCCTTTCATCCGGCGTCGGCGTCCTTTCCTTCGCGCATCTGCACGGCGGTCACCCCGTAATACTTGCGGAACTGCAGGCAGAAGTAGGAAGAGTTGCTGTAGCCCACGCGCCGGGCGATGTCCACGATCTTCATGTTGGTCTGCGTCAGATACTCTCTGGCCTTCTCCATGCGGCACAGCGTGATGTACTGTATCACGCTGTAGCCGGTCTCCTTGTGGAACAAGCCGCTTAAATAACCGGGAGACAGATAAATCTGCTGGGCGATCCACTCGAGGCTTATGTCACGGTGATGGTTTTCGTGGATCAGCTGCATGGCCAGTTGGATGGCCTTCTTGCGGGCGGTGTCCTGCTCGTCCTCGGGCAGTGCGGCCTCCTGCAGGCGGGGGGTGCGCCTGCGCTGTTTGGTGCGGTCCTCTTGCAGCGAACGCAAGATGCCCTCGACGGTGCGATAGAAGTGTTCCACGATCACGGGCTTAAGGATGTAATCGTCCACCTTGACCTGTATGGCCTGCTGAGCGAACTCAAACTCGCCGTAGCCGGATGAAATCAACAGATGGATGTCCGGATAGAGGGCTCTCGCCTCGCGGCACAGCGCCAGACCATCCATAAAGGGCATCTTGATATCGGTGATGACGAGATCTGCTTGCCGCCGCCGCAGAAATTCCAGCGCCTCGCTGCCGTTGCACATCTTATGGATCTGCATCGGGTGCTCGCAGCGCTGCAGCAGGAATTCCAGCCCGTTGCGCTCTATTTCCTCGTCGTCCACGATGACAACCTGAACCATCCTCCACCTCTTTGCGATCACACGGGCACTTTGCCGCTGCCCCAGCGGGTTCATTCGGTTATTATATACAGTTTTTCACGTGCCGGGTATTTGATATATTTCATGTTTATGTTATATATTTCTGAATTTTTTATGATATGGGCAAGCCCCGCGCCTGATTATAATGGTACCGCTTGGGATTCGCCCTCCATTATATACCGAAAGGGGAACAACGTGAGTACCATCAAAGAGATCCTTTTCCTGTTCAAAACCCATCTGGACATCGGCTATACGGACTTTGCGAAGAACGTGCGGGAGCGTTATATTCAAACTTATATTCCCCAGGCAATGAAGCTGGCGCGGGAACTGCGGGAGGCCGGGGGGCAAGACCGCTTTATCTGGACCACGGGCTCGTGGCTCGTGGACGAATACCTGCGCAGCGCCTGGCCCGAGGGCCGGCGGGACATGGAGCGGGCCATCGAGGCCGGGGACATCGCCTGGCACGGGCTGCCCTTCACGACCCACACCGAGCTTATGGACCGGGAGCTTTTCGAATATGGCCTGAGCATTTCCCAAAGGCTGGACCAACGCTTTGGCAAGCACACCGTGGCCGCCAAGCTGACCGATGTGCCCGGCCACACCAGGGCCATGGTGCCGCTGCTGGCCCGCGCGGGCATCGAATTTCTGCACATCGGCGTCAATCCGGTTTCGGTCTCCCCCGACGTCCCACCGCTGTTCCGATGGCGCGCGCCCGGCGGCGAGGAGATCGTCGTCATGTACAACTTCGGCTACGGCCGCTACACCGAGATCCCCGGCACGGATACCGCCATCTACTTTGCCCATACCGGCGACAACAATGGCCCGCAATCGGCGCAGCCCATCCTGCAGATGTACGAGCAGATGCGCCGGGAGCACCCGGGGGCCACGTTGCGCGCCGGCACCCTCAACGACATCGTGACGGCCATCCGGCGCATCCGCGACAGCTTGCCCGTGGTCACCGACGAAATCGGCGATTCCTGGATACACGGCATGGCCACGGATCCCGGCAAAGTGAGCCAATACCGCGCGCTGCTGCGCCTGCGCCGCCAGTGGGAAGCATCCCAAAGAGAAGCGGTGGATCTGCCTCTCCTCAGCATCGCAGAACACACCTGGGGGCTGGATTTCAAGGCCCAGTTGGGCGATCACGAGCATTATGTGCGCACGGAATTCGAGAAGGTGCGCCCCACACCGGGCTATCAGCGCCTGGAGGACTCCTGGCGGGAGCAACGCGGCTACATCGCCCAGGCGGTGGACGCACTGCACGGCGAACCGCGAGACCAGGCGCAGCGCGCCATCGGCGAATGCAGCGTGCCCGTGCCGGACACCAGCGCCTATCGCCGCGTGCAGGACCCACAGGCCGTGCTGAACATCGGCGGCTGGAGCGTCGGTTTTGACGGCGACGGCGCACTCTCCACGCTCTCCCGGGGCGCCCTCCACGCCGCCGACGCCGGCCATCGCCTGGGCGTGTTCCGCTATGAGGCCTATTCCCGCGAGCAGACCGACGAGTTCTGCCGGCGCTACATGGACGTACGCCATTACCCCGAGCTGCGGGAATTGGCCTTTGACGATTTCAACAAGCTGGGGTCGGAGAAAGCCATCGACCGCTATCAAAGCTGTGCCGCCACGCTTAAGGGCGTATTCGTCAACGAGCAGGAGACCATCGCCATGCTGGAGGTGCACGCCGACGCCACGCGGCTGTATGGCTGCCCCCAGCGCCTGATGCTGCGGGTGCGGCCCCAGGGCGACGCCGTGCTGCTGGATTTCGCGTGGTGGGGCAAGCCCGCCAGCCGCGTGTCCGAGGCGCTATGGCTGGGCATGAACCCCCCGGCTGCCGGTTGCCGCGTCAGCAAGCTGGGCGAGTGGATCGACCCCAAGCAGGTGGTCCGGCACGGCAACCTCAAGATGCACGCGACTGACTTCGGCCTGCGCTATGATGAGATGACGCTGGAGACGCTGGACACGGCGCTGGTGAACATCGGCGAGCCGGCGCTGTGGGCCTTTGGAGATGGCGACGGCGACGCTTCCAACGGCGTGAACTTCAATCTGTATAACAACTTTTGGAACACGAACTTCCCGCTGTGGTATGATCAGGACGCCCGCTTCCGCTTCGTGATACGGCCCGTGTGACGGCACGGAATGCATGGATTTAGAGTGATGAAATAACTGTCACGATTCTGAGTTTTTTGTTATTTCCACAATTAGCCCAAGATTATATGCTTTTACTATGCAATTTGCTTAAATGGCAAAGGCAAGGTAAAAAAGGAGGATCTGTAATGAAAAGCAAGTGGTTGGCCCTGTTGATCGCGGTGATGACTATCGCAGCCCTGACGGGTTGCGCCGGCACACCCGCCGCATCCGCACCGGCCTCTGCCCAAGCGACCCCGAGCCCGAGCACGGAAGCCAGCGCGCCGCAGGAGAGCGTGGCGCCGCCTTCCCAGACCGCTGCCGCCGACGCGGTGTGGGATCCCTACACACCTTATGCGGAAACCGTGACCTTCACCAAAGGTGTCAGCAAGGTGACCAGTGAAAACGACATCACCTACGAAAAGAACCCCTTTGTGGACTACGTCAAGGAAAAGTTCAACATCGAGACCAAGGTGGCCTGGGAAGTGGACTCCGCCAACTATGACCAGAAGGTCTCCCTGTCCATCGCCGCCGGTGAGATCCCCGACATCATGGTCGTCAACCGCAAGGTGTTCAAGCAGTTGCTGGATAACAACCTCGTGGCAGACATGACCGAAGCCTATGACAAGTGCATCTCCCCGTTCCTCAAGGAACAGCTGGACGTGAACGGCGAGGCGCTGTTCAAGGAAGTGACCGTGGACGGCATGCTGATGGGCATTCCCTCCCCCAGCCTGACCCACTGCCACAACGTGCTGTGGATCCGCAAGGACTGGCTGGACAAGCTGGGCCTGCAGGAGCCCAAGACCGTGGACGACATCCTGAACGTCGCCAAGGCCTTCATGGAGCAGGACCCCGGCCAAAACGGCAAGGGTGCCACCGTGGGCCTGACCGGCCCCGACACCGTTTACCTGGGCTACAACTCCTGGGGCGGTCTGGACACGATGTTCAACGCCTTCGGCGCTTATCCCGGATCCTGGATCACCGTGGACGGCAAGGTCGCATATGGCTCGGTGCAGCCCCAGATGAAGGACGCGCTGACCAAGCTGCGCGACGCCTACAGCCAGGGCATTCTGGATAAGGAATTCGCCATCCGCAAGGGCGAGGATCGCGACGCTCTGCTGGCCGCAGGCAAGCTGGGCATGTTCTTTAGCGTGTGGTGGCCGGCCGGCGGCGTGGTCAACTCGATCACGAACCACCCCGAGGCCGAATGGATTGCGCTGTCCTCCCCCGTGAACGCCCAGGGCAAGCTGACCACGCCCACCAACGACCCTCTGCAGGCCATCCTGATCGTCCGCAAGGGCTATGAGCACCCCGAAGCCATCGTCAAGGCCCTCAATGGCAGCTATGACGTGCTGCGCGGCAACGGCGACGGCGCAGCCGCCTATGCCGACTGGCAGAAGAACCACGCCGGTCTGGGCTGGGGCTACATGCCCATCGCCATCGAAATCAACTATCCTGACATCGTCGTGCGCGGCGTCGCCGACATCGAGAACGCCATCGCCGCCGCCGGCGACACCAGCGTGCTCAAGTACCAGATGTTCGCCGGCGAAGTTCCGCAGATCATGGCCAACCGCAAGGATCCCAAGAAGGACATCAACAACTTTATGCTGGATATCGCCCGCACCATGGGCCCCAAGGCCGCCGGTGACAGCAATGTGGAGTTCGTGACCACGGCATTCTTCGGCACCACGCCCGCCATGGAGACCAAGTGGTCCAACCTCAAGAAGATGGAGACCGAGACCATCCTGCAGATCATCATGGGGGAAAAGCCCATCGATGCCTTTGACACCTTCGTGACCCAGTGGAACGCCGCCGGCGGCCAGGAGATCCTGGACGAAATTACGGCTGGCAAGTAATTCACACTTTCTGTTCACGCATGCATCAGATCTGCCGCTTCGGCGGCAGATCTGATGTTTCCAACCCAAGCTGCCGAAAGGACTTCCCATGTTAGCCAAGAGCAAGCTAGAGCCCTCCCTGAAAAAAAGCCCCGCCTCGCGTAAAAATCTCGATATTCTCAGTTACAACATCATGATGCTGCCGGGCGTGGTGCTGCTGTTCATCTTTGCGACGATCCCGCTGTTCGGCCTGGTCATCGCATTCCAGAACTACGTGCCCGCCAAGGGCATGCTGGGCTCCAAATGGGTGGGTCTGGCCAACTTCGCCTACATGTTTCTGATCCCCGACAGCATGCAGGTGCTATCCAACACCGTCATCATCGCCGTGAGCAAGATCCTGCTGGGCATCGTCATCCCGGTGATCTTCGCGCTGCTGCTCAACGAAGCAGTCAACAAGCACTTCAAGCGGATTGTGCAAACGGTTGTCTATATGCCGCACTTTTTGTCCTGGGTCATACTGGGCGGTATGTTCGTCTCCATGTTCTCGCTGGACGGCATCATCAACACCATGCTGGAGCGTTTCGGCATGGAGAAGATCATGTTCATGGCCAGCAACAAGTGGTTCCGCCCCATTCTGATCGGCACGGAGCTCTGGAAGGAATTCGGATATGGCGCCATCATCTATCTGGCGGCGCTGACCGCCATCGACCCAAACCTCTATGAGGCCGCGTCCATCGACGGCGCCGGGCGCTGGAAGCAGCTGCTGCACGTGACTTTCCCAAGCCTTGTGCCCACGATTGTGCTGATGACCACGCTGAGCCTGGGCCATGTGCTCAACGCCGGGTTCGACCAGGTGTTCAACATGTACAACCCGCTGGTCTACCGCACCGGAGACATCATCGACACCTATGTGTACCGCATGGGTCTGGTGGAGATGCAGTTCAGCCTGGGCACGGCGGTGGGCCTGCTCAAGTCGCTGGTCAGCATCGTGCTCATCGTACTGTCCTACTATCTGGCGAACCGCTTTGCCGGATACCGAATTTTTTAAGGAGACCGAAATGATCGAGAACAAGAGCGTGTCGGCCAAGGCGATCCATGTCGTCATCATCGCCATACTGGTTTTGCTCACGGCGGTATGCCTGCTGCCCATCGTGAACACCATCGCCATCTCCTTTTCCGACAAGGCCGCAGCCATGGCGGGTATGGTCACCTTTTGGCCGGTCAACTTCACGCTGGCCGCCTACCATGCGATTCTGGAGGATCAGCAGTTCTTCCGCTCCTTTGCCAACTCGGTGTACCGCGTGCTGCTGGGTGGCGGCATCAACCTGGTGCTGACCATTCTGATGGCCTATCCGTTGTCCAAGAGCACCCGCGTGTTCCCCCAGCGCAACGCGTACATGTGGTACCTTGCATTCTCCATGCTGTTCGGCGGCGGGCTGATCCCCAGCTATCTGCTCATCAACAACCTGAAGATGCTGGACACGATCTGGGCGCTGGTGCTGCCCGGCGCGGTGCCCATCTTCAATGTGATCATACTGATGAACTACTTCAAGAGCCTGCCCGACGAGCTGGAGGAAGCCGCCCGCATCGACGGCGCCAGCCCGTGGACGATCCTGGTGCGCATCTTCATACCGCTGGCGGGGCCCTCCATCGCCACGGTCACGCTTTTCAGCATCGTGGGGCACTGGAACGCATTCTTTGATGGTATAATATACATGAACCACTCGGAGAACCTGCCGTTGCAATCCTACCTGCAGCAGCTGGTTGTGGAGATCCGCAACACGAGCACCATGAGCCCCGAGGAGCTGCAGCGCATGAGGGATCTGGCCAGCAAGAACTTCAACGCGGCCAAGGTGTTCGTGTCCATGATCCCGATTCTGGCTGTGTACCCGTTCCTACAGAAGTATTTTGTGACCGGACTGGTGCTGGGTTCGGTGAAAGGCTGAGCGCCAGGCCCCGCCGGGTGAGTGGGTAGAATCACTTATGACACCTAGAGAGCACTTCCGTTCCATCCTGTGGTAATAATATAGAATTTTAGGTAAGTAAACTCACGTTGATAGCTACCATTGAATGAAACTGCAAGGTAAAACAGTGGCTATGGGGATTGAATCATACAGCCGTAGCGACGTTTTGTATACCTGCCTTTCGGTGCAGAGAAACACCTTAGCGTACACCGCCTCGAAGTAATACACCTCGCCGGCATCAAGGATATGGGACGTAGCATCCAGCCGTCCGATCAGCTTGCCGTTGGTCAGTCGGATCGCCGCAATTTCTCGCTGTAGCGGTTTGTCGATCTCGTGGTAGCGAACTACAATCTCCGGTTCCATATGAGCGGAGATTCATCTAAGAGATTTCTCAATGGAAATCCTTCCTTCCGGCACGGCGCCTGTCGCAAGGCTATCAGTATAGAGACCTGTTTGAACCTGTACAATAGGTTTTGCTGAATTCCTCTGTGACGAGGTTAAGTTGCGTTTCCTTCAATAGCCAAGATTTTCAACGTAACAACCAATTTTCTCGCAAATTTATCGGCTCTCTCTACCAGTAGGTAGGGGGAGCCCAATTTCGCATTATTGAGGATCCATGCTCCCTTGAGCGGGAATTGAGTCTCGTGTTATTAACAACCTGATACCGACTGGAGAGGAAGCGCGAGCGGCGTGTTATTAATGCCTGGTGCCGGCTGGAGAGGGAGATTGAGCAGCGTGTTATTAACACACTACATAATCGGGTTTACTAGCCAACTATCATAATTCCGACTCGTAAGACAAAATCCTTCAATCGATGGATACGATAGATTATAGGTTAAATATTTGAGGGCTATAACGCGCAATAAAACAGGAATTTGTGTGGTGCTTATACAAATAGTATACACAAGAAAAAGACTTGCAAAGTAAAGGTTATATGGTTTGCGACAGTTCGGATTGAGTATGCCAATGATATAAGACAACAAGGCCACGCAAGTGTTCATCGGTGCCGTCCCTTTCCCCACAGTGTACCTGTTCCTGCAGCGGTATCTTATGATGGGCATTAAGCTTTGCGGTGTGAACGGATAGTTGAAATTCGTGTTGATATCAATGAACTGGGAGGACTGACATGATGAAGCCTCGTTATTCGGTGATACTCTCCAATGTGGGCTCCTGTTGCGACCGGTACTTGAGCACAGGATATTCAGACCCGTATACCATTGAGCAGATGTTTGACAGGGTCGCGTCCATCGAGCATGTGTCAGGTGTGGAGCTCGTTGCGACCTGGCACATCCGCCCAGACAACGTCGCGCAGATTAAGGAAAACCTGAATCGTACCAACCTGCAGCTTGTTTCCATTATCCCGGACCATTTTGGTCAGATGAAGTGGGGCCGGGGTGCCTTCACCAGCAAAGACGCTGCTATACGGCGGGAGGCTGTGAGCCACACGAAGGAAATTATGGATATCGCAAGCGAGCTCGGATGCGGCGTGGTTAGCCTGTGGCCCGGGCAGGATGGTTATGATTATCACTTCCAGGCTGACTATATGCTGGAACGCAGTTTGTTTGAGCAGGGCGTGAAGGAGTGCTGCAGGCACAGGCGAGACGTTAAGGTCGCCATCGAATATAAGGCTAAGGAGCCTCGGATACGGAGCTACCCATCCAATGTATCGAGCACATTGCTGCTGGTGAATGCAATCAATGAGCCGAACTGCGGTGTGACGATAGACTACGGTCATGCGCTGGTGGCTTATGAAAACGTTGCAGAATCTGTGGCGGTGCTTAAAAAATACGGCGACAAGCTGATGCATATGCACATGAATGATAACTATGGGTTTTGGGATGACGACATGATCGCCGGATCTGTCAATACCATTGCTATCATTGAACTGCTCTATTGGCTGAAGCGCACCGATTACCAGGGCTGGATTTCGATGGATCAATACCCTTACCGCGAAGACGGCCGTGATGCTGTAGATGAATCTGTTCAGTGGCTCATAGCCATGGGCAGGGTCGTGGAGCGCATGGATGAGGCAGAGTTGGAAGCAGTCATCAGGGGCGGAAACGCTGTGGAGTCCAGCAGGATGCTGCGGAAGTACATCTTCGGCTGAGTGCTAAGATATGAGTGCGGGAGAATTGGCATATGGAGTTCATTCGAAAATTGTCTCAAAAAAACCAAAACTATACGGTTGCTGAACCGCTGTGTGCGGCGTTCTTGGGAGACAGCGTGACCCACGGTGTTTTTGAGATTTATGCGGCGGCAGGTGACGGTATTGGTATTGTGATGGACTTTGATGCTGTGTATCATGCCCAGTGGAGAAGGTTGCTGAACGGCGTTTATCCAAACGCGCCCATTCACATCATCAATGCGGGGATCAGCGGTTCCAGCGCGGCGGACGGGCTTATCAGGCTGGATAGGGACGTGCTGCGCTACAACCCGGATCTTGCGGTGGTCTGCTTTGGGCTCAATGATGTCAACGGTGGGCTGGAGAAGGTGGAGGAGTACGGCCAGGTGTTGGAGACCATCTTCAAAAGGCTGATGGAGCGGGGCATTGAGACCATCTTCATGACGCCGAACATGCTCAATACCTATGTTTCTCCCCGCACCGTGCCGCCGTCGGTGGTGGACTATGCCGCAGTTACAGCACGGATGCAAAACGACGGCAGTATGGACGCCTATATGGAACGGGCACGGGTGGCCGCACGGGCCTGCGGCGTTCCCTTGTGTGATTGCTACATGAAGTGGAAGCGTCTTCAGGCGGCGGGTGTGGATACGACAGCGTTGCTCAGCAACCACATTAACCACCCCTCCAGGCAGCTACACAAGCTGTTTGCGGCTGCGCTGTTTGACCTGATGCTGTTCGATTGATTGCTAGATATGGAGCCGGGAGGGTGCCTGAGTATGGATATGTTCAAAACGGTGGGAGCGCAGTGGGTTTGGCTGGGGCAGGAAACTGAGCCTCTTAATCAATATGTGGATTTTTGCCATGAGTTTGTGCTGGATACCCTGGAGGATTTGAAAGAAACCGATGGCATGTTGCACATCTCCATAGACACGGAGTACGCTGTGTGGCTTAATGGAGTATTTGTTGGCTTCAACCAGTATGATGATTACCCCAACCACAAGTCTTATGATGTGCTGGATGTTCGAAAGCTACTGGTGTGCGGGAATAATGCACTGTGCATCCTGGGGTATCATCAGGGGCAGGGCAGCTACCAGTACATGAAAGGCAGGGCAGGGTTAATTTATGCCCTGAAAGTCGGAAAGGCGGGTATCGCCAGCGGAAGCGACACCATGTGCAGGCAGTCCCTGGTGTACACCAGCGGCGCTGTTGAAAAGATATCTCCGCAGCTGTCGTTTGCGTTCCGCTACGATGGAACCAATCAGGACGGCTGGCGTGTCAACGATTTTGCCATGACGGATGCTTGGGCTGCAGCTTGTGTTCATGAAAGCATGGCCGATGCTGTTGCGCTATATGAGCGGCCGATCAAAAAACTGCTGCTGGGTGATGTCGTGCATGGAGCGATTACCGCACAGGGTTTTTTTTGCAGGAAGGAGCCGGCAGGTGGCAGCCTCAGCGGCCCGAAGCCCACCACGGCAGAAAAGATGCAAAGCGACTACCTGTCTGCTCGGCTTGCTGAAGAGGTTTTCGGCAAAGGCTGCGGGCAAAACCTTGTTCTGCCCCATGGTGGATTGCAGATCAACGCCGTGCCAGTGGGCAACGATGGCATCTATCTGCTTGTTGATATGCAAAGGGAGGAGGCCGGGTTGTTCTCTCTGGATGTTGACAGCGAAGATGGCGTGGCGATCGATGTCGCCTACGGTGAACAGCTCGATGACCTGAGGGTGCGGGCCAGTGTCGGCGGCAGGAACTTTGCCTTTACTTATATCTGCCGTGAGGGCCGGCAGGTGTTCACCCATTATTTCAAGCGGATCGCCGGGCGGTATGTCCAACTCCACATTCATGGCATAAAGCGTGGCATCACGCTGTATCATGCCGGGATTAGGCCGGTTTCGTATCCGCTGGAGCGCAGGGGCAGCTTCGCCTGCGGCGACCGTTTGTTCAATAAGATTTATGATGTGTCCGTAAGGACGCTTGAACTATGCATGCATGAGCATTATGAGGACACACCCTGGCGCGAGCAGGCGCTGTATGCTATGGACTCCAGGAACCAGGCACTGTGCGGGTATTATTGCTTTGGAGAATATGACTTTGCTGAAAGTGCTTTTTCCTTATTCGCAGAGAATCTTGGTGAAGACGGTATGATGGAGATCTGTGCCCCTGCCCGGGATCGCATCACGATTCCGTCCTTCAGCATGGCATGGATACTGGCAATCCATGACCTTGTACTTTACAGCGGGAGGATAGAGACAGCCCAAAGGCTGCTGCCTACCGTGACCAGGATGCTGGATACCTATATCGGCATGATGGAGAAGGGCTTGATGAAGTCGCCTACCGGTGCCCGGTATTGGAATTTCTACGAATGGGCAGATGGGCTCGATGATTCTTTGGTATTCACAGACCCCTCGGCACGGAACCCCGACAGGCTGGATGCGCCGCTCAATTTATTTTTTTGCATGGCGCTGCAGGCAGGAGCCAAGATCGCCGAATGGGCGGGGGACCACGACAATGAAGCTAGATACAACAAATGCCATACAGAACTAAAACATGCGTTCCATCAGCAGTTTTGGGATGAAACAAACAAGGTGTATCAGACCTTCGCAGGCAAGAGTTGCGCCGACCATTTTGCGGAGTTGACGCAGGCGCTTGCTCTGTGTGCCGGCGCGGTGCCTGCTGCGCAGGCAGAAACGGTGCGTGAACGGCTGGCGCACAAGGACAATGGGCTTGTGAGGACAACGCTCAGCTATGCGATTTATAAGTATGAAGCGCTGCTGCAGGAGCCAGACAGGTATGCATCCATAGTATTCGAGGACATTGCTACCGACTGGGGGTATATGCTATACAGTGGTGCCACCAGTTTCTGGGAGACGATCAAAGGTGCGGATGACTTTGACAAAGCCGGGAGCCTGTGTCACGGCTGGTCGGCCATCCCGGTGTACTTCTTCTATGCCTACATTCTGGGGGTCAAGCCGCTGGAACCCGGTTTCAAGAAGTATACGGAGACTCCCATTCGCCATGTTGTGGGCGGCGCTGTTGGATGGGTGCCGACGCCCAGTGGAGAAATAAAGATTGACTTTTAAGAACAGTACCATAACCCCGCTGCATGGCACTGTTCACCAAACGGCACATACAGGGCAGTTGCGGACGGCGGCCGGCCTGGCATCCCGGCCGCGGTGAGCTCGTAGAGTTCGACTTCTATGCGCAGATATCACTGACGCTGTTCCGGCGCTACCTGCCGTTGCTCGTGGAGCGTACCCACTATGCCGACCACGAAATCTATCACCTAGGTGACCCCGTCACACTGGCCATCATGTCGTGCTGCTGAGTACGAAGGATATCGGCCTTGCCCGGTGGGAGCCCGGCGCGGGCAGCGGCAGCATCCTGCAATGTCTGCCCGTTATGCACAAGATACAGGCATCGGCAAGGGGCTTTTTACCGGTGGGGCGAACATACTGTGGCGGAGACTCTGGTTCTGTTGCGGGAATTGCGTCCCCAAAGGGCTGATCCTCCAAGTGTGCGCGAACAGCGTGGATGAGGCGCGGTGGTCCCCCTTGGGGTAATTCCTGGAGCGGTGTGGGCACCCAGCGTCAATTCAGATGCTCTTATGATATACAAAAAACAGCTTTAAAGGAGTAATTAATAAATATGTATACATATAACAATTAGACGTTGACATTCCATATGATGGGTGCTAATATAATGCCAATAACTGTAAGTGGTATAGACCGGTTTGCCTGTTTTAATCGCATTATGATAGGACCCGGAGGGAATGATGGCCGAAGTGCGTACGTCTACCAAGCGGCGAGGCAAGATCTTCCGAAAGGAGGATCTCGCGCTGTATGTGATGGCATTACCGGCGGTCGTATGGCTTTTTATCTTCTGCTACATACCGATGGGCGGCCTTGTCATAGCCTTCCAGAAGTTTAATAACACCTTGGGCATATTCGGTAGCGATTTCGTTGGATTCGATAATTTTAAGTTTCTTTTTACAACGTCGGATGCGTGGCTGATAACACGCAATACTGTGCTTTACAACCTAATTTTTATTATTGTGAACATGCTGCTTGCCCTATGTATTGCTATGATGCTCTCCATGCTTAGGAGTCAGCGTGGGGCCAAAATCCTTCAAACGGTTTTTATGATGCCGTACTTCCTCTCATATGCCGTTATAAACATCGTCGTTTTCGCCTTTCTGGACAGGTCTAACGGCATGACAAACTCCGTGATGGAAGCACTCGGCCTTGCAGGTAACACAAACTGGTACCAAAAGGTTGCTCTATGGCCGGGACTGCTTATCGGGCTGAACGCCTGGCGAGGCGTCGGGTTCCAGACCGTGCTTTTTCTTGCCGTCATCTCAGGGATAAACAGAGACTTCTATGAAGCGGCCATGCTGGACGGCGCCACAAAGTTCCAGCAGGCACAGTATGTTACAC
Source organism: Bacillota bacterium (assembly GCA_023410875.1). Taxonomy (GTDB): domain Bacteria; phylum Bacillota; class Clostridia; order Christensenellales; family UMGS416; genus JAEYRA01. Next base: position 13,687 of record JAEYPH010000039.1, on the reverse strand, counting down.
TGCCACACCTTCGATTTGTGGCGAGCATTTCCATCATCATGGCGATGGCCAATATCTTCCGGGCAGATTTTGGCTTATTCTACGTTGTCACACGGAACACTGGCACGCTTTACCCTGTGACACAGGTGATAGACTCTTACATATACAATGGCCTTACCAAAATGAGCAATGTTGGCATGACAGCCGCCGCCGGCATGTACCAGTCTGTAGTTGGCTTAATACTGGTGCTGGTGGTCAACTGGATTGTTACGAAGATTGACCCGGACAGCGCGATGTTCTGATGAAAGGAGGCGATTGTAATTGGTGACAGCATCTGCGGCAAACAAAGCGTTGCGGTCCGAAGAAAAATCCGCTCTCAATAAACTAGCACTGCTTCCCAGGGGCTGGGACGCCGCTTTTAACGCGGTTCTGTGGTGCGTCGCGTTGGTGGTTGTTTTACCCGTCGCGCTGATCGTGATGATCTCTTTCTCTTCCGAGGCGTCCATCGCCAAAGTCGGGTATTCGTTGTTTCCGGCTGAATTTTCGCTCAAAGCCTACGATTACATTTTTAAAATCGGACGCCAGCTGGGAATCTCCTACGTGATGACATTTTTCTACACTGTGGGGGGAACCGCGCTGAGCTTGGCTGTCTCCACGATGTTTGCGTATGTCATCTGCCAAAAAAACTTCAAAGCCAGAAAAGGCCTTACATGGTATATGTTCATCACCATGCTGTTTTCCGGCGGCCTTGTGCCCTCCTATATCTTGCAGGTGAATTATCTCGGTATGGGTGATACCGTGTGGGTGTTCTTGCTCTCCGGCACGGTAAGCGCATACAACGTTATCATATTGCGCACATTCATGCGCACGACCATTCCCGAGTCGATATTTGAGTCCGCACGGATCGAAGGCGCCGGGCACTTCCGGATATTTCTGCAGATGGTATTGCCGCTCTCAATGGCGGGGATTGCCACTATCGCGCTATTCAACGTTGTGGCACGCTGGAACGACTGGTTTACCGGCATGTTGTATGTAACCAACAACCCCAATCTGGTTCCGTTGCAGACCATGCTTATCCGCCTGCAGAACCAGCTGGATTTCCTAAGAAGCAACGCTCAGGCGGCCGCCACGCCGGACGGCATGGAGATGCTGAGGAACTTGCCGAACCAAAGCCTGCGCATGAGCTGCACAATTGCCGTAATCCTGCCCATCCTACTCGCGTATCCGTTCTTCCAGAGGTATTTCATCAGCGGACTGACAATGGGCAGCATTAAAGAGTGAACGAGGTAATTTCTTCTTATTGGTGTTTAGGCTCAAAGGCCTTGGCATGGTTCCCATAAATCTTTACCTGTGGAAACCAGCTTGTCATCAGTCCTGTAAGGAGGAGCACACGCATGGAAACCCGCGCAAAACCTCAAAAAATTCTATTCCTACTTGTCATCGCGGTTCTCGTAGTCGGCCTCGTTGCCTGTACTGGCAATGCGACCACACCCTCCGGCACGCAAGCAGCCTCCGCGAAACCAGCGACCGATTCCGGCAAGGCCACAGACGCGCCGCAACCGCCGGCGGATACCGGCGAGTTGGCAACTCTGGACTGGTATATCGGGCTGGGTGAGCCGCTGCCCGACCACAAGGCGGTAAACAACGCTATCAATGAATACCTGAAAGAGAAGATTAACGCCAATGTCAACCTGATCTACTGGACGTCCGCCGACTGGGAATCCAAGATGACGGTTATGGTGTCATCGGGTCAGGATCTTGGTATCATCGGCTTTGGCTCGCAGTCAAAACTTGACTATGTGGTCCAGAGCAAAGCCGGTTCCTTCTATCCCATCGAAGCATTGCTGGATAAATATCCGGATACAAAGAAGCTTTTCAAAGACGAAGTCTGGAACGGCATGAAGATCAACGATCATATTTATGGCATTCCGTCGCTGAAAGACAACTGCTATATTATGGGCTTTTATTACAACAAAACACTGGCGGATGAGCTCGGGATAGACCTCAAAGCGGCCGAATCGCTCAAAGGAATCGCCGGCGCCGAGGCTTTCTTCACGGACGCGATGGAAAAACGTACAGCCAAGTACGGCAAGGTGGACGAGCCGATCTATCTGATGAACTGGACGATGGAAGTTCCGTGCTGGTTCGCGGTCGAGACATTCCTCAACGACAATAACCTGGCCGTTTGCAACATTGACGGCATCATGGACATCGCGGGCAAGGATTCCAATACCGTTTTCAACCTGTACGACACCAAGGAATTCCGGGATGGTTGCCTTGCCATGCAGCGTATGGCGGCAGCCAATATCATCCCCTACGACTATCAGGACGCCGCCAAAATGGGCGAGTATGGCCAGAGCAAAATGGTGCTCGCGTTCCCGAACTGGGGCCTAACTTATGTGTCCCCGAGCTTCCAGAGCCCGAACTTTGAAGCCACCGTTGTACCACCCGCCCGCGTCTGGACGGATACAAACAACTATTTCTCCGCGGGCACGGCCATCTCCGCCAACTGCAAGAATCCTGAAGCGGCCATGAAGGTTCTCAACTTTGTGAATACGGACACCAAATTTGCCACCATGATGCGTTTCGGCGTGGAAGGCGTCAACTATAGGCGCGGCGCCGACGACAAGATGACGTTCGAAGGCTCCAACAACGCGGACACCGCCAACAGGGCTTATTACTACTGGTACGGCGCCCCCATTGGCAACCTGACCATCGTGGAAGCCCCGACAAACATGGTTGGTCCCAACAACGAGATGATGAACCTGATCAACAAGTACAACAGCGAAGCCAAAATACCCGCTCACCTGGGCTTCGTGTTCGACACAACCCCTGTCGCGAACGAACTGGCCGCCTGCACGAACGTAGTGCTTGAGTACCGCGATTCGCTGCGCTTCGGTCAGCTGGGTTCCGCCGCCGAGGTCAACAAGGCCATCGACGACTTCAACAAGAAGCTTAAGGACAACGGTTCGGAGAAGATCATCACCGAAGTCCAGAAGCAGCTCGATGCTTGGAAGACTGCCAAGTAAGCCGCGACCCGGAGTTTACTCAAGCGGCCCGCCCGGTTTGCGCCGGGTGGGCCGTACCTATGGAGGTACCCAATGACAAGACTGACCTTCGAGCCTTACTCCATGCCGTCGGCGTCGCTGGGAAAGCCCAACCCGCTGCCCGATATCCGCGAGGCAGCGGACTTGCACGCGTCGATTCCGGTGGATGAGCAAACGATCACAGCTGAAGAGTCCCGCTACATGGGTTGGGGGCGGGTCAATGGCATACTGCCCTACCTGATACAGGACGGCTATGACCGCGACAAGCGGGAGCACGCCTGGAACGCCGCGGTCCTAGAGAACGACCATATCCGCGCGGTCGTGTTGCCAGAGTTGGGTGGGCGGCTTTGGTCGCTCGTGGATAAAGCCACCGGGCAGGAGCTGCTGCATCGCAACCCCGTGTTCCAGCCTTGCAACCTCGCGCTGCGCAACGCGTGGATATCCGGCGGCGTCGAGTGGAACATCGGCATCATCGGGCACACGCCCTTTACCTTGGACGCATTGTTCGCCGAGCGTCTGGCGCTTGCTGACGGCACGCCGGTGCTGCACATGTACCAATATGAGCGCGTACGCCGCCTGATTTATCGAGTAGAAATGCTGTTGCCCGATGATTCACACCACCTCTTCGTCCGTGTGCGTATTGACAACTCTTCTATGGAGGATACCGCCGTCTACTGGTGGAGCAACATCGCCGTGGACGAGCGCGAGGATGTCCGTGTCATCGTGCCGGCGCAGCGGGCATATCGCTGGGGCTATGGCGGCAAGGTATCCAAGCAGCCCATCCCCTATATGACGCTAGACTGGCAGAAGCTCAGCGCCGCCAGCGGCAAGAAAGGCACGCTGGATCTGGATATCAGCCGCACCACGCAGATACCGCAGGCGATGGATTTCTTCTTTGATTTGCCCAAAGGGCAGCGACGCTGGATATCTGCTGTGGGTTCCGATGGTTATGGCTTCATCCAGACCTCCACCGACGTGCTGCAAGGACGAAAGCTCTTTGTCTGGGGCATGGGTGCCGGCGGCCGAAACTGGCAGAGCTTCCTGGCCCGGCCCGGCTGCGCCTATCTGGAGATACAGGCGGGGCTGGCCCATACGCAGTTGGAGCACCTGCCGATGGCCGGCGGGCGCACGATCAGCTGGATGGAGGCCTATGGGCCCATCCGCACCGATCGCGAAGCGGTTCACGGCCACGATTGGGATGCGGCTTGCGCTGCGGTCGAGCGTTCGCTGGAGGAAGCCTGCCCCCGCCAAAAGCTCGAGGCATTGCTTAAGACTGCCGAGGAGCAGCTCGATGGCGTGCCGGGCGAGATTGCCCAGACCGGCGCCAACTGGGCCCATGTGCAACGGGAGCTGCTGGGAGACCGGTTCCGCGACGGCGGACTTTCCTTCCCGCAGTCTGCCATGGGCCAGGCGGAGCGCGCCTGGCTGGAGCTGGTCCGGAACCGCAGGCTTGCGTGCCCAGTGCCGCTGGCTGAGCCAGACAGCTACCAGATCGGCCCTGAATGGGAGCGGCTGCTGGCCGATACGATCGCTGAGGGCGGCAGCGACCATTGGTATGGGCAATACCAATACGGTGTAACGCTGGCCCAAGCCGGCAAGTCAGAGGAAGCCGAGTGCGCCTTTGAGCGGTCGTTTGCGCTGGCGAGAAACCCGTGGGCGCTGCGCTGCCGGGCCGCGCTCAGCCAGATGGCCGGCGACGAGCAAAAGGCGGCAAACCTGCTGCTGGAGGCCGTTGATATGCTGCCGGAGCCTAACCTGGCCAAGGAGGCCTTAAGCGCCCTGGTGCAGGCCGGCCGCAGCGCCGACGCCGTGCGGGTGTACGGCGCACTGCCGCCGCAGGTGCAGGCCGTCGGCCGCCTGAAGGTGCTGCTGATCGAGGCGCTGCTGGACCTTGGGGACATGGAGCGGGCGGACGAGCTGTTGGGTGGCAGCATCGAGCTGGCCGATGTGCGCGAGGGCGAGATCAAGCTTACCGACCTCTGGTTCCGCATGATGGCGATGCAGCGTGCCGGCGCAGCCGGCGTCACCGACGCGCTGCTCGATGAGGTCAAGCGGGAATGCACGCCGCCGGTCCATCTGGATTTCCGCATGAACTGAGCGTGAAAAATGGAGGATTGCGTTTATCTTTCCATCGACGGCGGCGGAACCAAGCTGCAGATGCTGCTTTATGACCAGCGCCTGACGCCCTTGGGCGCTGGTCTCGCGGGCGGTGTCAACACCAATTCCACAACGCCTGAGAACTCACTGTCCAATGTAAAGAGCTGTCTGGAGCAGGTGTTCTCGACGTGCCGGCCCGCCGCCATCGACCGGGCTTACGTCGTGTTCGTGGGGCCCGCGGATGTTCTGCGTTCGGAGCTTGCGCAGTTTGCACCGGTCCGCGAATATGTACCGCTCAGCGAGCCCATCGCGGGGCTTATGGCCGGCGCCTTCTGGCGCGAGGGAATTTTGGCGCTCTCCGGCACGGGGTCAGACGTTTTCCTGTGTGTGGATGAGCACCGGCCCCGGGCACTTCAGCAAAACTGCAGGACCGTCGTGGGTGGCTGGGGGCCGCTGCTGGGGGATCAGGGCAGCGGTGTGTGGGTGGGCCAGCAGGCCATCCGCGCGGCGGTCTCCGGCCTGGAGGGCTGGACGCAGCCTACGCTGCTGTTGGACCTGATCCGCCGCGACTGGGGGCTTAAGCACGATTTCGAGATGGTTAACGTCGTGCACCGTTCCAGCGCGCCATTCCGCCAGATGGCCTCTCTGACCCGGCTCGTCGCCGAGGCGGCCAACCTGGGCGACGTGGTGGCGCTTGGCATTCTCAGGGAAGCCGGGGAGCTGATGGCGGCGCAGACGCTGTGCCTCTTCCGGCGCTGCGACATCCCGGAAGAGTACAAAAGACTGGTTTGTGCCGGCGGCACATGGAAGGCCCATTCGGCGATGTTTGAGGCCTTCCGGGAGCGGTTGATGGCCCAACAGCCGGAGCTGGACATTCGCTGGCCGATCTTCGAACCCATTCTGGCGGGCCTGGCCATGGTGGCGCTGGAGAGCGGAGCTACCGCGGACGAGGCATGCGCCCTGTTGGCCCGGCAATACCCGGAAATGAAGATTGCGCGCCCATAGGCGCGGGAGGAACCATGGACGACATCATCCGTCAATACATCGGGAACCTGCAAAGGACGCTGGACAGCGTGCTGTCCACACAGTCCGATGCGCTGATGCGCGGTGCGCAGAAGCTGTGCGAGGCGTCGCTGGGCGGCCGGAACATCTTTGCCTTCGGCTGCAGCCACGCGGGCCTGGTCGCGCTGGAACTCTATTACCGCACCGGCGGGATGGCCACGATCAACCCCATCCGCGCTCCCGGCCTTTGCCTGGATGTGGACCCCGCGACGATGACCAGCCAGATGGAGCGCCTGAATGGCTATGGCCGCGTTATCGTGGATAATCAACCCATCGGGCAAGGGGACGTCGTCATCGTGCACTCGGTCTCCGGCCGCAACACCGTCACGGTGGATGTGGCACTGCGCTGCCGCGAGAAGGGCGCTTACGTCATTGCGCTGACCAACATGCAGACGACGACCCGGCAGGCCTCGCGCCATCCTGGCGGGCAAAACCTCTATCAAGTGGCTGACCTCGTGCTGGACAACTGCGGCTGCCTTGGGGATTCGTCCCTTGCCATCGACGGCGTGCCGGAGAAGGTCGGCCCGACGTCCACCGCCGTGGGCGCCGCGATGCTCAACGCCATGGTAGCCCAAGCGGTTGCGCTGATTGCCCGTGCCGGCACCGTGCCGCCGGTGTTCGTTTCGGCCAACATCGACGGCGGCGACGCGCACAACCAAAGGATGCTTGAGGAATACCGGGATCACATCTTCTACATGGGCCGCTAGACGAATACCAGAACACAAGGAGGGACTTTACATGTTGATTGACCGCTACTGGGAAACCATCGACGAGCTGTACGCGAAGGTGCGCACGACGCAAAAAGAGAAAATGCTGAAGGCTGCGGCACTGATCGCCCAGGCTGTGGACGGGGGCGCCTGCGTCCATATCCACGATTCGGGCCACATCATCGATGCGGAGCTCATTTACCGGGGCGGCGGGCTCATCCTCTATAAACCGTTCAAGTACCACCTGACTGTCGACAACCCGGTCCGCAAGCGGGATCGTTCAGACCTAAACACCTCCATGGAGGGGCTGGCGGCCTATGCACTGCGGGCCTCCGGCGCACGGCCCGGCGACGTGTTCATTATGGGCTCGGTGTCCGGGCGCACCTTTGGCGTTGTGGACCTGGCCTGCGAAGCCCGCAAGATGGGCATGAAGATCATAGCCATCACGTCGATGTCCTACGCTACCAAGGTGGAGAGCCCCCATTCCAGCGGCAAGCGGCTGCACGAATTCGCCGACATCGTCATCGACAACTGCGCGCCGCCCGCCGAGGCGATGATGGAGGTGGAGGGGCTTGAGGCCAGCCTGTGCGCCGCGTCGGGCCTTTCTGCGGCGTTTATCATGTGGAGCATCACGACGGCGGTCGTCGAGGAGCTGCTCAAACGCGGGAAGATGCCCGGCGTGCTCAAGAGCGCCAACTTCCCCGGCGGCAACGATTACAATAAGAGCTTTGTCGAACCGCGCTACGAAAGGGAAGGGCTATAGTAGGGCCAGAGTCATGTTTGTCCGACCAATGCTAATGCAGCACGACATCTGACACCGTCCTAGTTGCTTCAATACGGTGTTTTTCTCAGAGAATTACTGCATAGAACCAAGATATGCTACTTCGTATAGCCGCATTTCTTGGTTCTTTATTTCCATCAGCAGGTAAGAGAAAGTTCAACTTCGTAATATTGAGACCGCTTTTTTTGCGAGTATTGGGTTAAACTGCGGTGCTATTTACACTTAGTACATGCTGCTGCGATTCCCATGTTAACCCATCTATCCTCGCCGTTCCTGTTCTTAATCAAGATTCTACTTCAGCCAAGAACCCCTTTTTGCTAAAAACCATACCAAGCCTATGCATCTGCTCTGCTTTAGGCGGCTCAATCCCCTGGCAATGCCAGTCCAACCCCAACGCACGGTATTTGCTCGATCCCAAGCGATGGAAAGGAAGCAAATGCACATGATGGCAATCTGTCTTTTCCAGCAAGTCTGCCATCTTGCTGCAATAATCCAAGCTGTCGTTGTATCCAGGGATGATCGGGATCCTTGCTACAACCGCGCACCCCAACGCTCTCAGCTTGGTAATGTTCTCCAATACCATCGTGAGTCTGCCACCAGTCTTTCCCTGGTAATCTGCCTCCGTTGCACCCTTGAGGTCTACATAAAATAAATCCGTGAAAGGAACGACATGGCCAAACGTTGTAAAATCTACATTGCCAGCCGTATCGACGATTACATGCAGACCATGCTTTTTGCATTCGGATGCGATCGAAGAGGTGAACTCCGCCTGAAGCATGGGCTCGCCCCCCGAAATAGTCACCCCTCCACCGGAAGATCGGTAGAAATCAACATCCGTGAGAATGAAATCCATAACATCAGACAGTTGCTTTTCCTCGCCGCAGATTTTCAGCGCACAGGAGGGGCAAGCAGCAGCGCAAGCTCCGCACGCCATACATCGTTGGCGATTGATAAGGTGCCTTGATGTGTCAATCGTATGAATGCGATAGGGGCAGGCCCTTTGGCAGGCGCCGCAGAGGGTGCAAAGGTGCTCATAATACAACAACACCGGCCTTGCTGGAATGGTTTCTGGGTTATGGCACCATTCGCAATGCAGGTTGCAGCCCTTCAGAAACACAGTTGTCCTTATGCCTGGGCCGTCCCCGGTGGAAAAATGCTGAAGATCACTGACGATGCCTGTAAGTCTCATGGCGCTTAATGCTCCGTGCGAAGCAGAATATCTTCTTGTACGCATTTGTCCAGACCCGTGAAGTATGCGCTGAAACCGGACACACGCACCACCAGGCTGCGGTAATCATCAGGGTTTTCCATCGCTTTGGCCAGGACCTCCCTGGATACCGCGTTGATCTGGATTTCCTGTCCGCCTTTCTGGAAGTAGACTTTGATGAGCGACAGTAAACTGGCGCGTTTTCCGGGTTCTGTGAACATCGAGGGAGCGTATTTCTGGTTCAGGACCGTTCCGCAGGAAACCAAGGTGTAGTCGGGCTTGGAAAGCGAAAGAATCACTGCTGTAGGGCCATTCCTGTCCTGGCCGTGCATGGGAGATGCGGCATCGCTAAGCGGCTCACCGTTTCTTCGCCCGTCCGGTGTAGCGGCGACTTCGGCGCCGGCTGGGATGTTGCTGACGTTGGAGGCTATAGCCGTGTAGATAGCGCCGCCGTCACGTGTACGGTATCGCCCGAACAGGCTGTCCAGGAAAGACACATACCATACCGCATAACGGTCTACAGAATTGTCATTGTTGCCATACTTGGGCGCCTTGCGCAATGCCGCCCGAAGCTCATCGTAACCTTCATAATCCGCAATCAACGCGTCTCGGAGCGTTTCGATGGAACATACCTTCTGCTCATATACAACCTTTTCGATGGCGGCCAGAGAATCGGAGACCGTAGCTATGCCCATGCACCCGGCGCCGTGCACGGAGGGATAAAGCGCACCACCGTCGTTTATGTCCAAGCCTCGCTCGATGCAGCACCGGCAATAGCATGACAGATAGGGCTGCATGTAGGCGGCGTGGTTGTACCGTTCATTTTCGTTGCGGAAGTGCATCATGTACTCCGCTGCCCCATACGTCATCTGCTGTTGCAAGGCCTCCATGAAATCTTCCATTGTTGCAAAACGAGTAATAGCGCCAGTATCAGGGCCAAGAGGAACACCGGTTTGCATGCATTTGCCGCGGTTCAGCGTCAACTCGATGAATTTTGGTACATTGTATCGCCCGTCAGACCACGGTGGCTGCTTGCCTTGGATAAAGTTTTCAATACAGCCCACCATGCAGTAATTGCGGCAGTCCTCCAGGGAATATCCATGGCGGTGAAGTGCCGGTATATTTACCTCGTCATTCATCAGTGCCGGATAACCAAGCCCCGTACCGATGACCTTCAGACACTCATCGAGGAAATGATCCGGGGCATCCCTGTAGAGCCTTGCTGATAGATTCGGGCCGGGTATATTACAGTTCTTGACCGCTTCCAGGATTAGATACGATAATGGATTGATGCCGCCTGTGCCATCGGGCTTAATGCCGCCAATGGCAATATTGACAACATCGTCAGCACCCCAAATCCGGCTTTCACCAATTTTATACAATGTACATTGCACCAGTTCCAGTGCCTGATCGCGGGTCAGCGTGCCGTTTTCCACATCCGTCTTGTAGAATGGGTACAGGTATTGGTCCATGCGCCCGAAGGCCATGGCATAGCGCCCCTCATACAGAAAGCTTACGTGAGCCAGCCATACTAATTGCAATGCTTCATGAAAGGTGCCCGGGCTTTGAGTCTGAAGCTTTTCGCAAATGCATGCGATTTCGGTAAGCTGCTTCACTTGGGCCGGGCTTTCTGCTTCTTGCGCCATGCATGCGGCGGCCATACCATATTGCCCTACCATTCTGCCGAAAGCTCTCATGGAAATGGCCGCAGACTCCAGGAAGGCTTTCTTTTTTGGATAATTCTGATCCTCTTGGTGTTCAAGCAAAGATTTTTGGATTTTCGACAAGGTACCGGGTATGCCATCCGCAAGGAAGGTTTCATAATCCGGTGCAAAGTGATCCATGTTGGTCCAGAAATGATTGCTGCCATAGCTGTCCGTTATTTTATTCGCCCGGGCCAGCATGGGCTCTAAGATGCCTTCCTCTTCCATAACCAGCCCGCGAATTGAACCGGCGATCAAATCGTTCCAATAGATGTGCTTGCGGTGGTTCACCAGCAGCGACTCGATTGCATATGCCCTGGCGAGGGGAGATGAGGCGTCGAAATGATCGCGGTATCCCAAATATAACAAGTAATTCCGGAGGTTTATTGGATTGTTGGGAATATGATCCATTTCTTCTTTCAACAGATCGAGTTTTCTCATGCGACACAGTCCTTATCATCAACAGCATTATGCCATGGTATCGTATTTTCATTATACGGATTTATAGAAGTTATTAAATTGTCAATCATGTTCTATCTAGACAGTTCTCAGATTGAACGTGGATTGGGTGCATTGCGATGAATAAAGGGTAAATGACTTGACAAAGCGAATATTTCCGTTTGATAAATGTGGCATGTGCTAGAGATCGGGGCCTTTTTCGTAAGTAAAGGAGGGGGTTAAAGCATGAAAGTAGCAGAATTTCTGGATTCCCAGCCGAACCGCATATGGAGGCTGGCAAAGCAGATGGGCATACGGTATGCGGTGACTGGCATGGGCATCGCACGCAGCGGACAGAAGCCATGGGATTACGAACCGCTGCTGCGCATGGCGCAGCGCTTTCGGGATAATGGCATCATACCGCTCGTCGTGGAATCCAGGCCGCCGGCTAACAAGATCAAGCTTGGGCTCCCCGGCAGGGATGAAGAAGTTGAGTCGGTCATCACGCTGATCCGGAACATGGGGCGTGTTGGAATCCCGGTCTATTGCTACGATTTCATGGCCGAATTCAACTGGCTACGCACCTCGATGGACATTCCTACACGTGGCGGCGCACTGGCCACTGGGTATGACCATTCGGTGATGGCGAATGCTCCTATGACTGAATCTGGGATTGTGACTGAGGACCAACTGTGGTCCGGCTTGAAGTATATGCTTCAGGCAATCGTACCGGAGGCCGAAGTGGCTGGTGTCAAGCTTGCGCTGCACCCAGACGATCCTCCGATGTCACCCATTCGCGGTGTGTCTCGTATCCTGGTAAACGCAGCTGCGATGCGCCGAGCGATCGAGCTGGTGCCAAGCCGGAACAGCGGTATAACGCTGTGCGCCGGTACAATGGCTGCTGCGGGCGAGGACATCCCACAAATGATACGTGACTTTACCGCAGACAACAAGCTGTTCTTCGCTCATTTCCGTGATGTGGTTGGCACGCCTGAAAAGTTCCAGGAGGTCTTCCATGAGTGCGGCCAGAACCATCAGCCCACGATCATTCGTACCTATAAGGAATGCGGATATGAGGGCCCCATCCGTTCGGACCATGTACCGACGATGGACGGTGAGAGCAATGATAATCCTGGTTATGAGGTTTTGGGCCGTCTGTATGGAATTGGTTATATGAAAGGCCTGATGCATGCGGCTGGGTTCGACCTCGATGCTTAGCCGCTAGTTTCCAAACCTGAGTAAACGGTATATTGTCTAGCACCAGTTGCGCATGATTGTCCGCCCTGCTCTTTGGAGCAGGGCTTGATTTTAGGATGCGTGTTAAAGCCATCGCTAAGCTTGGACCCACTTTCGGGGGATACCTCAATTCTCCAATTTTCTTCCATTTTTTGTAAAAGAATGATAACCTCAGGAAGCATCAGGGTTACCCTGTTCACTTGGGCATCTTCTCCAATGGTCAGATTGGCCGATCCTGTTGCGAGAAACCCTGAGCCGCACTCAGACGTGATGATGATCTTGGATACGGTGTATCTTCAGATATCGTCGATGGATTTCCCGGGAGGATTATTATGCCTGAATTCCTGTACGAAACCCATGCACACACACAAGAAGCCAGTAAATGCTCATCCATATCCGCCGGAGAACTGGTTGGTTTTTATCGGGATAGGGGCGTGAAAGGCATATGCATCACCGACCATTTTTTTAATGGCAACAGCGCCGTCCCCACCAATCTTTCATGGGCGCAAAGGGTTGACTGGCTCTGCATGGGATATGAGCATGCTGCGGAGGAAGGCGCTAAAATCGGTGTCGATGTGTTCTTTGGCTGGGAATATTCCCTTTTCGGTACTGACTTCCTGACATACGGGTTGGATAAGGCTTGGTTGCTGAGCCACCCGGAGGTGATAGAAATAAGTTTGAACGATTACTGCGCCCTTGTGCGTAGTGAAGGTGGACTCATCATTCATGCGCATCCATACCGCGAAGCGTGGTACATCGACATGATCCGTCTGCTGCCCCGGTCGGTGGATGGTGTGGAGGTGGTAAACGCCAGCAGGACGGATTTTGAGAATGCACGCGCGGAGGAATATGCTGCTAACTACGGCCTGCTGCGCATTGGAGGATCGGACAACCACATCGGTGCGCAACCTCATTTGGCAGGCATCGGGCTGGATAGGCCGCTGGCTGATATTCAGGATATGATCGTTGCTATTCGCAGCGGTGAAGCCAAGGTCGTTAGCCTGTAACAATACGTGCCGGAGCAGGTGAACGCATGGAACACACACTGACCGTATGTCGAATATGCCGAACAATGGGAGTATATCCTTCGAAACGGCGATGCGCTGCAGCGATACAACCGTTGACGGAATGTCCTATTTGTAAAAGAGTATATGGAGATGATGAAGGGGAAGGGGGGGCCCAACTTCGCATTGTTTAGAACCCATGCTCTTAAGAACATGGGTTGAGTTTCGTGTTATTACACATGGTACCCTCTGGAGAGGGAGTCTGAGTTGCATGTTATGAATAGCGAGTTATCCGAGGTTAGGCAACAGAAAGAGCACAGCAGCGCGAAAGAACTGCTGTGCTTGTTTTACATCTGCAATTGCCTAACGTTGGATAACTGCCATTGAACGAAACTGCGGTGAATGACATGCGCGCTATGGGGATTG
>JAEYPH010000021.1 GCA_023410875.1 Bacillota bacterium | reverse complement strand
GTGAAAGTGGCTGTATTGTCAGTCGTATTGTCCGGAGTACTGTCCCCATTGAAATCCCAGGCCAATGAATCAACGCTGCCGGTGGAAGTATTGGTGAAGGTAACCGTAAGCGGTGCGTCCCCGCTGGCAGGATCGCAGGTAAAGCTGGCTACCGGAGCATCCGGTATCGGTACGTTAACTGTAATTGGCAGGCTTGTGCTGTTGGAGCCGCCTGCGTTTGTGACAGTGAGCGTGGCATTGTAGGTGCCGGGAGTATCATAAGTGAAAGTGGTTGTATTGTCAGTTGTATTGTCAGTTGTATTGTCAGTCGTATTGTCCGGAGTACCGTCCCCATTGAAATCCCAGGCCAATGAATCAACGCTGCCTGTCGAAGTATTGGTGAAGGTAACCGTAAGCGGTGCGCTCCCGCTGGCAGGATTGCAGGTAAAGCTGGCTACCGGAGCATCCGGTACCGGTTCGCTGACTGTAATCGCCATGCTTATGCTGTCGGAGCCGCCATCGTTTGTGACAGTGAGCGTGGCATTGTAGGTGCCGGGAGTATCATAAGTGAAAGTGGCTGTATTGTCAGTCGTATTGTCCGGAGTACCGTCCCCATTGAAATCCCAGGCCAATGAATCAACGCTGCCGGTGGAAGTGTTGGTGAAGGTAACCGTAAGCGGTGCGCTCCCGCTGTAAAGATCGCAGGTAAAGCTGGCTACCGGAGCATCCGGTAACGATGGGTTAACTGTAATACTTGCTGCCGGAACATCTGGTTGCGGGCTAACTGTAATGCTTGTTGCCGGAGCAACCGGTAGTGGGCTAACTGTAACGCTGGCTGTCGGAGCATTCGGTATCGATGGGTCAACTGTAATATTTGCTGCTGAAGCATCCGGTATCTGTTCAATAACTGCAACATTTGGTGTTCCTGTAGGAGTGACGCCGTTTGTGTCAGATATTGTGTAAATCAAACTATTATTTTGACTCAAAAAATACAGTATGATGAAAAGAAAAGAAACCAAAATTGCTATAAAGAGAAATCGTTTCACACTTGTTAAATTTCTTATTCTTTCGCTAATCCATAACTTCAATGGAGTACCCCTTTATTCGTGATGTTTACGTCGCCTTTGGAAAATAAGCGCCTTACACCGCCGCCTAAAACTATTGAGGATGTTTTCGCTTCCCGACATACACGGAACAAAATAAACGGTACTACCGTTGGTAATTTTGATTAATTATATCATCATTGTTTTATATTGTGTCGATTTTTATGAACAAATGCACTAAAAATTATAACTGCATAGGCACAGGAGGACCAAAACCCACTCACCGCCAATAGTGGAAAAGACGCTGCCCCCAACCCCCAGCATAGAGGGTTTCGCCCTCTTGAACTCCTTGATAGCACTCAGACGAGCTATGCCGTACACCCTGCTTTATGTGTTACAGGGAGAACCGGAAGCGAGTGCGTCCAGCGGACGATGAAGCAAGCTGGAGGTTCTGAAAGCAAGTCCGGCGACCAAGTTATCTCAAATAATGAAAAAATAGGATACCCAAGCGGCATCCCATTTAGTATCGGCTGATTTTTCTGTTGTCCGCCAACTGACCACATCCGTCAAAGCGGCTTCTTTCGGCTACACCAGCATCAAGCTGACCTGGAATGCCGTGGTCGGTGCGACGAAGTACGAGGTCTGGCGCGCGACATCCAGCTGCGGGACGTACTATGAACTGCCGGACACTACGACGCCAAGCTGCACGAACACCGGCCTGACCACCGGCAAAACCTACTATTACAAGGTGCGTGCCTACCGCACGGTGGGCACGACGAAGGTGTTCGGCAGCTATAGCGCGGTCGTCTCAGCAAAGCCCTTGCCCGCTACTCCCACAGGTGTCAAGGCCATTCGGGCTTCATCCACCAGCATCAAGGTGAGCTGAAATGCTGTGGCCGGCGTGACGAAGTACGAGGTCTGGCGCGTCACGTCCAGCGGCGGGACATTCTATAAACTGCCGGACACGACGGCACTCAGTTATGCGAACACCGGTCTGACTACGGGCAAGACCTATTTTTACAAGGTGCGGGCCTACCGACTGGTAGGCGCGACAAAGGTGTATGGGGGGTATAGCGCGGTGGTTCTCGTGAAGCCGTAAGGGCTGAGAACATAATCCCATCGCATTCACCAAGACCCGGCAGGCCGTTTGGCCTGTCGGGTTTGTTTTTATCTGTGCATATGGAATAAATTCGAATGACCTATTGCTTTTAAAAAGATTTCCATTAAAATATAGACAACTGCCCATTTCTGCCAGAAAGCGGAAATACCCATACATTAGGATTGGAGCGAATAGCAATGACAAGAAGGATTACAAAGCTGTCGTATGTGCTCATCGTGGTCATCCTGTTGCTTTCTTTGCTTCCGATGAGCGCACTGGCCGCGCAGTCGGGAGGCTATATCTATGATGTTTATGGTGGACAAGCGGTTATCACTGAATATGTTGGCAGCGGTGGCGCAATCACCATACCCCTCAAGCTTGGGGGATACCCAGTAACGGGCATATGGGAAGAGGCGTTTTATGGCTGCAACAGTCTGACCAGCGTCACGATCCCCGGCGGTGTAACCAGCATAGGGGAACGTGCGTTTATGTTTTGCGAGAACCTGGGGAATGTAACGATACTCGCCGGTGTGACCAGTATCGGGGATTGGGCGTTTTTTGGTTGCGAAAGCCTGACAAGCGTCACGATCCCCGAAAGCGTAACCAATATAGGAAGTTTGGCGTTCTGTTACAGCGCCTTGACGAGCGTCATGATCCCTAGCAGTGTGACCAGCATAGGGGATGAGGCGTTTGCTTATAGCAATAGACTCTCCGCAATTGATGTTAATATAGCCAATCGAAAATATTCTAGTCAGGATGGTGTGTTGTTCAATAAGGCAAAAACAGACTTGATCCAATACCCCACCGGGAATGCCAGAACATCTTATACAATCCCCGGCAGCGTAACAAGCATAATGGATAGGGCTTTCTACCGTTGCCGGATTCTAACAAGCATCAATATCCCGGTCAGCGTGGCTAGCATAGGGGCGCAAGTGTTTTTTGAGTGCAGCAATCTGTCAAGTATCACGATCCCCGGCAGCATATCGAGCATATGGGAGTCGACATTTGAGGGGTGCAGGAATCTGACGAGTGTCACGATCTCCGTTGGTGTGACAAGCATCGGTGATTATGCATTTAACGGTTGTTACGGTCTGGAGAACTTAACTATCCCTGGCAGTATCACCAACATAGGGTATGGCGCGTTCTCTTCTTGCCAAAAGCTTGATAAAGTATTTTTTCAGGGCGATGCACCGAATATGGACGACGACGTCTTTCTTGCCTGCAAATCGGGTTTCACTGTTTACTACTTAAAGGGGAAGACCGGATATACCAACCCTTGGCATGGTTATCCCACAGTGGCCATTGTGCCCCCTACGGCACCGGCATCGGTAACCGCTTCCTCCGCATCCTTCACTAGCGTGAAGCTGACATGGAGCACGGTGGCCGGGGCCAGCGGATATGTGGTGTACCGCGCGACATCTAGCAATGGTTCCTACACCCAGGCAGCCGTAATCCCCAGCGGTGCTACGGCGAGCTACACCAGCGCCGGCTTGAATGCGGGGACCACCTATTATTACAAGCTGCGGGCCTACCGCACGGTGGGTACGACGAAGGTGTATGGCGATTACTCGGCAGTGGCGTCGGCCAAGCCGGCGCCTGCTGTGCCGGCGAACGTCAAAGCGGCCTCCGCTTCCTACAACAGCGTAAAGGTGACCTGGGGCGCGGTCGCAGGAGCCAACGGCTACGTCGTGTATCGTTCAGCGTCCAGCAACGGGGCCTACACGATGGCTGCTGTCATATCCAGCGGTTCCACGGCAAGCTACACCAACGCCGGGCTGACCACAGGCAAATCCTATTGTTATAAGGTGAGAGCTTACCGCACGGTGGGAACGGCGAAGGTGTACAGCGATTACTCTACAGTGGCGTCGGCCCGGCCGGTGCCCGCCGCGCCGGTCAACGTCAAGGCCGCCTCCGCCTCCTACAACAGCGTGAAGCTGACATGGAGTGTGGTGGCTGGTGCCAGCGGCTATGTCGTGTACCAGGCGACGTCCAGCAATGGAACCTACACGCTTGCAGCCGTCCTGCCTGGCGGGTCCGCTGCGACCTACACCAACGTCGGGCTGACCACGGGAACCACCTATTACTACAAGCTGCGGGCCTACCGCACAGTAGGCGCGGCAAAGGTGTATGGCGGTTACTCGGCGGTGGTCTCAGCTAAGCCCATGCTTTCTACGCCCACGGGTGTTAACGCTGCCCGTGCGTCGGCGAGCAGCATCAAGGTGAGCTGGAATGCCGTGGCCGGCGTGACGAAGTACGAGGTGTGGCGTGCCACGTCCAGCGGCGGGACATTCTATAAACTGCCGGACACGACGGCACTCAGTTATACGAACACCGGCCTGACCACGGGCAAGACCTATTATTACAAAGTGCGAGCCTACCGCACGGTGGGCGCGACGAAGGTGTATGGGGGTTATAGCGCGGTCGTTTCCGCGAAGCCATAAGGCAAAGGCGTCGCGTCTGATGTCATCATGATCAAACCCGGCAAGCTGTTTGGCCTGCCGGGTTTGTTTTGCCCTTGCTTCCATTGGTAAAATCTCCTCAAGTCAAAAAGGAGATCCAACTGACAGGCCATTTCTTCCGGCTTTGATATCGGGTTTTTCTGTTGCCCGCCAACTGACCGGCCCATGCGTCCGGCTTTTATCGGATTTTTATGGTGTCAGCCCACTCGACAATAGTTTTTTACTCTGAACCTGATAAAATGCAAGGGTACTCTGGGAATCAAGGCCTGAAGCCAAGTATGCTTGCTTTTCCGATGTGGCTATATTATGGATGTTCTATGACCTTTCGCGCCAGTTCCAGGGCTTACTTCAAAGGAGTGTATCAAAGTTCCTGCTCCTTCTCCTTTGCAGCAAAACGATCAGCAAGAGTCTTAATGGATTGACTTGCAGCTGGAGTTAGGTGTGTGCTGGCCCAATGGATAGCACTCTGATGTTTCATATTAGTCATGACCGGCATGGCAGACCCATTCGTCGTGACCCGGCGCAGGCGAAAATACCGTCAGATGGGGGAACAACTGCACCGTTACCCCAACTTGCTCAATCGCAACTTCCTAGCCAACAGACCAAATGAGAAATGGGTTACGGATATCTCCTACATTCCTACTGAGCAAGGAACCTTGTATCTGTCGGTCATTCGAGACCTCTTTGACAACAGCATCGTTGCATACCGAATGGGAACGGAGCAGTCAATTCAGTTGGTACTACGTACCATCCAACAGGCCAGGATTAAAGAAGCGGTCACTGCAGAGCTGCAACTCCACAGTGACCAAGGGTTTCAATACACCTCACGCGCGTATTTTTCCCTGACCCAAAAGTACGGCATTACTCCATCCATGTCAAGGCGGGGAAACTGCTATGACAACGCTCCGGCTGAAAAATTCTTTAGCATTCTCAAGACAGAGTGCATTCGCCGCCAGAAACCCAAGACTCCTGTGCAGGCTCGCCTGCTCATTCATGACTACATCCACTTCTACAACCATGAGCGGATTCAGTTCAAAACTAAACTGACGCCGCTTGAGAAACGACGTCAGTCTGCGTAATTCTTCGCATTCCTGCGACAGCCCTCTTTATTTGTGTCTACTGTACGGGGTTCAGTTCAATAAAGGCGGGGGCCTCAACTGCGTGTTATCATCGAAGTGGCCAATTGGATTGGCAATCTGAGTTGCATGTTATTAACAACCGCTAGCCCCTAGAGTGGTCGCCGAATTGCATGTTATTACCACGTGCCAGCGAACAAATTAAAATGCCAGGTTTGTTTAAAAACTCAGTATTTGAGTTATTACCCTATTTGCTATAAATCATCGATGGTATAATATTTACTATCTTTGTTGGGGGAATATTTTTTTGTCTAGTCCTTCATTACTTGTCTAGGCAATTATCATCAGATTGCCACATTGCGTGATATAAAGTCCAATCTGGAGACGAGTATAAAGGGGATCAAGGAGCTCAGGAGGATGCTGGAATGAGCAATGAAGCAATGAAAACCGCCGTATCTTTGCACCAAGAACAGATCATAAAACTTGGTGAGATAATGTTAAACGCATTCACCTCTTTTGGTGAAATTGCGTTGGCGTTTCAGGAGTCATACCAAAGGATGTTTTTGGAGATAGCGACGAAAGTTGAACCATTTATAAAGAGGTTAGATCAATTACGTGAATTCGGATGGGATGATGAGTATAAAGAGATCGTTCAGCGTTGTGGTAAGCTAGGCTGGTCCTTTGTGGGCGATATGGAGCCAGGAGAGCCTCGAAATCTGATCGGAATGACTGATAGACAGATAGACAGATATTTTTATTCTATATTTTTAGATCCACAAAGTAATTATCTTAATACAGTCTTTGGAAGGATTTCTGAGAAATGTACCTGTGCTAATCCTAATAGCCTAAAAGAGGCGATACAGTCTTTTAGAGCGAGGAGGTATAATGCAACTGAAACGCTTTTGTTCTCAATAATGGACTGTTTGCTTATGGAAATAACTGAAGCTAATAATGCTAATCATTGGAAAATTACCGAAAAATATAAGGAATATGTCTCTGAAAAGGATATGGTAGGGGAAGACGGTAATACCCATTTTCTTTACCCCACCCAAAATCATAAAGCTGCCGTGCTCTCCATAACGAATGGTCAGTTGGTAATACATATGTTATATCTGTATTCCCGGCTGGAACCAAGCCGAAATCTTCCGGCTTTTTTTTGTTAAATCTTGTACTCATCATGAAAAATTTCTCATCGTACATAAAAACACCTATTCCATAATTCTAGCTAAAAAATATAATATATTACTATTCTGATTTGCCTACAAGATTGGGTACTCAATAGTAGCCCAGATACTTTGAATCCTGATACCTGCTGAATTTTGAACCGAATAAACTATTCCGCTCGCTGAGTTAGCAAAATTTGCAGAGGCTGCAGACCACATTTTCATTGATGCATTCACTTTTTCTAGATGTTGACCTAGCTTTGTCATTTCTAGAGTTTTCCCACCAACATCCTGCGCTACTTTCCGGGCCGCTTCTTTAGCAATATCTCCTCCTGACCAAAAGACCTGTGGTGTTCTGGAAACAGCTTGAGTTATATTATCGGCTACCATTTTGCCACCTGCAACAAGTCCACCACCTCCGATAGTAGTAGCGAGTGCACCGCCGCCAGTCATAACAGCTGCTGTAGATGCGGTTGCAGTTCCAGCAAGCACAACGCCTGCAGCCGCACCACACGATAGCCCTATTAGTCCTCCAGCAGCTCCACCAATCGCAGCTCCTGCTTAAAACACTTTTCCCTGCTGCGGCGGCAACGACGCCTCCAACAACAGCTCCTGCAACAACACCTATCGCAGCTGTTACAAGCATGAAGAAATGACCGTCCGGATCCGTGCAATTAATCGGATTAGCGAATATGTTATGAGTTAATAATAGGCCCGTTTTTCCAAATATCTCATCGCCATTAATAAACCTTCCCCAAGAGGGATTATAATACCTGCTCTGCAGATAGTACAATCCCGTCTCTCCATCATAGATATATCCCCTATACAGCAGCGGATTTTCCTTCCCTAAGGTTTCAGCATGGATGCCCGTGCGGGTCAGCAGCTTTCCCCATGCGTCGTAAGTATACGTTACGACCTCCGTACCCCACACTGATACCAACCCTATAACATCGCCTTGTAAGTTGTGCTTGTAGTAAAATTTCTCGTCGTTGTACGTCACCATCGACGGCAGCCCCGCCGCATCATACCAGAAGTGCAGCTCATCGCTGCCCTTGGTCATGTGGGTGATGTTGGAGCCTGCCCAATAGTACTTGGTTATCGTAGAGCCGTTGATCTTCTGCGTTCGCAGCCCCGCATCGTTGTACTTGAATTGCAAAGGCACCACAACATGTTTACCAGTATTAGCAGATGAACTTCCCAAGATTAAAATCAGGCATCAGTATTTAGCTAAAAATAACACCCCATAGAAGTAAATACTCTGGCTAATGATTGATAGCAAACTAAGTAACACCTTTTTATTAAATATTTGTGCAAACCCCAGTGCTTTATAAAATCCGAAAGAGTACGTTATAATATTTGCCGCGCCTATTATCATAAATACGAAAATATAGTTAAGTTTTGCTAATAAAATGGCAACCGTACATACGACGATATTAATCAACCCTAATATTCGCAAAAAACGTGCATCGATGTCATAGGGTCTATAAATTCTATTCAGATGTTTCATATAATAAAACCAATACCCAAGCAAGAAAATAGGATAGCTAAAAGGGCTAAACAAGTAAGTAGTATAAGGAAAGCTATTCAGATAGATCTCTTTATACATAAATGTATATATGTAAAATGCTCCTGTAACCAAAGCCAATGTCGAAAACCCAAAACAGTTTTTTGAAGTTATACGAGTATACACTCTTTCTGCTATGACAAGAGCCAGAATAGAAGCCAAGATAATCCCGCCGCATCGCAGAATTATTACAACCAGCAGACCTTCAAATTGCAATTGATCAATATCTGTAAAAGACATGCTCATGTTTAGACATAAAAGGCTAGCGATTGTTAATAGCAAAACAATCTCTAAAATACGATAATGATTTTTTAACATGTATACCATCCCCACATTATCATTTGGATGAAGTAAAAACATCAATTCCAATTTGAATCATTGGCTGATCCCTATTAAATTCATTATCTATATCATTAATGAATTTGCCGTTATTCTTTCTCCCCTTTACAACCACGTCTGTTATAAGTCGGGCATAAGCATTATATAATGCATTTAATGATGAACCTAATAAAAGTTCATTATTGGTTTCAGCACATGCTTTCCCTATATACCCAAAATTGATGTTTCCTAGATCCTGTGGATCACATACAATTCCCCTATAATAATACTTGCTTTTAGACCATTTCATTGTTCTCTTTATGTCAAATTCCGCATTATCTCTGGTAATTGACGCAAAAGCTCTTTGTTTATCTACCCATGTCGATTTAACATCTACCTTAGCTTTAGCTTTCTTTGCATTAGTTGCCATTTGGCTATCAAACTCTTTTGTGATATCGTCGCAGTATGGACATGGGCTTGGATTCATAGCCGGATAGTACCTAGACAAAGGACAACTTGAGCTTGCACACAAACCCATTTTATCGTCCAAACCTATTGGGTGGTTATTGCAGTACGCGTACAAATTAGTTCCCAGAAGGCTCCCAATGCTTCCAACTATGCGATCAGAACTTATAAACCTTCCCCACTCCGGATTATAGTATCTGCTCTGCAGGTAGTACAACCCCGTCTCGTTATCAACGATATATCCCCTGTACCGCAACGGATTGTCCACCCCCAGGGTGTCTGCCAGGGTGCCCGTGCGGCTGAGCGCTTTTCCCCACGAATCATAGGTGTATGTTACGACCGGTGTACCCCATGCCGACATCAGCCCGATGACATCTCCCTGTTGGTTGAGCTTGTAGTAATACTTTGTGCCGTCATAGGTAATCATCGTCGGCCGCCCAGCCGCATCATACCAAAAATGCATCTCTTTGCTGCCTTTGGTTATGTGGCTGATGTTGGTGCCCGTCCAGTAGTATTTGGTCACGAAAGTGCCGTTGATCTTCTGCGTCCGCAGCCCCGCGTCGTTGTATTTGAACTGCAGGGTCGTCGTGCCGTCGCTCATCTGCTTAAGCTGGCGACCAGCTTCCCAAGTGTAGCTCCAGCCGTCGTAGGCCAGCGGGTTGCCGATGGTGTCATAGGTGATGGCCTTGCCGTCATAGCTGACCATCTTGTCCTTCCACGTGGCGTCGTAGGAATAGGTGATGGTATCCACGGCGGTGTTAACGGCTGGATTGGCATCCTCATGGCAATAGGCATATAGCGTTTTCTTGGTCAGGTTTCCGCCTACGTTATAGGCGTACGTCCATGTAGAGCCGTTAGCGCCGCCTCGGGTATCAGTGGGATCGTCGGTGCGGGTCAGTTGGCCCAGGCCGTCATAAGTGTAGTAAATGGTGTCGGTGCCGTCGTTCACGCTGGCGATCTGCCCGTTGGCGTTGTAGGTATAGGCGAGCCTGCTTGGCGTGTTGCCGCCGTAGTTGATGCTGGAGATCATACTGGTCCTGGCGTTGGTGCCTAACCCCGTCAAATAGCCGTAGGTGATATCGCAGTCGGTGGTTCCCGTCTCCAGCGTCTTGGTCGTCAGACGATTCAGCCCGTCGTAAGTATAGCGCACGTTCTCACTGCCGGCGGCGTTGCCATAGTTCACCTTGGTGATACGGTTGTCCTTGTCGTAGGTCAAATTTGTCTTGTAGTTGGTACCGTCAAACATCTCCAGGAATTCCAACAGGCAGTTGTCGATGTCATACTTGTACTGGAAGGAGCGTGTCAGGCCGGAATAGGACTCCACCGTCTTCATCGGGCGGTCGGCCAGGTCATAATAGATGTTCGTGGTCAGCCCATTCTGGCTATCCTTCACGGAACCGAGCTGGCCGTTGGCGGCATAGGTATAGCGATACCGGGGAGACGCCTCACCATCATAGGCAATGGCAGACACACGATAACGGGAGTCATAGGTGTAATCCACCTTGTCGCCGTTGCCATAGGTCATATAGTCCAGCAGATAGCTTCGGTCGCTGGTCTTATAGGTGTTGGTGACCAGTGCCTGGCTTCCCACCTTCACGCTCGTCGTCTGTCCAAATCCATTGTGGGCGATGTTGTAGTCGAAGCCGTTGTGGGTGATTTTCGTGAGAAAATCGTCGGTATACGCATAGTAGTTGGCGTAGGTAACGCCGCCAAACGTCGAGGTCACCCTGGTCAGCTTGCCCATCTTGATGGCGGTGTTGTCGCCATCGTAGGTATAATAGGCGGTCTGGCCCATGGGGTCGGTCGTGGACTTGTTGACGCCGAAATTGGCGTCGTAGTTGTATACCGTCTCTCCCCCTCTGGGGTCGATGGACTTCTTGATATAGTTGCCATTGGTGTATGTGGCCGAATTCTTGATGTAATAGTCCGGAGTGTCGCCTAAAGTACTCTGAACGGAGGTGCTGGTCACATTGCCATAGGCGTCATACTCGTATTCGGTGTCTACATACATCACTGTTGTGGTGGACTTCACCAAATGCTTCTTCGTACCGGTGTAGTAGATGTAGGTGTGTTTTTCCGAACCCGTGCAGTCCGGAGGCTGCAGCGACGTGGGCTCGTCGTCGGCGTTGTAGGTGGTACCGTTGGACTCTCCGGACAAGTCCTTGGCGGTGATCAGATTGCCCTTGGCGTCGTAGCTGTACGCCTGTCCGAATTCTTCTTTGTATACTTGGATGCCGTCGAAGTAGGCAAGGTTTTCATTGTTGTAATACAGCAGGATTACCTGCACCGAATCAAAAGCCGCGCCGGGTTGGCAAACGCTGGTGGTATACTGCCAGCCGCTGCGATAGAAGTGGTTGAAGCTGGCGATCTTCTGCGCCACCAGCGTGTCTCCGTTATACACCTTGATGTAGACGCCGAACTGCCTGTTATAGGTGGAGGCGGAGGTGTCCACAGGTTTCGTGGTGCCCAGGGGAACGGAGCTCGCCTTTCCCCAGCCGCCAAAGGTCAGCGTCGTCGTCGCGTCGCCGGACACGGCGATTTCCTGATACAGAGATTTGGACGCGGTGCCGGAGCCGTCGATCTTAAAGACGTCGTCATCCAGCAACCCTCTGCCGGTGTCCGCAGTCGTCGTAGATACGTCCGCCGACGTGCACTGGGAGTTTTTCAACCAGAAATCAGGAACCCCATCGGTGACATACGTCATGTCGCCGTTCTGCACCAGATTATACCGGTTGGCAGCCGGCTGCCTTTCCACCTGGGCGGCATCAAAGTACGCCTTGCCGGCGCCGGAGAGCCTTAGGATCACCTGAACCGAGGTATCGCTGGCGTCTGATGGGATGGTGAACGTCATGCTGACGCGCACCCACTGGCCGCTGGTGCCGGTCACGGTGTCCGCGGAGGACGTATAGACGCGCGTGCCAGCGCTGTTGACATAGGAATACTGCAACCTCGCGCCGGTATCAGCGGCGCTGATCGTCTTGACCCACGCGGAGAAGGTATAGGTGGCGCCCTTGACCGCGGTGAAGAACTGATAATACCCGCTGGTCGCCGTGCTGTCGGGGTTGTTGCAATAAGCGCTGTACGCGCCGATGTACTTATCGGCATTCGAGATGGTACTGACGCCCCCGTTTGATTCAGTTTTGGTCCAGTAGGATGCCGATTCCAGATTGTGGTTTTTGAGCAGATTGATGACCGGCTCCTGCAAACGTGAGGACAGCGACATCTTGTTCTGCCCATAGGGCATAGTGCCAGAAACGATGGATGATGGGTTGTAGTACTGGGCGTATACCGCCCGGCCTTCGTCGTCCAGAATGCAGATCGTATTGCCGTATTGGTTGAACTGATAATAGTTCACATTCCCCAAGTGGTCCACCACTTTGGTTTGCTTGGCGTAATACGTGAAGGTCTGGCTGCCGCCCTGCACAGTGTCCGCGTATTCGTTGATGGTGTCCACCTTGGGACCCATGAAGGAATTGCTGGCGTATGTGACGCTCAACCTGTAGTCGTCGAAGTTCCGCATCTCCGTGATGGCATTATAGGATGTCGACGTCCCGGTTGTGTTATAGGTATAGGTTGTGATCTTATCATCTGGGTAGGTAACGGTCTTCAGCCTGCGGCCGGAGTCGTAAGTATAGCTGATGACGCGGCCACCGGGATCTGTTATGGAAGACAGATCATAGGTGGCGTTGTACGCGAACGTGTACACCCTGCTCGCGCCGTCGGTGATCGTGGTGATTCTGGCCGACGTACCGCTGTAGGCGATGGCGATGTTGTTGCCCACGGCATCGCTGATCTTAACCAGCCTTCCGGTGCTGTCGAAGGTCAGTACGTTGTCTTTCTTGTCCGAAATTTTATAGCGGGCCACGGTGCTGGCCGTGTCGATCGTCAAGACACGGTTTTGGCCCGATTCATCGTCGTATCCCGAATCTTTTTGCCGGAAGTAATGGACGGTGCCATCTTCATCGGTGTATTTGTAGTAAAGGGTACCGCTGATGGTCTGGCTCGCAATGGTCTGCGCGTAATTCAGGCGCCAGCCCAAGCCGTAGCCGACGCTGGCGTTGCTCCTGTCCACCGCGTTGTGCACATGGGAGATGGAGACCGGCATGCGGTTTCCGCCGACGCCGATGTCGCTGTGGCTGACCACCAGATTGCCGGTGAACATGTTCACGCTGGCAGTACCCGCACGGCGCGCGTCCATGGATTGATAGGACCAGGAGCCTTCCAGGCCGGCCGTGTTGACGTATTGTATGATGGTCTTTACCGCGTCGTCCACATACGTCGCGTTGGCGGAAAAGAGCCTGCGATAACCGGCCGTGGAGGATACACCCTTGATCAAAAGACCATAATTGGTATAAGCGCCAGTATACCAGCCGCGCATGGCGTCGGTGATGTCCCAGGTATAGAAATACCCAATTGGCCCATTGGTATTGCTCATGACATGGGTTTCTTCGACGGTCGTGCTGAACGTTGGCTTTGTGAGCCATGTAACGGCGGTCTGGCTCCAGGAGCTTGTGATCCTGTGCATCGTGAACTGGTAATCCCCGGAGTAGTTGTCTTCTCTCTCCGTGATCATATAAGCGCCAACCACCGCTTCCGACGGCTGGAGCTCGGGCAGGTTTGTATATTTGACGAGACCGTACAGCGTTCCATAATCCGGCGTTTGATACCCGATGCGAAGAGACGCGTTTGCATACCAGTCACCGTTGGTGCCATCATTGTCCACGCCGTTTTCATAGTTAGAAGAGATGTATGTGTCGTGGATGTTGCTGGCGCTCCAATCCACATCAACCTGGGGGTCCAGGGTCACGGGATAAGCCGCTGTGCTCATCCACTTGTCGTCGGGCGACAGCGTGAGGCGGTAGCCGGATTCGATGGGTTCCAAAGAGGTCGTCAGCTTGCCTTCACTGTCGGCGCTGTCCACCACATAAGACGGCATCAAATAGAACACTTCCGTATCGCCGTCGCAGAAGGCTGTGACCCCGCCTTCCAGCTTCTTGGTCGTAAGGCCGTTGGCGGCGATGTCGAAGGACACCGAGAAACCGGGCGTATAGCTGGAAATCGTCAGGATCTCCTTGACCCGCTGCGCTTCCACGATATAGTCGATATCCACATTGGAGAACACCGACGGGTAGCGGACATGGGACTTGGATTTTTCCGCGATTCGTACTTTTTCATTGCCCTGCGCAGCTTCCTTCTTCTGCGCGAGCTCATTCTTGATTTCCAGCGTGGACGCGGTCAGGGCTTGCGCCTGTACCTGTTTCTGGTCCCCGGCAATTTTCCAGCTGATCTCATGCTTGCCCTTGCGCAGGCTCACCAGCTTGTCGGCGCTGGCTCGCGTGCCGAAGGATACGTCCATGTATCCGTTGTCCTTTGTCCGGACGACGGAGTTGCCATCCTTGGACAGTGCCTGCACGAGCGTGTTGTCCACCTCAGCCCAGGTGCCGTCCTCCTTAGGGTAGTGCACGGCAGAATCATATACGACGGCTTGGTTCACGCCGTCGGCCAGGCGGAAGCGCTTGACGTACTTCTCGCGCCCTTCCACGATCTCCCCGACAATATTCGATGTATCCAATTCATACTCGTCCAGCGGAATCTCGACATCAGGATTCTTTGCCGTCCGTACGGAGTCCTCCCCGGCCATCTGTCCAAGGTCCGCCTGCTCTGTTTGGGGAAACGCCCTGGCGACGATCGCGTCGGTTATGATGTTGGGGGGCAGTACCCAAGTGAAAGCAAGGGCAACGAATAGAACGCTGGCGATCTTGAACCGGAGCTTCATATGGCCTCCAAGTTTGTTAGTTTATGTAATGATTATCATATGCGGGGATTTGCTTTGTCAATTACGAAAAAACTACAGGATATGCCGTTATTCGACAATGTTGACGAATGAAAGAGGGTCGCTCCTCCCGGAACAGCCCCCTTTTTGTTAGTCAATTGCCAGAGGGTGCCCCCGCTTAGCCTTAGTGCTTGGGCATCCTGTAGGGCCTGCGCCGGCGGATGCTCACGGCCATGGCGGGCCTGCCCATGGCGACCTTGCGACAGCGGGTGAGCACGATCAGCACCGCACCCACCAGCAGCTCCGCGCCGCCGCCCGGCAGGATGTTGTAAACCATGGCGCCGATGCGTGGCCTATTTATTTTAATAGTATTTAGTGATGTGGACAAGGGAAGGGAAAGCCCATTACGCATTATTGAGATCCACTGCGCTTAGGGCAGCGGATTGAACTGCGTGTTATTGACACCTGGCACCTACTGGAGAGAGCGCTTGAGCATCGTGTTATCAACACCTGGCACCCACTGGAGAGGAAGCACGAGTAGCATGTTATTAACACCTGGTACCTGCTGTAGAGGATGCACGAGCAGCGTGTTATTTAACACACTTGCCCTTCTGTTGGCAGTAATATAGAATGTCTATAACATGTGAATATCTGCAATGTGCTGGGATATGGCATTGTGTATTATTTGTATTGTACGCAGACTGTGGGAGGTTTCTTTATGCGTTATTTCCGTAAAATAAATGGCGAACGACTCTATCTCTCACCCGTTAACATCGAGGATGCTGAAATCTATATAAAATGGATGAACGAGACTGTAGCTAAAAGTTTTGGGCAGTATCCTTTGGTAGTCTCATCGAAAGGTGACTTGAAATGGCTTTTTGAGCCGCCTGTCAACATGCAACGCTACGCTATGGTGCTTCATGACGGTGACGCAATGATTGGAAGCATTAGCATACACAACATTGACCATCTCAACCGAAATGCGTTCCTCGGTATTTTTATAGGGGAAGAAGAGCACCGGGGCAAGGGTTATGGGGCTGAAGCTATCCGGTTAATCCTTACCTACGGTTTCGATACACTAAACCTTCACAATATTATGCTGTCGGTAACTGCTGACAATGTTGAGGGCATTGCTTGTTACAAAAAGGTCGGTTTCCAAGAGGTTGGACGATGGCGCGAGTGGGTCTTTAAAGATGGAAAGTACATCGACAGAATTTATATGGGCATATTGGTACACGAGTTCGTAAGGTAGGAGGATTCGCAATATTTCCGATAATTAGCATAAAGAGAACGAAATAAGGATTGAGGCTCCGACATAGAGACTGGGCCTCAATTGCGTGTTATCAGCGCAGTAATCAACCGGAATTAGAATCTGAGTTGCATGTTATTAACAGAGCAGGCCACATGCCTGTCCCGTTTTCTTTACGCTCTGCCTAAACAAACTTAAAGTGAGACCCGCAGTAGTGGGGCAGAAGTCGCTTTTACTATGCCTCAATTTGCACTAGCCGCTAATTGGCTTATCATGTTCCACATGAGACTCATCAAGGATTTTCTGAGTTAGCGCTAGCTTGGCAGCATCTTTTTTGGCGGATAGAGTAAATAACGAAAGACCCAATGGTGCACCAGCTAGAAAGAAACAAAGAACAGCGAAATCTTGATACACTGTTTCTACTTTTCGATACGGAGATATAAAGGTAAAACCTGTTTCTCCAAACTCTGAAGTAAGCGCAATAAACATGAAAAGGAATACAGATAA
Source organism: Bacillota bacterium (assembly GCA_023410875.1). Classification (GTDB taxonomy): domain Bacteria; phylum Bacillota; class Clostridia; order Christensenellales; family UMGS416; genus JAEYRA01. The sequence continues at coordinate 213,814 of JAEYPH010000021.1, read as the reverse complement.
TATATAAATAAATATATAAATGGATAGCAAAAACTTCCAGCGTTGAGGTATATTACTCTTGAGACAATCCCATATGTCAAAACAGACGGTTGCACAAAATATTGACATTGCAATAAAGGATGCTTTTGAAGGCGTATCAATATAGAAAAATGGCATATAAGGAAATAAGATAAACTGCTAGCTTAGAAAAAGTATACGGCCAATCATAGGCATATTCTATATCAATTTTTTTGAATTCATGAGGGTTAACTTTCTCCGCAATTGCTTGATCAATTATCCCTTTGAAAACTCTATGAAATAAGGAACCTTTACTAATCGTAATTTTCATTCTTTTTGTCCCCCTACTCAATAAGGCTTTATCAATATAGCATAAATTATATAAAATCTACAATTGCAGTATTATTAAATAGAGCAACCATGAAACTACTCTGATTAATTTCGCATTATGTAAACCAGGTGCTCGAGGAAGGAGGAGCAGGAGTAGCGCATTATTAACACCTGGTATCGTCTGGAGAGGGAGGGCCAGCAGCGTGTTATTAACAACCGCTGGCCCCCAAGAGTGGTTGCCCTCCTTGACCCATGCCGCCTAGAATCTGCGGGATCTTATCAATCATCTGAGCCATTCCACCTTTAGCTCCTATGGGTGCCAGCAGTATGTTATTACCATCAATGACGATCACTGCATCCGTGCACAACTTAGCTCCCACACCCAGAACGTCGCCCATCATTTTGCCACTTTTCCCTTGTGTACCTGCATTGGTATTTGTATGGGAATCGCCGCCGCCATATCCCATAGTAACGGATATCACAGGTAAGAATGTCTTGCCACCCTCTGATACAGGTTTTCCGATTAAGCCATCGTGTTGAGAGAAGCTCTTCATGTTAGCGAAGATAGAGTCAACGTAGTGCGTAAAATCTTGACCCGCGGTGTAGCTCTGGTCCATTAAAAATTCTCCTTTATCATCTTTTTTGGATGTATTTAATGATAGTCTTCCCGAACTTTACTGTAGCATTCCCCCTAATCGAGAGAAATGGTTCTATAGACAGGTAATCCGGATCGACGTCCAGTTGCTCAAACGGAAGGAATCTAGCCAGGGCACCCGCTGCAGGTAATATCATGGCAGTGTGGAAAGGGTCACCGAGACCGTAATCTGCAGATACGACAAGCCTGGAGATATTTACAGCACTTGCGAGGCGTAATCCTTTATTTACCCCACCAGGTTTTCGTTTGGTTGTCATAACCTTGCGTATTAACCGAATACCAAAAAGGTGGATAATTAGTATTGGGGACGGTACATTCCTTTGGAGTTCGAACGACAGAATCGGACGCTGTAAACCCACCCGAGCGGTCATTTCAGTAGCTGACGCATGGGCAGTGAACACTATGCGAAAGCCAATAATCGCATCCCATACTAAAAGAGCAATTAGTAGCCCTAGCATTATATACACATAAATCATTACTAACCCTCCAAAACTAGAATTATCATTTGCCGGATTTTTGAAATGATGTGTTTTGTAAAAAGTGAAAAAGGGTTCTGCATGGATCCTTTTGGGTGTGATTGACTGCTCACCCGACTACTATAACAGATACCAGTTCGCATAATGAGCGGCTGCGGCGAGAGAAGGCAGAAGGGTAACGATAGGATAAAGTACTCAGGTAGGAATAGTGCCCAAGGCGGCACGGTTCCTTTATGGGCGTATACAGCGCCAGGTATAACAGATTTTCCTTCGACTACACCTTTGCCCAACCCTAGACAGTTTTGGAAAATTGGCAGAAGGAATTCCAAATTCAATTGGCCGCCCATGAACAATATAATCTGAAGGAACTGACGCTGAACTGTGTCAACTCCATTATCAACATTGCGTTGTTCATCAACAAGGCCAAAGAATCGGAACTGAAGTCTTTGCTCCCGAAGCACTTCCCTTACCACATCAAGGATTGCCGTAGGAATAAAACTCAAGGAATAGGAGGGAAAACCACAGTTCCTGTTCCACGGCTACAAAATAAGCAAAGGAGAAACCACATGAAGAAAATCGTACCCGTTTTCCTGGTCCTGATCCTGTTTGTCATGGTAGTACCGGCCTATGCGGAGAGCCCCGAGGACCTACCGATCCCCACCATGCCACAGACCGTTGCCGCATCAGGAGAAACCCCTTCAGACGTATCTGTTGATATCTTCGGCACCGTTCAAGCGTCGGTTATCTCCGCGGAGGTTACATTGGCATCGGCCTTTGTGATCAACCCCAACGACATTCCAGAGAACCGGTTCATTAGTCCTGATCTGTCCATCAAAAACACGAGCAATTTCCCCGTCCAGGTGATGTTCGTTTCTTTGACCAAAACAGGGGAAGCAAGCTCACGAATGGCGGCTTTGATGGCTACTATCTGTCCATACATAAGGAGGCGCTCAGAGGCAAGACGCAGGATAAGCATAAATCCGCCGGCAGAGAGCGGTGAAAGGATTCCTATCAGCGTACAGCCATGTAGGTAATTTGAAAAACCGCATGTGCTTGGATATAATAAGCGTAGGACGACTCAAACCTTTCCGATGAGATTGTTCGCGTCATCCGATACGCAGAAATATGCATCCGCATCCATATCTGCAACAGGCCTAGCAAATGTGATGTAGGGAATATACTGGCCAGGCTTTATGACCGGGGATGTATAGAGAATGTCGCCTACCTGGTCTACGATGTACACATAACAGTTATAGCGGTTGCGCTCTGTATTACCGATCAGAGCGACATACTTGCCGGACTTAAGGTCCTTCGAGATACATGCGTTTATCTTGACTTCGAACTTGGAAGCGTTCACCTTTCGCTGTAAAGCCTCTCTTGTTTGCTCATAATCTCCAACCGGAACCTCACCATCCAGAATCGCATCATTCTGGTGAGCTACAGCAGTAGTGGGCGACTGCTCCGGTGATTGCAGATTGTGTTTGCTTGCCGTCCAAACTGCCCATGGTCGTCAACTGGGCCCAATAGTTTTTGCGGTTGTAGCTACCACCCTCCAATCGGATTTCCTGCCAGGCGTGGGTATTGGACGGTTCTCCAGCCGGCAGCGGCGGCACACTTTTGGCGTTCTGCTGGAAGTAGCTCTCCAGCGACGGTTCGTTAGGATCGGCAAAGGTCGACGCCGGAATCGCCACGGTGGCTTGGCTTTGGGAGAGCTGGTTGTTGCTCTCGTTGACTTCGCCTATCAGGTTATCCGGATCAACCTTGATTGTGACATTCACCGTGCCCGGTGAACCGGGCACCCGGAATCGAAACACGGCCAGATTGCTGCCATCACCGGGAACTGCGATCGTCTCATTTACTGTCGTGGATCCGGCAGTCAGTCGCACAACGACCGAAGGAACCGGCTGCGGAGAGAGATTTGAGACCTCAGCCGATACAAGCACCTCCATACCGACATACCAATCGGTGGTGTTGGCCGAGATCACAGTCAGGTCAGGCTGCAGGGCGTTGATGGTAATACTGGACGTCTTCGTATTGTTGCTCTCGTTTAGCTCGGTGATGACGCCTGTGGCGTCAGCCGTGGCCGTTAATGACATGGCGGTGTTTGAAAGGGATGGCGGAGCTGTGAAGGTATAGGTAAGCGTGGTACTGGCTCCCACGGCAAGGCTGGTGTAGGCTGTGCCGATCTGGGACAGGTCGGTCAGCGCGGCTTTGGGAGAGGTGCTCTTGGCGACCTTGGCCGTCTCTACCAGCTCCGCAGTCAGGAGTGTGCCGCTCTCGACCGTCTGCTTCATCCGCAAGACGGGAACGCCCTCACCGGGGGAGTTACCGGCTGGGGAGACGAGAGGAGCGATGAGAAACGTGGTTGCCAGCGCTGTCACGATGCACAGCAGTCCGATCAGGGTCTTCTTTCGCATGGGGTGGAACCTCCTTAGTTTGTTTGCGGGCCAAGCCCCTTCGCGCGCACACATGTGTCTGTCGGGCTCTCCGGGGTGCTCTGAAAGAACCCTCTCCTTCTCTCCAGACGGTATCTCCAGTCGGTAGAGGGGGTGGGTCCGGGAGGGGGTATGTTGAAGCGAGAAATCTGGTGCGATTTAGTATTAGCGACACTAAATACGGTTTTTGTGGCTTCCTGAAATGCATTTTATAAGATACTAAAAGGTTTTTTAAGGCCCATAAAATTGGTTTCTCAGAAAGAATAAACGTCTCATTTGCCTTGAAATGGTTCTCTGGCGGCTTTCAATGGCGTGGGTGGCTCATGCGACGGACAGTGCATGAGGTTTGTCATGTTATTTATCTCTCTTTGTCGCGATGCATCCTCCGATGGTATTCTACAGCAAGTTTATACAGCAAGTCAGAAATCTGCTTGGGACTACTAGAAGGGAATAGCTTAGCGTAGTCCCCGTAGTTGAGTTCGATCTTCCCATTCTGCGCTTGTGGCTTATCCGCTGTTAGTAGGGCATTCACGGCTGACCAGTCCAGTTTGCCCTCGGCTGAGAGACGTTTCATGTGCTGTGCTTGCTGGATGGACGGGAAAACCTGCTCCCGCTCCATAGCTTCACGGACAATATCCTGCTCATTAGTCTTGAGGTGGGAGAGATGAACCGCTGGCCCCATGGCCATTTGAGCGGCGTCAACATAGTCCATAAGCTCAGATGTGAGATATGTCAGCCGGATATAGCGCTGGATTTGCTTGGATGATTCGCCTGATTCCTGGGCTATGATGTCACGAGATACCTTGCCTTTCAACTTCTGGTCAAGTTGACCAGAAGTTAAGTCTGCCCGATTTCCTTGCCTTTTCAGAGCCTCCAGCTTCATTCTATAACCAAAAGCTTTCTCACTAGGCAGCAGCTCTTCACGCTGCTGGAAGTTGGAATCGACCATGAAGATTGTGGCCTGTTCGTCATCCCAGTCTTTGACGATGGCGGCTATTGTAGCGAGTTTACAGCGCCGGCTGGCCTCAACACGGTTATGCCCAGATATGATTTCATATCCGTTGCCGTATGGATTGGGTCTGACGATGATAGGTACGATAACGCCGCTTTTCTCGACAGAGCGAACCATCTCAGCCATCTTGTCTTCGTTGTATGCCTTGAAGGGATGATCCTTGAATGGTGAGAGGTCGATCAGGCTCAGCTGGTGGATGACCTCAGGTTCGTTGGGATCTGTAGAGGCGAAGATGTCAACGAGCGGCTTGATCAGCTTGCTTGTGTCGACTCTTTCTGGTTTGTTTGCCATGGTTCGCTAAAACCTCCTCGGTAAGTGCTTGATAGGCTTGTGCTGCCTTGTTGCCGGGATCATGATCAAATATGGTGACGCCTTGTGCGCTGGCCTCAATAGTCCGGACGGTGCTGGGGATCATGGAACGAAAACACGAAACGCTCCCAACATATGAGGTGCGCATGGCGGTTACCATATCTCGTGTGAAGGTAGAGCGGTTGTCCAGCATCGTCAAAAGAATGCCCTCCACTTTAAGAGACGGGTTGATTTGGCGGCGGACCTTGTTGATCGTGGACAAGAGTAGCTCAATGCCCTTGGCCGAAAGAAAATGAGCTTGGACAGGGATTAACACGCTGTCCGTGGCGGCCAGCGCATTAATCGTCAGCATACCTAAGCTGGGTGTGCAGTCAATCAGTATATAGTCATATAAAGGGCGGAGTTCGTGGATACAGCTACGCAGGACGCTCTCACGACTCATGGTGTTCACAAGTGTGGCATCCAGAGCGGAGAGCTGAATGTTGGATGGAATAAGCTTCACTCCTGAATCATGGGCCAGGATACAACGTTCCGGCTCCAAGGGTTCATCATTTATTACCATACCCATCAGGCTGGCAATTGTAACAGAAATGTCGTCGGGAGAGTGCCAGCCCAAGCTCATAGTCAGGTTGGCCTGGGCATCCAGGTCGATGAGCAAGGTGTTATAGCCCTCACGGGCCAGCCCTGCACCAAGTGCTGCGGTTGTGGTTGTCTTGCCTACGCCGCCTTTCTGGTTGGCAATGGCAATGACCTTACATGAGTGCTGCATGATGTCACGTCCTTTCATTAACAAAGGCGCCGCATGTGCGACGCCCTGGTTCCGTTGTTGTGATGTGGATGGGGAAGTGGTATGATATCTACACATCTTCATTTGTATCTTTATACATACTTATCTAATCTTCGGATGTAGTGTACACCGATGTGTCGCATCCGCTGCAGAAGAGGACGACGAGGAGAAGGAAGAAGAACAGCAGGCTGCTGTCGTCTTCAAACAAGCCGCAGTTGCAGAACAGGATCACCAGCAGCAGGAAGAAGAACAGAAGCGAATCCCCGTTGTTATCAGTGGTCTCACCGCCGACATTACCGTTGCAATTCCCCTTGAACAGGCCGTTCAGGATACCCATGGAAAGAACCTCCTTTTTCAGATATCTGATGCACAATATGCGCCGGCGGAAACATGTGTGAGCGCGGCCATTTTCTTACGCTGCCAGAAAAGATGACAAAGAAGCCGTCATTGTGGTATAATCAATTGTCTCGAAAACGGTCGGGAAGTGCATCCATGGGGGCGTACTGGTTTCGACGGGGAAGTTTGAGGCGTTGCAAGCGAGCCGCGGCTGTTCGGTACCGCGTATCAACCGGACAAAAAAACCAAATCAGAACGACAATTTCGTTCCGGTAGCCGCTTAAGGCTGCCCGTCGTTGCCTCGAGCCCTGCATAGAGGGCCAACGGCGTCATCATGCAGGCAACCAGCCGGACCAAGCTTTGAAGCCGGTGGGAATTTATGAAGCTACTCTGACCAGGATCCGGCCATAGGGAGCCAGGACTCAGGGGAAATCTAAATCTGTGGCTGCGCTCGGAGAAAGCGGCGTCGGGGCTTTTTCGGACGGGGGTTCGATTCCCCCCGCCTCCACCAGAGGCCTGCTCCCTGCAACAGCAGGGGGCAGGCCTCTGGTGTATAGCGGGGACAGAGGAGAACACCCCGCCACGGCCCAAGAGAAATGAACCCTACCTGCGAAGCAAGGATCAATAGGAATTGAAAAGAAACGGTGCAGGTATGGCGCGCGCCAGCGCATAGCACCCGATTCCCCCCCCGTCTCCACCTGTTTCCTTCTGATTTACTATTGATCTGTTCTCCTGGTTGTCAGCTTCTATGTTTATAACACCTAGCTGAACCGGGGTAGCAATGTATCTATAACACGCAGTTGGCCAAGAGTGAACATTTGTCTACCTGATCGGCAAACCAAGGGTACCGTCAATAGTCTCTCGCACATTTACTCGCTTGGTCTGCTAGTCAGCCGATCTGCAAGGTGTCAACCTCCCTGTCCTCCAAATGCTTCATGCTCATGTAGGGAACTGTGCTCCAGTAAGAGCCCTCCATGTGCCAGAGACGGGCGCAGACCAGCATGAGTGCCGAATGACCGTCGGGGAAGGTACCAACCACCCTTGTGCGCCGTCGTATCTCCCGGTTCAACCGTTCAATAGCGTTGTTACTGTGGATCTTCGTCCAGTGCTCTCGGGGAAAGTCCATGTAGGCCAGTGTCTCCAGAACACCTTTCTGGACCTTCTCGGCGGCTTCCTTGAGCTTCATCTCGCGCAACATCTCCACAACTGCCTTGGCCTTCTCCATGGCACTGGCCTTGTCCTCTTGGGCATGAATTGCCTTGAGCATGGCGGCCACTAGTTTGACCTTGGAGCGTGGCGTTACCGAGAAGACATTCCGGTAGAAGTGCTCCGTGCAGCGCTGGAACTTGGCCGAGGGAAAGACCTCATGAACTGCTTCCAGCAGCCCCAGGCACCTATCCCCAACGAAAAGCTGTGTGCCATTCAGCCCACGCTCCTTGAGGCTCTTGAGGAAGTTCAGCCAGCTACTGTAATTATATCATGCTGTTGAAATGGCTTGAGTCGCGAGTGCAGGCGTTTCACACAGTCTCGAACAGAGAAGGTCACAAGGGCCTGCTCTGCCTTCTATGCCAGATGCTGAGAGAGTTCAGCTTCTTCTTCTCTGTTAGGCATTCCGCAGAGAAAATTGTACACTCCTTATAGCATAGGGCACCTTTTCTGGTTAGTCATACGAAAGCGGCAATCGCACTCTCACAGTGGTGCCGGTTGCACCGTCGGACTCCACATACAACCCGTATTCCGCGCCAAAGAGCAGTTTGATGCGTTGGTTGACGTTCTTGAGTCCAATCTGCGAGTGCCCGTAGATGTCCATGTGCGCCATGTTGCGGTTGATCTGGTCCACGGTTTGCGCATCCATACCCACACCGTCGTCCTGCACCACCAGCTCCATATCGCGGCCTTCCACATGCCCGCTCATGCGGATGTAGCCCGTTTGTCCCTTGGGCTTGAGACCATGATAGATGCTGTTCTCGATGATGGGCTGCAGTGTGATCTTGAGGATAGGCTGGTCCATCAGTACGTCGGGGATGTCCCAGTGCACCGCAAACATATCTTCATAGCGGATCAGTATCATTTCCACATACTGCTTGGTATAGGCGATTTCCTTGGAGAGCGGCACCAACTTGGCCTGATCGTCCATCATATAGCGGAAGAACTCTCCCAAAGTATTCAACATCAGCGCCGGCTTGTTTTCGTTGTGGCTCAACGCGATGGTCATCCATTTGATGCTTTCCAGCGTGTTGATTAAGAAATGGGGGTTGATCTGGTTCTGCAGCGCCTCTGTTTGGGCGAGGTTCAGCAAATCCACATGCTTCTTGAGTTGTTCATTCATTTCCAGGTTGGACCGCTGGTTGCGTTGAATGCTGTTGACGATGTAATTGATCTCATTTTCTTGTATAGGCAGCTTCTCAGCGGATGCGCCCGGCGAGGTCTGTTCATCTAGCGCGGAGATGATTCTGCGGACCGGCTGATAGGTGCGGATGGATATCAGCAGCGCACCCAGCAGCGCCATGAGGAGGCTCAGCAGGAACAGCAGCAGCATGAACCCCTGCAGCTTGTCGAACTTGCTGTGGAAGGCCTTCTGGGGGATGATCAGCACATAGCGCAGGTTCAGGTTCTCCACCTTGCTCACCTGTACGATGTTGTCGTTCAGGTTGAACAGCTCCCGCTGGCCGTCCAGTTGATTGCCGACCCAGCTGTATTCCGGTGCCTGGGAGAGCTTTTTACCCAGGTTCTCCAGATTGTTGTCATACATGATGTTATCCTGATCGTCCAAAATGAGCAGCGTTTGGTGATCCATATTGCTGACACGGCTGATGTCGCTTCGCAGCGCCTCCGCGCTGACATTGACGCATACGGCGCCGTTGAGGTTCTTGGTTGTCCGGGCAAAGGAGATGACATAGGGATAGACACCGTCGTACTTGCGGGCCATTACCCAGCTTTGTTCCGTCTGCCTGTTGCGGAAAAAGGGATCCAGCCACGCCCGGTCCAGGCTGGATTCCAACGTGCTGGTGGGTCTGTTGGAGACGATCAGCTTATACTGGTCTGAATATATGGAAATGGAGTCGATATAGCGGTTGGTCAGATAGAACTGGTTGATGTCCCGCACTAAGGCTGCACCGAGATTGTCCGGCTTTTCGGCGGCGCTGGGCAGCATGAACATCGCGACGTCTTCATTCATCGTCACCGCGATACTGATGTAGTTTGCCGAACGGAAGATGTTGTTGACCAGGTTGATTTCCTTTTGCATAAAGTCGTAGCATTCCGACTGAATCTCGTTTTCGATGTTGACCCGAAAGTCATTGTACACCAATCCATTGATCAGCGAAAATGGAACGATGATAATGAGTATGATAATGGCCAGGTTCTTGATGAACACACTGCGGAACCGATAGCTCCTGACATATTTCCATATGTGCTTCTGCATACTGTGACCTTACCTTCTGAAATAGCCCGTGGGGGAATAGCCGGTGCGCCGCTTGAACAGCCGCGCAAAGTATTTGCTGTCGGCGATGCCCACCATGCGGCCGATGTCTCGGACTGGTTTTTGCTTCTTTTCCAGTATTTCGATGGCGGCCTGAATGCGGATATCGGTCAGGTAATCTATGAAGTTACGACCCGTGCGTTGCTTGAACAGGCGGCTGAAGTATACCGGGTTCAGGAACACCTTTGCGGCAACATCCTGGAGCATCATTTCGTGGTTGTAGTTTTTTTGAATGTAGGACAGAGCCTTCTGTATACTGTCGTGGGGAGAGTCGTCATCCTTAGACGAAGCGGGCGTCGTTGAGGGCAAGGAAGAAGGCGACGCGTCCAGCCTGCCAAGGGCGATTTGTTGCAGCGCTTGCTCTATCGTGTCATAGGTGCCTAGTATGGCATAGGAAGCCGCGCGGCACAGGAAGGCTTTCATATAATCCGTCATGTCCTGGCAATGGTCCGGCAACAATGCGCTGTCTGAGACGGCGGTTTCCGGTAGCAGAATCATCAGCCGCACCGTTGTCTTCTCGTCATCGGCGGTTCCGTCGAGATAATAGGTTTCCAATGGGAGAGCAGATTGTCTGTCAAACCTCTGCAGGGCGGCGACCACGGCGTTGCGCAGCTGCCTCGCGTCGGTCTGCTCCTGGTCCGGCAGGCGCAGTTCGCACAGGCTGAAGCGAGACCTGCGCAGTCGCCCATCGTCGTCGGCCACCGACAGGAGGCTGGCCCAGGCAGCCTGATCGGTAAAATGGCCGGACATCAACTCCAGGATAAGCTGCTGGCGCAGCTTCCAGTTGAAATCGTACATCTGCCGCTGTTCCACCTGTTTTTTTGCCCGGTCGGTTTCTTCCAAGTCCAGCTGGGTCTTAAGCTGTGTGAATACCTTTCGGATCTCGTCGAACCGCACGGGCTTGAGCACATAATCCCGCACGCCGTAGCCGATGGCTTCCTTAGCAAAATCGAATTCCTTATGGCCGCTGATCAGAATGACCTTGACTGGCAGCTGATTATCGTGGACAGCTCGGGCGATGTCCAGACCGGTGACGCGGTTCATCTTGATGTCGGAAAAGACCACGTCAGCGCCGTTTTGCTGCAGATAGTGCAACACGTCGGCGCCGTCCTCAAAGCAGCCCACGACTTCAAAACCCAGCGTCTTCCAATCAATATACTTGACCAGGCCGGTGCGGATGGGTTTTTCATCGTCGGCGATGACCAATCGGTATGGCATGCCTGCCTCCTGCTAAACGTGGACTATGTGATCTGGTGAATTTATTGTATGGATCGTTGGGATGGTTGTCAATTCTCCACAAAATGTTTAGTTGCATCATCGACTTGGATGGGTATATTGGTAGATATTCTACCCGAAGGTTGATTTTATCCACTCTTGTGCCGGGCAGGCTGCTTTTTGGCGACCGCTGGTCGCACGCACGTCAATAACATCTACCTTTTTTCGGTGGTCTCGATGCTCAAGCAGGTAAAAAATGCACCGTATTCTTCATTTATTCGGGCTGTTTGCATAAAAGGCGATATGATATTCTGGCAGTGCAAGCAAGGAAGCAGGAGGCGGACAGTCTTGTTGGAATCAAAACCAGCCCGTGGGCATGCAGCAGCGGGATTGCATGAAAAGAAAATGGAACGAAGGACCGGCGTGCGGTCGGCACAGTGGCGTATGGACATGCAGTTGCTTCTGCTTTGCCTACCGGCGCTGGCGTTCTTTCTCATATTCGCCTATCTGCCCATGGGCGGCTTGATATTGGCTTTTAAGGAGTATAGGTATGACACGGGCATACTGGGGAGCGCCTGGAACGGCTGGAAGAACTTCGAGTTCTTCTTTGTTTCGCAGGATGCATGGATCACGACCCGCAATACCGTAGGCTATGGCCTTATCGGTATCGTATTGGGTCCGGTACTAGGCATTCTGGTGGCGTTGCTATTCAACGAGATCGGCCGCAAAAGTTGGCAGAAGGTCTTCCAGACCATCATGATCCTGCCCAATTTCATGTCCTGGGTCGTGGTCGCCTACATCGTTTACATTATGCTGGACCCGGTGTCCGGCGTGTTCAACCAGTTGCTCCGGCTGTTTGGCGGCGATACCGTGCAGTGGTACGCCAAGGAGGAGTACTGGCCGGCAATTCTCGTGCTGACAAACCAGTGGAAGGGGCTGGGCATGGGTGTCGTGTTTTATTACGCTGCGATGACCGGCATCGATCACGAGCTGTATGAAGCGGCCTTCCTGGACGGAGCCACCCGGCGCCAGCAGGCGTGGCACATCACGATTCCTGCGCTGGTGCCGCTGATCGCCATCCTGAGCATTATGGGCGTGGGCAACCTTTTCCGCGGCGATTTCGGCCTGTATTATCAGATTCCGCAAAACCAGGGCCTGCTCTATGGCGCCACCGACGTGATAGACACCTATGTCTATCGGGCTCTTTCCCGGGTTGGGGACATCGGCATGTCCACCGCAGTCGGCTTTTTTCAGTCCTTTGTGGGTCTGGCGCTGGTATTGCTGACGAATGGGATCGTCCGCAAAATCAACCCGGACAGCTCGATGTTCTAGACGGCAAGGAGGAAGAAACCCTGTGCTGACGACCAAGAAACGTTATGTATCCCCCGGCAGAATGGCCAGCGACAGTCCGTGGATCTATCTGGCGTTCACGCTGCTGTCACTGATCTTTCTGATCCCATTGCTGTACATCCTCTCCATCTCGTTTCAGAATGAGATGCAGATACAGAAGCAAGGTTATCAGCTGATTCCCCGCTTTGTTGATCTGACCGCATACAAATTTGTCCTGCAGAACTCGGAGCAGATACTGAACTCCTACCAAACGACGATCTTCTATTCCGTCGTCGGCACGGTGCTCAGCGTGCTCATCATGTCCGGCGTCGCCTACGCGCTGGCCCAGAAGAGCTTTCGCCTGCGCAGCCCGATAACGTTCTTTGTGTTCTTTACGATGCTGTTCAGCGGCGGCCTGGTGCCCAGTTACATACTGATCACCCAGTATCTGCACCTGGGCAATACCATATGGGTGTATATCGTGCCCGGGCTGGCCAATGCCTTCAGCATACTGCTGCTCAGGACATACTTTGCCGCGCTTCCCGACAGCATCATGGAGGCCGGCCGTATCGACGGCGCCTCGGAGTTCCGGATGCTTTTTTCCATCGCCTTTCCGCTGTCCACGCCGGCCATCGCCACCATCGCCTTTCTGGGCCTGCTGGGCCGCTGGAATGATTTTTTTACGAGCCTGATGTATATACAGGATCAAAAACTCTACTCGCTGCAGTATCTTCTGCAAAAAATACTTGGTGACGCCCAATTCCTCAGAGCCAACTTCGGCTCTCTGCCCGACGAACTCCGGGCGCAATTGATGCGCCTGCCAGATAATTCGGCGCGCATGGCCATCTGCCTGATCGTCGCTGGGCCGATGCTGGTCATCTTTCCGTTCTTTCAGAAGTACTTCGTCAAGGGTCTGACGATCGGCTCCATCAAAGGTTGAATTTCGTCGCCTCCGCCCGGGTACCAGCGGCGGCGTTGGAAGAATAAAGGCAAGGAGATTTCATCATGAAGCTTACGAAACTTTGGAGCGCCCTGCTCCTGGCGGTGCTGTTGTTGGCGGCCGGTCTCTCCGGTTGTGCCGGCGCTCCTACGGCAGCGCCAACCACCGGTGGTGCCGCCACGGCCGAGCCGGCCACTGCCGCCCCCGCTGCTGAACCCAGTGCGAATGCACCCGAGCCGGCTACGATCACCTGGGTACTGCCCTGTGACAAACAGAAAAATTCCGACGCGGTGTGGGCGCTGTTCAACACCGAGCTTGCCAAGAAGCTGCCCAACACCACGTTGGTCATTCAGGCAGTCCCGTGGAGCTCCTATGCGGACCGTATCCAGATGATCATTTCCGCCAAGGAAGATTTTGACATCATGTGGGTGTCTGACTGGATGGGTGACTATCTGACCAAGGTCAACAATGGCGCTTTCCTGCCCATCGGCGATCTGTTGGAGCAGCACGCTCCCAACATCATGAAGAGCTATCCCCCCGTGGCGCTGCAGGCTGGAAAGGGCGCCGATGGCAAAATTTACGGCCTGACGAGCTATCAGCAGCTGTGGCGCGTCAAGGGCTTGCAGATTGCCAAGCCCATCGTGGACAAATGCGGCATCGACATGAAAAAGATCGAAGCCACTGCTCTGGACAAAAGCGTGAGTACCGCTTCGCTATACCGGGACATGATCAACCCGGCGCTGGAGCTGATCTTCCAGAACTATCCAGACCTGAAGATGAAGCCGTGCATGCCCTACCAGACCTACATGGAACGCACCTATGAGGCGGTGCTGGACGCGAACTACCTGGCCGTCATCAGCAAGGCCGACGCCAAGGGATCGGCCAAGGTTGTCAACGCCTACAAGACGCAGGATTTTCAGGACCTGATCGCCATCAGCCGCGACTGGTTTGAAAAGGGATATATCCCTCAGGATATCCTGACCGTCACCAAGGAACCCGTAGCGGAGAAGGGCGTGCCCAGCGTGGCATTCTCGCTGGAAAACGCCACGCCGGATGCCAACGCTGCCCAGTCCTCCAACCTGAACACATATGGCTACGAGATCGTTCAGGCGATGTTTGCCATGCCATACAACGATCATGCCGCCGGCAGCTCGACGATGAACTTCGTAAACGCAAACAGCAAGAACCCCGAGCGCGTGATCCAGTTTATGGACCTCATGAACTCTGACGCCGCGCTGTACAACCTGCTGTGCTACGGCCAGGAGGGGCAGGATTATTCGATCATCGCCGACGCCAAGGCCGATCAGACCCCAATCAAGGTGAACGATCCATCCACTTATGGCATTGCCGACTGGATCGTCGGCAACGTGCTCAGCAGCATCGGCCAGTCCCAGTTTGCCAAGGACACCAATGTCAAGAAGTGGAACGAACAGGCCCTGGTTTCGCCGCTGGCCGGGTTCCGCCCGGACGTCAGCGCCATCAAGAGCGAGATGGCCTCCACCACCGCCGTGATCAATCAGTACCAGAACTCGCTGATGTACGGCGTGGACAGCGACTACCAGAAGACGTATGAGACCTTCATCCAGAAGTTGGACGCAGCCGGCGCCGACAAGGTGATCGCCGAACTGCAAAAGCAGGTGGAAGCCTACGAGAAGGCGAATCCGTAAGACAAACCCACTTTAGGCAGTCTGCCTGAGCGACAGATCAGGCACCAGAGGCCCGGGGCTCGCAGGCCCCGGGCCATCTTTTTGCGATCACCGGCGATCGACCGAGAAAGGGATAGGAAGACGGTCATGCGAGAGAGCGTTTGTCTCAACGGCCTGTGGCAGTTCATGCCCGACTATGAAGGAAGAAGCCCCGGCGACGCCGTGGGCAATTGCGCGTGGGAGGACCGGCCCATACAGGTGCCATCCAGCTGGGTGGGCAGGCTGGGTGACGGCCCGTATCAGCCCTTCGACGTCTTTGATTACCCCGCCCGGTGGAGCGAAGCCCGGTCCGGCGTGCTATGCCGCCCTCTGGATGTGTCGGCCCGCCGGGGCCGCAGGGCATGGCTGGTGTTCTGCGGGGTGCTCCAATGCTCGGCGGTGTATATCAACGACTGCCTGGTGGTGCAGACCGACGAGGGCTTTTTGCCCTTCGAGGTGGATATCACCGACTACCTGGCCGACGGCGGCAATACACTCAAGGTGTGGTGCGGCAGCCGCCGGCATATCGACGCGGCCGCCGGCAGCAAGGTCGTGTCGCCGCCGGGTTCTTGGTTCGGCGGCACCGCGCTGGGCATTTGGCAGGATGTTTTTCTGGAATACCGGGAGGCAGCTTTCGTGAAGGACGTCCACATCGTCACTTCCGTGCGGGAAGGCCGACTGTCCGCGTCTGTGCGGGCGCATGCCCCGGCAGGTGGGAATGAACTATGGGCCGAGGCGAACGTCCTGGCGGGCGGCACGGTGGTTAAGCCGTTGGGCCGTATGGCTTTCCGTTCCGATGGGGAGAACGGTACGCTCGTCTCCTTCGAGGTGCTTTGGGCCGACGCCGTGCTGTGGTCCCCGGAGAACCCCTATCTGTATACGCTGAGGGTGCGGCTGTTCACCAGCGACGCTCTGGTGGATGAGCACAGCGTCCGGTTCGGCTTTCGGGAGTTCTGGGTGGAGGGGCATTGCTACATGCTCAATGGCCAGCGCATCAATTTCCGCACCGATTCCTGGCACTACCAAGGCCTGGTGCAGCAGACCCGGGAATACGCGTTGAATTGGTACCGTGCCTGCCGCGACATGGGTATCAATTCGGTGCGGCTGCACGCCATGCCCTATCCGGAGCTCTATTTGGACGTAGCCGACGAGGTCGGGATGCTGATCATTGACGAAAGCGCCATCTACGGCTCCGGCAAGGCGATGCAGGCCGACGACGGGCAGTTCCTACAAAACTGCCGGGAGCATCTGGAAGCGCTTGTGATGCGCGACCGCAACCACCCTAGCGTCGTGATCTGGAGCATGCAGAACGAGATGCGCTGGGTGGACGGCCACGACGGGTACAAGGCGGCCATGAAATCGTTGGTGCGGGCCATGCGGGCTCTGGACGGCACCCGGCCTATTTCCTTCGACGGGGATAACCGGCTGGTCGACGACGAGGACATGGAAATCGTCAGCATGCACTACAACATCGACGGCACCGTGGCCGATTGGGACCGGCGTAAGCCGCTGGCCTTCGGCGAGCACGGCAAGTTCCACTACATCTCTCCACAGGTCGGCACCGAATTCGCCGGCCAGCAGGCCTACCTGAGCTTTGACCGGTGCCTACAAAGCCTGGGCCGCGAGGAGGCGCTCTTCAACGAGTACGGCCGCCGGGAGGATGTGGCCGCGCTGTCGCCCTTCAACATGGCCAACTACATGATGCACACCCAACCGCAGCACAGCGTCCGCCTGCACTGGAATACCTTCGACGGGCCGGGGGTCAAGCCCGCCGTCGTGGCGGAGCGTTCCTTGTGCGTCAACAACGGCTGCGTGGCAGGGCCGGCCTATGTGCCCAACCCCGCCTGGCAGCAGGTGCGCCGGTCCTTCCAGCCGGCGGTTGTCATCGCCGACCAGTACGACACCTGCTTCTACGGCGGCCAGGTGCTGCAGCGGAGCTTCAGCGTATATAACGACACCGAACGGACGGTGGAGGCGAGGGTGAACTACACCGCCACGCTGGAGGGCGAACCGTTGCTGGCGGGCTCTGAAACCTTCCGGCAGGAACCTGGACGGCGAGTGGGCATCCAAATGACCGTCGATCTGCCGCCGGTCGCGGGCCGGCAGCGGTTGACCGTTGCGCTGGAATTATCCCGGGATGGCGTCGCGGCGGACTGCCTGGTAAAGGAATATTCCGTGTGTCCCGATGCCTGGAAGACCGAGCCGCTGCAGGTTGCGTGCGGAGCCGTCTTCCTGGGCAAGGAGCCAACCTATCAAAGAATCACCCGTTTGCTGCCCAGCCTGCAGCGGGTGGAGCGGCTGACCGACGCCAGCCTGGCGCAGGCCGGTCTGCTGGTCATCGGCGACGGGGCTGCTTGCCGAGCGGAGGAAATCCAGCCCGTTCTGGACGCCTTCCTGCGGCGCGGCGGCTTTGCGCTGGTGTTGGAGCAGCAAGACCTTGTGCTGGGCGACGTGGCATTGTCCGGCAGGAAGTTCCACAACGCCCACATCAATGCGGCCGCGCACCCTGTGCTTGTCGGGGTGCGGGCGGAGGATCTGCAGTTCTGGGATCGATCGAGCATGTATGACCCTGCCTGCAGGCCGCTGGCGGCCAATGCCTTCGTCAAACCCGCCCATGGCGATGTGGACATACTGCTGGAATGCGGCGAGGGCAACTTCGGCTGGGGCGGGCTGCTGTGGACGCCGCTGATGGAATATACCATCGGCGCGGGGAGGCTGCTGCTCAACCAACTGGCGCTGATGGAGTTCTACGACGACGCCCCCCAGGCTTGCCTGCTGCTGCGAAACATACTGCAATACGGCGCCGCACCGCGGCCGGCCGCGGTACCGGCGGTTCTGTTGGCAAAGCCCGGCAGTGCCGCCCGGCGGTGGGCCCAGGCGCTGCGGGTGGAATGCACCGCCATCGACGCGCCGCGGGAGCTGCCTGCCGGCGCCACTGTGCTGGCGGACCCCGAAGCCCTGGATGGGCGCAGCGCGGCATGGCTGCGCACCCAGGCGGAAGGCGGCGCCACGGTGGTCCTGCTGCCGCTGCGGCCCCAGCATAAGGAGCTGGCCGACACGCTCTGCGGCATGCCGGTGGCCGTGCTGCCGGAGCAGCTGTACCAGCTGCAGCCGGTGGAGCACCCGCTTACCCGGTCCCTGTCGGCCTTTGACCTGTACCACCTGGAAAGGGCCACCTATGCGCCGGCCAACAAGGTCAACAGCGTGATTTGCACCCATGGGCTGGCTCTGGACGGAGGAGAAACCTTGCTGCAAAGCGTGCAGAACCCCTGGCCGCAGTTCTTCCTGCAGGGGCAGGACGGCGAGCCCATCAAGATGGCCGTGGCCGACCGAGTGCTTGCGGAGCCCTTTGTGCCCCGGCGGTGCGGCGTGCGGGTGCCGGTGGGCCGGGGGAGCGTGGTGCTGTGCCAGCTGCTGCCGGATGCGGACAACGTAAAGTTGCGGCGGGCCTGGCTGCGCTTGCTGGCCAATGTGGGCTTATCCATCGCCACCCCTTTGCTGGGTTATGTGAAGCACCCCGAAGATTCCTGCATCCCCCATATGATGGCGCTGCTGTTGGCGGAGCATCAGGACGCTGGGGCGGCGCTAGCCTATTTTACCGACGCGGCATATGTACTCAACAACCTGGGCGAAGGCGTGTACGGCTGGATGAAGCGGGTGGAGAAACAAGAGGGTAGGCTGACTGTACCCGGCAGCGCACATCGGCCGGTTTTCCTCACAGTGTTCGTTTGGTCGGAGCTGAACCGTGATCCTCTCAAACGCCGGGATGGCGAACTGCCGGACAGCAGCATCGTGCCTGACGTGCTCCTGGCTGCGAACTGCGCCACGCGTCTGTTCGTCAACGGCAAGGAATATGCCGTGCCGGCATCGCCGATGAATGCCGCGGGGGAGTTCAGGATCGCCGACGTCGTGATAGACCGCGGCGTCAACCGGATCGCACTGGCCTGCCGGGGCGGCGGGGAGGATGTATCCGTGGGCCTGCGCTTTGCCAGCATGTATGGAGGGCATCCCGATGGGCTGAAATACCAGCTGACGATGGATTGAGGATAAAGAAAGGAAATGAGTGATGAAGGCGACGCAGTGGTAATGTGTGGAACTGGGATTTCGGGCCAAGACCCAATTTGAAAACCCGTTCTTGGATGCTAAAATTATGGTGGAGTTTACCCATGAGAGCGGGCGGACCGTCGTCATCCCGGGATTCTGGGACGGAGGTGACACCTGGCGGGTGCGGTTCACCGCCACGGAACCCGGCTGCTGGGCGTGGCGCAGCCGGTGCGCCACGCCCCTGTTCACCCATGGTTATCTGGCTGGCATCTCCGGGCAGGAGTATATCGCCTATGTCACCGCCAGGCAGTGCGACGTGATGCTCTTCCTGCCTGTGGGCACCAGTTACTGGGGCCAGTGGATGAACCCTTTCACCGGTGAATGGTCGGACTGCGATTTGAGCGGATCGAACTATGGCTGTTGGATGCGTTGGAGCGCCATCACGCCGGGTGATGGGGATTGGGTGCTGGTGGTGACGTGCGACGAAAGGCAACATATGTAAAGGATGAAGTGAGAACTCTCGGATCGGAAACGGCGTCGGCGACTACCGTTCGCTGGGTGATAATGAGATCTTCAACATGTATTTCGGAGAGGAACTTGTCGAGACGCCTGCCACGCTTAACGATACGTGGGGCTATAAAAGCTACGACCAGAACTGGAAAAATGCCGATCGTGTGCTGCAGCTGAAGGAACATTTGAACAACCGGGGAATCAATTATCTGCTAAACGTTGGTCCGGATTGCCTTGGAAGAATCCCTGGGCCCTCGCAGGACATACTTCGCGAGGTCGGAAAACGCCTCGCTCAGGGAAAGTAGGCATGTGGCATGACAATGGAATTAAAGGAGGGCAGAACCATGACACGGATTTTATCAAAAAGCGAGTACGAACAGCAAACGGAATCGACCCGTGACAGGCGGATGGCTTGGTGGCGCGAGGCACGTTTCGGCATGTTTGTACATTTTGGTCTGTATTCACAGTTGGGCCGAATGGAATGGGCCATGACGACGGAGAACATACCCATCGGCGAATATGAGAAACTGGCAGATGCCTTCCAGCCCAAGCCCGGCGCGCCCCGCGAATGGGCGGCACTGGCCAAAAAGGCAGGAATGAAATACTTGGTTATGACGACCAGGCACCATGAGGGGTTTAGCCTGTGGGATTCCAAGGCAAATCCGTACAACGCGGTAAACTATGGCCCGAAGCGCGATATCGTGCAGGAGTTCGTGGATGCCTGCAGAGAATTTGAACTTGGTATAGGCTTTTATTCCTCTTTGATGGACTGGCACCATCCGGACGGGTGGAAATGCGCCTTTGACACGGCGGCACGCAAGCGCTTTACGCAATACATCCGCGACCTGAACACGGAACTGTTGACGCAGTATGGCAAGATAGACATACTGTGGTACGACGTATCTCTGCCGATGGAATCCTGGGAAGGGTGGGACTCGCTGGAGCTCAACCAGCATATGCGCTCGCTGCAGCCAGACATCATCATCAACGACCGCAGCCGCCTGCCGGAAGACTTTGGCACGCCGGAAGAACACTTGACTGCTGCTGACCGCGACTGGGAAGCCTGTATGACATTCAACGGGATCAGCTGGGGGTACGTGGACAGCAAGCAGGCGGCCCCCTATGCCTACAGCGCCCAGCGCATCCTCAAGATGCTCAACACCTGCGCCAATGGTGGCGGCAATCTGCTGCTAAACATCGGCCCTGCGCCGGATGGTTCTGTACCGTTTGATGCGGTTGAGCCATTGACGACGGTAGGCAGCTGGCTTCATGAAAACGGCAAGGCTGTCTATGGCAAGTTGGTTAAGTCAAAAGGTTGGATCGAAAGCGGATTCGGCGGCAATGGTGTGACGGCTGCCACATTCGACGGAAAGTCTGTTTATCTTTGGAACTGGATTTGGCCGACCGGTGGCGAAATGGGCCTTGGCGGTTATCTGAACGCTCCGAAGGCTGTCCGCCTGTTGAAAGACGGTACTCCTCTGGAGTTTGAGCACAGGGGGCATAGGATACTGCTCACAAACCTACCAAAGACCTCTCCCGATACGAATGCGGGCGTGGCTGTGATTGAGATGGAGTTTGAGGAGCAGCCGAAGTACGTTTTCGGCAGCTATTATCCTCAGCTGCATGGCGGTAAGGACATAACCGGAGACGAAAAAATATGAGAACAGAATAATCCTCCTACCACACGACCTGCGCAGGATACGTCGCTTGCGCAGGGCAAGCGACGTATCCTATGCCGCAAAGTAAGCGGATGGCTTTACGGGGAAAGCAAAGCCATTCGCTTTCATTTTGTGAGGGCAACGTGAGCCGGTGCCGAACACGGCCATGCGCAGCTTTCTGTGCGCGCCCAGGCCCTTCATGGCGCATCCTTGCGCAGCCGGAGCACATTGCGGTCCTCCGAGGCGATCTGGCCTTTGCAGCGGTCCACCTCGTCGAAATCCGTGTTGACGAAGAACACCCTGCCGCTGAGATCCGCAGAGGCGACGCTCAGCAGGCGCAGGATGGCCTTGCCGCAATCGTCGGGCGCGAAGCCTTCGCCGCGCTCCAGCAGATGCCCGACGAATGTCTGCCACTGGGAACCCTTTTCGTGGGCGGCCAGGCCCTCGGTCATGCCGGTGCGCACAAATCCTGGGTTCATGCCGAACACCAGTACATCGCTGCCAACCTGCCGGAGCTCTATGGCAATCTGTTCATTCAGCCGCAGCAGCGCCGTCTTGGAGCACGCGTAGGAGGAAGCGCCGAGATTTGGGGTGTCCGATCCGCCGCCGTCCATGTTGATGAGGATGCCGGTGTTGCGGGCGATCATGTGGGGCAGTACGGCGCGGCAGCACAGGAAGCTGCCATACAGGTTCACCGTGACGTCGTGCCACCACGTGGCCGGGTCCGCCTCCCACATGGGCCCTACGTGCTGAAAGCTGCCGGCGTTGTTGAAGAGCACGTCGATGGCGCCCCAGGTATCCAGCACCCGGTTCACCGCGCCGGCCACGGAAGCCTCGTCCTGCACGTCCATCGCCACGGCGATGGCCTCTCCGCCTTCGGTCTCTATCTCCCGCTTCGCTTCCTCCAGCAGCGGCAGGCGCCGTCCGCACAGCGCTACCTTCATCGCCGCCTTCGCGAACACCTTGGCGCTGGCCCTGCCGATGCCCGAGCCTGCGCCGGTCACCATGATCGTTTTGCCGGTGAAATCCATATCCATCCTCCTTTGACCCTTATAAAGTGTATCAGTCCTGGTCGCCGATGCGGAACAGGACTTTCAAGCCTTCGCCCTGCTCCATCGCCGCAAAGCCCTGTTCGGCCTGCTCCAGGCTCATCACATGGGTGGCCAGGCCCTGAACCGGAATCCGCTTGTCCGCGACCATCCGGATGGCGATCGCATAATCCTCGTAGTTGTATACCCGCACGCCGATGACGTCCAGTTCGTGGAAGTTGACGTCCCGGTAATTGACCTTGGGCAGCGCGTTGAAGACGGCGACGACGACGATCTGCCCCCGTATTTTTACGAGCTTGGTCGCGATTTCCGCAGTGGATTGGGCTCCGGCGGCGTCGAACACGATGTCCGCGCCCTTGCCGGCGGTCGCCTCGGCTATCGCTTCCACGATGCTGCCTTCGTTGGGGTTGTGCACGGTGAAACCCCTTTGGCGGGCTCTTTCGATCCGTCCCCGGTTCACGTCCACGACATGCACCTCGCCGGCGCCGGCCGCCCGGCAGGCCTCGGCCACCAGCGTGCCGATGGGGCCGGCGCCCAACACGGCAACCATGTCCCCAAGCTTCAACCGCGACATCCGCACCGAATGCACGGCCACAGCCGTGGGCTCCACCAGCGCGCCGTCCTGGAACGGCATGCCGTCGGGCAGCCTGTGCAGCGCTTTGATTGGTACTGTGACGTATTCCGCAAAGCCGCCGTCCCGGTCGATGCCGGTCAGGCCCAGCCGGGCGCACACATGATAGGCCCCCGATCGGCAGGCCGGGCATTCCCCGCAATACAGCAGCGGCTCCACGACGACCTTGTCGCCAATGGCAAACCCGCGGCCCGGCCCGTTCACAGCCACGATGGACCCCGCGAACTCGTGCCCCATGATCAGCGGCGCCTTGGCCCGCGGGTGCACCCCGTGGTAGATGTGCATGTCCGAGCCGCAGATGCCGGCATACCGTACCTGAACCAGAGCTTCGCCGGTGGCCGGCCTGGGCTCCTGCACTTCTGCCAGGCGCAGCGCCCTGGGCCCGTCATACACCAATGCTCTCATTCGTTGCCCCTTTCAGCCCGTGCCATCGGGTCACAGCGCGGCCAGCCAGCCGCCGTCCACGTAGACCGTCTGCCCGGTGATATACTCGGAGGCCTTCGATGCCAGGAAAATCGCCGTGCCGATGAGGTCCTCCGGGTCGCCCCAGCGGCGGCTATCGGCTGATCGCGGAGACGGTCGGAAGGGCCGTTGCTGAGGTGGCCTGATGCACATATATACAGGAGGATTGAAATTGTGAGATCACTGAAGAGCGTTGTGAAGGACCAGATCAACCACATTCCCACCGATTTTGTGCCCTACACGCTGGAGTACGAGCACCCGATTGCCAAACAGCTGGACGCCCATTACGGCGGCGACGGCTGGATGAAGCAATTGCTTCAATCCATCCACATCGTAGGGGGAACCTTCGATACATGGGATACGATGTTCAGGAAGAATCCGGATGATCCCACAGTACTCATCGACGCCTACGGCAGCCAATGGACGAGAACCAGCGCGATTTCCCATCTGGATGTTCCCGCGCTGGATACTGTCGAATACTCCGCATATACCTTCCCGGGTCTGGACAGCTTCCTGCAGCCCCACAAGCGGGACATGATGATGCAAGACTGCGAAGCACACAGGGATCAGTATCTGGCAATCCATATTGGCGCGGGCCTGTACGAGCTGGGCTGGCGGATGATGGGCGTGCAGCGCATGCTGGAGAGCTTCATCTGTGAGCCGGAGATGATGGACGACATGACCGAGAAGCTGGCGTCCCTGCTGATGAGCTTCATTGGCGAGAGCGTGAAGCTGCCGGCGGATGCGATCATGTGCGGGGACGACTGGTGCGACCAGAGGGGATGCACCTTTGGCATAGAGCGCTGGCGCAGGCTGTACAAGCCTTACTACAGGAGCTTCTTCGAGGCAATCCACAAGAGCGGCAAAAAGGCGATCCTGCACGTGTGCGGGAACGTCTCCTCGATGATACCCGATTTGATCGACATCGGCCTGGACGTGCTGGAAACCGTTCAGCCGGAGCCGGAAGGCATGAACCCGTATCGCCTGAAGAAGGAATACGGAAAGGATCTGACCTTCTGGGGCGGTCTGGGCAACCAGAGCACCGTGACATTCGCCAGCCCCGCACAGATCACCGCCGAAATCCGCAAATTGAGGGAGCAAATGTCCGTAGGCGGTGGCTACATTCTCGCTCCCTCCAAACCGATCAACGATTCCGTAAGCGTGGAAAACGCGATTGCGATCTATGAGACGTTCATCGAGGAGAACATGAGGTTGTAGTGAGCCATAGCAACCAACAAGGGCTGTCCTTCGCAGTGGACAGCCCTTGTCTTGTTTTATGTTTAAGCCGCCTACACAAATTAACTTCACATTTACGCAGGATTAATCCACTGATTACTTGTTGCAAATCTGCCAATAACATATCTCCTCTATGCTCTAGACAAACGAGATGTGGAGGAGAACCGATGAAGAAGACGAAACTGCTTCGCGCCCTGTCTCTGGCCTGCGCGGCCATGCTGAGCGCCGCCGCCTTGGCCGCCTGCTCCGCCCCTGCTTCCGGCCCAGCCAACGCCGCCGGCACCAAACCCGCCAAGATCGTCATCGCCTATCTGCCCAACGAGGCTGACGAGAAGGTGGCCGAATTCCGCAAGGGCTTTGGCGAAGACCTGTCCAAGGCTCTGAGCATCCCCGTAGAGGAGTTTCTGTCCGCCGACTACAACGCTACCGTGGAAGCCATGCGCACCGGCAAGGCCGACATGGCGCTGTTTGGTCCTCTGACCTTCACCCAGGCCGCGGAGCGCGCCAAGGCGGAGCCGCTGGCCGTCATCGCAAAGAATGCCGACAAGTCCCTGTCCGTTTACCAGTCGCTGCTCATCGTCAAGGCAGACAGCACCATCAACACCATCCAGGACATCAAGGGCCACACGATGGCCTTCGTGGACCCCAACTCCACCAGCGGCAACCTGGTGCCCTCAGCGGAAATCCTCAAGGCCTTCCCCAATGAGAAGATGACCATCGACGACCTGCACACCAACGGCAAGTTCTTCAGCGCCGTCAGCTTCTCCGGCAAGCACCAGGCCGGTCTGCAGGCAGTCATCAAGGGCGACGTGGAAGTGGCTCCCATCGCCTCCAACACCTTCTCCGGCGGCGAGCGCCTGCGCCAGAACCTGGCCCACGCCATGGTCAAGGAGCCGCGCCTGCTGCTGCAGGACGAGCCGACGGCCTCGCTGGACAACAGCTCCAAGGAAGTGGTCCGATCGCTGCTGCTGCAGATGAAGAGCCGCGGCACCAGCATGGTCGGCATCTTCCATGATCTGGAGTTTATGGACGGCGTGTGCGACGAGGTGTTCCGGCTGGGCGTCGGGTGAGGGGAGGACGGGCGATGAAAATCAAGGCCGATCTGCACATCCACAGCACGCTGTCCGACGGTAGCAACGACATGGATGCCATCTTCCGCCACGCCGCCGCCCAAGGGCTCACCCACGTAAGCCTGACCGAGCACGACACCAGCTTAGGATATGACCAAGCGAAGCGTTTGGGAGCAAAGTATGGCGTCACGGCCATAGCGGGCGTGGAGTTCTCCGCCTACGACTATACAAGAGGTGTGCGCGCCCACATTCTGGGCTACGGCATGGGCGACATGGAGCCCATCGAAGCGCTGGGGCAGCCGCTGCTGCGCCGCCGCCACGAAAACAGCCTCCGCCAGATCGACACGCTGCGCCGCCTGGGCTATAACCTGGATGTGGACGCCATCGCCGCCAAGGGTTCCGGCGTCATCTATAAGCAGCACATCATGCATGTGATGGTGGAGCGGGGTTTTGCTCAGAGCATTGGCGGCGACACCTTCCGCAGCCTGTTCAAGGGCGAAGGCCCGTGCGCCTTCGACATCGAATACCTGGACGCCCAGGACGCCATTGCCGCCGTCCGCTGTGCCGGCGGCGTGGCTATGTTGGCTCACCCGGGCCAGCAGGGCAACTTCGGCAGCATCCGCGGGTTGGTGCTGGCCGGGCTGCAAGGGTTGGAGCTGTACCACCATGCCAATAGCGTGTATGACCGCACGCAGATTGCCGAATATGCCCATTGCTACGGCCTGTTGCTGACCGGCGGCAGTGACCACCACGGCCTGTATGAGAACAACAGCCCCGCCGTGGGGGATTACCTGTGCCCCGCCCACACGATGGAACGATTGATGGACTCCGGAGCATTCTGATCCTTACTGACCAACAAAACCGACATACGCGGGAGATTGAAACTTGAAAAAGACATACTTGCTGGATACCAATGTGCTGCTGCAAGCTCCCAACGCGCTGTTCTCCTTTGAGGACAACGACGTGGTGCTGCCCGAGGTTGTGCTGGAGGAACTGGACCGCTTCAAGAAGGAGCCCTCGGAGCTGGGAGCCAATGCCCGCCACACGGCACGGGTGCTGGATGACCTGCGCGGCCAGGGCCGGCTGACCGACGGCGTGGCGCTGCCCGGCGGCGGACGGCTGCGCATCGAGCTCAACCACACCGCCGTGCAGCTACCGGACAGCTGGAACGCGTCCTCCGCCGACAACCGCATCCTCAAGGTTTGCCGGGGCCTGCAGCAGCCGGGCGACAACGCGATCCTCGTCACCCGCGACACCTACGAGCGCATCAAGGGCGACATTCTTGGCGTGCCGGTGCAGGACTTCAGAACCGAGCAGGTGGCCGAGCCCCAGGGGCAGTACCGCGGCCGAGACGAGGTGTTCACATCGGAGAAAAAGCTCAACGAGTTCTTCCGCAAGGGCAGGATCAAGCCGGCGGACCTCTATAAAATAAACGCGGATGGCAATCGCCAGGAAGCGCCGCTGACGCTGCACGAGTTCCTGTGCATCCGCAGCGAGAGCAGCCACAAGCAATCGGCGCTGGGGCGCTTCGACGGGCAAGTCGTGGTGCCGCTGGACTTCGTGGACGCTCAGCCCTTCGGCGTGCATGAAGGGCAGCCCGTGCTGCTGGCAAGTCACCATGAACGAGGACGAGTGCGAGCGCAGCACGCTGGCCTTTGACGCGGCCCAGCGCACGGCAGACACTCCTCATTGCTGAGAGAAATGAAATAGAGTAATATGTTTACAGGATCGATGTTCTGGAGGAGCGGAAGGGGATGGAACCCATGCTGACAACGGTGGAAAAGTGGTGCGTTTGGGAGCTGACGCTCCAAGGACCGGCCTATGGGAATCCCTTTTTGGATGTGCGGATACAGGCGGAGTTCACCCAGGGGAACAGCACCGTTATGACCAATGGGTTTTATGACGGGGACGGCATCTATGTGGTGCGGTTCATGCCCCGCGTGGAAGGGCTTTGGCACTATCGCGTCACCAGCAACGTTGCTTTGACGGGAGATCTGTCGGGCACGTTGGAGTGCACAGAACCCCGACAGAACAACCATGGCCCGGTACGAGTGGCCAACCAGTGGCACTTCGCATATGAGGACGGCGCCCGGTATGCGCCGATCGGCACGACATGCTACGCTTGGATTCATCAGGACGAAAAGCTGCGGGCGCAAACGCTGGAGACGCTGCAGAAGTCTCCGTTCAATAAAATCCGGATGTGTGTGTTCCCAAAGCACTATGATTATAACAAAAATGAGCCGGAGCTGTTTCCGTATGCACGAAATGAACTCGGCGAATGGGATTTTACGAGGTTCAACGGAGCTTTTTTTCGACATTTGGAGCAGTGCATTCAGAGCCTGGGGGAGATTGGCGTCGAGGCAGACATCATATTGTTCCACCCCTATGATAAATGGGGCTTTGCCAAGATGGGTCCACAGGCTGATGATCGCTATCTTCACTACATCGCATCCAGGCTGTCGGCGTATCGCAATGTATGGTGGTCTCTGGCCAATGAGTATGACCTGATGGATATGATTACCAAATCAAAGACGATGGAGGATTGGGAGCGGTTCGCCGGAATCATCATCGAAAGCGATCCTTATGGCCATCTTCGGTCCATTCACAACTGTTTTGCGTTCTATGACCATTCCAAGCCCTGGATTACCCATTGCAGCGTTCAGCGGCAGGATGTTTATAGAACAGCCGAATACACGGACGAATGGCGCAATCAGTACGGTAAACCTGTCGTCATTGACGAATGCGGATATGAGGGGAACATCAACCATGGGTGGGGGAATCTGCCGGCCCTGGAGCTGGTGCGCAGGTTCTGGGAAGGCGCCGTACGGGGCGGGTATGTGGGGCACGGCGAAACCTACATGCATCCGGAAGATATCCTGTGGTGGTCCAAAGAAGGCGCCTTGTATGGGCAGTCTCCTGCCCGAATCGGGTTCCTAAAACGTATTCTTGATGACGGCCCGAAAGAAGGCCTGAACCCGATCAGCTTTGGAATGGCCGGCTGGGATTTGCCCTGCGCCGGCCGCGAGAAGGAATACTACCTGTTTTACTTCGGGTTCAGCCAGCCATCGTTTCGCATTTTCACACTGCCGGAGCCGGACTGCTACCAGGTAGATATCATCGATACGTGGAACATGACCATCCAGGCGCTGCCCAACGTCTACCGCGGGACGTTTCGGGTTGACCTGCCGGGCGTATCCTATGTCGCCGTCCGGATGATAAAGCGCGAAGGCTCTCGCTGATATCTCTTCAGCGGTTGGTGAGAGCCGGCTCAAAAAGCTGGCAGAGCTTCGACAGTCTGCCGGATCGTTGCCTTGCCATCGGCAAACTCCACTTGACCAATCGAACCATTGACAATCTGCATTTGCGGCGGGAGATGCCCGATGTCCGCGTCGTAGAGGATCGGCACACTCAAACCTCCCAGCCCTTGCTTTATCGCGTCGATCAACGTGAAGTCGCGTTTATCCTCATATCCATCCGGACGGCCGATTATGATCCCGGTGCAGGATTGAAACCATCCGCTCTCGCGCATCTGCCAAAATGTCCGATAAATTTCCGGCGCCGACATCTCACAGCTTTCCAGCGTCCATACAATGCCGTCCTGCCTATAGGTGTTTATAAACACGTCAACCGGAGCGAAGCGGGTACCTGCCAGTTTGCACAGGGTATCCATACAGCCGCCGATCATCCGACCGCTGAAAGCAACACGCACATCTCCCTGCAATGACTTCCAGGAAGATGGACGATCGAGTCTATACGCGTCCTTCGTAATATCATACCAGTCGGTACAACCGCCCCAGGTGTCCCAACTTTTCTGTTCTGTCGTGAGATTGGACATGACGTCAAATACCCGTAAATCGGAATCATGGATACGGGCAAACCCCATATTCATCAGATTGGAACCATGTATTGTAGCGATATTACTGACCAGCGTCAGCGGGAAAGTCAATGTGGTAATATCCGAATATCCGCAAACCCATTTCGCGGGTAAAGCAGCCAACCGGTCAAAATCCAGGAGCGGCAGCATGTCCATCAGGAATTCACCGCCCCACGGCGGCAGGATAGCAGCCACATTGGGGTCTTCATACAGGCTCATAAACTCTGCGGCCCGGGTTGCACCATCAGCGCTGACACATTTTGAATTGCTCCGCACCGACGCCGTTTCCACAACTTGATAACCCAAAGCTTTGATGTTGCGAATCGCATTGTCCAGGCGCGGCGCCAACGCATCGCCCAATACGCCGCTGGAAGGCGCGCAGATACCAATGGTATCGCCTTTGTGTAAAAGTTGTGGATATTTCATGAAGCGCCTCCGCAGGGTCTCTTCTCCGCTTGATTATAACAAATGACATTCCTTTTCGAAAAGCGGATTCAGAACTGTTTATCGAAGGAGCGGATTGTGGAAACAGTTGGCTTCCTGGCATTTGGGTGTTATTCTGGGTTGAGAGGAGGAGCGAATGGACATGAGATACTACATCGTGGACGCCTTTACGAAGCGCCTGTTCGCCGGGACCCCGGCGGGCGTTTGCCTGCTGGAGGAGTGGCCGCAGGATTCGGTTATGCAGAGCATCGCCGCCGAGAACAACCTGGCGGAAACGGCATTTGTGCTGCCCAGAGGGGACGAATACGAGCTCAGATGGTTTACCCCGGAGGTGGAAATAGACCTGTGCGGGCACGCGACGCTGGCCAGCGCGTTTGTTTTGGCCAACTATGCGGATACGCACAGGCAGCGGTTCGTCTTCCACACGAAGAGCGGAGCGCTGGCCGTCGAGAAAACTGGCGATTTGTTCGAAATGGATTTTCCATCCAGAAGCCCGAGGCCGGTTGATGTGACGCCCGCCATGGAACGGGCCATTGGAACCGGTATTCTGGAAGCGCTTCTATCGCGGGACCTGCTGCTGCTCGTCGGCTCGGAGCGCCAGGTTCAGGCTTTGGCGCCGGACCTGGCGGCCTTGAAATCACTCCCCGACGGGTTTGGCGTGATTGTGACGGCCAAGGGGGAGCATGCGGACTTCGTGTCCAGGTTCTTTGCGCCCAAAGCGGGGATTCCCGAAGACCCGGTGACCGGCTCCTCCCATGCATCCTTGATTCCCTTCTGGTCCGGGAGGCTGGGGAAAGCCGAACTGCTCGCCCGGCAGCTTTCGCCCAGAGGGGGAGAACTGTATTGCAAGGATGCCGGCGATCGCGTGAAGATCGCAGGACATGCGGTGCTGTATCTGGAGGGGAGCATTCGCTCCCGGTAGGAAGGCGGAAAGAGGCCACGGCCATCATAAATAACGGGGGATAATGTGAAGCAGGATTTCAGCTACTTTCTTGAAACGATACCCAAAGACATGTACGCAAAGACAAAGTCACAAATCTGCAGGCACCTGGCCATTTTTGAACCGGAGGAATACGCGCTGGGAGAAGAGATCTGCGTTGATGATTATCACTTCCTCCTGTTCTTTTCGGAGTCTCCTGTAACCAGAGTGAATGGTTGTGAGTGCAAGTTGAAAAAAGGCGGCCTATTGGTGATCCAACCCTGGCAAAAGGTGTACGGCGTTCCCTGCGATAACAGGCGGTACGGCAAGTACATGCACATCGCGGTTAAGAAAGACTTCTTTTTGGAGATCGCGGCAGAAGCGGCGTGCGGAGAAGCCTTTGCGTTTCAGCGGATACAGAGCGTATATAGCGCGCAATTGCTGGACTTGGCCGGCTCTTTTCAGCGTGAAATGATGAATTGCGGGGAGACCTATCCCCTGATGATAAAGAGTATCTGCACACAGATCGTTTTCCAGCTTGTACGTGATTTGAATGGTGAGTCAACAGCAATTAAGCCAGGTAAGGAAAACAAATATATCAGCTCAGCGATACAGTTTATGGAGAGCTATTACCGTGCGAACATCAGCATTACGGACATCTGCAGTTTGATTTATCTGAGCCCCTGCCATTTTAAGAGGGTGTTTAAAGACCATACAGGGCAGACGCCATATCAGTATCTTATGGGGATACGCATCGAAAAATCAAAGGAGATGTTAAGAAAAGGTCAGCACTCGGTTGAGGAAGTCGCAAGGCTATGTGGCTTCGTAAACTCCGGACATTTTTCCACTGTGTTTAAACGCAATCTAAAAATGTCCCCAACGGAGTTCAGAAAATCAAACGCAGACACAGCAAAAGGAGATTTATAGAAACATATATGACCTTTTTGAAAAAACCAGGCGCCCAGGTTGATGATAGTATGTATTTATCTTGAAGATCAAACTGCAAACAGGAGAGAAACGGATGACGAGACAACTCATTGGAGCGGCGCTTCTGGTATTGGTAATGGCGCTTTCCGGCTGCAACAGCCAGGCATCCTCCGCAATCCAGGGAAACACACCTTTCAAGGAAAGCGCAAAGTCTGCCGGTACACCTGCTCAGCCGAGTGCTTCTCCTTCTGAGGGCGCAGCGGAACCAACGGAACAAGTCGAGGAGGAGGGCGCCGTCACAACCTTTTCCGTGGAGCCGGTAGAAGGCTGGACCCTGCTGGAAGCCGCCTCAAGTGACACATTCAAGTCCTATAATCTGCTGGAGCCATATGTCGGTTCGGCAAATTTCTGGATCAGATACTGCGGGAGCGATGTTTTCGCCGGCAAAGAGGAGGATGTCCAGGCGTATTTGAAGTCCGAAGGGTTTTCCGACTATGAGATAAAAACGGTCGATAAGCTTGAATATGAAATGACCACTATCCGTTGTGTCGCGGATACGACCATCAACGGCATGAATTTTACGCTGGGTCACTATTTTATTGACGCTCCAGGAGAGCAGGACATATACTTTCAGCTCTCCACGGCGCCGGAAAACTTTGATAAAGCGCAGCCTTTATGGGAAAAGGTTCTCCATACATTAAAAACAGAGTAAATCGGAAAGAGGCCACCAAGACGGTGGCCTCTAGCGTGTCGACAAAGTCGACACGCTGTCGCCTTCGGCGCTGTTGCGCCTTGGCGATCCAGACGACTGTACTCATTGCTGCTTTATCGCCCGACGATAACCGTCGCCGGGCGATATCTTTGCTTTTGGAACTCATACTATTTACTTAAGAGACGATTTTCGCCTGCGGGCGAGTTCTTTAATGACCTTTTTCTATCATTAAGTTTCCTCCTGCCGAATGAATCGGCAGTCGGCATAATTTTTTGCCTTTGTTGCTTGTTTTGTCGAGAGGCTGGAGAATATACGCTGATCCAGCTTTAAGCGCTTCGCTCATAGAAACTTTAGGTTACATCGCTGAAGGGTCACTGTGTCGTTGGAACGGAATGGACCGATTAAGCGTCTATCATCATAGCGATACGATGCGGGGACGGTGTGTATGGGGTACGTTCGGTCCCTGAAATGAGGAGTGAGCGAAATGAAGAAATGGATCGCCGGCCTTCTATCCGCAGCTATGACGCTTACCCTGTGCGCCTGTTCCGGCCTGCATGGCCGGCTGGGCAGCGTGCAGCCGCGGGTCGCCGTGGAATACCCGAATGCCATCGGGTTTGAGGACTACGATGCCGGCCGAACGGTATTTGAGCAGAACCCCGTGGACGACAGCTTCATCGAGGCGATGGCTGGCTTCTCCTGGCGAACGGCGTCGGCGGTGCTGGGCAGCGCCCAGGGCAACGCCAACTACTCGCCGTTGTCTCTCTACTTCGCGCTGGCGCTGGCCGGTACGGGCGCAGGAGGTCAAACCCAGGCCCAGATATTCGACCTGCTGGGCACATCCAATGCCGAGGAGCTGTCGGCGCAATGCGGGAATCTCTACCGGCTGCTGTACAAGGATCATGGGGTCACCAAACTGAAACTCGCCAACTCCCTGTGGATGGACCGCGGCGTGGCTTTCAAGGACAGCTTTGTGCGCAACGCGGCCGACAACTTCTATGCCTCATTCTACTCGGTGGACTTCGCCGACGCGAGCGCTGGCAAGGCCATGGGGCAGTGGGTCTCTCAAAACACCAACGGCACGCTTTCGCCGGATTTTCCGGTGGACGGGAACAAAATACTCTCCATCCTCAACACGGTCTACTACCACGACGAATGGATGGACCGATTTGACCAGGCCAAGACGGCCAAGGACGTGTTCCACGGGCCGCAGGGCGACATGACGGTGGACTTCATGAACCAGACCTTCGGCTCCGGGAGCTTCGCCAAGGGGGATGGCTTCACCCGTTCGTCGTTGGGGCTCAAGGGCGCGCGGCAGATGGTTTTCATACTGCCCGATGAGGGTGTGGGCCTGGACGAGCTGCTGGCCAGCCCCGAGCGCGTGCGGGCGCTGTTTGAGGGCGAGGAAAGCAGCCATGGCGAGGTCGTGTGGAAGGTGCCCAAGTTCAGCTTCGACTGCCGGTATGAGCTGGCCGATGTTCTCAAATCCCTGGGCGTCACCGACGCTTTCCGGCCGGATGCCGATTTTTCCGGCATCACCGGCGGAACCGCGTTTATCACCGACGTGACCCAGCAAACGCACATCGCCATCGACGAAAACGGCGTGGAGGCGTCGGCCTTCACCGAAATCGCCTACGCCGGGGCCGCGCCGCCCAATGGCCGGGCCAAGATGATTCTCGATCGCCCGTTTATCTATGCCATCACCGCCAGGGGCGAAACGCCGCTGTTCGTCGGCGTGTGCAGCAATCCGGGGGAATGATCGCAGGAGCAGCTTAACCCTTAAGTGTGGGAGGCGGTGAACTGCACCCATTCCACCGTGGGCAGTTCCCCTTCGCCGCGCCACACCAGCACCAGCGCGTGCACACCGGCGGCTGCAGCATCCACCCGCATCAGAGCGGGGCCACCGGGGGCGTGCACCGCAGCCAGCAGAGCGCCGTTGGGGCTGTCCAGGCGGAGCTCCACGACACCGGCGCCGCCATCCACGTGCAGCAGCGCTTGCTCAACGCCGGCGCCAAAGTCCAGATACTTGAACCAGGCGCAGTCGCCCTCGCGGGCCTGGGCCAGCGCCTCGCCGCGGGGGCCGGCGTCGATGCGCACATGGCCGCTCAGCAGGCAGGCCAACGCCGAAGGCAGGCGCTCCGTGGCCGCGATGGGGCCGCCCATGCCCTGAGACGTCATCTCGGCCTCGGGGATAGAGCCATCCTCCAGGAAGCGGATGGGCTCAGCGCATACCCGCCGGGAGAAAATTGTGCCGCGGCTGGAGCGATGGTAGAACACATACCATTGGCCGCGGTATTCGGCGATGCTGCCGTGGTTGTTCCACACCTCGGGGTCGCAGCCGAAGTTGTCGATGATGACGCCGCGATAGGTGAAGGGCCCCAGCGGCGAGGTGGCCGTGGCGTAGCCCAGGCACGTGGGGCGCTCGCCGTGGCGGCCGGTGTCGGCGTAGACGTAATAATACAACCCGCCGTGCTTGCGCATGGAGCTGCCCTCGTGGAAGTTGTGCTTCGCCACGCTCAGCGGCTGTACGACCGATGCGGGATCGATGGAGCGCATGCCCGGCAGCAGCCGGGCAGCCCGCACGCGGTCGAACTGCCCCCAGTAGATGTAAGCCTGCCCGTCGTCATCTATAAACACGCCGGGGTCAATGCCATCCGTGCCTGCGACGGGCGTGGCGTCGGTGAAGGGCCCCTGGGGAGACGCGCTTTCGGCCACACCTTCGGAGCCGTCGGACAGGCAGAAATACAGATAATAGCGGCCGTCCCGGCAGATGCAATCCGGCGCGTACAGCGTGCCGTTGGGCCACACCCCCGCGGCGGAAGATTCCTCGGTGGAAAAGCTGACGCCATGGTCGGTCCAGTGCACGAGGTCGTCGCTGCTGAACACATGATAAAGCTTGCTGCAATAGTCCATGCGTCCGGCGATGTCCCAGGAGCCATACAGATACAGGCGGTCCTGGAAGACGCGGGCTTCCGCATCGGGCACAAAGGCGTCGGCGTTCAGCAGCGGGTTGTGGGCGAAATGCAGGTTCTCCATGTCTCCTCCGGCAGCAGGCGGCGTGCCGCGCCTGCATTGACATTGTAGAGCATTGGCCGGAGCAGTCAATATTGCGTTTCTGTGAAATGTGCCGCAGGTGAAGGGTTTTTGGTGCGGGGCGCCCCAGGATGCTCGAAAGCCGTTGCCGGAGAGGACCGGGCAACGGCTTTTGAGCAAGGAGGTAGGAGGTTTGTCGTATTCATCCGGGTAAGAGCTGCTCACATACCCGGGGGTGTAAGCTTACTTGGTGAAGATGCAGGTGATGATGGCCCGGCGCTTGCCGCCCACTGCCACGCCCACGCCGATCTTGGTGTAATCCTTGAGCACGTTGACGCGGTGGCCCGAGGAGTTCATGAAACGCTCGTGGGCGAAGATCGCGTCGCGGTGTCCGTAGGCGATGTTCTCGCCCAGCTTCAGGTAGCTTAGACCCATGCGCCTGGCTTGCTGCGCGGGGCTGACATGCTCGGGGGTGTAGTGGTCGAAGTAGTTGCGGTCGCGCATATCGGTGCTGCGGCTGGTGGCCAGCTTGGTGTTCGGGGTGACGACCTTGAGTGCGGACAAGCCGCGGCGCACGCGGATGGCATTGGTCAGGTCCACGCTGAGCCGCTGGTAGGCCGCGCCCAGCGCCGCGGTCATGGCCGGGTTGCGGATGACGTAGGACGTCTCGTCGGCGGCGGGCAGGATCATGATGGAGGTGGCGACGCCTTTCTCTATGTTGTCATAGAACACGGTGACATGGTTGCTGCCCACGGGGAAGAGATCCTTTTCATTGGTGTGGGGCAGCATCGCCACGGTGTTGCCGCTGCGCAGGTAGGTTACGGGCTTCTTGCCCATGGCAGAGCGAACCTTGTTCTTGGTGGCGCCCAACTGGAACTTGGAGCCGTACTTGAAGCCCTTGGCGTTGGTGTACAGCGCCACGACCTTGCCCTTGCGCACGCCGGCCATCATGAAGCGGCTGTAATCGCTGTTGTACACCAACCAGTCGAAGCCGTATTCGCTGGGCTCCGTGCGGGTGGGCTTACCGTATTTGGCGGTCAGTTGGCGCTGGGTCATGCCGACGATGGCGGCGGCGTCAATGGCTGGCTTGGCGGCAGCCTTCTGCGTTTGGGCCTGTGAGGCGGCCAAGGCTGTTGGCGCTGCAACCAGATTCAAGCTGAGCAATATAGCGAGGGAAACAGAAAACAAAAAGGACCGCTTCATGGTGTTCCTCCTTTAAGGGGCGATGGAACACGCGGCCCTGGAAATGCGCCGTGCGCTCCATTGGTAACCCGGCTGTCATGGCGCTTTGGCGCTTTAGACCCGTGGCTTTGCGTCGCTGCCTTTCGGCAGCTTTGCCTTTTTCAACGGATGTTGAGTTGACTTTCAAAGAACGATCTTTTCTTACGCCCTATACATACCACAATAAGTGAGCAATAAACAGAATAATCTTAGAAAAACATGAACTTGAAGGACAAAAAGATTGAGGGAGGTGGTATGCCTCCCTCAAAAATGACCCTGTTATTTGGTGTAGCACTTTCATACTGGTTCTCCTGTTCAATCACAGCTTACTTCCTGGAATTTCTCCTCTCCATACTCGAAGCGTCATGCGTGCATCAAAGCTATACATCCCAGCACTACTGTCCTTTATCACGTCAAGAATGTCCACTGCTTTTTCTATGTAAAATCCGTTCTTCAGGCACTGCACAGCAGATGAGAGCCTTGAAACAATACACTCATGCGTCAAAAGCTCCTGATACACTTCTTTTGCCAGATCAGGTCTCAACGCTAAAAACTTGTGAATTTTATCTGTTTTCGCAAACTCTTTGTTATAAGTTTTAAAATCGCCTTGTTTGGTTGCCGCTTCCATGATCTTATCGCTTTCGACGTGCATAGCAATCATTTCTTGTGAGGTCATTCCTTTTTTCATTTTAGCACTCCAAAAAGCATACGAAGAACGAGACGCATTTTTCCCCTTCTCAAAGGTGCAATGATGGATCGCACAGATTTTCCCTTCAGACGATATCCTCTATCTTTTCGATATGCCTTTTGTCCCCTCTAAGAACATCTTGTGAATGGAAAAATCTTACGCCTGTATGATTGGTTCTCAACGCGCACTCAACAATTTCTCTTGTACAAAACGGAAAGTTAAAAATCTTCGTTCGAAGAATATTTGTTCCATCCCAAGTTTCGTAATCAAATGCGAATTTTGCTTCACCCGTGTCCCACTTTTGCTTATACTTAATAACGCCACACTTTTTACATTCGTATATTATTTCAATGTCCGTCCGTTTTCTCTCTATATCACAGAATCCGTCGATTGCAATATGATAGTATATTGGAACGTTTTTTCCTTTAAGCCCCTTTGTATAGATTTTATCAACATGTGCCTGATAGTATGAATAACCCTTAATTCCGGTTTTCTGCCATGCATTTAGAACATTTTCTGAGATGACGAGTATGCCAGCAGGGCAATGGAGGAAGTCGGGATATATACTCCCCCTTTCTACCCCAAGATAAAGGTCAGTCAACTGTAATAGATATGGAGTCCGACAAACCGGGCAAATCTCAGATATCCTCCATCCATTCGTTCCATTAACTTCGCCAGCATAACAATATCTTTTATTCAAATATAGATCAATGTTTATCTCAAAACTCTGGTTTAGTATTCATGCTTCCCTCTTATTGCGATAGATCTTCGATCATAGCTTTTTTCCTGGAAATTCACCTCTCCATACTCGAAGCGTCATGTGTGCATCCAGACTATAAAGCCCAGTGCTCTTTTCCTTTTCCATCATGGCAAGAATGTCCTCTGCTTTTTCTATGAAAAATCCGTTCTTTAGGCACTGAGCAGCAGCTGAGAGTCTAGAAACAATACACTCATGCTTTAAAAGCTCTTGATACACTTCTTTTGCCAAATCAGGTCTCAGCGCTAGAAACTGGTGAATTTTATCCCTTTTCATAAACTCTCTGTTATGGGTTTTATAATCGCCTTGTTTGGTTGCTTCTTCCATGATCTTATCGCTTTCAACGTGCATAGCAATCATTTCTTGTGAGGTCATTCCTTTTTTCATTTTAGCACCCCTTAGTATAGTCCTCACCTTTTCCATACTTATCAGTATATCACGAAAGAGAGCTGCTCCTCCCGGAACAGCCCCCTTTTTGTT
The DNA here is from genome assembly GCA_023410875.1 of Bacillota bacterium. Taxonomy (GTDB): domain Bacteria; phylum Bacillota; class Clostridia; order Christensenellales; family UMGS416; genus JAEYRA01. The sequence continues at coordinate 175,115 of JAEYPH010000021.1, read as the reverse complement.
AGTTGATTGTCTGCGGGTCCCCGCTTGGCATTAATGTTTGGGAGTCCTGTAGGGCCTGCGCCGGCGGTTGCTCACGGCCATGGCGGGCCTGCCCATGGCGAACCTGCGCCGGCGGGTGAGCATGATCAGCATCGCACCTACCAGCAGCGCCGCGCCGCCGCCTAGCAGGATGTTGTAATCCATGGAGCCGGTCTGATAGTCCTTGGTGTCGTCCAGCTCGTTGGTCACGGTTATCTCGGTGATCTCACCGGCGGGCACGTCCACGTCGATCGGGGTTGTGTTGAGCTTGTAGGACATGGGCGCCGAGGTCTCCACCAAATAGTAGGTGCCGGGTTCCAGGTCCTTGAACTCGATGATGCCGTCTGCACCGGTGACGCCGGTGGCTACCAGCACCCTGAGCGCTTCGTCAGCGTAGAGGTTGAACTTGGCGTTGGCCAGGGGCTTCTGCGTATAGCCGTCCACCTTGAGCAGGTTGAGCTGGCCCAGCTCATCCTCGAAGCCGCCGGTGTCGTCCTCCTGGTTGGTCAGCGTGAGCACCGTGCGGTTGTTGGCCGTGATGGTCACGGGGATCGCCGTGTCGTTGAGGATAAAGTTTTCCGGCGCTCGGGTCTCCAGCACCCAATAGGTGCCGGGCGTCAGGTTGTCCACATTGATCTCGCCGTTTTCGTCGGTGGTGTCGGAGGCAACCAGATCGGTGAGCGCCTCGTCAGAGTAGATGTTGAAGGCTGCGTCTTCCAGCGGCATACCGTCCTCGGCGTTCACCTTGAGCAGCTGCAGCTGTCCGGGCACTGCCGAGTTGGTCAGCGCCACTTCGGCGGTCTTGCCCAGCGCCACCGTCACGGTGTGCACGGTGCTGTCCAGCACATATCCGGCGGGCGCCTTGGTCTCCCGGACGTACCATGTGCCGGACGTAAGCGCTGCGCTGGTCACGGTGCCGTCGGCGGTCGTCGTCAGCGTAATCGCGCCGGTGAAGTCCTCGTTGTCGGCCAGGGAGAACTCAGCGCCGGCCAGCGCGGCCCCGGTGTCTGCGTCGGTCTTGATGATCTTCAGGAAGCTCTGCGGGTCGTTGAGCAGCGCCACCTCAGCGGTCTTGCCCAGTTCCACCGTTACGGTGTGCACGGTGCTGTCCAGCACATACCCGGCGGGAGCCAGGGTCTCCTTGGCATACCAGGTGCCGGGCGTAAGCGCTGCGCTGGTCACGGTGCCGTCGGCGGCCGTCGCCAGCGTGATCGCATCGGTGAAGTCCTCATTGTCGGCCAGGGAGAACACGGCTCCGGCCAGCTTTGCGCCGGTCACCGCATCGGTCTTGATGAGCTTGAGCCAGCCCTGGGGCACATTCTCGAAGGTCACCTGGGCCGTCTGGCCGGCGGCCAGCGTCACGGTCTTGGGCGTCGGGTCGATCACATAACCGTCGGGGGCGGAAACCTCTTTGACTTCATAGATGCCGGGCTGCAGGTTGCTGACATCAGCGATGCCGTCGGCGCCGGTCGTCACCGTCCAGGTTTCGCCGAACACGGCGGCCCACAGGCGGCTGAGCAGATTCTGCTCCGGCTTGGAAATTTCCAGCGTGACGTTGGCCACGGGCAGGCCGGTGGCGCTGTCGGTCTTGAGGATGTGGATCGCGGCCAGCTTCTGGTTCTCGTAGGTCACCAGGTGATCGAGCACCAGCGTTCCAGCGGTGTCATAGCCCACCGTGAAGTTCCCGGTACCGCTCAGCGAAGCGTAGCCTTCGGGCACGGCGGTCTCGGTGATCGCGTATTCGCCCCACTCCAGGCCGCTCAGCGTGGCGGTCTGGCCGTTGGTCAGCGTGACGTCCTGGCTGTAGCCGCCGGGGCCGGTGACCTTCAGCGTGAACACGGTCGGGTCATCGCCGGCAGCGCCGTCCACGGTCTTGGTAAGCTTCAGGCTGCCCAGCTGGCGGTTGGTCGCCACGACGCTGTAGTTCAGCGTGGCCCCTGCCGCCGTGCCGATGGTTACCTTTACGCCCTTGGTCACGTCGCCGGGATCCACCAGCGTGCCGCCGATCCAATCGTTGAGCCTGTAGCCGTCGGTCGGGTCCTCGGTGATCGTGTAGGTGCCCCAGGGCAGGCCGGAGAGCTCATGGATCAGGCTGCCGGCGCTCCAGGTGATGCCTTCGGCCCAGTTCTTGTTGGTGCTGTCACCGTCACGCACCACGGAGAAGCGGAACGTGTCGCCGGTCTGCGGCGTGCCCAGCACGCTCTTGATGATCGTGAGCCGGCCGACATCGTCGGTGGCGTTGGAGGCTTCCAGTGCATATTCCAGCTTGGCGCTGCTGCCGGAGCCGATGGTCACGGTCACGGAGCTACCGCTGACTGCCGCGCCGTCCAGCATCCAGCCGGTCAGGTGATAGCCGGACGTGGCGTTTTCGGTGATCGTGTAGGTACCCCAGGGCAGGCCGGTCAGCTCGATGGGCGATGCGCCTGCCGTGGTGGTCTTGCCCGCGGCGTAGTTGGGTTTGAGGCCGGTGATGGGGTCAGCAGCGTCCTGCTGGCGGGTCACGGTGAAGGAGAAGGTGTCGCTGGCATTGCCTTGCGAGCCTTCGGCGAAGGCGGCCTTGGCGATCGTCAGCTTGCCCACGTTGTCGGAATCGTTGGTGGCTTGCAGCACGTATTCCAGCTTGGCGCTGCTGCCCGCGCCGATGGTTACGGTCACGGAGCTGCCGCTGACAGCGGAGCCGTCCTTCTTCCAGCCGGTCAGCTGGTAGCCGGGCTTGGCGTCCTCGGTGACGGTGTAGGTGCCCCAGGGCAGGTTGCCCAGCACCAGCGGGCTGCCGACCTTGGCGGTCTTGCCCGCGGCGTAGTTGGTCTTGGGGGAGGCGGTGTCCTCGTTGCGGGTCACGGTGAAGGAGAAGGCGTCATCGGCGTTGCCCATGGAGCCGTCGGGGAAGGCCTTCTCGATGGTCAACTGCCCCACATCGGTCGTGTCGTTGGTGGCGGTCAGTGTGTAGCTCAGGCTTGCGCCGCTGCCGGAACCGATCTTCACGGTTACGCCCTTGTTGATGTCGGAGGCGTCCACCGGCGTGCCGCCGGCCCAACCGGTCAGCCGATAGCCGGACTTGTCGTCCTCGGTGACCGTGTAGGTGCCCCAGGGCAGGTCGGTGAGCACGATGGGGGAACCGACCTTGGCGGTCTTGCCGGCGGCGTAGTTGGTCTTGGGGGAGGCTGTGTCCTCGTTGCGGGTCACGGTGAAGCTGAAGGTATCATCGGCATCGCCGATGGACCCGGCGGGGAAGGCCTTCTGGATCGTGAGTTCGCCGCTCTCGGCCGTGTCGTTGGTGGCGGTCAGCGAGTAGTTCAGGCTGGAGCCGCTGCCGGAGCCGATCTTCACGCTCACGCCCTTGGCGATGTCTGTGGCATCCACCGGCGTGCCGCCGGTCCAGCCTGTCAGCCGGTAGCCGGACTTGGCGTCCTCGGTGATCGTGTAGGTGCCCCAGGGCAGGTTCTCCAGCACGATCGGAGAGCCGACCTTGGCGGTTCTGCCGCTGGCATAGTTGGTCTTGGGGGAGGCCGTGTCCTCGTTGCGGGTCACGGTGAAGGAGAAGGTGTCATCGGCGTCGCCCAGCGAGCCCTCGGGGAAAGCCTTGTTAATCGTCAGCTTGCCCACGTCGTCGGTGCCGTTGTTGGCGGTCACCTCGAAGCTCAGGCTGGCGCCGCTGCCGGTGCCGATCTTCACCTGGACGCCCTTGGTGGCGTCAGCGACGTCCACGGGGGCGCCACCGGTCCAGCTGGCCAGCCGGTAGCCGTCCTTGACGCTCTCGGTGATCGTGTAGGTGCCCCAGGGCAGGTCGGTGAGCACGATGGGGCTGCTGACCGTCGCGGTCTTGCCGGCGGCGTAGTTGGTCTTGGGGGAGGCTGTGTCCTCATCGCGGGTCACGACGAAGCTGAAGGTGTCGGAGCTGTCGCCGATGGAATCATCCAGGAAAGACTTGTTGATGGTCAGCTTGCCGTCATCGGTCGTGTCGTTGGTGGCTGTGGCGGTGGCCGTCAGGCTGGCTCCGGCGCCGGTGCCAATCGTCACGGTGATGCCCTTGGTGGCGTCGGAGGCGTCCACCGGCGTGCCGCCGGTCCAGCCGGTCAACTGATAGCCGTCCTTGGCATCCTCGGTGATCGTATAGGTGCCCCAGGGCAGGTTGCCCAGCACAATCGGGGCGCCGATCTTGGCGGTCTTGCCGCTGGCGTAGTTGGTCTTGGGAGAGGCGGTGTCCTCATTGCGGGTTACGGTGAAGCTGAAGGTGTCATCGGCGTTGCCCAGCGAGCCCTCGGGGAAGGCCTTCTCGATGGTCAGCTCGCCCACTTCGGCCGTGTCGTTGGTGGCGGTCAGCGAGTAGTTCAGACTGGCGCCGCTGCCGGAACCGATCTTCACGCTTACACCCTTGGTCACGTCGGAGGCGTCCACCGGCGTGCCGCCGGTCCAGCCGGTCAGCTCATAGCCGTCCTTGGCGTCTTCGGTGATCGTATAGGTGCCCCAGGGCAGGTTCTCCAGCACGATGGGAGAGCCGACCTTGGCGGTTCTGCCGCTGGCATAGTTGGTCTTGGGGGAAGCGGTGTCCTCATTGCGGGTCACGATGAAGGAGAAGGCATCATCGGCGTTGCCCATGGAACCCTCGGGGAAAGCCTTGTTGATGGTCAGCTTGCCCACGTCGTCGGTGCCGTTGTTGGCGGTCACCTCGAAGCTCAGGCTGGCGCCGCTGCCGGTGCCGATCTCCGCCTGTACGCCCTTGGTGGCGTCAGCTGCGTCCACCGGCGTGCCGCCGGTCCAGCTGGCCAGCCGGTAACCGTCCTTGGCAACCTCGGTGATCGTGTAGGTGCCCCAGGGCAGGTCTTCCAGCACGATGGGGCTGGCGATTGTCGCGGTCTTGCCGGCGGCGTAGTTGGTCTTGGGGGAGGCGGTGTCTTCATTGCGGGTAACGATGAAGCTGAAGGTGTCGGAGCTGTCGCCGACGGAGCCGTCCAGGAAAGCCTTGTTGATGGTCAGCTTGCCCACGTCGGTGTCGTTGGTGGCCTTGACGGTGGCCGTGAGACTTGCACCGCTGCCGGAACCGATTTTCACGCTCACGCCCTTGGTGGCGTCGGAGGCGTCCAGCAATGCGCCACCGGACCAGCCGGTCAGCTCATACCCATCCTTGGGGTTCTCGGTGATCGTATAGGTGCCCCAGGGCAGGTTCTCCAGCACGATGGGAGAACCGATCTTGGCGGTCTTGCCGCTGGCGTAGTTGGTCTTGGGGGATGCCGTGTCCTCGTTGCGGGTCACGGTGAAGGAGAAGGCGTCATCGGTGTTGCCCATGGAACCGGAGGGGAAGGCCTTCTGTATCGTGAGCTTGCCCACGTCCTTGGTATCGTTGGTGGCCTTGACGGTGGCGCTCAAGCTAGCGCCGCTGCCGGAGCCGATCTTCACGCTCACGCCCTTGGTGATGTCGCTGGCGTCCACCAAAGTGCCGCCGGTCCAGCCGGTCAGCCGGTAGCCGTTCTTGGTGTTTTCTGTGATCGTATAAGTGCCCCAGGGCAGGTTTTCCAGCACGATGGGAGAACCGATCTTGGCGGTCTTGCCGCTGGCGTAGTTGGTCTTGGGGGATGCCGTGTCCTCGTTGCGGGTCACGGTGAAGGAGAAGGTGTCATCGGCATTGCCCATGGAACCGGCGGGGAAGGCCTTTTCGATCGTGAGTTTGCCGTTGTCCAGGGTGTCGTTGGTGGCCTTGGCGGTGGCGCTCAGGCTGGCGCCGCTGCCGGTGCCAATCTTCACCTTGATGCCCTTGGTGATGTCGGAGGCATCCACCGGCGTACCGCCGGTCCAGCCGGTCAGCTCATAACCGTCCTTGGCATCCTCGGTGATCGTATAGGTGCCCCAAGGCAGGTTTTCCAGCATGACGGGGGAGCCGATTTTGGCGGTCCTGCCGGCGGCGTAGTTGGTCTTGGGAGAAGCCGTGTCCTCGTCGCGGGTCACGATGAAGCTGAAGGTGTCATCGGCATCGCCCATGGAACCGGCGGGGAAAGCTTTCTGGATCGTGAGCTTGCCCACGTCATCGGTGTCGTTGGTGGCGGTCAGCGCGTAATTGAGGCTGGCGCCGCTGCCGGAGCCGATCTTCACGCTCACGCCCTTGGTGATGTCGCTGGCGTCTACCAATGTGCCGCCGGTCCACCCGGTCAGGCGGTAGCCGTTCTTGGCGTTTTCGGTAATCGTATACGTGCCCCAGGGCAGGTTCTCCAGCACGATGGGGGCGCCTACCTTGGCTGTTTTGCCGCTGGCGTAGTTGGTCTTGGGGGAGGCCGTGTCCTCATTGCGAGTCACGGTGAAGCTGAAGGTTTCGTTGGCATTGGCCATAGAACCGGCGGGGAAAGCCTTGTTGATGGTCAGCTTGCCCACATCGTCGGAGCCGTTGATGGCGGTCAGCGAGTACGTGAGGCTGGCGCCGCTGCCGGAGCCGATCTTCACGGTGACGCCCTTGGTGACGTTGGAAGAATCCACCGGTGTGCCGCCGTTCCAGGCGTTCAGCCGGTAGCCGTCCTTGGCAGCTTCGGTGATCGTATAGGTACCCCAGGGCAGGTCTTCCAGCACGATGGGGGAGCCGACCTTGGCGGTCCTGCCGCTGGCGTAGTTGGTCTTGGGGGAAGCCGTGTCCTCGTTGCGGGTCACGACGAAGCTGAAGGTGTCGTCGCTGTCACCGGCAAAGCCTTCCAAAAACGCCTTGTTGATGGTCAGCTGGCCGTTGTCCACGGTGTCGTTGGTGGCCTTGGCGGTGGCTGTCAGGCTGGCGCCGCTGCCGGTGCCAATCTTCACCGTGACGCCCTTGGTGATGTCGGAGGCATTCACCAGCGTGCCGCCGGCCCAACCGGTCAGCCTGTAGTTGGATTTGGGGTCCTCGGTGATCGTATATGTGCCCCAGGGCAGGTTCTCCAGCACGATGGGGGTGGTGATCGTCGCGGTCTTGCCGGCGGCGTAGTTGGGCTTGGGAGAGGCGGTGTCCTCATTGCGGGTCACGACGAAACTGAAGGTTTCACCGGCGCTGCCCATGGAGCCGGTGGGGAAGGCCTTCTGTATCGTGAGCTTGCCCACGTCTTTCGTGTCGTTGGTGGCGCTCACCGTGTAGCTGAGGCTGGCGCCGCTGCCGGTGCCAATCTTCACTTTAACGCCCTTGGCGATGTCGCCGGCGTCCACCAACGTGCCACCGGTCCAGTTGGTCAGCCGGTAGCCATTCTTGGAAACCTCGGTGATCGTGTATGTACCCCTGGGCAGGTTGTCCAGCTCAATGGGGCTGCTGATCGTCGCGGTCTTGCCGCTGGCATAGTTTGTCTTGGGGGAGGCGGTATCCTCGTCGCGGGTTACGATGAAGCTGAAGGTGTCGCCGGCGGTGCCCAGCGAACCGGCGGCGAAGGCCTTTTGAATGGTGATATGGCCGTTGTCCGAGGTGTCGTTGGTCGCCTTGACGGTGGCGGTCAAGTCGGCGCCACCGGCGCCAACCTTCACGGTGACGCCCTTTGTGATGTCGGAGCTGTCCACCAGCGCGCCGCCGGTCCAGCCGGTCAGCTTATAGCCGGTCTTGGCATTCTCGACGACGGTGTACGTGCCCCAGGGCAGGTTTTCCAGCACGATGGGGGTGGTGATCGTCGCGGTCTTGCCGGCGGCGTAATTCGTCTTGGGAGAGGCGGTGTCCTCATTGCGGGTCACGGTGAAGCTGAAGGTATCGTCGGCTTCGCCCAGCGAGCCTGCGGGATATGCCTTCTGGATCGTGAGCTTGCCCACGTTGTCGGTTCTGTTGGTGGCGGTCAGCGAGTAGCTGAGGCTGGCGCCGCTGCCGGAGCCGATCTTCACGGTGACGCCCTTGGTGACGTCGCCGGCGTCCACCGGCGTGCCGCCGGTCCAGCCGCTCAGCTTATAACCATCTTTGGAATTCTCGGTGATCGTGTAAGTGCCCCAGGGCAGGTCATCCAGTACCATGGGCGTGCCGACCTTGGCGGTCTTGCCCGCGGCATAGTTGGTGCTGTCGCCCTGGCGGGTCACGGTGAAACTGAACGTGTCGCCGGGGTTGCCCAGCGAACCGGAGGGGTAGTCCTTGTTGATCGTGATCTTGCCGTCGTTGTCCGCATCGTTGGTGGCGGACACGGTATAGTTCAGTTTGGCGCCGCTGCTGGTGCCGATTTTCACGGTAACACCCTTGGTGACATCGGAACCATCCACCAGCGTGCCGCCGCTCCAGCCGGTCAGCCGATAGCCGTTCTTGGAATTCTCGGTGATCGTGTAAGTGCCCCAAGGCAGGTTGTCCAACTGGATGGGCGCGCCGACCTTGGCGGTCTTGCCGGCGGCGTAGTTGGTGCTGTCGCCCTGGCGGGTCACGGAGAAGCTGAAGGTATCGTTGGGGTTGCCCTGCGAACCGGCGGGGAAGGCTTTTTCGATCGTAAGCTTGCCCAGGCGCTTGTTTTCAAAACGAACATCCACACGCGCAGCGTTGTCGTTGATATACTTGAAGGTGATTCCTCCGAGCGTAACGTCATGCGGAGTGCTGTTGCCTTGCTTGATGAAATAGTACCGATAGTTGGGGTCCATCTCGTAGCCGTCAGCGCCGTGCACTTCCTTCATGCGGAAGTAGACGGTTCCGCTGATGCTGACCTGGCCGGTGGAATCCCCGATGTTGAAATATTGCGCCGAGGAACTTTTCCGAACCGATGTCCAGGTCCAGGCGGCGGGATTGCTGCCGCTGGGATCGGTCGCTTTCTCCAGCGAAAACTTGATATCGGGAAAACTGGCGGACGTCATGGAAGCGCCGCTGTCATCCACCTTGATGAACCTGAAGTTGTAGTGGCATGCGTACGCAAAGGTCATGTTCCCGAAAATGAGCAGAAACACAGTCAGAGACGCGACGAGCTTTCTGATCCTGTTCATGGCTGATACCTCCGAACGTGTGGTTTAGTCCTGCTGGGGGGAGTGGTCTGGGTTATCCCAGCCGTTGTTGGCTTGTGTGGTGTCTGCTATGGATGATTGCATAGCCTCGTCCATGAGGTGCAGCATTTCATATTCGCTTCGAAACTGGCGGGTTTGCTTGCCCTCGATCCACTGGATGGAGCCTTGCCATGTGGCGTTTTGCCGGAACAGCACCCGGATAACGAAGGTCGGGCCAGCGCCGGCTGGGGCGGTGAAATCTGTCGGGGTGTCCACAATGGAATCCTTCATGTGCTTTTTCACCTCCCATGTGCGATATTGCACGGTCTTCTGCGGGTAGCGGTTGGCTGTCAGGTCATTGTCCAGAGCATTGAGCATCTTCCAGATGGAGGGGCAGCAGCTTCGCTGCCTGGTCACCAGATTGGTCAGATGATAAAGGGGTCTGCCATCCGGCCGTGTCGTGATCAGCAGCTTGTAGGTGCCCTTTGGATATTTGTCCTGCCGCTCTGCGACCATATATGAAGCTCCTTGGCTGAGTTTTCTTACACTACACGTTTCTGTATACAACATAACATATCGCGCTCTTTTGCCATTCTTATGGCAGTCTTCTGCCAATCTTATCTACAATTTTTTCAGATAAAATAAGAGAGAGATGCAGGCCTATGCGTAAAAAGTGCATATTGTCGGCAAGGAGAGGAGATTTCGCGCCTTTCGTTGCGCCATTACTATATGTATGAATATGCCTCTCCATCGCCGGGGGAGCGGGTTGGAGAGAGGGCTGTAAAGGGTGGAGAAGCCGTTGCCGACGGCGGATTCATTCCGCCGGAGGAAACAGATAACCAAAAAGAATCGATCACAAAAGCACCGCCGCAGCGGTTCACGTTTCCTAGCAGGTTCGCACGAGCGGGACAAAAGAAGGTCTCCCGGCGACAGTTATCGCCGGGAGACAAACGAGAACACGATCAGGTCGTCCAAATCGCCGACGATGTTCACATCATCGGCGAAAGAAGGCGGTCTAGACCGCCTCCGACCGTATTGGGCTGATCTTCTTCTGCAGCAGCAGCGGCATGCCCTGAACGGTCTTGTTGAAGCGCGCGGAAATGCGCTGAGAGATCATCTCGGCATCCTCGAAGGTCAGCGACACCAGCAGCACGAGCATCTGCGCATCGTTCCACATGCACACGACATCGCCCTTGCGCAGAGAAGCCGCCAGCACCTGTTTGAGCTCATTGCGGGCGGCCTTGAGCACATCCGGCGCGGGCACGCCGTAATTGGCGCTGGACAGCGTCAGCAGCACCAGGCAGTTGGATTGGCCGTTGCGCTGCAGGCGGCGGCGCTCCAGCTTGAACAGTTCGTGGAACACTTCTTCATCGCAGAAATAGGGCCCGTCGATGGCGCGGTCATCGTCGCCAAAAGTGCGCAGGATGGTGTCCATGTCGTGCTGCACGAGTTTGGCGCTGCCGTTGATCAGCGCATAGGTCTCCTTGAGCTCCGCTGACGGCGACACACCCAGATCGCGATAGAGCAGCTCTGTGATGTAGCTGTAGTGCATGCGGGCATGGGCGATGCGATTGGTGGCCATGAGCGACCGCAGGAAGGCTACGTGCACCTTCTCATCATAGGGGTCAATGGCCATTGCCTTTTCGCACAGGGAAATGACGTCGTGATGGAACTCGTGGCTCTTGTAATGGGCCAGCAGAGCTTCCACTGCGGTGGTGAACTTCTGCCGATAGGCCTGGCGCAGCGGCACCGTCCACAGGTCATATTGGGCATTGGCCAAAAAATCCGACGTGTACAGCGCCAGCCCATCGCGGAACAGCGCCGGGTTCGGGGCGCCGGCGCGCTGGTTGGCCATGGCGCGGTCAAACAGGTCGTCGAAGGCCTCCACGTCCAGTTCATAGCGGGACTGTGTGTTCCAACCGTACCCGCCGTTGACGAACAGGATGTAACTGGGCTGGCCTTCCACATCCATCATCGTGCGCAGTCGGTACACCAGGTTTTGTATGGCCTTGGCGGGGTTTTCGCAGCTGCGGCCTTCCCATAGCGCCTCCACGAGTTCGTCGGGTGAGGCAAAACAACCGCGATAGGCCAAAAGATATTTCAGCAAACCCTCCAACTGGCGGGAGCGCTTGAGCTTGTCGGTGAAAACTTCCGTACCCCTGGACGCCCAGAAGACGCCGAACATACGGATAACCAAAGGTTGAATCGTTTGCTCATTGGTGGTCAACTGGAACCCTCTCCCTCAACTCGTCCTTTGGCAGCCGGCCCACGGCTGGCCGCCATGCATTTCTATCACTATTTTGCCATTTTTCAGTATAGCATCGGTTTACGCCATTTACCAACGTTGTTTTATACGGATAATGCTTTGTTGATGTCGGATCATGCGACCTTTTTCGATTTTGGCATTCCTGGTTACTGAACGAGCTCGCACGTCACCAGATATCGCTTGGGTGCAGAACCGACATAGTTGAACGGATAGCATGTGACCAACGACATCACAGCCCCGCTGTGCACGGCGAAGATGGCCGGATTGTCGGGCTGCACGACCTTCATGTCGGTGATCTTATAGGTATACGTGTTGCGCGCGCCTTCGAAGACCACCGTTTGACCCAGCTTAAGGGAGCCGAAACTGCGGAACACCGTGTTGCGGTGGCCGAAGATCACGCAGTTGCCTGTGCGGCCGGGCAGCGATGTGCGCGGGTGGTGCCCAGCTCCGCGGTTCAGATCCGAAGGCGACGCACCGTTGACGACCGGCACCCGGCGGCCGCCCAGGCCGTCAAACACCAGCACGCCCATGACCGGCACCTTGCGGGCGGTTTGGCCCTGTGCGGCCGTGGGGGTGGCTGTGGGCTGCGCCTGCGGCGCGTCCGGCGGCACGGTCAGCTCAGGCTCCTCGCCGCCCCCCCAGTCTTCCTCCGGCGGCGGCGTATAGTCCTCTCGGTCAAAATCGTCCAGCACCCAGTCGTCGGACGGGTCGGGGGATTCGAGCGCTTCCAGCAATCCTTCCACAGCCTGCAGGCTGTGGCGGGTGGCCAGATCGGTCTGTATGATGTTCCACAGAGCGTAGCCCATGGCGCACAGAGCGGCTGCGATCAGCAGCAGCCCGATAACGCGCAATGTGCGGCGCAGCGGCTCTTTCATGATGGCATCCCCTCTTTTCCCGGCAGGATTTCCCTGCGTTTTGTGGAATGATTTTAATAGTTTGTACTCTCTAATATACCACTGTGTGTTCGAAAGAATCAACTATTTTGGAGGAACGATGAAAAAGTTGAAAATTGCTGTCGTCGGGCTGGCCCATGTGCACGCGCCGGGCATGATGGAGGCCTTTGCGCAGGACGCCCGCGCGGAACTGACCGCCTGTGCTGACCTGCCCGCGGCGGTGCAGCCGCTGTCGGTAGGTCGGGGCACGCGCCTGAGCAATGTGGCGCTGGTGCGGGATCATTACGGCATGGCGGTGTATGACGACGCCGAGCGCCTGCTGTGCGACGTGAAGCCCGACATCGTACTGAGCTGCGCCGAGAACACCCGACACCTGGCCGTGGCGGAGCTGGCCGCTCGCCACGGCTGCCACCTGGTCTTTGAAAAGCCCATGGCCACCCGCTTTGCCGACGCGCGGCGCATGGCGGCCCTGATGGAGCGAGCCGGCCGCAAGCTGGTCATCAACTGGCCCAACGCCTGGGGCGGCGCGTTTCAGACGGCGCGGGATGTCATAGCCGGCGGGGCCATCGGCACGGTGCTGCGGCTGCGCTGGACCAACGGCACATCCTTCGGGCCCTTCAGCTATGGCGAGGGGCTTACCCCCGAGGAGATGGCAGCCGAATGGTGGTACCAGCCGGCCCAGGGCGGCGGCGCCTATATGGATTACTGCGGTTATGGCTGCATGGTCAGCACGATGCTCATCGGCAGCCGGGCCGTGGGCGCCTTTGGCCTGCGGGCCAACCTGAACAGCCCCTTTGCCCAGGCCGATGACAACGGTATCGTCATCGCCCGCTTCCCCGGCGCCGTCGCGACGATAGAGGGCACCTGGACGGCCATGAACAAGGTGGCCGACGCGCCCATGGTCGTGCACGGCTCCGAAGGTTCCTTGGGCGTATACAATGACCGCGTCGAGGTGTTCCGCACGCGCTTTGGGTATGAGGCCGATGAGGTGCACGAGGTTACGCCGCTGCCCGAGGGTCGCCGCAACTTCGCCGAGGACCTGCTGCATTGCCTGGAAACCGGCGAGCCGCTCAACGAGATGGTGGATGTGAAGCTGAACCTGGACATGATGGCGCTGCTGGACGCCGGCATCCGCTCGTCCGCCAGCGGCAGCTTTGAACTGGTCGGTGATGAGCACTTTACGGTGGAGGAAATCGGATAAGCAACGGCGTACTCAGGGGGATTCTTCGGGCGTTTTGCGCCCTCAGAATGACAGCAAGAGGTGCAGCTATACCCTAACGTTGTATTCCGAGCCCTTCGGCTCGCTCAGGATAAACTCCGCGAGGAATCCCCCCGAGAAAGTGGCGCGATAGACAGCGAAGGCCCGTCGGCAATGCCGGCGGGCCTTCGCTATTACTTGTATCAGTTTGCGCCCTTGAGCCGAGTCCACACGTCCTCGTACTTGGCGGTGGCTTCGTCGCCCAGGTCGCGGTAGGCGGTCAGGCGGGCCTGCTCCTCCAGCGTCGCGTAATAGGCCGGGATGGCCTTGAGCTCTTCGGAGAGTTGGTCGTAGGCGGCCTTCTCCGGCGTGGAATAGCCGATGTATTCGGCGTTGCGCGCGGCGATGTCCGGGCGCAGCATGTAGTCGATGAACTTCATGGCCTCTTCCTTGTGCTTGGCGTTCTTGACGATGCACAGGTTGTCCATGAAGATGTTGCTGCCCTCCTTGGGGATGCTGTAGGCGAACTGCTCCGGCGCCTCGGCTTCCTGGGCGATCAGCACGGCGTCGCCGGAATAGACCACGGCCATGGCCGCCTCGCCGGCCAATATCTTGTCGCGGGTGTCGTCCAGCGTGTAGGAGAGCACCAGCGGCTTCTGGGCGATCAGCGCCGCCTCGGCGTTCTTGAGTGCGGCGTCGTCGGTGGCGTTGGGCTGCAGGCCCTTGTAGAGCAGCGCCACGGAGATGGCGTCGCGGGAGCTGTCATACATCAGGATCTGCTTTTTGTATTTCTCGTTCCACAGGATGGACCAGCTGTCCACCGGGTCCGTGACCATCTCGGTGTTGTAGATGATACCCACGGTGCCCCACATGTAGGGCACGGAGAACTTGCCTTCGGGGTCGAAGGCCATCTTCTGGAACTGTGGGTCCACGTTGGAAAAGTTGGTCAGCTTGCTGCGGTCGATCTCGGATAGCATGCCCTTGCTGGCCATGCGCTCGACCATATAGTCCGAAGGCACGATGACGTCATACTGGGAAGAGCTGCCGGTAAGCTTGGCATACAGCTCCTCGTTGCTGGAGAACATCGAATAGTTGACCTTGATACCGGTCTCCTTTTCGAAGTCCGCGATGACGTCCTCGCCGATGTAGTCGCCCCAGTTGTAGATGTTGAGCACCTTTTGGGGGCTGCCGCAGCCGGTGAGCGCGAACGCCGGCAGCAGAACCAGCACGGCCAGTATGAAACAGAGAGTTTTTTTCATTTCGGTAGGCTCCTTTATGCTTTGCCGGCGAACCGGCGTTTGTCGTAGGTCACAGGTTCTCGGGGATGCCCTCCCGGGCCTGGCTGCGGGCCTGGGCGCGCTCGGTGCGCCGGTTGACCAGCAGCAGCAGCGACAGCACCGTGGCGAACATCAGCGTCATCAGTGCGTACATGGATGGGTTGATGCCGCGGCGGGCGGCGGAGTAGATGTAGATGGACAGGTTCTGCACGCTGCTGGACGTGAAGAAGCTGATGACGAAGTCGTCGATGGACAGCGTGAAGGCCAGAATGAGCCCGGTGATCACGCCGGGCATGATCTGCGGAAGGATGACCCGGCGCAGCGCCATGCCCGGCGTGGCGCCCAGGTCCAGCGCGGCCTCGTAGACGTTGCGGTCCATCTGGGTCAGCTTGGGCATCACCGAGAAGATCACGTAGGGTATGTTGAACACGACATGGGCCATCAGCATCGTCAGGAACCCCAGCTCCAGACGCATGGCGATGAACAGGATCATAAGCGATATACCTGTCACGATATCCGGGTTGATGACCGGCAGATAGGAGATGTTGAGCACCAGCGTGCGGATGCCCTTGCGCATGCCGTAAAGGCCGATGGCCGCCAGCGTGCCGATGATCGTCGCGATGATCGAGGACAGCACCGCCACCAGCAGCGTCGTCGTAAGCGCAGAGAGGATTTCCGGATTGCGAAACAGCTGCTCGTACCACTTGAACGTGAACCCGCCCCATGTGGCGCGGCTCTTGGAGTTGCTGAAGCTGAACACCGTGAGCATCACGATGGGCGCGTACAGAAAGACCAGCATCAAGCCAAGATAAGTGCCCTTGAAGAAGGAGAGCCAACGCTTCATATGAGCTGCCCCCTTTGCTGCTCGGTGCCGCCCAGGCGGTTCATCACCGCCATGGAGAGCAGCATCAGCGCCATCATGATCACGCTGAGCGCCGAGCCGAAGCTCCAGTCGGCGGTCTGCAGAAATTGCTGCTCTATGAGGTCTCCGAACAGCATGAACTGCGAGCCGCCCAGCAGCCGGGAGATCACGAACGTCGTGACCGCCGGCATGAACACCATCGTGATGCCGGAAATGACGCCGGGCAGGCTCAGCGGCAGGATTACCCGGCGGAACACCGCCACCGGGTTGGCGCCCAGGTCGCCGGCGGCCTCTATGAGCGAGCGGTCCATCTTGCGCAGCACCGTCATGATCGGCAGGATCATGAAGGGCAGGAAGTTATACACCATGCCCAGCAGCACCGCGCCCGGCGTATACAGCAGCGTCATCTGCGCAAAGCCCAGCGCCTGCAGCGCCTTGTTGACCACGCCGGTGTTCTCCAGTATGCTCATCCACGCGTAGGTGCGCAGCAGAAAGTTCATCCACATGGGCAGTATGAACAGCAGCGCCAGCACGCTGCCTTCGCGGCGCTTGGCCAGCAGATAGGCCGTGGGATAACCCAGCACCAGGCAGATGGCCGTGCACAACACAGCCATCCACAGGCTGCGCAGCAAAATGCCGATGTACAGCGGGTCGAAAAATTTGCGGAAGTGTTCCAGCGTGAAGCCGTCGTGGCTGCGGGTGGAAAAGTACAGCAGTAGCACCAGCGGCGCCACCGTGAACAGCGCCATCCATACGATATAGGGAGAGGCGTACCATTTGAGCTTCATGTCAGGCTCCCTTGCGCATGACGTGGATGTCCTCGGGCCGCACGATGAGGCCCACGGGTTCGCCCGCCGGGCGCATGGCCGTGTCGTGCACGAGGAAGGTATAGTCGCCGCAGTCGATCTTCATCTCCCAATGCACACCCTTGAAAATCACGCTCTCCACGGTGCCCTTGAGCATGCCGTGGGGTTGGTCCACAACGTAGATGTCCTCCGGGCGCACGACGACTTCCACCGGAGCGCCGGGGGCGAAATCCTTGTCCACGCACTCGAAGGCATGGTCCAGAAAGCGCACCTCGAAATCCCGGGTCATGAGGCCGGGAATGATGTTGCTCTCGCCGATGAAATCGGCCACGAAGGCATTCTTGGGCTCGTTGTAGATGTCCATGGGCGAGCCAATTTGCTGGATGCGTCCCTGATTCATCACGACCACGGTGTCGCTCATCGTGAGCGCCTCCTCCTGGTCGTGGGTCACATACAGAAAAGTAATGCCCAGTTCCTGCTGCATGTTCTTCAGCTCTATCTGCATATCCTTGCGCATCTTCAAATCCAAAGCGCCCAGGGGCTCGTCCAGCAGCAGCACCTCGGGTTCGTTTACCAGTGCCCGGGCAATGGCCACGCGCTGCTGCTGGCCGCCGCTCAGAGAGTCGCTGGCGCGGCGCTCATAACCGCGCAGACCCACCATCTCCAGCATCGCGCCGACCTTTCGGGCAATCTGGGCTTGGTCCATCTTTTTGATCTTGAGGCCGAAGGCAATGTTGTCGAACACGTTGAGGTGGGGGAACAGCGCATAGCGTTGGAACACCGTGTTCACGCGGCGCTGATAGGGCGGCACGGCGGTGATGTCCGCGCCGTCCATGATGATCTTGCCCTCGGTGGGCCGGTCAAAGCCGGCGATCAACCGAAGCATCGTCGTTTTCCCGCAGCCCGAGGGGCCCAGCAGCGTCAGGAATTCCCGACGGCGGATGTAGAGATTGACAGCTTTCAGCGCCACCGTCTCTTCGTCGTAGGCGCGGGTGATGTTCATAAGCTCAATGAAGCGGGTTTCCTCGACCATGGGACGCTCCTGATCTAAAAGCTGGGGGGGCTGACCACCCAGAGGATTTTCGCCGGGGTTTTTCCGGGGTTGTGCACCTCGTGGGTCAGGCTGGATTTGAAATAGAACGACGAGCCGTGGCGCACCTTGAGCTTCTGGCGGCCCAGCGTCAGTGTCACGGCGCCGCTGAGCACATAGCCAAATTCCTCGCCGGCGTGGGGCTCATGGCTCACGAAGGAGCCGCCGGGTGCGATGGTTAAGAGGATGGGCTCCATGTCGTTCTTCTGGGCGTTGGGAACCAGCCAGCTTACGCTGTAACCAGTCTCCTCATCGTCCTTCACGAAGGCGTCCTCGGCGTCAAACACGACCGGAGCAGCTGCGCTGTCGCTGAAGAACTCCTTCAGATCGGTGCCCAGGCAGCTCAGAATGTCCATAAGCGTTGCGATGGAGGGCGACGTCAGGTTGCGCTCCAACTGGGAGATGAAGCCCTTGGACAGCTCCGTGCGGTCCGCCAGGTCCTCCATCGTCAGCCCGTGCATCAGCCGCAGGCCCTTGATCTTACCACCAATATCCATTGTTCCACCTCGGTCGAAGGGGCGTGGTGAACTTCCTGTTCACCACGGTGCGTGTTTTGTGACCCGTTACTTTTTGTTTACTGTCCCTAAACACGACGGTGCAACATTAGCATATTTCGTTTGTGGTGTCAAGGTGTTTGTGGTCTAAAATTCGCTGTGAAAACCGATGATGCGACAAGCACTGCAGGCAATGCGGGATAGCGGCTTTGCCGCTATAAGAGCATTGCCGGTCGTCGCCTCTGGCGACGAGCATCCCGGTTGCCTGTTGACAAGGGCTGCTGCCCTGGGCTATACTTCATATGTGGAGCCTGTGGGCTCTCTTTTGACAACTGAATAGCACGCTCCGCCTAGGCGGAGTACCTTATCCTGAGTGGTGGAGGGACTGGGCCCTATGAAACCCGGCAACCTGGCGGCGCGCCAAGGTGCCAAATCCCACGGGCTTAGCCGCCCGACAGATGAGGATGCGCTTTGATAAGCCTCATTCTGTACGAATGAGGCAATTTTGTTTTACGGGAGGAAGAAACGATGCCCAAAAGACTGTTTACCAGCGAATCGGTGACCGAGGGTCACCCAGACAAGATCTGCGATCAGATTTCCGACGCGGTGTTGGACGCCATACTGGCGCAAGACCCCATGGCCCGGGTGGCCTGTGAGTGCGCCGTGACCACGGGCATGGCGCTCATCATGGGCGAGATATCCACCGAGTGCTATGTGGACATCCCCGGCGTGGCCCGGCGCACCATCGAGGAGATCGGCTATACCCGCGCCAAATACGGCTTTGACGCCCACACCTGCGCAGTGCTGTGCTCCATCGACGAGCAATCCGGAGACATCGCCGGCGGCGTGAACCACGCGCTGGAGGAGCGCCAGGGAGGCGGCTTCGATATTGGCGCGGGGGATCAGGGCATGATGTTCGGCTTCGCCTGTGACCAAACCGAGGCGCTGATGCCGATGCCCATCTACTACGCTCACAAGCTGGCCCACCGGCTGGCCCAGGTGCGCAAGGAAGGCATCTTGGATTACATCCGTCCTGACGGCAAAACCCAGGTCACCGTGGAATATGACGGCGACAGGCCGGTGCGCGTGGACACCGTGATCGTCAGCACCCAGCACCACCCCGACGTGGACGCGGCGCAGATGGAGCGGGAGATTCTGGACGAGGTTGTGCGTGCGGTGATCCCGGCGCGCCTGCTGGACGGCAAGACCCGCTATCTGATCAACCCCAGCGGCCGGTTTGTGACCGGCGGCCCCCAGGGCGATTCCGGGCTCACCGGCCGCAAGATCATTGTGGACACCTATGGCGGCTATGGCCGCCACGGCGGCGGCGCCTTCAGCGGCAAGGACCCGACAAAGGTGGACCGTTCCGGCGCTTATGCCGCCCGTCACGCCGCCAAGAACATCGTGGGCGCAGGGCTTGCCCGCGCCTGCGAGATTGAGATCGCCTACGCCATCGGCGTGGCGCGGCCGGTCAGCGTCATGGTGGACACCTTCGGCACCGGCGCCGTGGCCGACGATGCGCTGGAGGCCGCCGTGCGCCGCGTGTTCGACCTACGGCCCTCGGCCATCATCGAACGCTTCGGCCTGCGCCGACCCCTCTATCGGCAGACGGCGGCCTACGGCCACTTCGGCCGCACCGACGTGGACCTGCCCTGGGAGCGGCTGGACCATGTGGAGGCGCTGAAAAACATTCTCTAAAGATGCCGACATCCGCCGCAAGGAGACTGCCATGAAACGGATCATTATCCTCGTGGTCCTCAGCCTCATCGTGGTCGGCGCGGGCGTTGTAGTCGCCCTGACCTTCCTGGACCCGCCGCCCGTTAGCCCCGATCACCGGATGAAGTTCATTGCGACGATGGCTATGGGTGTCATCGCCCTGGTGCGGGTCGTCACAAACCAGGGGAGCAACAGCCCCGCCCGGTACGAGCTGGTTTACAAGGACATCCTGGAAGGTCTGTTCGAGCGCCATGCCGGAACCCGCCGCAGTCTGCTGCGGGCCTTGGCACTGTACAACGCCAACCAGAACATAAAGGCTTACCGGCAGTTGAAGAAGCTGCTGGACTGTGACTTGAACGACGCGGAGAAGGCCGTGGTATGGCTGTTTATGGGGAACTGCGCCAACGACGACGGAGAGCCGGAACTGGCGCTCTACTGTTTTGAGCAGGCGACGGTGCTCTCGACCGGCTTGTATACCGCGTGGGGAAATCTGGCCACCGCTCTGTCGCACAAGGGTGATTTCACCGGCGCGGAGGAGGCCATCCGCCGCGCGATGAAGCTCAAGCCCAACGACGCGCTCCCCTATGCCTATCTGGCGGCGCTGTATGTCAAGCAGATGAGGCTCGACGAGGCAATACCACCGGCTCTTAAGGCCATTGAGCTCAACCCCGGCCATACGGAGACCTACACGACGCTGGCGCTGGCCTATGGATATATGGGGAATCAGCA
This sequence comes from Bacillota bacterium, assembly GCA_023410875.1. Taxonomy (GTDB): domain Bacteria; phylum Bacillota; class Clostridia; order Christensenellales; family UMGS416; genus JAEYRA01. The sequence continues at coordinate 154,892 of JAEYPH010000021.1, read as the reverse complement.
GAAGAGCGAAGAACACCTGCGCAAGGCCGTCGCCCTGGGTTATAAGGATGCCGAGGCCGTACGGCGGATGATAAAGGATATGTGGGAAGAGGATTCGGAGGAGGACGAGGATGCCGAACGGGCGTAGGCGGCGCCGCAACCGGAGGGGCGCCCGCGCCGCGAGGCGGCTGCCATGACAAGCCCGAATAAAAGCATCCCCTGGCTTGTGGGGGCAATTGTTTTCATCGGAATCGTTTTCAAAGTCCTGGCGAGCAATGGCATCAGCCTTGGCAGCACGCAGGGCAGGTTCTTCATGCGGTTGGCCGGTTTCGCGGTTCTTCCCATCGTCTACGGCGCAGTCAAGGCCTTTTCGTACATCCGTCAGCATATTCAGCGGTGCGCCTCCCAGCGCGCCGCCGTTCTAAAGGCCTATCGGCCGCTGACCGCGGATTTGTTTGTCCAGCCCCCAGTTCGCCGTTTCCTGAACCGGGGAATCTGCTTGTATGACGCGGATAAGAACCTCCGGGCGTTCAATGCGTTCAAGGCGGTATTGAAAAGGGATCTCAACGAGCGCGAGCGGGCCGTCGTGCTGTATCTTTGCGGGTGCTGCGTACAGGGCGACGGGCAGGGTACCGCCGCTGTGCAGTGGTTTGAACTGGCTGCCCGGATATGGCCGGGGCTGCAGCCCGCGTGGGTCAGGCTGGCCGGCCTGTACCGGGCCGCGGGAGAACAGCAAAAGAGCGAGCAGGCTTACCGTTGCGCCATCCGGCTGCGGCCGGACGATCCGACAGCCCTCCTTCGCTACGCGATCGGGCTGAACCATTGGCGCCGCCCTGACGAGGCCATCCGGATGCTGCACGAGGCCCGGGAGCTGGGCGCCGACGAGGGAAGTATCCAGATTTCATTGGCGGTGGCCTATGCGCTCAAGGGCGACGGGGAGTGCAGCCGGGAGCACATGGAAACGGGAGAGAAGTTGATGGGCCGGGAGGAAGCCGACAAGGCCCGTGCGTTCCTGCGCTCCGTGTTGGAAGAGCAGCTGGAACCGGCGCAAACGGAGGATGCATCTTAAGCCGGCGGCGGGCAATTGAGCGCGCCTTCCTCCAATAGGATGGTCCGCAGCGCGGCCACGACCGACGCGTCATACTGGTGCGTAGAGCGCTCCAGCTCCTCCACAGCGGCCAAGGCGTTCAAGCCCCGGCGATAGGCGCGGTCGCTGGTCATGGCGTCATAAGCGTCGGCCACGGCGATGATGCGGGCTTCCAGTATGATGTCATCGCCCTTGAGCCCATGGGGATAGCCCGAGCCGTCCAGGCGCTCGTGGTGCTGCTCCACGGCGGTCAGGATGCGCTCCTCAAACTTGCCGCGCAGCAGCGTGCTGCTCTCCAGCGAGTGCTGCTGGATGCATGCGTATTCCTCTTGGGTCAGCTTGTCGGGCTTCTTGAGGATGTAATCGGGCACAGAGTTCTTGCCAATGTCGTGAAACAATGAGCTGGCCTGAAGTACGTAAATCCGTTCCTGAGGTAAACCCAGTTTTTCACCCAGCTTCATCGCATACATCTGAACGCGATGGCCGTGGTTGTAGGTATAAAGATCTTTAAGCTCGGTGGTAGCCAGCAGTTGGCTTAGGCTCTCACTGTATTCGCTCAGATATTGGAACACCGGCTGTGAGGATACATAGAGCAGTTTTGCGCCGTTGACCGTCGTGAAGCTGATGTTCTCCTTTAGATTGAAAACGTGAAAGTACTCGCCCTTTTCCACGAGAACTTCACCCTCATCGGTTTTGACGACGGCGGTACCTTCCAGCACATAATAGAATTCCAGAAGATTGGGCCGCTCGCCGGGGAAAATGTTGCAGGGCTTATCCATGTGCAGGTCATATATCACGACATCCACATCGCCGCCGGAGGCTAGCAGGCTCAAAGAATATGACTTGCGATTGATCTGGCTGATGACTCTTTTTTTTGAGAGGAACAAGCCCTCGGGCATGGCTGTATACCTGCTTTTTTAAGATTAATCCAATTATACTGTAAATAAATGAGAGTTCCTAGCGCAGGGGCGTTTCTTGTTGCGTTCTGCCGCCGTTCGCTCACGTAAAAAGGGCAGCGGCCATCCGGCTGCTGCCCATAAAGCCTTGGGGGGTTCAGTCGCTGACGACGACCAGCGGATCCACCAGCACCACGCGGTCGCCCAGTGTCACAGGCTCATATTGGCACACGACGGTAACGCCCAGGGCGGCGGCGTCGGCGATGGCCTTGCGGGCGATCATATCGGTTTTCATGACCAGCGTAGAAGCGATCTGATCCAGCCGTGCGTCATAGAGCGCGTTGCACAGCGCCAGCAGCGCGGCGGCCTGGGGCCCGCCGCAGCCTTGCAGGGCTTGCACGGACGCGTCGTAAACGGCTGTGGCCTGGTTGGCCTGGGCGATGGCACGGCCGATCTCCTGCTCGATCTGGGCATTGGCGGTGTCCACGATGCTCTGGGCGCTGGCTGCTAAGGCGGTAGCGCCCAGAACTGTTGTTATGACAACGATTGCGATCAATGCGACGGACAGTTTTTTCTTCATGTGTGAATCCCTCCGTTTTTTGTGAAAGAGAGCGGTTTCCAGAAAAACAAAAAAAACCCCTATTTAGGCAGCTGGCTACCATGTGACAGGCCCTGTAGCTTTGCGTCGCTGGCTTTCGCCAGGTTTGCCATTTTCTATGGAAGTTTTCGTCCTCATTTTACGTATAAAGTTAAGATATGTCAATGTATATCTTGTGTTCGCGACAAAAGATGTGCTTATTCGACAAAATAAGTTTATGCGCCCATCTTTATGACGGATAGGAAGAGCACTCTCCGCGTCGAACAATCGCATGAAGATTCCGGGTTTTCACAGACTAACAAGGCCATCCCAAAACTCTTGCGCCGGAAGGAACGAACATGAAAACTCAACCGCAGCCCATCGGCGTGTGCGAGCGCAACCCCTACCGCCTGCAATATGAGGGCAAGCCCATCGTGCTGTTGACCTCCGCCGAGCACTATGGCGCTGTCGTAAACCGCGCTTTCGATTACCGCGCCTATCTGGACAGGCTTATGGAATTCGGCCTGAACTATACGCGCATCTATCCCGGCGCGCTCTTCGAGCCCGGCGGCAAGTTTATTGAGCACAACACGCTGGCCCCTGAGCCGCAGGATCTGCTGGTGCCCTGGGTTCGCGCGGAGCAGCCCGGTTACGCGCTGGGCGGCAATCAATTCGATCTGGAGCACTGGGATGAGGCATTTTTTGAGCGCCTGCTGGATTTCATTGAGCAGGCGCGCATCCGCGGCGTCATCGTGGAAATCTGCTTTTTCAACTGTCAATACCCGGACACCTGGCCCATCTGCCCGCTGCAGGCGGCCAACAATGTGCAGGGCGTTGGCGTTGGCGATCATCTGGATTTCCAGACGCTGCGGGAGGGGCCGCTGGTGGACGCGCAGAAGCGGTATGTGGCCGAGATCGTCCGGCGCACGGCGGCCTGCGCCAACGTCATCTACGAGATCTGCGACGAGCCCACGCTGCTGGGTACGTCCAGCGCCGAGGCGACCCGGTGGATCGGCGAGCTGGCACAGGCGATCGTGGATGCCGAGGCCCACCTGCCCCACCGCCATCTGATCGCCCAGCAGGTGGAGCTGGGCGTGGATTTCACCGAGAATGATCGCATCGGCCTGATTACCGCGCAGTACATCTATCACAATGAAGTCCGCCAAGTGGGCGGGCCCGAGGCGCTGGACTGTTATGCGCTGCGCCAAAAGCCCATCGAGCTCAACGAGACTGCCTATTTCCCCATCTGGTACGCGGGCGATGCCGTGGCGGCCAGCCGCGTGGAGGCATGGGAGTTCCTGGTGGGCGGCGGCGCGGCCTTCAACCAGCTCAACGGTTTTTTCACCGTGCCGGACCCTTCCGGCGACACGCCGGAGAACCTGGCCGTGCTCGCCCAGCTCAAGGTGCTCAAGGAGTTCCTCTATGGTTTCGACCTGGAGACCTACCAACCGGAAGCGCACCTGCTGCGCCGCGATCTGCTGGGCTGGGGCGCCCACGCCCGCGCCGGCGGCGCGCCCGGCGCCTGGGCGGTGTATGTGCACCACAGCGCTCTAAAGTACGGCAACGTGTGCTACGTCGTGACGCCGGGGGCCTACCGGGAGGAGCTGGCGCTGCGGCTGCCCGAGGGTTGCTACGAGGCTTGCTGGGTGGAACCGGCCACCGGCGCGGTGTTACTCACGGAGAAGTTCAACCACGGCGGCGGCGAGCGCACGCTGGTCACGCCGGAGCACGCCGTGGACATGGCGCTCAAGCTGTGCTGGTGTGAGGAGGGGAAATAGCTTTTTTCTTAACACTAAATAGAGTATGATAGTATATATTAACATACATGATAAGGAATCCCATGGAAAAACTCGAAGCAGTGGTCGAAAGCATCGTATACCGCAGCGACGACACCGGCTACACCGTGGCCGAGGTCAGCGTGGGCAACGAGCTGCACACGGCAGTGGGCACCGTGCCCCAGATGGCCGAGGGCACCAAGGTGCTGCTGGAGGGCGACTGGGTCAGCCACCCGGTATACGGCGCGCAGTTCAAGATATCCGCCCTCAAGGTGCAGGCGCCGGACACGCTGGAGGGCGTCACGCGCTATCTGGCCAGCGGCGTGGTGCCCGGCGTTGGGCCGGTGACGGCCCAGCGCATCGTGGAAACCTTCGGGATGGAGACGCTGGAGATCATCCGCTACCAGCCCGGCCGGCTCACCGAGGTGGATGGTATCGGGCTTTCCCGCGCCCAGGGCATCGCCGAGGGCTTCGCCGCCCACTACGACATGCAGAACGCCATGGTGTTTCTGCAGTCGCTGGGCATCTCCACGGGCTATGCCTCGCGCATCTATCGTTCCTATGGCGCGCGCACCGAGGAGAACATCAAGGCCAACCCCTACCAGCTCGTGGACGACATCGATGGCATCGGCTTTAAGACCGCTGACCGCATCGCCCAGAGCATGGGCGTGGATGAGCACTCGCTGCACCGCATGAAGGCCGGGCTCATCCACATGCTGCGGGAGGCCGCGGGGCAGGAGGGCCACACGTGCCTGACCCAGAGCAAACTCTTCGACTGGGCGGCGCGGCTGCTGGGCTGCGCCGACACCAACCGCCTGGAGGATGCACTGGCTCGCCTGGCCATGGACGGACGCGTGCACATGGAACAGGTGCAGGGGGAGGCCTGGGTGTGGCTGCCCCAGTTCCGCAGCGCCGAGCGCGAGGTGGCCGCGCGCGTGATGGAGCTGACCCGGGGACAGGAGGAGCTGTTCTGGGACGATATCGGTGAGGTTGTGGATGAAGAGGCCCAGGAGAAGGGCATCATTTTGGCACCCGAACAGCGGGCTGCCGTGGTGGCGGCGCTGGAGGGCGGCGTAGCGGTGATCACCGGCGGCCCCGGCACCGGCAAAACCACGTGCATCAACTGCCTGATCGGTGTGTTGGAAAACGTGGGCCTGCAGGTGGCGCTGTGCGCACCCACCGGCCGCGCCGCCAAGCGCATGACCGAGGCCACCGGGCATGAGGCCAAGACCGTGCACCGCCTGCTGGAATACGCCGCCGGCGACGACGGCGAGGGATACTTCAAGCGCGACGAGCGCAACCCACTGGATGCCGACGCGATCATCGTGGACGAAACCAGCATGTTGGACATCCTGCTCACGCAGAAGCTGCTCAAGGCCGTGCGGCCCGGCAGCCGGCTGATCCTCGTGGGGGACGCCGACCAGCTTCCCTCGGTAGGTCCCGGCAACGTGCTCAAGGATGTCATTGCCAGCAACGCCGCCCGGGTCGTGCGCCTGCAGCGCATCTTCCGCCAGGCCGAGAGTTCGCTGATCATCACCAACGCCCACCGGGTCAACCAGGGTCAGATGCCGGAACTGAAGCGCACCGACGCCGACTTCTTCTTCGAGCGCAAGCACACCGCCGAGGACGCCCTGAGCTCTACGCTGGCGCTGGTGACGACCCGGCTGCCCAAGTTTGGCAACTACGACCCGCTGCGGGACATCCAGGTGCTTACGCCCACGCGCAAGGGCGAGCTGGGCGTCGTGGCGCTCAACACCCGTCTGCAGCAGGCTTTCAACCCGCCCTCGCCGGTCAAGGGTGAGTATCGCCACGGCGACACCGTGTTCCGCGTGGGAGACAAGGTGATGCAGGTGAAGAACAACTACTCGCTGACCTGGCGCAAGAGCGAGGCCGGCTGCCCCGACGAGAGCGGAGAAGGCGTGTTCAACGGCGACATGGGCTTCCTGGTAGACGTGGACAACGACGGACGCATGATGACGGTGCGCTTTGACGACGGCCGGGAGTGCACCTATGAGTTTGCCCAGGCCGAGGAGCTGGCGCTGGCCTATGCCGTGAGCATACACAAGAGCCAGGGCAGCGAGTTCCCGGTGGTCGTGCTGCCGCTGGTGGGCGGCCCGCCCATGCTGCTGACCCGCAATCTGCTGTACACGGCCATCACCCGCGCCCGCAAGCTGGTCGTCATCACCGGCCGGGAGGATTGCATCGCCGACATGGTGGCCAACAACCGCATCCGCCAGCGCTACAGCGGCCTGCCGGCGGCCTTCGCCGAGCTGGCCCAGGGCCAGTGAACCGGCTGCTGGGAGACGCGCTCAATGTGCTCTTTCCGCCGGGGCTGTGCTGCGGCCTGTGCGGCGCGGAGCAAGAGCAGCGCCACGGCGGCTTGTGCCCGCGCTGCCTGCCGGAGCTGCCCCCTGTGGAAGCCCCGTGCCCTGGCTGCGGCTGCGGCACCCTGGGCGGCACGCTGTGCCGCTCGTGCACCCGATGGGGCGCGCTGGGCGAGGGGGCGTGCGTGGCTTTCGATTACGACGGCCTGGGGCGGCAGCTGCTGCTGTCCTTCAAGTTTCGCGACAACACCGGCCACACGGAGCTGATTGCCTGGGCCATGCTGCGCGCACTGCGGCGGGCGGGCTTTGACACGCTGGCCGATTGCGTGGTGCCGGTGCCCATGCACTGGCGGCGGCGCCTGCAGCGGGGCTACAACCAGACCGAGCTGCTGGCTCGCGAGCTGGGCCGCCAACTGGACAAGCCGCTGGTGCGGGGTGTGCTCTCCCGCCCGGCCTACACGCGGCCACTGGCAGCAACGAGCGCCGACGCGACGGCGCGCGCCGAGAACGCCCGGCGCAGCTTTGGCCCGGGCACGGGCGATTTGTCCGGCCAGACGGCGTTGCTGGTGGACGACATTGTAACGACCGGCTCCACGGTGAGGGCGTGCGTGGACATCCTAAGGGGCATGGGCGCAAGGAGCGTGCTGGTTGTGGCGGCGGCCGCCGTACCCCAGCGAACACCTTAAGCTGGCAAAAGACCCCTTCGTGGTTTTCGCCAGCCTTTCGCCGCCGCCGCTGTTGCGCCATCGGCGATTCAGACGACTTGTCATAGCTATTCGTTATCGCTCGCCGCATATGTCGCCGAGCGATATCTTTACTTTTTGACTCATACTATATTTTCAGCAGACGAATTTCGCCTGCAGGCGGGTTTTCAACGTCGTATCACAGATTCTCTGTTTCTTCCTGCCGAGTCAATCGGCAGTCGGTACTTGCTCCTCTTTCTTACACCTACTTCTTTGGAATCGGGTATTTCCGGGTATTTCCAGTATTCATTTTTGCTTTTTATTTCTTCTCGTGTTATTCTATAAGATACGGCGGATGCGGGTCTGTGGTTGAAAGTCGAAGCCAGCCGCGGGCAAAGCGATCCACGTAACCCCTGCGCCCGGATAATGTCCGGGAACACCGCAGGGTGAGCATGGCGCGGCTTAGAAGTCAGTCCGGCCGGGCGCGCGCGCCCGAGAGAGCCACTCGTCCGCCCCCAGGGTGTTACCCCGGCTGGCAGCAATGACGGCGTAGCCGTTATGAGAGCCAGCCGATAGCAGCGCTAGCGCTGCGAAGGGCGGGCTACCGCTCCAGCCGGCGGGTGTGGGGTCAAAAACCAGGTCAGCCGCTCCGCCGCGCTTTTTTGTGAATTGTGGTTTTCCACAGGCTTTTGTGCCGTTTTTGGCGAATTGCGGAGGAAAAACCTCGGATTTTCTTGGACAACGTTAAGGCAATGTGAACAATCCACAGATTTTATCCACAATTGCACAGGCGCCGGAGAATCCGGCAGGAAGTGTGGACTTTTGCAACAGGACGGCAGAAGAAGCTGCCGAAAGGAGAGGAACGGCGTCAAATGGTCGTAGCGATGTGCGCAAATCCCTGCGTTGACCGGACGGTCACCATCGAGCAGTTTGCTTACGGCGGCATGAACCGCATACAGGACATTCGCGAGGACGGCAGCGGCAAGGGCGTCAACGTGGCGCTGGCCTGCGCGCAGCTGGGCATGGATGCCGCCTGCATCGGCTTCATGGCCACGCACCGCGGTGAAACCGTGACCAACCGCCTGCTCAACGGTGGCTGCCACGTGGATTTTGTGCCCACCGACGGCAGCGTGCGCGTTAATACCAAGATATTGGACCAATCCACCGGCACCGTTACGGAGCTCAACGAGTCGGGTAACCCGGTGAACGCCGCCCAGGTGCGCGCGCTGCTGGACACCGCCATTCGCTGGGCCACCAAATGCGACTACATGGTGCTCACCGGCAGCCTGCCGCCGGGATGCTCCGATGACTTCTACTACACCGTGCTCACGCTGGTCAATAAGGTGGCGCCAGCCTGCCATGTGGTGCTGGATGCTGAAGGCGCCAAGTTTGCCAAAGGGCTGCAAGCCAAGCCATTCATGATCAAGCCCAACCGGTACGAGCTGGAGCTGCTGTGCGGCCGCGAGCTGCCAACGGCAGAAGATGTGCATGTAGAGGCCACTCGCCTGGTAAAGGGCGGCGTGGGCATTGCGCTGGTGTCGCTGGGGGCTGAGGGCGCCTATGTGAGCGACGCGCGCCAAAGCTACTACGCGCCGGCGCTGCCGGTGGAGGTGCGCAGCACCGTGGGAGCCGGTGATTCCATGGTGGCGGGCATGCTGCTGGGCCTTTCCCAAGGCTGGGAGCTGGAGGAGGCTTTCCGCTTCGGCGTGGCTGCGGCCACATCCAGCGTCACCACGGTGGGCACGCAGCTGATCAACGTGCAAGCGTTTAGAGAATACATTCCTAGGATTGAAACCCGGCGGATGCGCTGATGGAAGTCCGCGTACAGGTTCCCGCGAGCTCGGCCAACCTGGGGCCGGGCTTTGATTGCCTGGGGCTGGCATTGGGCCTGTACAACCGGCTGGCCGCGCGAGAGGCCGACCGCCTGTGCATCGAAATCGACGGCGATACTCCCTTTGTCCCCAGGGATGGCTCCAACCTCGTCGTCGTGGCCATGAAGCGCGCCTATGCCGAAGCGGGCAGGCCTTTCCCCAACCTGCATCTGCACCAAAGCGACGACATCCCGCTGTCCCGCGGGCTGGGTAGCTCTGCCGCGGCCATCGTGGCCGGGCTGGCGGCGGCCAACGCGCTGCTGGGCAACCCCTTTGACCAACCGAAGTTGCTGCGCATGGCCACGGCCATAGAGGGCCATCCGGACAACGTGGCGGCCTGCCTCTATGGCGGCCTGACCGCAGCCGTGGCCCAGGATGGCGACGTGTTGTGTGTCCGGGCCCTGCCTAGCCCCCGCTATGCCTTTGCCGCTCTGCTGCCGGACTATGACCTGCCCACCCGTAAGGCCCGCGCCGTGCTGCCCGCCCGATATTCCAAGGCCGATGCGGTGTTCAACGTGGGCCATGCGGTGCTGATGTATGCGGCGCTGGAGCAGGGGCGCGACGACGTGCTGCGCCGCGCCTGTGAGGATCGGCTGCACCAGAACTACCGCAAGGCGCTGATCCCCGGATGGGATGACGTGCTCTCGCTGGCATGGCGCGTGGGTGCGCTCTCGGTGTTTTTAAGCGGCGCCGGCCCCACGATACTGGCTGTGTATCCGGCGGCGGACGCGCTTTTCGTGCCCCGGCTCGCCGAAGGCTTCACCCAAGGCGCGCTCAAGTGGCGCGCGCTGGCCCTGCGCTGCAGCGCCGAAGGCGCGCGGGTGCTTTAGCAAGCCGACAAACCCGCCGAGGCGCAACCGCACCGAGGCGAAACACCCCTTTGGTATAAAATGCTCCGCAGCGCAAAGGCTAGGAGTAATCTTACCAAAGGGGTGTTTGTTTTGAAAAAGCTTGAGGACATCATGAGCCATCAGGTGCTCACCGTGTCGGCGGATAGCACCACCTCCGAAGCCGCGCGCATCATGGGAGACAACAACATTGGCGCGCTGCCGGTGGTGAACGGCGACCATATGGTGGGTATCCTGACCGACCGGGACATCGTGCTGCGGGCTGTGGCCCCCGGCGGGGACCCGACCAACATCTCGGTATCCCAGGTCATGAGCCAGCCGGTCGTGTGCGGCTCTCCCAACATGGACGTGGGCAAAGCCACGGACCTGATGGCCAGCAAGCAGATTCGCCGCCTGCCGGTCGTGCATGATGGCCACCTGGTGGGGCTGGTGTCGCTGGGCGACATTGCCCTGAACGCCCCCGACGCCGTCAGCGGCGATGCGCTCAAGGATATTTCAGGGAAATGGTGACCCCGCAAACAAGCGGGCTGCCTTGCTAGGAAACAGGGGGCTGTTACGCTAGTCGCATAATGCATATTTAACCAACAAATGGGGTCCGAGGGTTTCCAAAGGGCGATCGGAAAGCCCTTTGGTCGCACCCACAGGTGCGAAACCCTTGAACTCTGTATGAAATATGCACTTTATGCACTTAGCGTGACAGCCCCTATTCAGTTCTTATTTTGGCACGATCAAAACACGATGCTGATGAATACGCCGTCCGGTGAGTTGTCAAAGCACAGCAGCATGGTGCCGGTGGTCTCGTCCCATTTGCAGTTCAGCGGCACAGGGGCGCCTGCCAGCGTGGCCGTGACCTTACCGGGCGCCCGCCGCAGCGCGACGCGGGCCGCACAGGCAACACCTTCGGGGCCTGTGGCCCGAAAGCGCAGGGAGCGGGAGGTCATCTTTACCCGGTCGGCGCGGGCTGCGATGGCCAGTATGTCCGCCGGGGCGTCCTCCACTTGCGCCAAATCCAGATAGAGCCCTACGCCGCCGGGCAGCAGCGTGGGGTTCTCCACGATGTCCAGGTTTGCCTGGTACAGATCCACATAGCGGCCCTGCAACCGTGCGGCTTCGCCCACGGACTCATCCATGGCGGCGGCCACGACATAGCGGCCCCGGCGCAGCACCAGCTGGTTGCCCTCGTGCCAGCGCAGGCCCGCCGCCTCCAAGCCCTGGCGGACAGCCTGGCGATAGACTTCCGCCGCCTGTGCGCAGGCGGCCAGCTCCGTGGGGTGCCGGCCCACCTTGACCACATAACCACGGCCCACGCTGTGCAGGCCGTCGGCCGGTTCGCCGGGCAGGCCCAAGACCTCGAACAGATGCTGAGCAGGGTCGGCATAGCGGCGGGTTCCCTGGTTCCACCAATGCCGAATGGCATGGAAGCAGTCGGAGGAGTCGCCCACATACACCAGCACGCCGCCATCGGCCACCCACTGGCCCAGCGCGGTGTGGATGTCCGGCGATTCTGGCTTCATGAATTCATAACTGAGCACCAGCGCCTTGTAACCATCCAGATAGGCGGGGTAGCGCCGCACGTTATCCAACTGCAGCGGGCGCACGGCCAGGCCGTGCTTGAGCAGCGGCAGCGCCAGGCCGTAGAAGCTGGACCAATCGGAGCCTTGGCTTTCCACGTGGCGGGCGTCGTCTCGGGGGTAAATGCGCTGGAACATACCCGAATCCGCCAGCAGCAGGCCGATTTCCTGCATGTTGCCCTCCCAGGCATGATCAGCTCTCATGTCGCGCAGCGTGTGCATCACCGTGAGCAGGTTGGTCGCGTATTCGGCGGGGATGGGCTCTTTGCCTTCGCCGGATTCTGTGGGATAGCTGCGCCCGAAGATGCGGTTGGGCCAGGGCGCAACCTCATAGGTATCCACGCCGGGGTGCAGCAGCGAGGCGGTGACGGTGCGGTAATAGTTCTCCCGGTAATCGCGCCAGGTGTGGGTGGGGTCGTCCTCGATGGGGTCGTGCAAAAACCACATCTTGCGGCCGGTGCCGCGCACCAGCTCCTGCATGACGCCATATTCCAGAAAGGCGGTTTCAAAGGTGCGCTCCTTGACCACGCCCTCGTAGCAGTTCTTCGTGCGGCTGGTGCCCGTCCAGATCTGCGCGATGTAGCCGTCCACGCCCGGCAGGTCGATCAGCGCGGATTCGGGGGATACGATCTTCCACTGGGAGTAATTGATCAGCGAATGGGTGGGCACATAGAAGCGCAGCAGGCGGTCATATTTGACCAGGGCGTACTCCTTCAGGGCGGAGCACAGGCGGTCCAGCATGCGGGTATACAGATATTGCTTGAGCCGGGAGGCGCGATACTGCCCCTCGGCGGTGGCCTGCGGGTCCTGCCAGGGTTCTTTGTAGTAGATCAGCCATTCGCGCTTGAATGCCTCGGAGTATCCGGCCTGGGCCCAAAACTCCGGCTCTTCCAGGTGGATGGCCTCCACGCCGGCGTCCACAGCCACCTTGAGCTTCTGGGTCAGATAGTCGGCAAAGGCGATTGTGGGCACCATGTAAGGCACGTCCTTGCCATGGTTGATTTCCCTCCCTTGGCCATCCACCTGGCCCTCATCGTGATGGTCCCGTCCATCGAACTTGCCATAGAGGTAGTCCTGATATTCCCCCCAGGAAACGCCGGTCATCAGATGGACCACATAGCCGTGGCGTTTCCACTCTTTGACCCGGTTCTTGATATCGTCCAGGCCATAGACCATCACAAAGTCGCACTGGACATCGTTGCGTCGAGCATAGGGCGCATGCTCCTGCACGCCGGTGCGTTCCTCGCGCCTGTCATATTGCTGCATGGTGCTCTCCTTCGCTTTGGGTATTGAGATCAACGATGATATTATACAATCGTTTACATGTAAATAAAACTACAATGTAATATGCCCGGCGACCGATTCGCCGGGGCATATGGCACACAGTAGTTCGTTATACTTTGGCAGCCCGTAGCACCGCTGAGGGCCGTGGGCTGTCCAGATCTTCCAGCTCTACGGTTGCGCAAGCGAATCCGGCATCCCGCAGCAGCTGCAGCTGCACCTGTGGCGTGAAGGGGATGTCGATGTGATAATCCCCGGTCTCACCGCCCAGCGCGGCCATATGCTCGTGGTACTGCCGGAGGGCCTCTGTCATCTCTTTTTCGCGAACCATGTAATCGGCCTCCAGGTATAAGCCGCCGTTTTTCAGAGCAGCCAGGATGTTGCGGTAGATGGCTGTCTTGCGCTCCGGCAGGAAGTGATGCAGCGAGTAGGTGGAAAGGGCGTAATCGAAGGACTCCTTCGGATAGGGCCAATCCAGATAGGAGGCTTGTACGACAGTAATTTGCTCCAGCCGGTCGGCATAAGCCTGGCGCAGGAGGTCCAGCATGCCGGCGCTCACATCCACGCATGTAACGCGGGCGTTGGGCGCGCGCTTCAGCACGGAGGCCAGCTCCATGCCCGTGCCGCAGCCCAGGTCCAGTATGGCGATGGGGGCGTCTGTTTGCTGTATGTGCTCCGCTGCGGCCTCGTACAGCCGGTCCAGGTCGCGGTTGTGGCGCATGTGGGCTTCGTACCCCTCGGCGCGCACGTCGAAAAAGGCGGCCATGGGCTCGGCGGTCGGTGCCTTGCGCTCTGATGACATGATGGTTCTCCTTTCAAACAGCAAGCCGCGCGGCAGCGCGGCTAAAACCTGCGGCGGTGAGATGGAACGACAAGCAAAACCCTTGTGGGTGTCAATCATTCCGTATGCGGTTGTCTCACCGAATCGCCGGCATCGGAGAACCTCTATTGGTATTGTGTTGATTGTATGCAGGCTGCGCCGGGCGGTCAAGGGAAAGAATATACTAAACGATTCTACGCCAGCCGCTCATCACTGACCAATTTGCCGTCTCTAATGGCCACGCGCCTGGGGGCGGAGCGGGCCACGCCGGGGTCGTGGGTGATCAGCAGCACCGTGTTGCCGGCGCCATGCAAGTCCTTGAGCAGCGCCATCACGTCGGCGCCGGATCGGCTGTCCAGATTGCCGGTGGGCTCGTCCGCCAGGATCAGCGAAGGATGGGTGACCAGCGCCCGGGCCATGCACACCCGCTGCTGCTGCCCGCCGGACAGCTCGCAAGGCTTGTGGTGCAGCCGCGAGCCCAGGCCCACGGCGGAGAGCGCCTGGGCGGCGCGCTGGCGGCGCTCCTCCCGCGCCATGCCCTGATACACCAGCGGAAGCTCCACATTGTGCAGCGCGTCCAGCCGGGGCAGCAGGTTGAAGCCCTGAAACACGAAGCCCAGCCGCGCGCTGCGCACGTCGGCCAGGCGGTCGTCGTCCAGCGACGTTACGTCGCGGCCATCCAGCAGATAGCGCCCGGCGCTGGGGCTGTCCAGGCAGCCCACGATGTTCATCAGCGTGGATTTGCCGCTGCCGCTGGGGCCGATGATGCTGACGAACTCACCGGGGCCCACCCGAAGGCTTACGTCATCCAGCGCGTGTATGGTCTCGCCGCCCATGTTATAGGTCTTGACAATGTGTTCCAGACGAATCAAATGCAACCACCCGGCAATAGTATTGCGCAGGAGGGCTGCAAACTTGTATTTGATAAATGATGTAATCGCGCAGGGAATAATCCAAGGGGAACTGGTTAGATGGGAAACGATACGTCGTATTGTTCCTCTTCGATGGCATAGGATTCCTTATTGAACAGGTCGATGCACAGCTTCGCGATCTCCTGGTTATACAGCGTTCCAGCATTCTTTTCGATCTCTTCCAGTGCTGCGTCCAGGCCCAGGGCCGGGCGATAGGGCCGGTGGGACATCATCGCCTCCACCACGTCGGACACCATAATGATCTTGGCCTCGATCGTCATATCTGCCTCTGCCAAGGCGTTGGGGTAGCCGGTTCCATCGCAGCGCTCGTGGTGCATCAGTATGGTCTTGCCGATCACGTCGGGCAGGTCCACCGTGGCAATCATATCATAGCCGCTGACAGGATGGTTGCGCATCATCTGCATTTCCAGCGGCGTAAGCTTTCCCGGTTTTGACAGGATTTCCGCGGGAATGACGATTTTCCCGATGTCATGCAGATAACCGATGATGCGCACCATGTCGATGACCTTTTTGGGCAGGTTCATCCGCATGGCGATCTGCGCCGAGAGGTTGCCCACCCGCAGCTGGTGCCCCGCCGTATAGGGGTCGCGCACCTCCACGACGGTGGACAGCAGCCGGATGATGCTCTTCATGGCCCGTTGCAGCTCCCAGGATTTTTGTTCGACCATCTCCTCCAGGTTCTTGCGGTAGAGGTCGTTTTCCAGCTCCAGCCGTTCCTTCTCCTTGTGCAGTTGGCGCAGCTCCACGGCACGGTTCACGGTCATCAGCAGGTCTTCCTTGCCGATGGGCTTGGCCAGATAATTGTTGGCGCCATATTGCACTGCCTTCACCGCCGTGTCCACCGTGGGCTCGCCGGTCATAATGATAACTTGCACCGAGGAGGATATTTTGCGGATGCTCGTGAGCAGATCGATGCCCGAAATCCGCGGCATGATGATGTCGGTGATCACAACATCGTAGTCCCGCTCTTCCAGCATCTGCAGCGCGCTCAAGGCGTCTGCTGCGCAGTAGGCATTGTAGCCCGCCCGTTCCAGAAATGCGCTCAGCGTTGTGCGGATGCTCTTTTCATCGTCCACGACCAATACGTTGCACATGTATACTCCTTCTAGCCTTACGGCTGATCCTCGGATCTGTCCTCTGCCGGCAGATCCACGGCAAATTCGGTGAACTGCCCCTCTTCCGTTTCGAAGCTTATGCGGCCACCGTGGTCCCTGACGATGCCAAAGCTGATGGATAGGCCCAGACCGGTGCCAATGTCCCGGGGTTTCGTGGAGAAGAAAGGCTCGTAGATGCGAGTCCGCACGCTCTGTGGGATGCCCACACCGTTGTCCCGGACGATCAGCCGCAGCCACAGCCGGCTGTCCTGCACCACTCGTTGGCAGGTCAGCTCGATCTCCTTGTTCTCGTGGAACCCAGGGTATTTCTCGTTGAGAGCGTCCCGGGCATTGGTCAGCAGGTTCATGAGCACCTGCTGGATTTGCTGGCTGCGGCATTTGATCCGTGGCACGTCCTCATCCAGAGACACCTTCAACTCGATTTGATCCTTGCGCAGGACCGTGCGGATCAGCGACATGGTCTGATCCACGATATCATGGATGCTGGCCAAGCTGTGGGATTCCTTCTCCTGGCGGGAGAATTGCAGCAGATTTTTCACGATCGTGGAAATTCGCTGGGTTTCGTGGATGATCTCTGCGGCGAACTCCAACGTCGGGGCATTGCCGACGGACTCCTCGATGATGAGCTGGGCGTAGTTCATGATGCCGTTTATGGGATTGTTGATCTCGTGGGCGACGCCGCCGGCCAGTGTGCCGATGGCCTCCAGCTTTTGCTGCTGGCGCATCTGTGCTTCCATCTCCTGGCGCTCCCGTTCCAGCAGCTTGCGCTCGGAGATGTCCCGGGCGAAGACGACCAGCCCCAGTTCTTCGTTGTATACGATGGGCACCGAGGTTATCTCCACAGGCACTGGCGTTTCGTCCAGCCGGAGGATGACGGTCTCGTCGGACAGCCGTTTGGCTATCCTGGTTCCAAGCAGATCCTGCGCAGAAGTGGCGCCGAACAGCCGCACCGCCGCCTGATTGGCAAAGACCAAATGCTCCCGGGTTTCGATGAATATGGCCTCCGGCGCTCCTTCCACCAGCGAACGGAAACGCTGTTCGCTTTCCTGACGGGCGTCTTCCGCCTGCATTCGCAGTGAGACGTCGTGCACGATGGAATAAAGAATCGTCTTGCCGTTGAGCCTGATGGGGCTGCTGTAGACCTCCACATCGGCGGTTTGCCCATCGGCCTTGCGATGGCGGAAAAGAAAGAAGTTACGCTCTTCGGTTTCGGCACGCTTCATTTCGCGCGCGATCTCCTCCCGATCCAGCATATTGATTTGGGCGATGTTCATGGACTTAAGCGCTTCCTCGTCCCACCCGTAAAACCTGCGGGCTGCCGGGTTGGCATCGACGATGGCGCCGGATTGGGGATCGATGAGGAGCATGACTGCCAGGCTGTCTTGAAAGATGCTGGTATAGCGCATTTCGGCTTCCAGTATACGCCGGGCGGATTCATCGCGTTCTTTCTGATGCAGCAGCAGGGCGCTCAGCAGAACGGTGCCCAATGGATACAGGAGCACAACGGGCAGCGCTGCGCTTCGCAGCGCCTGCATCGCCGTGGGCCAGGGCAACAGGAGCATGCATGCCACCATCGCGATGTGCACCGTCAGGCCAAACAGATAAATGTCCGGCAGCTTGCGTTTGGCGGGGAGTTTTTCCAGCCGCCGCCGCCAGAGCAGGCCAATGCCCGCTGCGGACAGGATGATCAGTTCGCCCATCAAAAGCCCCTCGCCGCCCACAAGCAAGCGAAACACGACCAACACGGCAGAGGCGATCACGGTAGGGGCGATACCGAAAATAAGTGCTGTCACGCTGATCAGCACGGTTCGGGCGTCAAAGTGTGTGCCGCTGGTGAAATCCAACGGCAGAGACATGATGCAGACGCCGATAACGGAAACCAGGATTCCATTGATGGCGGGCAGATGCCTGGACCAGCGGTGCGCCAGGAGGAACCGGACTTCATAGATGACGCAAAGCATCAGCAGCAATGCGAAGTTGTATACGAGGCCTTTGATGATGTTCAAATCCATGATGCTCGCTCCCCACCGGCAATGGCGGCATTGGCCACCGCAAAGACCAGGCGCGCGCCGGCCCACCGGCGCGCGCCTTTGAAAAATCAGTACTTGCCGAATTCCTTATCTCTTAGCGAGATCTTCGCCCGGTCGGCTTTGGCGGAGGTGTTGGGCTGGGGCAACTGGCGGGCAGCGGCGGCAGGTATGCGCCCGCTGTGCTGCCCCTTGAGATGGAAACGGGCGACCATTTGCTTGAGCATCTCGGCCTGCCCGGAGAGTTCCTCCGAAGTGGCGGCGCTCTCCTCGGCAGTGGCGCTGTTTGTCTGCACAACCTGGCTGACCTGCTCGATGCCCCGGTTCACCTGGGCCACGGCGGTGGCTTGGTCGCTGCTGGCCGAGGCGATGCCGCTGACCAGTTTGGTGGATTCCTCCACGCCATCGACAATCTTGCCGAAAGCCTGGGCAGTGTCGTTGGCGATGCGCATGCCGTCCTGAACCTTCTGTATGGAGGTCTCTATCAAGACTGTGGTCTCCTTGGCGGCATTGGCGCTGCGGGCAGCCAGATTGCGCACCTCTTCGGCCACCACCGCGAAACCCTTGCCGTGCTGCCCGGCCCGAGCGGCTTCCACAGCGGCATTCAGGGCCAGCAAGTTGGTCTGGAAGGCGATGTCGTCGATGACCTTGATGATGCGGGAGATGTTGGCCGACGCGTCATTGATGCCGGCCATGGCCACGAGCATACCCTGCATCTGGCTGTTGCCGGTGACGGCCCGATCACGGGTGACCACGGACAGCTCGTTGGCGCGGCCGGCGTTCATGGCATTCTGGCGGGTCTGGGCGGCGATCTCTGAAACCGATGCGGTCAGCTCTTCGATGGCGCTGGCCTGCTCGGTGGCTCCCTGGCTTAGGGCCTGGCTGCCGTCAGACACTTGCCGGGTTCCGCCGGCCACTTGTTCGGCAGCGTTGTTCACCTCGCCAAAGACCTCGTTCAGAGAGCATAGAATGTTGTTGAGTGAGTCCTTGAGGGATACGAAATCACCGTCGAAATCGCTGGTAATGGCGATATCCAGATTGCCTGCGGAGATCGCGGACAATACCGAGGTAATCTCGTCTATGTAACCCTTGAGAGACTGGAAGCTCTGGTGCATATTGTGGCAGATGCCGCTGAACAACTGATAAATCTCCTGGGTATCGGCGTCCGGCGGATCGATTTCCATGTCGCAGCGCAGCTCACCGCGGGCCATGCGCTCCAGGTTGGCCGACAGCTTGTCCACCTGCTTGCTCTGATACTGCTGCTGGCGCAGGGTCACCCGTTGGGTGGTCTTGATGGCGGTCATGTCGGTGACGACTTCCAGCACGCCGATGACCTTGCCGCCGTCATCGTGCAGCGGCACGCCGCTGTAGCCGATGTCCATATTTGCGCCGTTGGGGTGGGCGTCGGTTTCGCTATAGATGGTCCTGTCGGTGCGCAGGGCCTGGGCGCAGGCGCAATTCTCGGTGTTGCAGTGGCCGGATCTGTACAGCTCATGGCAATACAGGCCCATGGCCTGCTGCTGGGTTTTGCCCGTAAGCGTGGCGCCGGTTTTGTTGATGTACTGCACCTTCATGTCGGTATCCATGATGGTGACCGGCGTGGGCATGGCGTCGATGTGGCCGACTACGGTATTCAAGGCACTGTTGATACCCTCGATGAGCCGCCGGAAATCGCCTTGATGGCGGGTGGCGTCGGCGCGTGTCAGCAGGCGGCCGGCTACCGCCGCCTGGTTGAGGTCGTTGGCGTCCAGGATCAGGCGGTTCACAGCGTCGATGCAGGTGTTCAGGTTGTTCTTGATGGTGTTGAAGTCGCCCCGATAGCCGTCGGTGATCTTGGCTGGGATGTCTCCGCGGCTGATGCGCTGCACATAGTCGGCGGCCACGTTCAGAGGATCGATAACGCTATCCAGCGTGCGGTTGACGCCTTCCACCAGCGCGCGGTAACCGCCCAGGTGCTGGGCAGCGTCGGCACGGGTGGACAACCGGCCTTCCACAGCTGCTTCAGCCAGCATCGTGATGTCCTTGGCCATGCTCTTGACCGATTCGGCGGACTGCATCAGGCTGCCGTTGATGTTGGTATAGATCTCGTAAAGCTGCT
Organism: Bacillota bacterium; assembly: GCA_023410875.1. Lineage (GTDB taxonomy): Bacteria > Bacillota > Clostridia > Christensenellales > UMGS416 > JAEYRA01. The sequence goes on along the minus strand of JAEYPH010000021.1, from coordinate 135,008 downwards.
GCGTGTCCTCGTCGGGCTTTTCAATATTCGCCGTGATGTCGAAATCGCCGGAGGCCAGCTTGACCAGGTTGGAGACCAGCTTGTTGACCTCCTTAAGCTGATAATCCATCTGCTTTTCGGTCTTGTGGGCAGCCTTCTTGATATCGGTCAGGTCTGTAACGACCTTGAATACGCCGATCACGTCGCCGTTGCGGTCATGCAGAGGTACGCCGCTGTAGGAGATTTCCCGTTCCTCGCCGCTTGGGTAGGCCAGCGTTTCTCCGGCCACGGTGCGGTTGGTCTGCATGGCCAGCGCACAGGCGCATTTGCCGGAGCGGCAGTCGGCAGAATTGATGAGCTCGCGGCACTTCAGGCCCAGCAGATTGTCCTTGCGCCCGGCAAAGGCGACGCCGGCCTTGTTGATAAAGCGGATATTGTATTCCTTGTCCAGTATCATCATGGGAGCAGGTATGTTCTCGAAGTGCCCCACCAGCGTGTTGAGCGTTTGGTTGACGCCATCGACGACCTTGCGGAAATCGCCGCTGTGCTGTGCCGCGTCCGCGCGAATCTGCAGACGGCCCTCGATGGCCGCGTCGGAGAGCATGTTGGCATCCCGCACCAGCAGGTTGACCGCTTCGATGCAGGTGTTGAGGTTACTCTTTATGTCATTGAAGTCACCCGGATAGTCGTCGGTGATCTTTTGAGGGATGTCCCCCTTGCTGATGCGGTCCACATAATTGGCGGCCATGGCAAGCGGGTTGATCACAGCGTCCAGCGTGCCATTGACGCCTTCTATGACCTTGCGGAAATCGCCCTGATGGCGGGCGCTGTCCGCCCGGGCGGATAACCGGCCTTCCATGGCAGCCTGGGACAGCATGTCGGCATCTTCGATCAGGCCCCGGATGGAAGTGACGACGCCTTGGAAGGCTTTGCTCAGCATGCCGACCTCATCGCGGTTCCCTGCATCCAGCTGGATATCCGTATCGCCGATTGCCAGCTTCTTGGACGCCGCCACCAGCTTGCTGATGGGGCGGCTGATGGAGGCAGAGATCAACACGCCCAGACCGATGGCCAGCAGAACGCCAGCGACGACGATGCCGATCAGGATAAGGGAGGTCTGCTGGTTTTCGGCGCTGAGCGCGTCAGCATGGTTCTGACCGTTGGTTGCTTTGGTGTTGAACAGGTCCACGATGGACGCATCGCAGGCATTGGTGGGCGCCGCCGCTTCGCCATAAATCAGGGCGACGGCTTCGGCGTCCTCGCCGGCCAGCGCGTATTCCACGATCTGATCGCGCACCACTCGGTAGGCCGCCAGGTTTGCCTGGAATGCGTCGAATTTATCCTGGGTGGCTTGCGTATTGATGGTGTCTTGAAATTGAGGAAGCAGCTCATTGTTTTCTGTAGATAAGTCCTTCAGATCTTGCGCTATCTGAATGCGCCTGGCTTTGTCGGTGATCAAAACGATGTCCCTGGTTAACTGCCGGGCTTTGTTGAAGTTGATGGCAATTTTGCCGATGATCCCTTGCGCCATGCCGTAGTCGTGGTAGATGCTCGCACTCTTTTGGCTTGAGGAAGTGAGCGATTGTATGCCGACGAAGCCTACGGCGCCGGCGATGATCGCAACGATGAGGAAGGAAACGATCAGCCGGACTCCGATCCGAATGTTACCCAGGGCCTTCATTGTAGTACCTCCATAGCTTTTTTGCGCAGACGGTTGAACTTCGAAAGTCAAAGCAGATATACCACCGATTCGACAAATCCTAACATAATTTTCATGAAAATCGTAATAAGACACAATTCGACAAAATACGACTTGAAAGACAAAAGTTTCTTTATATATGAAAGTGCACTAATGTGATGTATAATGTATTTACACGATATTTGACATAAATTGGGCGGTGAGTACTATGTCATATACATATTGTGAGCAGTCTCAGCAGATCCTGGAAAACATGTCGGATTCCTTTTTTGCGGTAGATTCTGAATGGCGTATTGTATACGCCAATAAACGAGCGCAATGGAGTTGGCAGAAGAAGCGCAGCGAACTCATTGGTTTTGTGCTTTGGGATCTGTTTCCGGGATACCGCCAGATCAAGGGCAGCCAGGAGCTCATTAGAGCAATGGTGAACAGGACCCCTGTATCATTTGAGACCTTTTCTCTATATTTGAAAAGCTATGTAGAGACAGACGCATTCCCAACGCAAACCGGGGGTTTGGAAGTCTATTTCCGCAACATAACCGACCGAAAGCATGCGATGGAAACGCAACAAACCACAGATCAAATGCTGCATTTGGCAATCGATGCAACGGGAATCGGTTTTTGGAAATGGGACTTCATTTCAGACCAGATGTCAACGATATACAGTTCGCCCAATATGCCGGAAAAGTGGCACAACAAATCCGTAGCAGAGAGCCTGCAGGGGGTGCATCCGGAGGACCATGACCGGATGTACGCGGAACTGCAGCAAGCCAAACAAAACAGGAGGCAGTATCGGTGCGAATACCGAAGAATACTCAACGATGAATCGACCGTCTGGATCTTGGCGGAAGGCGTGGTTGTGCTGGACAACGCGGGTGTCCCGTATATGCTGGGCATCAATTACGACATTACCAATCGTAAAAACGTGGAAATGCAAGAGCAGCTCATGAAAGACGCTCAGGATTCCATCCAGCGGGAAAAGGAGTTGCTGGAAATCCTGGATGGCGCTTCTGATGGGTCGTGGGTTATTGATGTTCAGAATCACCTAATCTTTTACTCAAGAAAGTGGAAACTACTGCGTGGAACTGAACATTTGTCTCCGAAAGAGGAATTCGATTCTGATGCCTGCACAATACATTCGGACGATAGGGAAAGGATCAGATCCATTGTCAATGCTGCATTTGCTTCGAGAATGGAACGATGTGAATCGGAATACAGGATCAAAACAGCCAAAGGCTCATATATTTGGGTACTGGCTCGTATCAAGATAACGTATGATGGGAATGGCAGACCGGTAAAAATGTATGGGGCCGGCACGGACATAACAAAGCGCAAAGAGCTTGAACTACAGTTGCAAGAGAAGAACCAGCTCATAATAGATTTTTTTGCGAACATATCCCATGAATTTAAAACGCCGTTGGCCATCATATTGTTGGCCATCGATTTGATCAATGTTCATTTCGGTCAAGCGAATTGCCAGTTTAAAAATAAAATACAGTATGATATATCGGTTGTGAAACAGAACGTCCATCGAATGTTAAAGCTCATCAGCAATTTGCTGGACCTGACAAAGATCGATGCAGGGTTCATGACAGAAAGACTGCAAAGAACGGATATCACGAAGACAATCAGGGACTTGGTGGATTCGGTGAAATGCTTTGCACAAGACAAGGGTATATCTGTGCAATATGCGGAAAGCTGCGATGTGCATGATGTTTCTCTGGACAATGAAAAACTGGAGAGGATCGTATTAAATCTGCTGTCCAATGCCATTAAGCACACGCAAATGAATGGGCAGATTTCAGTGAGCCTCCAAACGGATCATACCAGAATCCTGATTGCCGTATGTGACAACGGTGAGGGGATACCCGAGGATAAGCAAGCGATCATTTTTGAACGGTTCAGACGCGTGAACACCACCATGACAAGGGACTATGATGGATGCGGGATAGGGCTTTCCTTATCAAAAGCACTCGTTGAACTGATGAATGGGAGAATCTGGCTTACCAGCGCGCCTGGGAAAGGTTCGACATTTTTTGTTGAGCTGCCAGTTGTGGAAGCAAAGGCGGGCGAGGAAAACTTTGTTGTGGAAGGGCTGCCGGTGAAGAAAAAGGCGGAAATGGAGTTTTCCGATATATTCTTAGTATAGATTATAAACAGTCGTTATTACAGTGGAGCGGGTGCGTGATGCGCCCGCTCCACTGTTCGATACCGATTCCGGCTAATCGGGAAACTGTTCTTCCGGCACAATGTCGGTCGTCGCGTTGCCTTCGGAGGATTTGAGCGTGATCGTCCACGTGGAATAATAGATGTATCCGCTCTTTTTTGTGGTCTTGTAGTTGATCGGGTCAGTGAAGCGGCTGTATATCGCATTCTTTGTGAATCTTCTGGAAGCGGTGTCAAAGTCCGCTCCCAGCGAATAGAAGACGATGTAGTCGCCATCCTTGATTTTGACGTTGTTGGCCTTGCTCTTGCCCCGCACATACACGCTGAGCAGCGGCGTCTTGGGGTCCTTGGCGCTGGCCAGAATGAATACGGCGTCCTGTTCATAATTGTTGACCAGCGTGAGCTTGCCGGAGCCGCCATTGGCCTTTTTCACCAGCAGCGTGCTGTTGTTGGGCCGCCCGATCTTGACGGCATATACCGTCTGCACAGGGGCCTCGCCGGCCTGCAGCTCATATTTGCCCGTGTTGGCAAGCGTCAGCGTCAGCGTCACCCGCAGGGTCTGCTGGCCCTGCACGGTCACGTCTTTGGTTTGCTGCACCTTGCCGTTCACCAGCAGCTTGAGTTCATAGGCGCCCTCGACATCGCCGGAATTGGTCACGAGAGCCGTCAACTGCGCGTCCTTGCCGGCCTCGGTGTATTTTTGTGCGATCAGTTCCGTCGCGTGGATGCTGGCGGGGCGCAGCACCTGTATGCTTGCGCTGGCGTTCTCCAGTTCCGCCACATGGGCGCCGGCCTCGGGGCGCGTAACGGGAATCTGCAGTTCCACGGTGGCGCCGGGCTCTATCCGCACCGTCTGCGGGGGGATCAGGCTGCCGTCCAATACGGCGGTCGCGGTGTAGTTGCCCGCAATCTCGCCGGTGTTGCGGATGGAGGCCTTGAACACGGCGTTCTCGCCCACCATGCAGGTGGGGGTCTCCGTCCAAAAGTGGATAACCTCAAAGGCGGCGGGCAGGAGTACCCTGAGGTCTTGGCTTAGGTTTGCTATGCCGACCTTGTGGCTGCCGGCGGGGATATCGATCAGGTTGATCGCGACGTCGCGGGTCTCCCGGCCCTTGAGCGTGACGTCCTGCCCGGCCTTTTCCTGGCCGTCCATGAGCACGGCGACGCGATAGTCGCCGTCCAGCCACCCGCGGTTCTCCAGCCGCACGGTGGCCACCACGCCCTGCTCCGGTGTAACGGTGGCCTGAGACAGCGAAAGGCCGGCGGCCGCCACGTGGCCCCGCAATACAAATAGATACAGCAGCGCTGACCCGGCCAGCAGCAGCACTGCCAGCGCCACCGCGCCTACGATGGACCAGGGAAAGCGCTTTTTGCTGTGTCTGCCGCGCCGGGTAGAAACAGCCATAGGAACCTCCGACAAAAACAGTAATATAGAATTATTATACATCATAAAACCTCATTTTCCAAAACAGGTTTGCGGCGGGGTCTGTTCCTGCTGGATGCCTCGTGTGGTAAAATGGATGAGCGGGGTGTTGCCCGCGAAACGGACGACAAAGAAAGAGTTTGAAATGCCCTTCACCCATCTGCATGTACACACCGAATACAGCCTGCTGGACGGCGCCGCCCGCATCAAAGATCTTGTGGCCGGCGCAAAAGCCATGGGCATGGACGCTCTGGCCATCACGGACCACGGCGTCATGTACGGCGTTATCGATTTTTTTAAAGCTTGCAAAGCAGCCGGCATCAAGCCCATCATCGGCTGCGAGGTGTATACCTCCGCCCGCCGCCACACCGACAAGGAGAACCAGGATAAGGAAGCCGGCCACCTGATTCTGCTGGCCCGCGACGAGCGGGGCTACCACAACCTGTGCAAGCTCGTAAGCATCGGCTTCATCGACGGCTTCTATTACAAACCCCGTGTGGATTATGAGCTGCTGGAGCAATACTCCGAGGGCCTGATTTGCCTGTCGGCCTGCCTGGCCGGCGATGTGCAGCGGGCCTTGAGCGATGGCCGCTATGACACGGCCAAACAGATCGCCCTGCGCCTCAATGGCATTTTCGGCCAGGGCAACTTCTACATCGAGCTGCAGGACCACGGCCTGCCCGAGCAGCGCACAATACTGCCGCTGCAGGTGAGGCTGGCCCGGGAGCTGGGCATCCCGCTGGCGGCCACCAACGACATCCACTACGTCAGCCGCGACGACGCAGAGGCGCAGGACGTGCTGATGTGCATACAGACCCAGCGCACCGTGGACGAGACCGACCGCATGCGCTTTGAGACCCAGGAGTTCTACCTGAAATCCCCCGAGGAGATGGCGGAGCTGTTCCGCTATGTGCCCGACGCCATCGCCAACACGGCGGACATCGCTGCCCGCTGCAACTTTGCCTTCGACTTTGGCACCACGCACCTGCCCAACTATGAGGCGCCGGAGGGCAAGACCCACCGGGACTATCTGCGGGAGCTGTGCGAGCAGGGCCTTGCGCGCAAATACGGCGCGGACCGCCTGGACATGGAACAGCTGCGGGAGCGGCTGGACTATGAGCTCGGCGTCATCGCCCAGATGGGGTACACCGATTACTTTTTGATCGTGTGGGATTTCGTGCGATTCGCCAAGGATCACGGCATCATCGTGGGCCCCGGCCGCGGCAGCTCCGCCGGCAGCATGGTCGCCTACTGCCTGAACATTACCGAGGTCGATCCGATCAAATACAATCTGGTGTTCGAGCGCTTCCTGAACCCCGAACGCATCAGCATGCCCGACATCGACATCGACTTCTGCTATGTGCACCGCGGCGAGGTCATCGATTACGTTGTGCGCAAATACGGCGCCGACCACGTGGCCCAGATCATCACCTTTGGCACCATGGCCGCCCGCGCCGTGCTGCGGGATGTGGGCCGGGTGCTCAACATGACCTATGGCGAGGTGGACCGCATCGCCAAGATGATCCCCTGGCAGCTGGGCATGACCATCGAGAAGGCGCTGGCCATGAATAAGGAGCTGCTGGAACTGGCTGGGGAAGACGAGAAGGTGCGCAGGCTTATCGACATGGGCCGCAAGCTGGAGGGCCTGCCCCGCCACGCCAGCACCCACGCCGCCGGCGTCGTCATCAGCCGCCTGCCGCTGACCGACCACATTCCGCTCAACCGCAACGGCGATGTGCTGACGACCCAGTTCCCCATGGGCAACATCGAGGAGCTGGGCCTGCTCAAGATGGACTTCCTGGGCCTGCGCACGCTGACGGTCATCCGCGACGCGCTGGAAATGGTCCGGGAGGACCGCGGCATCGCGCTGGACGTGGGTTCGCTGGATTTCGAGGACCCGGAGGTCTACAAGATCATCGCCTCCGGAGACACCGACGGCATCTTCCAGATGGAGAGCGCCGGCATGCGCGCCTTTTTGAAGGAACTGCACCCCAGCTGCTTTGAGGACATCTACAACGGCATATCGCTGTACCGCCCCGGCCCCATGGATAGCATCCCCCGCTTCATCGAGGGCAAGCGCAACCCCGCCGGCGTGCGCTACGACCACCCGATACTGGAGAACGTGCTGAGCATCACCCACGGCTGCATGGTCTACCAGGAGCAGGTCATGCAGATCGTGCGCGACATGGCAGGGTATTCCTGGGGCCGCAGCGATCTCGTGCGCCGCGCCATGGCCAAGAAGAAGATGAGCGTCATGGAGAAGGAACGACAGTACTTCATCTATGGCCTGGAGGAAAACGGCAAGCTCGTCGTGCCCGGCGCCATCCGCAACGGCGTGCCCGAGGACGTGGCCAAGCGCGTTTTCGAGCAGATGGTGGACTTTGCCGAATATGCCTTCCCCAAGCCCCACGCCGTGGCGTATGCCGTGGTCGCCTATTGGACGGCGTGGCTCAAGGTGCATTACCCGGTGGAATTCATGGCGGCGCTGATGAACAGCGTGCTGGGCAACAGCGACAAGATCGCTCTTTACGTGCAATACTGCCGCCACCGCGGCATACAGGTGTTGCCGCCGGATGTCAACCGCAGCCGCACGGGCTTTTCCGTGGAAGGCGGCAACATACGCTTTGGCCTTACGGCCATCAAGAACGTGGGCGCCGGCGCCGTGGCCGAGCTCATCGCCGAACGCAGCAGGGGGCCTTACGCCGACTTCTTCGACTACGCCGCCCGCTCCACCGACAGCGTCAACAAGCGCATGATCGAGAGCCTGATCAAGTCCGGCGCCTTCGATTCGCTGGGAGCCTTCCGCGCGCAGCTGATCCCGGTATACGAACCGACGATGGACGGCGTGCAGCGCACCCGCAAGAACAACCTGCAGGGCCAGATGTCGCTCTTTGAGGCTGGCGCGGCCACGGTTACGCTGTCGCACCACCTGCCCCAGGTGTCGGAGCTTCCCCGGCGCACGCTGCTCAAGATGGAAAAGGAGATGACCGGCATCTACATCACCGGCCATCCTTTGGAGGATTATGAGGAGGAGCTGGCCGCCTTTGACATCAACAGCTCCCATTTTGCCGTGCAGGAAGGGGAGGAGAGTGATGCGGGAGAAAGCGCTTTTGCCCTGGCCGATGGTCAGAAGGTCGAGATCGCCGGCATCATCGCCGGCAAGATGACCAAAGCGACCAAGAGCAACGACATGATGTGCTTTCTGACGCTGGAAGACCTTTACGGCACCGTGGAGGTCATCGTGTTCCCCAAGACCATGCAGCGCTGCGGGCGGCTGCTGGAGCTGGACCAAGTCATCGCCGTCAGCGGCCGGGCCAGCTTCCGCGAGGAGGAGGCCGGCAAGGTTGTAGCCGACGTGGTCCGCCCGCTGGCCCGCCAGGGCGGCGCGTCCAAGCTCTATGTGCATCTGCCCAAGGGTACATGCTCCTTCGCCCGCGACACCTTCCAGGGCGTGCTCAAGAAATATCCCGGCGCTTGCCCAGTGTATGTGCGCGACGACGACGCCGGCAAGGACTTCCTGCTGGCGCGGGACAGATGGGTGCGGGTCAACGATGACTTGATGCAGGACTTGACCGATCTGGTCGGGGAGGCGTGCGTCAAGACGGGGAAATAGAAGGAGCTAAAGTTTTTTTGTGCATAAGAGGCCTTTTCCGTTTCCATACTAATCGCGAATCAGGGGTCATACCTGAAAACGATAAAAACGGAGGCCTTTTGCCATGAAAGCCCAGAAGATGCCCGGACCCAACACCGGAATCAAGTGCCACGTAAACACCTGCTACTACTATATGCAGGGTGACCACTGCACGGCGGCTCAAATCGAAGTGCAGCCCCGCGATGCCAGTACCGCCGAACAGACCGACTGCGCTACATTCACAAAGCAATAACAAAACATCATAGAACCGAAAACGGAAGCATTGTCTCCACGAAAACAATGCTTCCGCTTTTTGCTGACATATTCTTGCGGTAGTCGTGGTCGCAGACTATGCTTGGTGCAAGGCCCCCTGCAGATAAACCGGCTGGAAGAACAGCATGGCGCCGTTTTCGCCCTGAACCTCCACGCGGACATAGGACTCCCCGGACAGCGTGTAGCGCGCCTCCTGCGCTTGCTGCACTGAGAGCACCTTGCCGCCTGCCGTGAGGAAACGGTAGGTGAAGGTATCGACATAGGTTTCGACCGGGTACTTCGCCTTGACCCGTATCGTATCGCCCTCGAGCAGCAGATATTCGGGCAACAGGCCCGTGGAGGCGCACAGAGCGCCGCTTTCCACGGCGGCCTTCATGGAAGCGTAACTGCGCTGCGTGCAGTAAATCAGGTTGTAGCTGCGCGCGGCATCGGAATAGATATGGAAATCGTCGTTTCCAAACCCGTAGACCAGCCTGCCCTGCGAGAGCAACCAATCCCATGTATCCGTCGCGAGCCCCGAGCCCTGCAGGCGGTAGATCAGCATATTGATGACTTCCAGGCCCATATACCCCTTCAGGGCCAGCAGGCTCTCCCGTTTCCACCATTCCCTGGTGATCCAGTTCGGGTGGCAGATGATCGTGAACCCGCCCATCTCCCGCGCCCTGTCGATAGCCTCCTGATAGCCGCAGGCATGCAGGGCCCTGTCCACCCCGATCGTCAGCATGTGCCTGTGCTCATCGAATCCCGCCACAGGGCCGGGGGTGGAGGAATATTCCACGCCGGGTATCATGAAGATATCGTCGCTGGTGTAGGCCGAAGTGTCGGAAAACAAATCGTGATTGGAAATGCACAGCATATCGAATCCATTGGCGGTGTACAGCTCCACAACCTTGTCGATGGGGTTAACCCCGCAGGTGCCCGCGCCTGTTCCCGCATGGGTGTGGAAGTTCGATTTATACCACTTTCCGCCCTTTAAGTCCTGATAGGGATTGATGTACATATGCTGAACCTCCTCAATCATCCCGCCATTCCCCCGGCAATGTCATCCTCGTCTTGCATGAACCCCTCCACCGCCTGGGGATCGAACTGCTTGCCCGAGCCTTGCAAGAGCTCCATCACGGCCTGCTCATGGGAGATGGCCTTGCGATAGACGCGGTCGTTGGTCATAGCATCGTAGCTGTCGGCCACAGATAGGATGCGTGCCAAAATGGGGATGCTCTCGCCGGACAGGCCTTGGGGATAGCCCTTGCCATCCCAGCGCTCGTGGTGGCCCAATATGCTGTCGGCGATGTGCATGAGCTCCGGCGAGGCCAGCGCGATGCGATAGCCGACCTCGGTGTGCTTGCGCATTTCCACCCATTCCTCCTCGCTCAGCGCCCCGGGCTTGGCCAAGATGCTGTCGTCCACGGCGATCTTGCCGATGTCGTGCAGCATGGCCAGCATCTCCAGGTCCCCCATCTGCTCCTCGGTCAGGTGCAGCGCGCGGCCGATGCGCCGCGTGTGTTCCACCAGCCGCATGGCGTGCTCTTCGGTCTCGTGGCTCTTTTCGTACAGCGTGCTCTTGAAGGAGGACAAAATGGAGCTGCGCAGGCTGCGGCTTTCCAGCAGCTTGCGCTTGTACATATAGTCCTCGGCCTGTTTGAGCACGTTGTGGATTTCCTGGTGGGGCGATTCCTTGGTCGCGAAGCCCAGCGAAATGCTCATGTGCGCCGGCCGGCCGCCCAGCTGCAGCTCACGCTGGGCGCCGAGTTCGTAAATGCGTGCGCACACCCTCTGCACGGCCTCGGCGTCGGTGCGGGGCAGCAGGATGCAGAATTCGTCGCCGCCGGTGCGGGCCAGCAGGTCCTCGGCGCGGCAGCATTCCCGCAGCAGGTTGGCGATGGCGATGAGCAGCCGGTCGCCCTCGGTGTGGCCGAAGACGTCGTTGGTCAGCTTCAGGCCGTTGACATCGCCCATGATCAGCGACATGGGCAGCTGTCGCGGCGAATCCAGGCGGTGCAGCTCTTCCTCGAAAAAGGTGCGGTTATACAGCCCGGTCAGCTGGTCGTGATAGCTTAGATATTTGATCTCCTTTTCCCGGCGCTTCTGCTCGGTGACGTCGCGGAACACCAGCACCACGCCCAGGATATGCCTGGCTGTGTCCATGATGGGCGCGGCGCTGTCGGCGATGTGGCGCAGGGTGCCCTGGCGGCTGCGCAGCATCGTGTGGTTGGCCAGATCCACGATTTCGCCGGTGGACAGCACCTGGGACACAGGATTGATCACCACCTGGCCGGATTGCTCGTTATAAATATCGAATACTTCGGTCAGCGGGCGCCCTTGGGCCTCCTCCGCAGGCCAGCCGGTCATCATCTGCGCTATTTGGTTGACCATGGTCACGCGGCCTTCGCGGTCGGTGGCGATAACGCCGTCACCGATGCTCTGCAGCGTGATGCGCAGATGCTCCTTCTCCCGATGCAGTGATTCACTGCTTGCCAACAGCACCCGTTCGGCAGCCTTGCGCCGGGAAATGTTGACCAGCAGCGCTGCCAGCAGCAGCGTCATCAGCAGCAGCACCATTCCAACGGCGATGGCGATGTTGCGGTCGAAGGTGATCAGGTTGGACGGGCTGTTGAGGATCTCGCTGTCGGCGGGCAGCATGGATACGGTGATGCCGTGGGGCTGCAGCGCCGGGTAGTTGAACACGTTACTGGTCACGGGCTCGGAGATGACCGGCAGCTCCGAGACGGGTTTGCCCTGCAGAATCTGCTCCACCATGCCCCAGGCGATGCGGGTGTGCTCGCGGATGCGGATGACGTTGCCGCCGATGACGTTGCCTGCGATATAGGTCTTCGCCGTTGCATACACGCGGAACCCCGGCTTGTCCGCCAGCTGGGATGCGTATTCGCTCAGGCCCAGTATGTTTCCGTCGGCGTCCTTGTTGGCGCCCTCGCAGATGATCGCCGACGTTTTGGGGTCATATGCATCCAGCGCCGCCAGCTGTGCCTCCACGCTGTTCTGTATCATGCCCACGACCCGCAGGTCCGGGTGGTTCTTCTCAGCGGCGTTGGTGATGTATTTGACCATTTCTTTGGCGGTGCTGGAGTTGGCGCCGCACACGAGCACCGTGTGCACATCCTTCTGCAGCGCGCGGATGGTGTCCAGCATGGCGACAATGTCGTTGTTCTGGGCCACGCCGGTCAGATGTCCTTTGAGCGAGTCCGACGGGGCGTAGAAATTGTTCACGCCCACCATCACGACCGGCGTATCCGGGCTGAACACGCGGTGATAGGCGGTTATAAAATCATAGGCGTAGTTGTCGCTTACAAAAATGGCGTCAAAGCGCTCGCCGGCGTACTTGGTGTTCAGATAGTGGAAGAAGTCGCTGAAAGTGCTTTCGGTGTACTTGCGATAGCAGTCCATATACTCGGTGTAAAGCTCCACGCTGGAGAAGTCTACCTGCTCCCGTATGGCCTCCTGTATGTCGCTGTCCCATTCCCACTCCTGGTGATAGGAGTGCAGGATCAGCACCTTTGCTTTGGGCGCCGCAAGGGCTGTGGCCGGCGCAAGCAGGCAGGCCAGGCACAAAGCCAGGCAAAGCAGGCGAAGAACTGTGGTGCTCGCTTTATTCATCGGCTACCTCTTGGCGATCCGAGTGGGAGCAGCATGTTTATAACATTTATTTTAACACGTTTATTTTAACATGTGCGGCGCAAAAGGCAATATCTGGCAATATCCGACAGTGTTTTTGGGGAATAGGGAAAAAAGCGGTATGAAAACGATTTTACATTTACATTACAATCAGATATACTGGTTCTTGCATAAAGCGGCTGTGGAACTGGTAACCGGCCGCCGGATGGGAGGACGACGATGGCGCAGCATTTTGTCCGTACGGATCAGGTGGCATATACCCAGGGGGCGCCCATGCGCGCCGCGGTGCTGGGCGCAAAGGGCGAATATGCGCTCAAGACCATGGACGGCAGTACGGTGCTTTCCGGCACGCTTACGCCCGGCGCAAAAAACGACGCCGCCAGCGGCGACAGCGTGGCCTGGGCGGATTTCACCGGCACGGCGCCGGGCCGCTATCGTCTGGAGCTGCCGGAGATAGGCTTCTCCCAACCCTTTGCCGTGCAGCCCCGGCCCTATGAACCGCTGCTGCGGGCGATGCTCAAGGGGCTGTATTTCATGCGCTGCGGCTGCGCGCTGGAGGCTCCCCACGCCGGCCCCTGGGGGCACGCCTGCTGCCACACGCTGCCGGCGGTACCCTACGGCAACCTGTGCCAGAGCGTGGACGTGTCCGGTGGGTGGCATGACGCCGGCGATTATGGCAAATATGTCGTGCCCGGCGCCACGGCGGTGGCCGCGCTGCTGCTGGCCTTCGAGCGCCGTCCCCAGGCCTTCCAGGGCGCCACGGGAATCCCCGACAGCGGCGGCATGCCCGACGTGCTGCGCGAGGCCCGCTGGGAGCTGCAGTGGATGCTGCGCATGCAGGCGGAGGATGGCGGCGTGCACCACAAGACGACAACGGTCACCTTCCCCGGTTTCATCCTACCGGAGAACGACGACGGCCAATGGGTTGTGACCCCCGTTTCCGCCGCGGCCACGGCGGATTTCGCCGCGTGCCTGGCCATGGCCAGCCGTGTGTACCGGCCCTATGACGAACCTTGGGCGCAGGCGTTGTTGGGCCATGCGCTGCGTGCCTGGCAATGGATGCAGGGCAACCCGGCGGACAAGCCCTTCCGCAACCCCAAGGGCGTTACGACCGGCGAATATGGCGACACCGACCTGCGCGACGAGCGGCTGTGGGCGACGGCGGCGCTGTTCCGCGCCACCGGGGAGCAAGCTTTTGCCGACGCGGCCTGCGCGCTGCTGGCGGCCCACGCCGATGTGGACAAGACCGGCCTGGGCTGGTCACAGGTGGGCGGTTTCGCGGCGGCGGAGGCGCTGGCCATGCCGGCCTGCCCGGCGGGCCTGCGCCAGCCGCTGGCCCAGGCGCTGCTCAGCGAGGCGCAGCGGCTGGCGGACCTGGCTGCGGCCGACGGATACCGGGTGCCCATGGCCCCCGGCGACTATATCTGGGGCAGCACGATGGTGCTCATGAACCGCGCGGCGCTGCTGCTGCTGGCGGCGGATCACTTCGACCGCCCCGAGTTCGTGGAGGTGGCCCGGGACAGCCTGCACTGGCTATTGGGGCGCAACCCGCTTTCGGTGTGCTTTGTGACCGGCTTTGGCAGCAACCCGGTGCGCCACCCTCACTACCGCCCGGCGGAGGCCGACGCTGTGGACGAGCCGGTGCCCGGCCTGGTCAGCGGCGGGCCCAACCGCAACCGCCAGGACCACGCCCTGCAGAAGCTGCTGCCTGTGGATACCAGGCCTGCCCGCATGTTCGTCGATGATTCGGCCAGCTATTCCAGCAATGAGGTTGCTATATACTGGAATACGGCTGCAATATTGGTGACGGCACATTTTGTGTGATGTGATCCGAGTCTTGTAGAGCATGGCAGTTTGGGCTGCCGCGCTAAGCACATAAAGTACTTTATTTCATTCAAAGGTAGGATTTCGCGCCCTGCAAGGCGCGACCTGCGCACCACCCAGCCGGCATCCAGCCGGCTAAAGCGGCGAAGCCGCTTTTGGGTGGTGCCGGGCTGTGCGCCATCCAGGCGCATGGGCCAAAGGGCTTTCCGATCGCCCTTTGGAAACCTTCGGGACCCGTCTTTAAAGCAAATATGACAGCAGAGGTGCCCAACGCGACAGCCCTTTTTGTCGCGTTGGTCCTTTACATTTTGCGATAATTGGTTATAATAAGCATTGCCTGCAAATGCAAATCATTTGCAAAATGAAAGGATGAATCTTATGTCTTACATGGTTCGATTTGTAACGGCGCTGCTGCTGGCGGCGCTGCTGGCCGGTTGCCGGGCGCAGCCCGCCCCCGCCGGCGCTGCCACCGCGCCTCAGGCCACCGCCCAGGAAGCCGGCGTCACCGTTGTGACGTCCTTCTACCCCATGTACATCATGGCGCTCAACGTGGCGGGCAACGTGCCCGGCGTGGCGGTGGTTCCCATGACGCAGCCCACCGCCGGCTGCCTGCACGATTACGCGCTGACGACCGCCGACCGCAAAAACTTGGACACCGCCGACATCCTGATCATCAATGGCGCCGGCATGGAGAGCTTTCTGGACAAGGTCATCGAGCAGAAGCCGCAGATGCCCATCGTCGAAGCCAGTAAGGGCATCTCACTCATGGAAGGGGAGGAAGGCCCAAACGCCCATGTGTGGGTCAGCATCACCGACGCCATGGCCCAGGTGCGCACCATCGCCGAGGGGCTGGCCCAGCATGACCCGGCCCACGCCGACGCCTACCGCGCCAACGCCGACGGGTACATCGCCAAGCTGCAGGCCCTCAAGGAGCGCATGCATGCCGCGCTGGACGGCCTGCCCCGCCGCGACATCGTGACGTTCCACGAAGCGTTCCCGTATTTCGCTAGGGAGTTCGACTTGAACATCGCCGGCGTTGTGGAGCATGAGCCGGGCACCGAGCCCAGCGCCAAGGAGCTCAGCGACACCGTCGAGCTCGTGCGGGAGCTGAACATACAGGCGCTGTTCACCGAGCCGCAATACCCCGCCAAGGCTGCGGAGACCATCGCCCGGGAGACCGGCAGCCGCGTGTACCAGCTGGACCCGGCGGTGACCGGCGACATGGACGCCGACGCCTATCTGAGGGCTATGGAAGCCAATATGGTTGTCTTACAGGAAGCTCTGAAATAACGGGTAGAAATTTCGCGCCCCGCAGGGCACGACCTGCTCACCGTGTCTCGCCTGCGGGCGACCGGAAATCTGCAAGCAGATTTCCTGACTACCTCGCTGGCATCCAGCCGGCTGAAGCGGCGTAGCCGCTTCCGGTGGTGCTGGGCTACGGCGCATCCTGCGCCAGGGCCAAAGGGCTTTCCGGTCGCCCTTTTGAAACCTTCGGCACCAAATTTGAAAAGACTGATACCCCTTTTTGAAAGAGCACGAAGGATTTTGGATTATGCCGGGTTGCCCGGCTCCGGGCGGCGCTTCTTGCGGAACACGACCTCCCGGTTGAACACGAATGTGAAGATGTAGAGCACCAGATCTGCCAGCTGCTTGGACCAGAAGATGCCCACGGATAGATGGGCGAACAGATAGTTCAGGCTCAGTGCCGCGCCATAGTTGAAGGCTGCCAGCGCGATGTATTTGCCGGCGGTGAGCACCTCCCGGCGCCACCCCATGCCGCTGTGGCGGAACACGACCGAGCGGTTGAGGCAATAGCCCACGAAGGCGCCGGTGAAGCGCCCGATGGCAATGGGAACCGGCCGGTTGCCGTGCAGAATGTGGTAGAAGAACAACACGAACAGCAGATTGTCGATCAACAGCACCGATAAGGATACAGACACATAGAGCATGGGCATCAGCGCGATGGCCAGCAGGTCCTTCACGCGGCTCATCGTGTTGGCTCCGGCCTCCCGGCGGTAGGGCGCGGCCACCGCCACGCCGGCGGTCTGCAGGCCGTTGCGCTGTAGGCCCAGCAGCATGTGCAGCCACAGGCCGCGCCGGCCGGCGTGGTCCAGCAGCTCCCGCACGGAGGCGCGGGGGATGCCCCGCAGCCGGCTCCACGGGTCCGGCAGCCGCCGCCCGTGCATCGTGCGGAACAAAAAGCCGCCGATGGCCCGCTCCCGGCGGAACAGCATGCCCCGCTGGCCGCCGGTCTGCCGCTCGGCCACCACCAGCCGGTCCGGCTGCTCCAGCAGTTTGCGCGCCACGGCCAGCACATCCTCGGCGGAATAACCGCCCTCCATGTCCACGGTCACGATTCCCGGCCAGGCTGCGCCCGCCCCATCCAGCAACGCCAGCAGCGCATCGCGGCTGTGGTGGGGGGTGGAGGAGAGCACGGCTTCGTAGCCCGCATCTTTGGCTCGCTGCGCTGCCGCCTCGTCGGCGCACAGCGACACGATGGCCATGCCGGCCCGCGCCAGGGTGGCGGCCATGGCAAAGCAGGCTTCGCCCCCGTCAAAGCGGAAGAACAGCGCCGCCGGCATGCTATTCTTTTTTTCCAGCCGATCAAACATACCTTCGTATTATATCACAAGAGGCAACTTGTTTTGCATTGCGTCGTTCTGTGGTAAAATCCATGTGTTTGATACGAAGGAAGCCGAATGGCGGCATAGACTGGAGGCCCCCATGTTTCAAGGAAAGACGCTCTTGATCACCGGAGGCACCGGCAGCTTCGGCGGCGCGGTGCTGAGCCGTTTTTTACAGACCGACGTGTCGGAGATCCGCATCTTCTCCCGGGATGAGAAGAAGCAGGAGGACCTGCGCCGGGAGCTGCGCAACGACAAGCTGAGCTTCTACATCGGCGACGTGCGCGATTACAACAGCATCGCCGCGGCCATGCACGGCGTGGATTACATCTTTCACGCAGCGGCATTGAAGCAGGTGCCCTCCTGCGAGTTCTTCCCCATGGAGGCGGTCAAGACCAACGTGATGGGCACCGACAACGTGCTGCAGGCGGCCATCGCCTTCGGCGTGAAGAAGGTCATCTGCCTTTCCACCGACAAGGCCGTGTACCCGATCAACGCCATGGGCATCAGCAAGGCGATGATGGAGAAGGCCATGGTGGCCCGCTCCCGCACCGTGAGCGCCGACGCCACCGTGATCTGCGGCACCCGCTATGGCAACGTCATGGCGTCCCGCGGGTCGGTGATCCCGCTGTTCATACAGCAACTGAAGGCCGGCCAGCCCATGACGGTGACCGACCCGGCCATGACGCGCTACCTGATGTCGCTGGACGACGCGGTGGACCTGGTGCTGTATGCCTTTGCCCACGCGGCCCCCGGCGACATCTTCGTGCAGAAATCCCCGGCATCCACGATCGGTGACCTGGCCCGGGCCGTGGCTGAGCTCTTCGGCGTGCCGGACCACCCGATCAAGACCATCGGCACCCGCCACGGAGAGAAGCTCTACGAAACGCTGCTGACCCGCGAGGAGATGGTGAAGGCCGAGGACCTGGGCGGCTATTACCGCATACCGGCGGACAACCGCACGCTGAACTATGACAAGTTCGTCGTGGAAGGCGACGTGCAGATCGACTACGGGTGGGAATACACGAGCCACAACACCCAGCGGCTGGACGTGCCGCAGATCAAGGAACTGCTGCTGTCCTTGGGCTATGTGCAGGAGCAGCTGCGGGAGGCCGGCCGATGAGCGTGGTCGTCATAACCGGCGCGGCGGGCTTTGTGGGGCGCAACCTATTGGCGGCGCTGGCCCAGCGCCCGGAGCATGAGGTGCTGCCCTTCGACGTGGGCGACGGCGAGGATGCGCTGCGCCAGGGCCTGGCCCGGGCCGACTTCGTGTTCCACCTGGCCGGCGTCAACCGCCCCCGTGACCCCGGTGAATTCCGCGCCGGCAACGCGGACCTGACCCAGCGGGTGCTGGACGCGCTAGCGCAGGCGGGCCGCGCGGTGCCCTTCGTGCTGACGTCCTCGATACAGGCGGCGCTGGACAACCCCTATGGCGCCAGCAAGCGCGAGGCCGAGCAGGCGGTGTTCGCGTGGGCGGAGCGCACCGGCGGCCGGGCGCTGGTCTACCGGCTGCCCAACCTCTTCGGCAAGTGGTGCCGCCCCAACTACAACTCGGCGGTCGCGACCTTCTGCCACAACATCGCCCGGGACCTGCCCATCGAGATCAGCGACCCCGCCCGGGAGTTGGAGCTGGTGTACATCGACGACCTGGTGGCCGAGCTGCTGCGGGCGCTGGACGGCCAACCCAACCTCGGAGACGACGGCTACTGCCACGTCAGCAAGACCCACCGCATTGCACTGGGCATGCTGGCCGATGTGCTGCATTCCTTCCGCGCCAGCCGCGACACCTTGGTGCTGCCGGACTTCTCTTGCGAGCTGACCCGCGCGCTGTACGCGACTTACGTATCCCATTTGCCGGAGGATGGCTTTGCCTATGCCACGGACATGAAGCGCGACGACCGCGGCTGGCTGGCGGAGCTCATAAAGAGCCCGGCCTTCGGGCAGATCTTCGTCTCCCGCACCAAGCCCGGCATCACCCGGGGCAACCACTGGCACCACACCAAGGTCGAGAAGTTCATCGTCATAGAGGGGCAGGCCGTGATCCGCTTCCGCCAGATCGGCGGCGGCCAGGTGCTGGAATACCCGGTGAGCGGCGAAGACCTGCGCATCGTGGACATCCCGACGGGCTACACCCACAGCATTGTGAACGTCGGTGATACCGACGTGATCACCTTGTTCTGGACCGACATGATGTTCGATCCCGACAACCCCGACACCTACTACCAGGAGGTTTGACGTGGACAGGCTCAAAGTGATGACCGTCGTGGGCACGCGGCCGGAGATCATACGCTTAAGCGAAGTGATCAAGGCCTGCGACCGCTATTTTGACCACATCCTGGTGCACACCGGCCAGAACTGGGACTACACATTGAACCAGGTGTTCTTCGAGGAATTGGACCTGCGCTCGCCGGACCATTACTTGGGCGTCGTCGGCAAGACCCTAGGGGAGACCATGGGCAACATACTGACCAAGAGCTGGGACATCCTGACGCAGGTGCGCCCCGACGCCCTGCTGATCTTGGGTGACACCAACAGCGCGCTGGCGGCCATCTCGGCCAAGCGGCTCAAAATCCCGATCTTCCACATGGAGGCCGGCAACCGCTGCTTTGATCAGAACGTGCCCGAGGAGATCAACCGCAAGATCGTGGATCACATCAGCGACATCAACCTGCCCTACACTGAGCACAGCCGGCGGTATCTCTTAAGCGAGGGCGTGCGCAAGGAGCACATCTACGTGACCGGCTCGCCGATGCCCGAGGTGCTGCACAAGCA
Organism: Bacillota bacterium; assembly: GCA_023410875.1. GTDB lineage: Bacteria > Bacillota > Clostridia > Christensenellales > UMGS416 > JAEYRA01. Next base: position 114,987 of record JAEYPH010000021.1, on the reverse strand, counting down.
CATGGCAAGCATTGAGGCCAGCGATGTGCTGCAGGAGCTGGGCCTGGAGGCGGGCAAGTACCTGCTGGTCAGCGCCCACCGGGAGGAGAACATCGACAACGAGCACACCTTCCAGTCCCTGATGAACGCGATCAACGCCGCCGCCGAGACCTACGGCCTGCCGGTGATCTACTCCACCCATCCGCGCAGCTGGAAGCGCATAGAGGAGCGGGGGTTCCGCTTCCACCCGCTGGTGCGGCAGTTGAAGCCCTTCGGGTTCTTCCCCTACAACAAGCTGCAGCGCAATGCATTTTGTGTTTTAAGTGACAGCGGAACCTTGAGCGAGGAATCGGCGATACTGGGCTTCCCGGCGGTGCTGATCCGCACCAGCACCGAGCGGCCGGAGGTGCTGGACAAGGGCACGGTGATCGTGGGCGGCGTGACTGAGAGGGATATTTTGCAGGCGGTGGAGTTGTCCAGGGCCATGTACGAGGCAAAGGAGCCGGTGGTGCTGGCGACGGATTATGCGGATTTGAATGTGTCGGTGAAGGTCGTGAAGATCATTCAGAGTTATGTGAAGATTGTGGATAAGGTGGTTTGGGGGAAGGGGTAGAGCGAACGAGGAGATGGGAAGATAATAGGCCTACACAGAATTACATGGAGATTTGATATATGGACGCTAGTCTCTTGGCGGATTGCTGTGGGAAAAGCGTTCTTTTTTTTCCTTTTTCTGCATGTTCCTATTGAAATGCGCATATAAATAGAATTATAATGCCAATAAATATAATAGAATGGTTTATCATGAATATTGTTTGCATATACGATGAGTGATGGTTCAGATGTACTTTAACTAATGTCTTTTATTCTTGCTACTAATGGAGGCGAAAGAATTGCAAATATATTTCGTTACTAACAATCCTTTTAAAATGCAAGAAGCTGAGGATATTTTGGCAACTAGTACTATTCAGGTTAAGCGGTTAAGTCTTAAAATTAATGAGATACAAAGTGAAAATGCAGAAGAGATTGTTAGAGATAAAGTTCTAAAGGCTTTTTCTAGTATCAAAAGATCTGTCTTTGTCGAACATACCGGGCTATACCTTGAGGATTTTGGCAATCTTCCCGGAGGATTAACGCAGATTGTTTGGGATTCATTAAAAGCAGATAAATTTTGTGATTATTTTGGAAACAGAAAAAATACAAAAGTAACAGCAAAAACTGTTCTTGGTTTTTGTAATGGAAGAGAGATATTTTTATTCGAGGGTAGCATTGATGGAAATATAAGTAATGAACCGCAAGGAGATAGATCGTTCCAATGGGATTGCGTCTTTATTCCAAATGGATATGACAAAACGTTTGCCGAATTAGGCAAAGTAAAGAACGATATATCGATGAGAAAAATAGCTCTAGAGAAATTGAGAGAACATTTGGAGGCTAAATAAATGGATGATTTAGCAAGAAAAATTAGAGAAGGTAAAGTAATTCTCTTTGTAGGTGCTGGTGTTTCAGCAACTCTTAAGTTGCCAACTTGGAGCCAGTTAATGGATGAGATAGCTAGTAGATTGGCAATAGATAGGGATATCTTTTCTTTATATGGAGATCCATTAACTTTAGCCGAATACTATATATTAGAGAAGGGAACTATTGGATCATTAAGAAGTTGGATGGATGTAAATTGGAATGTCGATGAAACGGAAATTAGGGCATCTGAAATCTATCAGATTATTGCTAGATTAAATTTCCCTATTATTTACACCACAAATTTTGATAGGTGCTTAGAAAAGTCATATCATGCCTTTGGTAAAGCTTTTACAAAAGTTTCTAAAGTAGAGGATATTTGCGAATGCGATAATAATAAGGCGCAGATAATTAAATTTCATGGTGATTTCGATGATGATGAGAGTATTGTTTTAACAGAAAGCAGCTATTTTGATAGAATGGATTTTGAATCGCCACTTGATATAAAGCTTAGGTCAGATATTTTGGGTAAGTCGCTTTTATTTATTGGTTATAGTCTGTCTGATATTAACATGAGATATATGATATATAAACTCAATAGAATGTGGGAAAACAAAAGACTGCGACCTATATCGTATATATTTATGACGGCTCCAAATCCAGTACAGGAAAGAGTCTTATTGAGCAGAAGCATTACGCCGGTGATTGGAACTGAAGTTAATCCAACAGAAAGCTTAAGAAAATTCCTTAAGGAATTAGCGCAAAGGGTTGGGGTATGAAAACCTATGATGTTTGTATAATTGGCGGAGGAATAAGCGGCCTTATGGTCGCCTATAATTTGATAAAAAGAAATAAGTCTTATACAATTGCTATAATTGAGAAAGGAAAATCATTAGATAAGAGAAATTGTCCAAGCATATCTGGAAAATCGAATTCGAATGCATGTGTTAGCTGTAGAACATGTTCAGTTATGAATGGAATAGCTGGAGCAGGAGCTTTTTCGGACGGCAAATACATTATAACAACTGAATATGGAGGCTGGCTTTCAAAATTCATATCTCCTTCTAGAGCTTTGCATTATATGGAGATGGCAGATCGGATATTAATGGATTTTGGTGCTACTGACTATAGATATATGCCAAATATGGATTTGAAGAAGTTGTGTTTGCAAAATGGATTATATATTAAACAAGGTGAAGTTAAGCATTTAGGGACGGAAAACAATTTCAGTATTATGACCCAATTAGTTGCTTATTTATCTGAAAAATGCGATATATTAACTGAGTGCGAAGTTACAAATGTGAAAAAAGTTGAACACATTATTGAAATAAAAGATTATGAAGAGATAAAAGCGGATAATATTATTTTTGCAGTTGGCAGAAGTGGTAGCAGTTTCTTTATTGATTGGTGTCAAAACAATGAGATACCGCTAACTAATAATGGTGTTGATGTTGGTGTTCGTGTTGAGCTACCATCAATTATTTGGCAAGATATATCCAGTAAGGTGTATGACCCAAAAATATCGTACCGTAGCAAACAATACGGCGATAACACTAGGATGTTTTGCTTTAATGAGGGAGGACAAGTAGTAACAGAGAATACTAATGGTGTAATAACAGTTAATGGTCATGCATATGCAGATAGTTCTTTAAAGTCTGTAAATTCTAATTTCGCTTTATTGTCTACAATTGAATTTAGTGAGCCGTTCAACAAGCCTATTGATTATTTAAAGCATATTGCGGGTATTGCAAATTTCATCAGTAATGGAAGTGTTATTGTGCAAAGATATGGAGACCTAATAAATGGTCGGCGGACTACTAATAAGCGCCTGCAAGAGTCTACCGTATGTCCAACGTTACAGGCAGTACCTGGAGACTTGAGTCTATGCATTCCCAAAAGGCAGCTTGACAATATTATTGAAACAATTGCACAGTTGGATAAAATTGCACCCGGAACAGCAAACTATGATACATTGCTTTATGGTGTAGAATGCAAGTATTATTCTGCACGACCTGAAATGAATAATTTCGTACTCCAAGGGTGCTCTCAGATATATGCATGTGGTGATGGGGCCGGTATCACTAGATCTTTGGCGCAGGCTGCTGCAAATGGGTTATATATTGCTGATGTGTTAGGATCATGACTTAACTACTTTATGACCTGAGAGCTCTGCTATTACATCGTATAACCCCAGAGTACAAATGAACGGGTACCTTCCAGAAATAGCTCAGTACCCGATAGAGTAACCTCTTGAGACGCCATCGAGCAATACTATGACCCCAATCTTGACTTCCCCGCCAAACCTGCTACGATAAGTGCACACCCACCCAAAACTTCCCATCCCCCCGTGAGGCGCTTGTGATCAAACTAACCGCCCTGAAAAACTTCTCCCGCGTCAAAAAATACCCCCGTGGCACCATCCTGGCCCGAGAGGGCCTGTGCACGGACCTGTATATCGTGCTCAAAGGCGAGGTCGGCGTGTTCGCCAACCACCGCCACCACAACGAAGAACATCTATCCACCCTAGGCCCCGGCGAGTTCTTCGGCGAAGCCGCCTTCCTGCTGGAGAAGAGCCCGCCCTATACCGCCGTGGCCTTGAGCGACGTCATCGCCTTGCCCGTCAACCGCCTGAGCGCCCACGCCTTCCTCAGCGAAGAGCCGGAGATGGGCCTGGAAGTGATGAAGGCCCTGTGCGCCAAGATGGACGAACTCCAATCCGCCTATGAGCAATTGTCCGGCCACCCCTGGACGCCAACCCAGCCCGCCCCGCAGGCTGCCGCGCCCGCCCCGGCGGAAGCGCTGCAGCAGGCAGCCCCGGCAGCCGCACCCACGGCCGCGCCCGCCGCGCCGGACCCCGTGGCGATCCCCGGCGATCTGTTCCCCGAAGGGCACGGCAGCTATGCGCTGCCCATGGACCGGCAGGACCCCGCCTATCTCATGGACAAGCACTACGCCTGCCCCTATTGCAAGCATAAATTCACTTCGCAGCAAGTGCGCTCCTCCCGGCTTGTCATGCTGAGCACCGACCCGGACATGCGCCAGCGCTATCAGGGCATCGAGCCGCTGTATTATGACGTCGTGACCTGCCCCAATTGCCTGTACAGCGCCCTGAACGATCAGTTCTCCTCGCCGGAGAACTTCAGGGCCGATCTGCGGGCGGTGCAGGCGCTGGGCCCCAAGGTCAAGCCGCTGTTTGCCGGCCCCAAAGGCACCGAGGCGGTATTCGTGGGCTATTACCTGGCCCTGCTGTGCGCGCCGCTGTGCTTCACCCGGCACCGGCTGGCTACAGCCAAGCTGGCGCTGAAGCTCAGCCGCGTCTACCAGGACTGCCAGGATGCACACATGGAGCAGGAGGCGGCGGCCCGCGCGCTGGATGCCTATCTGTACCTCTACTCCAATGAGGAAAACGACGCCGGTCAGGATCAGCAGCTTTGCCTGATGCTGGGCGAACTCTATCTCAAGCAGAACAATCTGAAGAGCGCCAGAGACTTCTTTTTCAAGGCCAAGATGAACCGCGAGGGCAGCCCCCTGCTGCGCAACCAGGCCGATGAGCGGCTGTCCCAGATTCGGGAAGCTGTCAGAGCGTAAACCGCCGGAGCCCACAGACATATATTCACATGGATTTGCCATATAGCTTATTGACCGGGCACAACGCCCGGCCAAGGAGCGATGGCGCATTTGAGCACCGATTGGCTGATTCCTCTGATCATGGCCGCTGTGGTGGGCTACGGCCTTGTGCAGCGCACCGGCGTGTATGACAGCTTCCTGCGCGGCGCGGCCAAGGGCTGGCACACGGCGGTAAGCGTGCTGCCGGCCATCGCGGCGGTCATGGTGGCCGTGGCGATGCTCAAAGCCTCCGGCGCGCTGGAGCTGCTGTGCGCGCTGCTGGCCAAGCCGCTGGCCTTTTTCGGCCTGCCCGCCGAGGTGGCCCCGCTGGTCATCGTGCGGCCCTTCTCGGGCATGGCGGCGCTGGGCATGCTGGAGGAAACCTACAAGACCTACGGCCCGGACAGCGAGGCGTCCCGGGTCGCCTCGGTCATCATGGGGTCCACGGAGACGCTGTTTTACACGGTGGCCATCTACTTCGGCTCCGTGGGCATCAAGAAGGGGCGGCACACGATCGCCGCGGCCATGGTCAGCTTCCTGGCGGCGGTGGTGCTGTCCGGCGTGCTGGGGCGGTTGCTGTAGAGGCTGCAGTTAATAAGCATCTACGTTTTTATTGATAAAATTTCAATCACATTATATATTTGTAAAGCACATGCAATGACGCTCTGTTCAGCGCTGCTTAATTAAAATCGGAAACACCGGTCTGCATCCCCGTACATCGGGCAAGAGAGGTAGAGCGCGAATGACCAGGAAGAGCCAAGCAATCATCTATACTGTTTACAGTTTCCTTTCCATGGTTTCCATCGTCCTCTTTATGATATATCGTGAGCAAGCCTTTCCTTCCGCCATGCTGACGATTTGGTTGCTGGGTGGCTCTACTCCCAAAACCGTAGAGAAATGGTATATTAGGAAGCGGTGATGGGGATGGAGAAAAACATAAACCGGTTCACAGCAATGTTTGAGCAGTCAATAGGGATAGAAGAGCCATGGTATATAAAGGGAGCGGAATATCTCGAAGCGGAAAGAGAAGTACACATCTACGTAGGGATACGGGAAGGAGTGCAGTTGCCATGTCCGGAATGCGGGGGGGCTTGCTATCGGCATGGATATGAAGAAAAGGAACGGGTATGGAGACATGGGGATTGCCTATTCTACCCGGCATATGTGCATTGCCAGCGGCCAAGGATCAGATGCGACAAGCATGGGACGCCAGTGGTGGAGGCGCCATGGGCAAGGAAACACAGCCGGTTTACGCTGCTGTTCGAAGGATATGCAGCGATAATCCTAGCGGATATGCCGATATTGAAAGCAAGCAAGATACTGAGGTGCAATGAGAAATCACTGGTATCGATCATGAAGTATTGGGTAGATAAAGCGGTAAGCAAGGATGATCTGGGGAAAGTAACGGCGCTAGGGATTGATGAAACCTCGTTCAAAAGAAGGCAGAGTTACGTAACGGTAATCATCGATGCGGCACAGAGGCGCGTCATCGATGTAGAGGAGGGCCGTGACAGCGGGACAGTGATCAAGTTCTCGTATAAGCTGGAAGAAAAAGGTGGGGACTGCAACAACATTACCCAAGTGAGTAGTGACATGTCGAGGGCATACATGAGTGCAGTCTCGGAGGCGTTTCCCAAGGCCAGACTGACGATTGACAAGTTTCATGTAAAGAAGCTGATGCTGGAAGGCATGGACGAAGTCCGCAGGGCGGAGCAGCGCGAGCATAAGAGCAAGGAACTGAATAACAGCAAGAAGCTGCTAATGATACCGCAGGCAAAGATGAACGCAGAACAGATTGAGAAAGCTGGGATTTTATCAAAACAATATCCTCAAATCGGGAAAGCTTTTCGGATGGTAGCGCTGCTGGACAAGGTGTATGCAAGTCCCAACTTGGAAACAGCGGCCAGGACACTCAACGGACTGATAAGCTGGATGAGAAGAAGCAGAATTGAACCGATGAAACGAGTCGCGGCGACCTTGAGGCAGTATAGGAAAGAAATACTCAATGTGTTCGTTACCAAGTTGACCAATGCCATATGTGAGGGAATCAACAGCATGATTCAAGCGGCCAAGCGGAAGGCCAGAGGGTACAAAACCATTGATGGATTCATTTGCATGATATACCTGATCGCATCGAAACTAACCTTGGGTTGCCCTAACCCGTTGAAACTATAACTCGCAACGGTAATTGGAGTAGAGCCGGCAAATAACGCAAATAGACATAACTTAACAGATTATGTTATAATGCACAAAAGACTTCAAATGCACCCAGGAGGTCACGGCAATGCGCTGCATGTATTGCAACCATACGGACAGCAAGGTGGTGGACTCCCGCCCCACGGAGGACGGCTGGGCTATCCGGCGCAGGAGAGAGTGTGTGGGTTGCGGCAAGCGCTTCACCACCTACGAAAAAATCGAGAACCCCGTGATCCTCGTGGTCAAAAAGGATGGCCGCCGGGAGCCCTTCGACATCGATAAGGTCAAGCTGGGCATCATAAAGGCGTGCGAGAAGCGCCCCGTGGCCATCAAGGAGATCGAGGCTCTGGTCAGCTCCATCGAAAAGCGCGTCTACAACTCTCTGGAGCAGGAAGTCTCCACCGAGGCGCTGGGCGAGATGGTCATGGAAGGACTCAAGGATCTCGACCAGGTGGCCTATGTGCGCTTCGCGTCGGTCTACCGCCAGTTCAAGGACATCAATACGTTCCGCGACGAGCTCAACAAGCTGCTCAGCGAATAACGGAGGACCATGACCCAGGGATTTGAAAGAACGGTGCGGAACGGCGTGACATATTACGCCGTTCCTTTTTTGGAACAGGCCGCGCCGGTGCGGGCGGCCTTTGCCACGCGGCTGGGCGGCGTGAGCACCGGCGAGACGGCCACGATGAACTTAAGCTTCAGCCGCAAGGACACGCCGGAAAATGTCCGCGAGAACTATCGGCGCGTGGGCGCCGCGGCGGGCTTTCCCCTCAAGGGACTTGCCGTCAGCCGCCAGGTGCACGGCGCCCATGTGCTCGAGGTACGCCAGGCGCATGTGGGGCGGGGTGTCTTTGATGACGACAACAGCCCCGAGGCCGACGGCCTGATGACCGACCAACTGGGCGTGGCGCTGGTCAAGCACAGCGCCGACTGCGTCAGCATCTATCTGGTGGATCGGGCTCGCCCGGCCATCGCGCTGCTGCACGCCGGCTGGCGGGGTACCGCCGCGCGCATCGCCCAGGAGGGCCTGCGGCGCATGGCTGAGGTATACGGCACCCGTCCCGAGAATTGCCTGGCGGCCATCGGCCCATCCATCGGCCCGTGTTGCTTCCAGGTGGGTCCGGATGTATCGGCGGTGTTCGAAGAGAGCTTCCCTGGCTGGGGCCTTGTGAGCGGCGACCGGGTGGACCTGTGGGAATGCAACCGGCGGCAGCTGCAGGAGATGGGCGTGCCACCGGAAAACATCTGCGTGGCCGGCCTGTGCACCGCCTGCGATACGGACACATTCTTCTCCCATCGGGCGGAGCGCGGCAAGACCGGGGCCATGGCGGCGTTTCTGATGCTGTTGGAGCGATCAATAGCATGACTGAATTTTTTACATGTAAAAGACGGCAATAAATTGCAAAAGTTCACAGCCCCGAGCGTTGACCGGCGAACCGACCGGCTCTATGCTCGGGGTGTATCTTTATATGAGGAGAATACCCCATGAACCGACGCTGGACCATGCATATCATCCACCATTCCCACACGGACATCGGCTATACCGAGCGCCAGGAAAAGCTGGAGCGCTACCATGTGGATTTCATCAAGCAGGCCATAGACATCCTCAATCGCATACATTCTGGCGAGAAGCCCCAGTGGCTGGGCTTCAAGTGGACCTGTGAGAACCTGTGGCAGGTGGAGCGCTTTTTCGAGCAGGCGCCGCAGCGGTATCTGGACGATTTCGGTAAATACGTGGCGACCGGCGAGATCGGCCTGTCCGGCAATTATCTGAACATGACAGAGCTTGTGGACATGGACGTGCTGCGCGCCAAGCTGCGCCGGGGGATGGAAGCGTTGCAAGGTGTGGGAGAAGCCAGGAGCGCTATGACCGCCGATGTCAACGGCTATGCCTGGGGCTATGCCCAGGCGCTGACCGAAGCCGGTGTGGAAAACCTGATCTCCTGCATTCACACCCATCACGGCATGTACCCAACCTACGCCAAGAACAACGCCTTTTGGTGGCAGGCGCCCGACGGCAGCCGCCTGCTGACCTGGGTGGGCGATGTCTACCATTTGGGAAACGAATTCGTGATCGCCCCCAACGGCGGCACCAGCTACACGATCCGCGATGAGCTCAGAGAGCAGGTCTATACCGACCCCTTCGGCGTGTCGGAGAAGCGCATCCTGCGCTATCTGGAAAACCTGGAACGAGAGGGATATCCCTACGACATCCTCCCGATCATGGTCAGCGGCGTGATCACCGACAATGGGTGCCCCAACGGCCGCATCATGGAGTTCATCGCCCGGTGGAACCAGACCCACGGCGAAGACGTGACGCTGCGCATGAGCACGCTGGACGACTTCTTCTCGGCGCTGCGCGCCGTGAAGCCGCAGCTGCCGGTGTATCGCGGAGACTTCAACGACTGGTGGGCGGACGGCGTGGGCTCCACGCCCGCCGCAGTGAAGCAATGCCGCGATGCCCAGCGCAAGCTGAGCCTGGCCCGCAAGCTGGACCCGGAAGGAGCGCTGGGCTCGCGGGAGCTGGTGGAGCGGGCGCAGGACAACGTCATGCTGTATGCCGAGCACACATGGGGGTATTCCTCCTCGGTGTCGGAACCATGGGTCACGCTGGTAAACGACCTGGACCTGCGCAAGACCGGCTATGCGGTGGAGGCCAATGTTGCCGCGTCGCGCAACCTGGACCGCATACTGGCCGCCAAGGGCGAGACCACGATACTGCCCGACCGGGAAAAGCTGTACCGCACGGTCAACCCCCATGACTGCACCGTGCGCGACACCGTGCGCCTGTATATGGAGCATTGGGAGGCGCTGGAAGGCGATTTCTTCACCGGTGGCAGATGGGAGGACTTCGCCGAGGTTGTGGATGAGCAGACCGGCGCCGTGCTGCCGTCCCAGGGGACGCAAATCAGCCGTGCCCGAGAGATTGAGGTGTTGATAGACCTGGCTCCCCACGAAGAACGGGTGCTGCGCATCCGGCGCAGGCGGGCCGTAGCGGCTGCCACCAGCACAAGCGCCGCCGCGGCGGGTTCCGAGGGAGTGGCCGATCTGGCGCTGCCCTTCGTGCCGGGGCAGATCACCGCCACGCCCCACGGCATTGAGACAGACCTGCTGCGCGTGGGCTTTGATGGGAAGACCGGGGTGGCCTCCATCGTGGACAAGCGCACGGGTGCCGAACTGGTGCGCCCGGATGCCCAGGCCGCGCCCTTCTGCGGCATATATCAGCGCACCGGCATGGGCGCTGGCCCCACCGAGGTGCGCCGCGCTATGGGCCGAAACCGCAGCTCCGCGGCCACACGCCAGCATTGCGCCGTGCTCAGCGATATCCGCGTGCTGTCTGTGGGGCAGGTGTATGCCAAGGTGGAGCTGCGATACGGGCTGGAGGGCACCAAACGGTATGCCGTGCAGCTCAAGGTGTACCGCGACATCCCCAGGATCAATGCCATGGTGCAGCTGCACAAGGAGAGCTATTGGGAGCCGGAAAACCTCTATGTGCCGCTGCCCTTCACAATGGGCGCGCAGGAGGAGCTGTTTGTGGAGAAGACCGGCTGTGTGCTGCGCCCCGGCATTGATCAGATACCCGGCACCAATCAGGATTTCTATCTGCTGCAGAGCGGTATGGCGCTGGTTGCGCCGCAGGGCGCCCTCAGCGTGGCCATCAAGGATACGCCGCTGATCATGATGGGGGGCCTGCAGCACCACCCCATCCGGCTGTGCGACGGGCAGGACGTGGCGCTCAACCGCTCGGTTGTGTATTCGTGGCTGATGAACAACTTCTGGGAGACCAACTTCAAGGTGGATCTTTCGGGATTCTATGAGTTCGAGTACAATCTGCAGCTGCACCAAGCAAAGACCGACGCCCGGGAGGCTATCGAGCGTTGCCGGGTGCTCAATGAAGGACTGCTGGCGTTCTATATCTAGTAGTCAGAGTTCGCCTCAAGAAAACGGTTGCGCCTGGAACCCATGGCGCAACCGTTCTTTATTCTATGAAATTTGACTGCCCCTTACGCTCACCGCCCGTGTGACACCGGGAAGCCCTTGTACCCGGCTGTCTGCATCACAGGCGCGGGAGCGGCCCACGGGAACCCGCTTTCCGAAGGGAGCTTGCCCGAGGCATAACATTGCAGGAGCGCTTCCGCCAGCCCGGGCACATAGGTCCGCTGGTTGGCGCTGTCCAGCATCACCGTTTCCTTCGGGAATACATGGATCGGAACGTAATCGGCCAGGTAGTTGATCGTGAACAGGTGCGGCATGGCGGTATCGATGCCACAGGGAACGGGCTTGCCGGATTCGATGGCGTCCAGGCAGGCCATGAGCTTTCCGTAGGTTCCCGGATCGGGGCTCCCATAATCCCAAGTCGTACCGTCGGGATAACTTGCGATCAGCCGGTTTCGCGGGGCATCGCTGCCGCCGTTGTACCGTAGGGTGGCCCGCTCATAGCGGTATTCGAACACCGGCTCGTCGTGCCGATCCACGGCGTGGCTCGCATAGTAGAGCACTTCGCAGCCCGTGTCCATCACGGCTCGAAGCGCACAGGTGTCGAAATTCTCGATGTCGTTGGCGCGGTGTAACTCCGCCTGCAGCGTCAGCGGCTGCGCGCTGCGGTCCAGCGCCGCGCCCTGCATGAAATACTGGCTGTGCAGGTAATGGGCCGTGGCGTTGTGGGCGACGGAATCCAGCACCCAGTTCCCCTGCCTGTCACGGAACCGGCCGGCCCAGTTGTTTCGGGCGTAATAGTTCCAGCCCCGCGCCCACAGCACATGGGTCTTGAACTGAACAGGCTTGCCGAACTTGCCGTTCAAATAATCCTGCTTGGCCGCGAGCATGGCGTCGGAGAACGACCACTGGAACCCGATGGCCACAAACTTCCCGAAGCGTTGTTCGGCTTCGCGCATCGCCTCGGCGTCGCGCATCGTGGCGGCAATGGGTTTCTCGCACAGCACGTTGCTGCCATGCTCCAGCGCAAACACCGTGTAAAAGCGGTGGAAGCTGATCGGCGCGGCGATGATGACAAGGTCGGCGCTGGCGTCTGTATAGAACTCCTCGATGGAGGAAAAGACGGGGACCCCTTTTTCGACGATTTGCGAAAACAGAGAGCTTTTATCCGCCATGGGATCCACCACGCCTACCAGCTCCCAGCGGTCGTTGGGCAGATTCTCCAGCATCGGCTTGAGATATGCCTCTCCGTAACCGCCGATCCCAACCTGCATGACCTTCAACGTTGACATGCGCCCATCTCCTTGTCAATCTGTTGAGTGCCTAGCCTCGTGCCCTTGCCTTATATTGTTATGCGCTATCTGTTGCGATCCACCAGCGCCTTGATGCGATCCGCGGGGTTGAGCAGCCCGCTCATGGACTTGTCCTGGTACAGCGTATCCACGATGTAGGCGATATATTTGGACATATCCACTTCCACATACCACTTGCGGCGCAGCAGCTCCTGGGTGCGGTAGATCAGGTTGGTCGTGAACACCTTCTCGATCATGCCGGCCTCGAAGGCATCGTCGAAGGCCTGCAAACCTTCCACGAACAGACCGAAGGTGGAGAACACGAACACCCGCCTTGCATTGCGCTCGTGAAGCTGCTTGGCGATGTCCAGCATGGATTCTCCCGAGGAGATCATGTCGTCCACGATGATGACGTCCTTACCCGACACATCGGCGCCTAGATATTCATGGGCCTCGATGGGGTTGCGCCCGTTGACGATGACCGAGTAATTGCGGCGCTTGTAGAACATGCCCAGGTCCACGCCCAGCACCGATGAATAATAGATGCAGCGGCCCATGGCGCCTTCGTCGGGGGAGATGATCATAAGCTTGTCCCGGTGGAACCTGATGTCCGGCACCTGGTTTTCCAAGGCCTTGAGCATCTGGTAGGAGGGTTTTACGTTCTCGAAACCGCTGAGCGGAATGGCATTCTGCACCCGCGGGTCATGGGCGTCGAAGGTGATGATGTTGTCCACGCCCATGTGTACGATTTCCTGCAGCGCGATGGCGCAATCCAGCGATTCGCGGGAGCTGCGCTTGTGCTGGCGCCCTTCGTAGAGCATGGGCATGATCACGGTGATGCGCCTGGCTTTGCCGCCGCAGGCGGAGATGATGCGCTTGAGATCCTGGTAATGGTCGTCGGGGCTCATGGGAACAATTTGATCGTACATGCGATAGGTCACGCCATAATTGAACATGTCGCAGATGATGAACAGGTCATGGCCGCGAACCGACTGGCGGATGAGGCCCTTGGCCTCGCCGGAGCCAAACCTGGGGCACGTGGCAGAAATCAGAAAACTCCGGGTGGACTTGAGGCTGCGGGTTTCGTCGGTGTCTTCCGGGTGCCACCAACGCAGGTAGCTGTCCACGCTTTGCGCCAGTTCTTCGCATCCACGCATGCCGATCACGCCCAAATGCTCGGCGTCAAACGCCTTTTCGGTACTTTCCATCACCATCGAGGGATCGCTCCTTTTCTATTGTGCCGGTCAATGATATACAATTGTCAATTTTGTTACGAATTTGTTTCATTTTATCATATTTCCGGTATTTTCGCAACGGAGCCAGCAGGGGATGACTCCCTTGCGTCGCAGTTTCTGTTATAATGATGGGTGGATTTGGAGATTTCATACAGACAGGCGAAGGCCCTGTTTGAGGAGTAACGCCACAGGCGGCGAATGAAGGGGAGGATGGGTTATGGCAAAATATCTGGGCAAGGAAATGACCCGGCAGGAAATTCTGCGCAGTGTGGGCCACATCAGCCAGCTGGCAGAGGCGCGGGCCACGCAAATGCTGACCGGCAGGGGCGGCGGTTCCAAAGCCGTGGCCGTGAAGACCGGCGGCGCGCTGGAGTTTACCGTGCTGCCGGACAAGTGCATGGACATCTTCGATGTGCGCTACAAGGGAGTCAATCTGGGTTTTGTGGCCAAGGCCGGCGTTACGGCGCCGCAGTACTTTGCACCGCTGGGAGAGTTCCACCACTACTTCCAGGGTGGGCTGCTGGACACCTGCGGCCTGCGCAACGCCGGCGCCGGCGGTGAGGATATGGGCGAGCAGCATACGCTGCACGGCCGCATCGGCAACATCCCTGCGGACAACTTCGCCGTGGAGGCCGCCTGGCACGGTGACGACTACCGCATCGCCCTGAGCGGTGAGATGCGCGAGGCCAGGCTCTTTGGCGAAAACCTGGTGCTGCGCCGGCGCATTGAGACGGCGCTGGGCGAAAAGCGCATCCGCGTGCTGGACGAGGTGCACAACGAAGCGTGCTTCTCTGAAGATTTGATGCTGCTGTACCACATCAACTTCGGCTTCCCGTTCCTGGGGCCGGACCTGCAGCTGCTGCTGCCCCGGGGCGCCGCCACCCGGCCTCGCGACGAAGTGGCCGCCAAGGGAACCGCCGAATGCCGCGGCTTCCAAGGGCCGCAGGACGGCTATGCCGAGCAGTGCTTCTATCACGACATGCCGGCGGACGAAGAGGGCAACACCTGCGTGCTGCTGCGCAACCGCGCGCTGGATCTGGCCGTGGCGCTGCACTACAATGTGCGCCGCCTGCCGGTGACCACGGAATGGAAGTGCATGGCTTCCGGCGACTATGCGCTGGGCATTGAGCCCGCCAACTGCCATGTGGAGGGCAAGAGCAAGGAGCGCGCCTGGGGCAGCCTGCAGAGCATTGAGGCATTCGGGTGCAGGCAATTCGGCTTTGAGCTGGAGATTCTGGAAGGGCCGGAGATCGATGCCTTTCTGTCGGCATTTCCGCTGAAGATGGAATAGCAAGCATTATCCACAATCATGCATCATCCCATTCCGGTCCCCGCTTTGTCGGGGGCCGTTTTTTTGCTTTGCTTCTCTCACCTCAAAGTTGCCTAGACAATCGGCCTGTCAGATTGGCTAGACAATTCGGAGATAATCTCCTTCATTTTTTGTTGCAATTCACATATTCGTTCCGTATAATAAGCGAATGATATGTGGAAAGCATGAAACTTCTTCTGAAATATGATAAGTGCATAAACAGAACAACGGATAATGATGCATAAAATATAGAAGTCGGTTGTATCGCATGCCAAATAAGGCCCAAAATCCCAGAAGGAATGAAAACGATTTTTTGTAATAATGCATAAATAGATGCGGGTACAACTGGATTATGTATAAGGGAGGATGGAGATGACGGCTCTTCAGAACACGGCGAAACCCGCCAGCAAGCCGCTTAAGCGCAGAAGAAAGTGGGGGAAGGGGGAGGTAAAGCGGACGGGAGAGTACCTGTTGATGGTCTTGCCGGGCTTTGTGTTCCTTTTTCTTTTTTGCTATTTACCCATGCCTGGCATCGTGCTTGCTTTCCAGCAGTATACGATGAAGGTGCCGCCGGACGGTACGATCTTTCCTCTGAACAACACCTTCATCTATAGCGTGCTCAACAGCCCATGGGCAGGGCTGAAGAATTTCTCTTTCATGTTCTCCAACCCTGAAGCGTGGCTGATGACCAGAAACACCGTGTTCTACAATCTGTTCTTCATCATTGTTGGCTTAATCTGCAGCGTCGCGCTGGCCATCGCCATCAGCGAGCTGCTCAATCGCAAGCTGGCAAAGCTCTATCAGACCATCTTTTTCTTCCCCTATTTCCTGTCGTGGATCGTGGTCAGCTATCTGACATACGCGATGCTCAACAACCAGTTCGGCGTCCTTAACCAGATCAGGGATGTGTTCGGCATGCCTCCGCTGGACTGGTATAAGGAGGTCAAGTATTGGCCGTTGATCATCGTGCTTGTCAACCTGTGGAAGAACACAGGCAACGGTTCAATTATTTACCTGGCCGCCATCACGGGCATGGATCAGGAGCTCAATGAGGCTGCCGCCATAGATGGCGCCAACAAATGGCAGCAAATATGGAACATCGTAATACCGCAGTTGATCCCGATGATGGTGCTGCTGACCATACTGGCCATCGGAGGCATCTTCCGCGCCAACTTTGATCTGTTCTACACGCTGCCCAACGGGTCTGGCCTGCTTCGGCCGGTCACACTGGTTATCGATGTTTACGTATACAATGCCATGCGCACCGGCGCGAGAATTGGCCTGGCGGCGGCGGCTGGCGTGTACCAGTCGGTCGTCGGGTTCGTGCTCATCCTGTTCACCAACATGATCGTGCGTAAATTCCGCCCCGAGATGGCGCTGTTCTAGAAAGGAGGTATGGAGCGTGACTGTGATGAACCCTGCAAAAACGTCAGTGAGAAATCCCGCGATCAAAAGGCTTCGTCCCGTGAATTCCATATCCCCGGGGGCGAACGTCATCCTCAACATCGTGTTCATCTTGTATGCGTTGGCTTGCATCGTCCCTGTGCTCATCGTCATATCGGTATCGCTGTCCTCGGAGTCTGAGATTCTGCTGCACGGGTATGGCGTGCTTCCCAGGGGCTTCACCTTTGACGCCTACACCTTTTTGGCCAACTCCTCGGGCAACCTGGGCATGGCATATGGGAACACCATCATCGCCACTGTCGCAGGCACGGCCCTCACGGTAGCCCTCGTGGCGCTGTATGCGTACCCGCTGGCCCGCAAGGAGTTCCGCTACCGCAATGTCTTCGCTTTCCTGAACTTCTTCACCATGCTCTTCGGCGGTGGTCTGGTGCCGTATTTCATCGTGTGCAGGGCACTGGGCCTGTATAACACGGTCTACGCGCTGTTTCTGCCATTGGCATTCAACCAGTTCTGGGTGCTGGTCATGAAGTCCTACTATGTGTCTCAGATCCCCGATGCCATCGTTGAATCGTCGCGCATCGATGGAGCGTCTGAGTTCCGCACGCTCATTCAGATCGTGTTGCCGCTGTCGCTGCCCGGATTGGCCACCGTTGCGCTGTTCTCCACCATTGGGATATGGAACAACTTCTTCCAGGTGGCTTTGCTGACCGATGGCGCGCCGAGATACCAGAATCTGCAATTCATGATCTACCAACTGCTGACCAGCATACAGTTCCTGCGGGACATGATGACCAACTCCAACACGGCATCCATCGGCCAGACGGCGTTGGCCGATCTGCCCAACCAGACCTTCCGCATGGCGATGGCCATGGTAACCGTCGGCCCCATCATACTGGCTTATCCTTTCTTCCAGAAGTACTTCATCAAAGGTCTCACAATCGGCGCGGTCAAAGGCTGACCGAATGCCCTCACCCGTTAACGTTTGCGGCAGGAAAAGCCGCTAATAAAAAGGAGGAACGTACATGACAAGGCAGTTCAAACGGCTTAGCGTCCTGATCGCTCTGGTTATGGTCTTTGGCGCCATTTTTACAGGGTGTCAGGGCAATGGCGCTACGCCCGACACAAGCAAGCCCGCTGCATCCGAAGTGCCCGCTGCAACCGACAGCGCAACTGCCGCCCCGAAGCCGGACAAGCTGGAGCCCTATCAGATCGATTGGCTGTTCCTGTGCAACGGCAATGATGAGCGCATCAGCCTCATCGAAACAGCCGTAAACAAGATCCTCGAAGAGAAGATCAACGCCACGATCAAGATCAACATGCAGAGCTGGAACGACCACAAGGCCAAGGTGCAGACGCTGCTCAGCTCCGGCGAAAAGCTGGATCTGGTGTTCACCGCCCAGTGGTGGGAATACCAGAACTGGTCCCGCCTGGGATACTTCCGCGAGTTGAACGACCTCATCGACCAGTATGCTCCCGAGACCAAAAAGCTTCTTGGTGAAGATGTCTTTATCAAGGGCTCCGCCATCAACGGCGTGAACTATGCCGTGCCCACACTCAAGGAAACCTGTGTGCCCAACGGCATGGTTTTCAACAAAGTCTACCTGGATAAGTACAACTGGGACAAAAACACGATTAAGAAAGTCGCTGATCTGGAGCCTTGGCTCGCGGAGATCAAGTCCAAAGAGGCTGGCGTAATCCCCTACCTCAATGACGGCGGTTGGGCCGATTCCCCTTTCACATCCATTGGCATTACCGATGACGTCATGGTGTATACCGACGGCCGTGACACCAAGGTCCACAATGTGTGGGAGAGCCCGGAGAAAGACGCGCAGCTCAAACTGGCCCGCAAGTGGTTTGAAGCCGGCTACTATCACCCCGACGTTGGAACCACCGGTTTCAACATGAACGACACGCTGGCCACCGGCAAGTTCTTCGCGCACAGCGCTCCCGTCAAGGGCGAGAACGTGAAGGCTGACGAGCTGCAGGGTCTGGCTCCCGCCGGTTCGGACTATGTAGACGTGGAGTTCGTGGAATCCCGTTATGTCAACACGCTGCATATGTCCGGCTCCATGCAGGCCATCCCTGTCACCTCCAAGGATCCGGCCCGCGCCATGATGTTCCTTGAACTGCTGCACACTGACGTTGACCTCATCAACACGCTGTCCTTCGGTATCGAGGGGACACATTACACGAAGACCGACAAGCCTGGCATCATTGAACTCAACAAGGACAACAAGTTCCAGGAAGTTCTGCCGCAGTGGATGCTCGGCAACGTGTACCTGCAGTACATCACGACCAATGAAGATCCCACCAAGATGGAGAAGCTCAAGACCGTTTCCGACAACGCCAAGATCAACTTCACGACCGGCTTCTTCTTCGATCCCACTCCCGTGGAGGCGGAGATCGCCGCCATCAACAACATCCGTTCGGAGCTGGCCACGCCTTTGAATTGCGGACAGGTTGACCCTGCGAAGAAGGCTGACATGATCCAGAAGCTCAAGGATGCTGGCGTCGATAAGGTCATCGCTGAGGCTCAGAAGCAGCTGGATGACTGGATGGCCAAGAACAAGTAAGACATCTAAGCAAACACAAGACAGGCGAAAGCTCCTCCTGGTTTCTTCCGGAGGAGCTTTCGCTATCCTGCGGGGTCCTTCCTCTTTTTCCCATCAAGCGCTTCTGTTATAATCGATATCATGTTTATTGCGAGGTGATACACATGGAACGCGGAGAGCTTGCCAAGCTGAGCGCCCACAGCATCGTGCGGCTTTCGCACCCTGCGCAGCTGGCGCTGTTGGATTCTGCCCGGTTGGGGAAAGAGCTGCCGCAGCGGGTGCGGGAGGAGCTCGCGGAGCTGGAGCACGGCGCAGCATTCCTGCAGGCCTTCGCCGGCGGTATGGGCATGGGGGCTTTGATGGACACGCTGGCCTATTGTGACCAGAGCGCCGTGGACCGCTTGCTGACCGACCGGGAGCTGCGGGAGGCCTTCCTGCGGTCCAGCGAACTGCCCGGCCACCGCGTCGTGGAAAACGAGGCAGTGTACCACAGCCTGGACCTGGAAGTAGCGCTTTCTTGGTTCCAACGCGTGCTGGGGTGGCAGGGTTTCCTGGAGGCGTGGGATGAAAATGGCCGGGGCGCCTATGGCCTGGTGCTGCCCCAGATGGCCGCCGCAGCGCCGGGCGCGCGGGTGCGCTATGTGCAGCTGATGCGGGGGGAGCCCTGTGTAGGCCAGGTGGCGGTGTTTGCCAAGGTGTGGGCAGTACAAGCGCTGCGCGAGAGCATTTTGGCGCGGGGCTGGGAGCAGGTTTCGCCAATTGCGCGCACCGACTGGGGTGCGGATCTGTTCACCGTGACCACGGCGGATGGCGCGCTGCTGCAATTTTATGAACCGGGAAGGATCGGATTATGAGCACACAAACCAGATTGAAGGCCGTGATGTACGGCGCGGGCAGCATTGGCCGGGGTTTCCTGGGCCAGCTGTTCAGCCTGTCGGGCTATGACGTCGTGTTCCTGGATATCAACGCCGCCGTTATCGACGCGCTGAATGCCGACGGCGGCTATCCGCTGCGGCTGGTGTCGCCGCAGGGCTGGCAGGAGCAGACGGTGAGCCCCGTGCGCGGCGTCAATTCCATGGACGCCGAAGCCGCCGCCCGGGAGATCGCCGATGCCCATGTGATGGCCACGGCGGTGGGCGCCAACATACTGCCCCGCATCGCGCCGGTGATCGCCCGGGGGCTGGCGCAACGCTGGCAGGCCGGCGACGCGCGGCCGCTGGACATTCTGATCTGTGAGAATCTGCTGCACGCCGACCGCCTGCTGCGGGATCTGCTGCGCACGCATCTGGACCCTTCGCTGCACGGCCTGCTGGAGCAGCGCGTAGGGCTGGTGGAGGCCTCCATCGGCCGCATGGTGCCGGTGCCCACGGCGGACATGCAAGGGGACAACCCGTTGCGGGTGTGGGCGGAGCCCTATGCGGAGCTGCCGGTGGACGCCGGGGGTTTCAAAGGCCCCGTGCCGCCCATCGTGGGCATCAAGCCCTTTGCGCCCTTCGCCTTTTACATCGAGCGCAAGCTGTTCCTGCACAACATGAGCCACGCGATGCTGGCCTATCTGGGTTCGCTCAAGGGGTATCAGACCATCGTGCAGGCCGTGGAGGACCCGGAGCTGGCCGCGGTGGCCCGCGGCGCACTGGCCGAGAGCGGCGCGGCGCTGGCCGCCCGGCACGGTGTGGACCCGCGGGAGCTGCAGGATTTCGCCGACGACCTGATGGTCCGTTTCCACAACCCGCTTCTGGGAGACACTGTGGCGCGGGTGGGCCGCGACCCGCTGCGCAAACTGGCCCCCGACGACCGCTTGGCCGGCGCTGCGCGGCTGTGCGCGCAGCAGGGCATTGCGCCGCGCCACATCTGCCGGGGCATCGCCGCAGCGCTGTGCTTCTCTGAGCCCACGGACCCGGCGGCGGCTCAGGTGCAGGAGCGCATTGCCCGGCTGGGTGCGGGCCAAGCCCTGCGGGAGCTCACCGGTCTGGAACCGGAGCAGCCGGCCTTCGCGCCGATCCTGGAGGAGTATGAGCGCATGAGGAGGGGAAGTTGGACGCTGTGAAGCTGGAATTGCGCCGCGCGAGCGCCGCCGACGCTGCGGTGCTGTACGCGCTGCAGCGGTTGGCCTTTGCCGAGGACATCGCGCGCTACGGCGACGACCCATCCTGCCCGGCCAATGAGAGCCGCGCACGGTTGACCCACAAGACCCGTTACAACGACTACTATGTGCTGCTGGCCGACGGTGAGATCGTCGGCGGCGGCCATATGACCGACAAAAAGGATGGCGAGGTGCGCGTCAGCCGCATCTACGTCCACCCCGACTGGCAGGGCCAGGGGGTGGGCGGTTGGTTTCTGGACGCGCTGGAAGCGCAGTACCCCGCTGCCCGCCGCTTCACGCTGGACACGCCCCACCTGAACGTCCGCAACCACCACTTCTACGAAAAGCATGGCTACGTGAAGATCGGCGAATACGCCTTCAGCCAAAGTCTGACGCTGTTCGATTACGTGAAGAGCAAGGAATAGAAAAGGGCAGTGTTGTTTACCGAGGGAACCGGGGCGGCAGCTTGATGGCCAGCAGCGCGACGACATCGGCCAGCGCCGAGGTGTCCGTGACGCGGGCGTGTACCCAGCCGCCGCGTTCGCCGCATGGGTAGCGGTTGTCCCAAAGCGCTGCGGTTGCGGGGGTCAGGGCGGGCAGCAGCTCCTCCACGGCGTCCACGGCTTCATCACCCAGCTGCAGCGTCACGGTGAAGGCGCCCTGTTCGAAGAAGGCGTAGCACAGGTGCCGGCTGCGGTGGGCGTATTTGTAGCCCCAGCCATAACCTTTGCCGAAGGGGAAGCGCAGCTCCCGGCGCAGGTCATAGCGGGAGAAGAGCTCGTGCTCCAGAGCGTTCAGCAGCGCCAGGGCGGCCTGCCCCAACGCGGCGGCAATGGCGCCTTCGCCGGGTGCGGTGGTCTTGTCCAGCAGGCGTTCGTACATCCCGTTCACTCCCTTCGCAGTGCTTATTTCGCCAAATGTTTCGCCATGGCCCCATAGGGGTTCTCCACCAGGTGCTTCCAGTAGCGCTTGGGCATGTTGTGGCTTTGCAGCTTGGGGTTCAGGCGGTTCACGATGGCCAGCGTGTCGAAGTAGCGCCGCCACATCTGCTGCAAATATTCCTCATCCTCGCAGGCTGGCGCGGCCTCTATCAGCTTGCCGGGCACCAGTGCGATTTCCTTGCCGTCGAAGGCCACAGAAAGCTCGCGGTTCTTATCGTAGATCATGAACTGCGAGTCTGCCTTGCGCTGGGCGAAGTGCTGACCCAGCATGGGCAGTATAAAGTACTGCGGCTCGATGATCGAGCAATACCAGTCCTCCTTGGTCTTGTAGAAGCGCAGCAGGCCGGTCATCTTGTGGGCCTCGCGGCCCACGCGGGCGGCGGCGGCGTGCAGCGGGCGCACGTGGCGGTGGGTCTCCATCTCCACGACGGTGGGGCCGGTGGCAAAGCCCAGCCGCAGATAGTTCAGGATCAGCTGGCCGGCGTCCTCCTGCCCGGAGAACCAGCACATCATGACCGATGTGGCGGCGTCCGGCGTGATTTTGCTCGTAATGGCATTGTATACCTTCGTGGCCTTGCCCTCGTCGGTGGCGATGTGCTTGTAGGTAATCAGGAAATCCGGCTGCGCGGGCAGCGCCGGCAGAATGTTGAGCACCGTGTCCTGCCGGCAATACCATGTATCATAGACGGCGCTGAGCATCCCTTCGAAGCTGCCGTCGCACACATAAATCACATTCAAGGCTTACCTCCCGATCCAGACGGGATCATTGCAGGAGCATCAGGCTGCCGGCGGAGCGGGGCGGCGAAAGCGCCAGCGCGCCGTAGGCGTCGTCGCCCGTGGGTTCGAACATGGAAATCTGGTGGCCGTTCACGATTTCCGGCACGCGGCTCATGGGCATCAACCGCATGCGCAGTTGTGCGTGTGACACCTGCGTCTCCGGCAGCCGGCCGCCGCGGCAGATGATGAAATAGCATGCGCGCTTCATGACGACACCGGCCCTCTTGACGTCTTCAAAGGTCAGGCCGCCGAAGCGCCGGGCCTGCACCAGCCGCATGGCCGACACCTGCCCGATGCCCGGCACCCGCAGCAGGTCGCGCAGAGGGGCGGTGGCTACGTCCACCGGGAAATACTCGGGGTGGCGCAGCGCCCACGCGCTCTTGGGGTCCAGGTCCAGGTCCAGCGAGGGCGAGGCGGATTCCAATATCTCGGTGGAGGAAAAACCATAGAACCGCAGCAGCCAGTCAGCTTGATACAGCCGGTGCTCCCGCAGCAGCGGCGGCTTGTCCAGATAGGGAATCTTGGGCGAGGGCATCGGCACGAAGGCCGAGTAATACACCCGTTTCAGCGTGTACTTCCTGTACAATGCCTCGCTTAAGCGAAGGATGGTCAGGTCGCTCTCCGGCGAAGCGCCTACGATGAGCTGGGTGCTCTGCCCCGCCGGCACGAAGGGCGGCGCGCTGGGCAGGCGGTGGCGCTCCTCTTGGCAGGCCTGTATGAGCCCGGAAATCAACCCCATGGGCTGCAGGATGGCCTTGGCGTTCTTATCCGGAGCCAGGCTCGTAAGGCTGCGTTCGCTGGGCAGCTCGATGTTCACGCTCATGCGGTCCACCAGGCGGCCGGCCTTCTCGATGAGGGCGCGACTGGCGCCGGGGATGCCCTTCATGTGGATGTAGCCGCCGAACCCCCGATCCCGCAGCAGCTGCGCGACCTCGCACATCTGCTCCATCGTGTGGTCCGGCGAGCGCTGCACGGCGGAGCTGATGAACAGCCCTTCAATGTAGTTGCGCCGATAGAAGTCCTCGGCGATGTCGGCCAGCTCCCTGGGCTCGAAGGAGGCGCGGGGGATGTCCCTCGCGGCGCTGACGGCGCAGTATTCGCAGCGATACATGCAGCGGTTGCTCAGCAGCACCTTGAGCAGCGAGATGCAGCGGCCGTCGCCGGTCCACGCGTGGCAGATACCCCCGGCCGCCGTGCTGCCAAAAGTGCCCTTGCGGCCGGCGGAGCCGCTGGAGGCGCAGGCGACGTCGTATTTTGCCGCTTCTCCGAGAATTTCCAGCTTTTGCATCTTGTCCATGGACGTTCCTTCTCTCGTTAGGCTGTCCGAAAAGGCTATGCCTTTTGGCCAGCCTTTTCGCTTACGATGCTGTGGCATCGTAAGCGATTAGATGACTTGTCCTCAGTTTTCCACAATCGCCTGCCGCGCAGGTCGCCAGGCGATATCTTTCCCTTTTACTCTCATACGTTGTTCTCAAGAACGTTATTTCGCCTGTGGGCGGGTTCTTTTGCTTCCTTGTGATTGTTTTACGTTACCCTCCGCCGGATGAACCGCCGTCGGGATCATGCTGTTCTTTTCATACATACAGTCAGTTTTGTGGATGATGCTTCGAGTATAGCACAAGTGTTCGC
The DNA here is from genome assembly GCA_023410875.1 of Bacillota bacterium. Taxonomy (GTDB): domain Bacteria; phylum Bacillota; class Clostridia; order Christensenellales; family UMGS416; genus JAEYRA01. The sequence goes on along the minus strand of JAEYPH010000021.1, from coordinate 90,593 downwards.
ATAAAGCAAATTTATCATTCGCACATCGGCGCAGGTATATATCTTGGAAAAAATGCCAAAAATCGTGAAATAGGGCATAGATTGCTGTGGGCGCATATTCAACCTTCGCCCGATATGGTAAAATAGGACTGTACCAGGGCCCATTGTGGCCTTCCGCTGGAAAGGAGCACAAGAGATGACTGCTCGCAAGAAAGCCTTTGCCGCGTTGGCGGCGCTGATCGTTTTGCTGTCCGTGATCATGGCCGGCTGCACCAACCTGCAGGGGTTCACCCGCACGGCCGATGGGCTCAGCTATCCCGAAGGCGACAACACCTGGTCGTGGAAAAAGAACGGCGGCGCCGTACACATCGAGCTCAACGGCAAACCCTTCGCGACGCTGGAGCGCGGCGTGGCAGACATCACGCTGCCGGACAACCGCAAGCTGGCGGTCACGCTGAACAAGGCCGGGGCGCCCGCCACCATCCAGGCCCCTTGGGACACCGAGTTGCGCCAGGCGGATTATGACCTGATGAGCAGCGCCTTCAATGTGAATACGCGGGCCGGTGGCATCCCCACGGGCGCGCCCTGGGGCTGGGTGCTGGTGCTGGCGCTGCTGCTGGTGGCCGGCGTGCTGCTGACGCTCTTCGCCGGCCGCGTTGTGGAATCCGCCAAGGGAGGCGGCATCTTCAACGGCACCGACACCGCCAAGTCGCTGCTGATCTTCCGCGCCGGTGGCGTCGCCGTGGCGCTGGTGGCGCTGGTCGCGCTGATCGCCGTGGCGTCGGCATAGCGGCGGAGGAGCATATGATACCGACCAGAGAACAGGCCCTTTCGCTGCTGCGGGAATACAACAAGGATGATTGGCACATCCGCCACGCGTTGGCGGTGGAGGCCGTGATGCGCCACTTCGTCAGGCTGCTGAACGCTGGCGATGAGGAGAAATGGGCGGTTGTGGGCCTGCTGCACGACATCGACTTCGAGCAGTTCCCCGAGCAGCACTGCAGCAAGGCACAGGAGATCCTGCGGGAGCGCGGCGTGGATGAGGACGTCGTGCATGCCGTGGCCAGCCACGGCTGGGGGCTGGTGAGCGTGGATTGCAAGCCCGAGCATATGATGGAGAAGGCACTCTTTGCCACCGACGAGCTGACCGGGCTCATCGCCGCCGTGGCCGTGATGCGCCCCAGCAAGAGCCTGTTGGACCTGGAGGTCAGCTCGGTCAAGAAGAAATACAAGACGCCGGCCTTCGCTGCGGGCGTCAACCGGCAGGTCATCGCCGACGGTGCCCAGATGCTGGGCATGGAGCTGGATGCGTTGATCAATCAGACCATATTGGGCATGCGCGAGCAGGCCGAGGCGCTGGGGCTAAAAGGTAATCTCTGAACATGTGATACTCGGTATAGATTTTTTGCTCCCGAATGAACTTCATTCGGGAGTTTTTCTGTTTGCTCCATACTACCTCAGATAACCAGCGGATTCCTTGTTGCAGTGGGGATATTAGGTTTGCTGAGGAGGTTCGCTCCCATGGCAAAAAGACTTCTATCGTTGGGGTTATTATTGCTCATTGGCTTGCTTTGTGGTGCCAATGCATACAATGGTGTCGGAATAGATGAAACGAAGCCGGCGCCGGAAATTAGATCAATCATCGCGGAATACGATGTTGGCAATGACATCGAGATATATGACACAAGGCTGGATAAGGTCGTTAAGTCCGTTCAAGCAAAGCCCGAGATACGGAATTTGATCATTGAATGGATCAATCAAACCGATGCCATTTATGTGAAGGCAAACCCTTTCCCCGATGAAGGGTATATTGTTAAGGTTCCTCTGGAGCCACCCGTTGCGGTCGAAAGCGAATGGATTTGTGGATCCATAGGAGAGATATACATTGTTCTGTCCAAACAGGATTTACCTTTCTATGTTGTTTTTGATGAAAGCGAGCATATATCTTGCTATAATATCAATGGAAATATTAACATACTATTAAAAATGCTGGATTTGAATTGGTAAAACACAAAAACTGTGCCGCGAAAACCTGACGGTTTCCGCGGCACGTGCACGAAGTCCTTACTTCATCAACTTGGCCGGGACCTTGGGCTGATGCACAACCCAAATCGAGAAAGTTCCCACAGAAATTGCGGCGACTGCCGCGACGGTCCAGGAGATTGCCTTCAAGAAATTCGCCTGTAACAGTCTTTTCATGATAAAGCTCCTCCTTTCTTGCGTATTTTTGCCACGGCCAGCAGGACGCCGGTCGCGAACAAAGCCATCAGAATGCCCAACGCATAGGCTGAAGTGCTCCCCAGCATCAAACCCGGTGCAACGCACGCCGCCAGTGCCAACGTCATAACCCGGGAAAGGAAGCGGAATTTCTTGCGAGAGGCCGGAGTGCTGGGCTTGTTCACATGGTCGATGGGGGCCAGCACAAAGATCAGGACGATGGATACTGCGGTCAGGACCCAGGGAAACACGACGGATATGCCGCTCTCATACAGACGTTGGCTGGCAAAACCCACGAGCAACATTGCCTGCAGCGACAAGAAACAACCAAGATAGGAGTTGGCGTGATACCCCCCTGTGAAGCGGCGAAGCAGCATGAAGGCAATCAGGAAGGAGATGCCGAAGGACAATTGCCCCATGATGAAGCTGAAGAGGAGTGCGGCGACCAGATTGACGGACGTTGAGAGTATGACCTGCAGACCGTAGATTTGCACATCAATATCGTCGGGCACCGCAGCGCCCTTGCTGACAAGAAAAGATGCGATTCGCTGAGCCATGGCATCAATCACCTAAAGAAACACCACTTTTCAACATTTTACATCCACTTTTAGAAAATAACGAATTCTAAAAGATTATGCAATGGGTTTGCATAAAAGGTGGTTTTTTGCGCATAGAAGGTGTGGGTTAGCTTTTCAAAGGAAGCAGGATCAGCACGGAAAACTCATTTTGGCCATAATCAAACTGTGCCTGACCGCCGTGATTGTACACCACGCGCTTCATGTTGGAAAGGCCGATCCCATGACCTGGCTCTTTTTTGGTGGAGATCATGTTGGCCAGATCAGGCGCTCCCTCCAGCTTGGCGGTGTTCTTGAGCAGGATGCGCAAATGTCCCGCGAACTGATCGATCTTAAGTGACAACTCCTTAGGGCTGGAGCCGCTTTTTAGCCTTTCACACGCCTCGATGGCATTATCCAGTATGTTGCTCAGCACCGAGCACAGCTCCATCTGCGAAAGCGGCAGGTTGGCTGGTACCTGCAGATAAACATCCGTTCGTATATTAAGCTTCCTTGCATACGTAATCTTCGTTCCGATCACGGCGTCCAAAAGGTCATGGCCCGTATTGGTAAGGGTTCCCGTCAAGGCCACAAAATCGCCTATCTCGTTGAGATACGCGTTGGCTTTCTCATATTTGCCAAGGCTGATGTATCCATGCAATACTTGCAGATGGTTGTTCAGGTCATGGCGAAACCCGCGAAGATTGTCGTTGGTGGACTTTATTTCTGTAAAGTATTTGGCTTGTATGTCGTTCTGTTGCAGGAGCATCTCTTGATTCAGTATTTTCTTGGAGTGAAAGGACAGAACCTGCAGCAGAACCAACACGGTGATGTTGATGACCAGGATTCCTATGGTGGCGACCAGCAAAGGCAAAGCATTGGTATCGTTCAGCCGCAGTTCATAGTTGATAAGCGTACCCAGAATACCTCCGCTCGTTACTGGCACAATGAGAAATAAAAGCCATATATATTTGCCGATCGTCACCTCTTCGCTTTTCTTCGTGATGTTCGCCAGAAAATAGATGATGGTCACGAATAGGATCTTTGTGGCGACCATGGATTGCAGACGAAAAATGGTCGGCTGGGTGATCAAATCAAAAGATACACCTGGGATAAATGTCAACAAGGAAATTGCCAGCAAATCAGATATTCCCAGCAGAATATATGCCAGCATGGACTGAAAGATCCTTCTGCCCAGTGGCCCTCTATATACAAGTAAAGTATAACCAACGAAACAAAGTGCGACCGCAGGGATCCGGATGCCATCGGTTATACTGAGAAAATTGCTGAGGGATACAACTGCCAGCAAAAACGCTCCGCCTATTAGGTGAACGTAGAGCCGGACATGATTGGTTGTTAATTTGACATGCAGATACCACAGGATTACCGAGACTTCCAGAAGATTGACCAGAACCTCCGCAACAAACCAGAAAAGCTTGCTTTCAATGCTCACAGGATACCTCCGGCCTTCCTCATCAGTTGGGACAGCGCGCTTTTTTTCATGCTTCGGCTCACCGGTATGGTCTCCCCGGTTTTCATCAGAATGGTGCCGGCCTGCAGTCTGTGGATGTGAGAGGCATTCACAAGAAAGGCACGATGGCATTGCAGGATGCCCGTTCCATGGAGTCGCTGCGTTAGTTCACGGATTGTGCCCCTGCATTTGAACGTCTTGCCGTTCACCAGATGCACGACGATGTAATGGGGGATGCTCTCGATGTACACGATGTCGTCCACCGCCACCGAGACAACGCCCGATTGATCTCTCAAAATGACTGTTTGCGCTTCGTGGGCCTTCACTTTCGCATGGGCGCTATCCAGCACCTCAGCCAGCGACTCATAGGCCACGGGCTTGAGCAGATAGCGGAACGCGTCGATGTGGTACCCATCCACCGCATATTGTGGAGTGCCGGTGATGAAAACAATGATGACCGACTTGTTGCGGTCGCGGATCATCTTGGCGACATCAAAGCCGTTGGCGTTGGTAAACCCGATGTCCATGAAGAGAAGGTCGACTTTGCGCTCGCATTCAAACTCTCTGAACAGCTCGATCGCATCGGTAAAAAGCGCCGTTACGGCTGGTACCTGCCGTTCGACGGACCATCTCTGAACATAGTTATATAAAACATCGAGCATTCCTTGCTCGTCATCACAGCACGCAACCTTAAACACCGATACCCTCGTGGCATGAAACTGGATATTTCATTATACCATGCGATGGCACGGAAAAACACGGACAGTTTCTACGGCCTTCGCCGCAATTCGCCTAGGCATAAAGTGATATGGCCGCGCCATTCCATAGAAAACACAGCAAAAAAACACAGTGATTCGCAAGGTTTTACTATAGCGTGAAATCAATATACAATTAAAGCAAATTTTGACCATAGACAGCAGGAATGTGGATTGAGCAACAACCTGGCGCGGAGTATTGTAAAGAAAAAACGGAGGATACCCATGCAGCGCAATATGAAACAATGGTTGGAAGAACTGCGGCAGGCCAAGGTCAAGAAGCCCCTGCCCATTCTGTCCTTCCCGGCGATACAGTTGGAGGGCATCGATGTGGTGGCCATGATCTCCGACAGCACTCTGCAGGCCCGGTGCATGCAGCGGGTGGCACAGCGGTGCTCCACGGCGGCGTCGGTCAGCATGATGGACCTGTCGGTGGAGGCGGAGGCCTTCGGTTCCACGATCCGCTTTTCCGAGAGCGAGGTGCCCACGGTGGTGGGCCACATCGTGGAGACGGCGGAGCAGGCGGCGGCGCTGGCAGTGCCTGCGGTGGGCACGGCCCGCACGGGGCTGTACATCGAGGCCATCGGCCGCGCGGCGCAGCTCATCGCCGACCGGCCGGTGTTCGCCGGCGTCATCGGGCCCTTCTCGCTGTCCGGCCGTCTGATGGACATGACCGAGATTATGATGAAGTGCTATGATGAGCCGGAAATCGTGCACGCCGTGCTGGAAAAAGCCACGGCATTCGCCATCGAATACATCCGCGCCTACAAGGCTGTGGGCGCCAACGGCGTCGTGATCGCCGAACCCGCCGCGGGCCTGCTCTCGCCGGCGCTTAACGATGAATTCTCCACGCCCTATGTACGCCGCATCGTGGAAGCGGTGCAGGACGATCATTTCCTGGTCGCCTATCACAACTGTGGCAACACGATTCCGTTGATCCAGTCCATCCTGAGCAATGGCGCCGGCCTCTATCACTTCGGCAATGCCATCAAGCTGGACGAGATGCTCAAGCTCGTGCCGTCGGACGTGATCGTGATGGGCAACGTGGACCCGGCCAGCCAGTTTCGCAACGGCACGCCGGAATCGGTCTACGAGGCGACGACCGATCTGCTGCGCCGCTGCGCGGGTTACGGCAACTGGGTGCTGTCTTCGGGCTGCGACATCCCGCCGATGTCGCCATGGGCCAACATCGACGCGTTCTTCCGGGCCCATGAGGATTTCTACCGGAACCGGGAGGACCAGCCGATCGAAGTTCAGCCGGTCGCCTAGAGGAACACACGACCAAAGGCGTGCTCGTTTTCCTTAAGCCATCGACTGCAGGCCATCGCCCACGCGGCGGTGGCCTTTGTCTGCTCTTCCGTAGGGTAGCGCCCGCCGGCGACGCGGGCCATTTGGGCGTGGATGCGGCCGCAGAAGTCCAGGCGGTCCCCGGCCCGTGCGCCGTAAGCATCCAGCATCAGCCGCATACGCCGCGCGGTTTCCCCCGGCGCAAGCTCATCGTTGCCGATGTCCAGCCACATCCACGCGGCATAGGCCAGGTCGTCCATGGCGGCGCCAAAGGCCGCGCTGTCCCAATCGAACACGGCATAGGGCAGATCGTCGAGGAACATGAAATTGCACGGCGACAGGTCGTGGTGGCATACGGTGAGGCCCGGCGGGCAGCCATGGAAGCCGGCCAGGGCGTCGTGCAGGGTGCGGATGATGCGTGCCGCGGCGGCGCATTGCTCATCGGAGAACCAGCCCAGGTCCCTCGGCGACCAGCCTTCCAGAAAGGTCGTTTTCTCCCGGCCCTGCTCGTCCAGGCCCAGGAAGCGGGGGGCACAGCCCACGTTCTTCTCTTCCAGATGGCACAGCACGGTGTGCACAAAGGCGGCGTTGGCGCAGGCCGGGCTCAGCACCACGTTGCCCTTGCGCACGACGCCCTGGGTGATGCGCCCACCGCTCAGCGGGATCTCTTGTTCCTGCGGCATTCTTAGCCCTGCAGCCGTACCAGGCTGTCCGCCGGTTTGCTGGCCTGGCGGCCCACGGCGCGCAGCGTGCCCCAACTGCCCAGCACCATGAAGACCAGTCCCAGCAGCGAATCCTTAACAAAGGCTGAGGTGGTTTCTTCGTCGAAGAAGGGAATCTCGAAGGTCGCCTTGAAGATTTCCCCATAGTTGGGCTCATACCCTTCGTTGATGAGGTCGCGAATCAGCAGGGCGTCGCTGGTGGCGAACTGGGCCAGCGCGAACACGGCCACGCAGACCAGGCAGATGAGGACCACCGCCACGCGGTTCAGCTTGCCGCCCAGCAGCGTGTAGCCCTTTACGGCGAAGAAGGAGATGGCGGTGCCGGCGATGGCGGCGATGTAGCCCAGCAGACCGATCCCGACCCAGATTGCTCCGCCCAGCAGCGCACCCAGCAGCGCGCCTAGGATTCCGCGGGCATAGTTGTTGGGCAGCTGAGCATGGTCGCCCTCCTGCTGGCGCATGGCCTCCTCAATGCGCGTGTGGCAATCGGTGCACAGGCTGAGCGGCATATCGTTGAGCTGCGCGAAGGACAGCGCCTCGGGGCTGCCGCAGTGAAAGCATGCCGGCTGACCGCCCTGGGCGCGTATGGCGTCCGCAAGCGCGTGCATCGCGTCGGCGACCTTCCGGCTTTGGATGCCGGTGAAGCCCGGCTGCATCACAATCTCATAGCCATGGGCGAAAGCGGAGTAGGATTTGATGGCCTTGGAGGCGCTCATCGCTTCCAACAAGGCGGAAATGGCGCCTGTATCCGCGGTTTCCGGGAAGCGCGCGGCGGTGTATATATGGAAAGAGTTGTCGCGCCGCAAGCCCTGAATGATGCCGAACCAGTAGCCTTCATGCATTCCCCAACAGATGTTGCCCTGGGCGGTGAAACCGAGATCATTGGCCAACGATGCGATGGTACCGATACCTGCCATAAAAACCCTCCGATATGTTATTTTTACATTATAGTTGCATATTCTAACAAAGTAAACAATCGGATATAACAACTGATGCCAATAAAAAACGGAGCGCCGAAGATGTCCGGCGCTCCGTTTGTCGGTGTAGAGAGGTTAAGCCCGCTCGGGCAGTGTGCGCGCCACGGCGAACAGGTCGTCGCTGCCGTGGACAGCCGGGCGCATCGTAAAGCGCAGGGTGGCCGGCGCCACCGGCAAGATGTAGGGCTCCAGCGGGCCGGGGCCGCAGCTGGCGCTGCCCAGGCCGTTCTGTGCCATGTCGATGTTCAGGTGCACAAACTCGCTGCGCTCCAGCTCGTAGGTGTGCTCGGCCAGCGTCAGGTCCCGGTCACTGTAGTCGTGGGCGGAGAAGGTGAACGTGGGCTCGCCTATGAACAGCAGGCCCAGGCCCCGGGCGTCGTGCAGCATGGCCCACTGCACGTCGGTCTTGGAGCCGTTCTCCTGCGGGCGCACATACTCCTCATGCTGGCCGGCCACGGTGCCGCTATAGAGGCCCACATGGGCGGCGGTCTTCTTGTCCGAATAATTCTCGTGGGGGCCGCGGCCATACCACTTGACGCGGTCCACGTTGCCCTCCAGCGCCATGGTCACGCCCAGGCGGGGCAGCGAGGGCAGCTCGCCCTCGGGGCGGAAGTCGAAGCGGAAGCTCAGCGTGCCATCGCCGTACAGCGTGTATTCGCTGCGCAGGCGCAGCGCGGGGATCAGGCTGGGCGCGCCGTGCACCGTCTCGGCGGTGAAGCGGAATACCGACGGAGAAGGCTGCTCAAAGGCTGCCTCCACGACGCGGGCCTGCAGGCGGTCCAGGCCGGCGCGCTTCCACTGGTCCATAACATTTCGGTCGTTGTCGATGGGGGCGCGCCACAGATTGGGCTCCACGGCGGTGGAGATCATCGGCTGGCCCTGGAATTCGAACCACTCCATGCGGCCGGTGTCCAGGCTGAACAGCGCCGCGAACTCGCGGCCGGTGACCATGGCGTCGCCTTCGATCAGGTTCACGTCGATGGGGGCCAGAGCAGCCGCGTTCAGCGGGCAGGTCGCGGCGGTCTTTATGGCGAACTGCTCCCGGGCCACCAGGAAACCCCGGCCGGCCCACAGCGTGTCCCGGCGCTGGGTGAACAGCAGCTCCAGCTGCCAGTCGCCGTTGGCGGAAAGGGCGCCCAGGTCCAGCTCAAACTCGCGGCTGGCGCCGGCGGCAATATCCAGCGGGGCCAGGTCGCCGCTGCGTACGGCAGCGCCGTCGCGGCACAGCCGCCACACGCCGTCCAACCACGAAAGATCGGTGAAATAGTTGCGGTTGGTGATGCGCACTCGCCCGCCGCCCAGGTGCTCCGCCAGCAGCGGCTGGTAGATCTTTTTAAGCTCGATGAGCCCGGTGTGGGGGTCGTGCTCCGGCGTTGTCAGGCCGTCGATGCAGAAGTTGCCGTCGTTGGGCTGGTCGCCGAAGTCTCCGCCGTAGGCGAAGAACGGCTGGTCATCGCCGTTTTCGGCGCGGATGCCGTGATCCGCCCATTCCCACACGCAGCCGCCGATCAGGCGGGGGCTGGCGTAAATGGCATCCCAGTATTCCTTGAGGTTGCCCGGGCCGTTGCCCATGGCGTGGGCATATTCGCACATGAAGAAGGGGCGCGCGTCCTTGCGCTGGCCCTCCTCCAGCATCCTGTCCACGGTGGGATACATACAGCTTTCAATATCCATATCCGGCGCGTCGTAGCCATGCTCGTAATGCACCGGGCGCGTGGGGTCGTTGGCCTTGGTCCAGCGGATCATGGCGCGGTGGTTGTCGCCAAAGCCGCTCTCGTTGCCCATGGACCACATGATGATGCACGGGTGGTTGCGGTCCCGGCGTACCATGCGCTCCACGCGGTCCACATAGGCGGCCTCCCAGTCCGGGTGGTTGGCCAGCTCGTGGGGCCTGCCCACGGGCCACGTGCCGTGGCTTTCCAGGTCGGTTTCGTCCACGACATACAGGCCGTAGCGGTCGCACAGGTCCAGCCAGCGGGGGTCGTTGGGGTAGTGGCTGGTGCGCACGGTGTTGATGTTGTGCTGCTTCATCAGCGTGATGTCCTTGACCATGTCATCCAGCGCCACGGCGTGGCCGGTGTCGCAATTGGTGTCATGGCGATTGACGCCGCGCAGCTTCACGGACTTGCCGTTGACCAGCAGTTCCACGCCGTGGATGCGCACCTCGCGGAAGCCCACATTCACGCGCACGACCTCTTGCGCCGCGCCGTCCTCGCCCAGCAGCGTCAGCAGCAGCGGGTACAGCGTCGGCGTTTCGGCGGTCCACTGGGCGGGCGCGCCCACGGGGATTTCGGCTTCCAGCGCCGCGGTGCCGAACTTGGGCGCGGAGCTCAGTTCCCGGGAGGTTACCAGGTTCCATTCGGCGTCATAAAGATCCGCCCGCACGCGCACCGCCGCGCTCTCGGAAGACACGACCTCGGCGTGCAGCTTGAGCGTGGCGTCGCGATAGCCCTCGTCGAAGGCGGTCTCCACCCAGGCGTCGCGCATGTAGCTGTGGCCGTGGGCGGTCAGATACACATCGCGGAAGATGCCGCTCATGCGCCACATGTCCTGGTCTTCCAGATAGGTGCCGTCGGAATACTGGAACACCTGCACGGCGACGACGTTGTTGCCGCCGGTCACAAAGTCGGTGATGTCGAATTCGCTGGGCATGTGGGGTACCTTGGAGAAGCCAGCGATGTGGCCGTTGACCCACACATAGAAACAGCTGTCCACTCCCTCAAAGGTGATGTGCACGCGGTCGCGGGCCCAGGTCTCCGGCAGGCGGAAATATTTACGATAGCAGCCTACAGGATTTTCGTCGGGCACAAAAGGCGGGTCATAGGGGATGGGGTAGTTGACATTGGTGTAGACGGGAATGTCGTAACCTTCCATCTGCCAACAGCTGGGCACACTCAGATCGTCCCAATCTGTGTCGTCATAGTCGATCTCCCAGAAGTCGCCGGGCAGCAGGTCCGGCCGGTCGGCCAGGTGGAAGCGCCACGCGCCGCCCAGGCCCAGATAGCGGCCGGAACCGCGGCGGTTGCCCAGGCGGGCGGCGTGCTCGTTGTCAAAGGGGAACAGCGTCGCGTGGGCGGGCAAGCGGCCCTTTTGCAACATCTTTGGGTTCTGATAGTCGGGAAGCTCCTTGTTGGTGCGCATGGAAAGTCCTCCTGCATAGAAGATGCTTGTACCATGTGCATTATAGCCGTTGGGAATGCTGTTGTCATCGGGAAAACGTCCGTTCGATGCGCTTTTCCAGTACTTTTGTGAGGATTGCCCCCATTGCTGTACGGTCAGCCCGCTGCCCTTGCGCATACGCTGTTGGTAATATGACATGCTTTGGGGGGATGACCATGTCCACCGCGGAGGAGGACCGCGCCAGCCTGCTGCCGCTGAGCGCCGTGGCCTATATCAAGGGCAGCGCCGCCCATCCCGGCATTGGGGGGACTGTGCGCTTCGTGCAGACGCTGCGAGGCGTCATGGTGCACGCGGACATTTCCGGCCTGCCGGCCACGGCCACAGGCTTTTTCGGCTTTCACATCCACGAGAAGAAGTGCGGCCGCGGCCAGGGCCCCTCGCCCTTTGCCGACGCCGGCGGCCATTACAACCCCACCAACGCCGCGCACCCGCGCCACGCCGGAGACTTGCCCAACCTGCTGGCCACCAACTCTGGCGACGCCCGCCTGAGCGTGCTGAGCGACCGCTTCACCGTGCCGCAGATCGTCGGGCGATCCGTGATGATCCATCTCGATCCCGACGATTACCGCTCCCAGCCCGCCGGCATGAGCGGCGACCGCATTGCCTGCGGCGACATCGTGCTGTTTGGCCGCGGCTAGTCCAATCTTGCATAGAATGACCCTCTCCAGGGCGGGGAGGGTCTGTTTGCATCTTTAAGAAATCTTTAAGTTTCGTTGATCCTTTTTTGATTGACTTCCGAATAAATAGGCATATAATTAATTCGGCAAACGAAAAGATAGGTTGCCTATTTAATTTTGGCTGACCAGCCGGAGGGCCGGATGACCCAGGAAGAACGAACCAAAAAACTGCTGGACGCGCTGATGTCCCTGCGGCACATGTATCGCAGGGCGGGTACCATGGGCATCAAGCACAGCGAGTTTGGGCTGCTGATGATGATATGCCACCATAGCGGCGAAGATGGCATCAAGGTGTCGGAGATATCCAACCTGATGAAGGTGACCTCGCCCACGGTGACCCAATCCGTCACGGCGCTGGAGGCCCGGGGCCTGGTGCGCCGGCGCATGGACCCCTTCGACCGGCGCATCATCAAGGTCAGCCTGACCGATAAGGGGCGGGAGATGGCCCGCCAGGCCCAGCAAGATATGATCGATGCGTTTTCCACCGTCGTGATGCAGCTGGGCGACGAAAAGTCCGAGCAGCTGGCCGAGCTGCTGGAGCAGATGAGCGTGATCATTGAGAGGGAATTCGGCCACGGCGAGTTCGACGCCCGGCGGCCGCCTCTTTGAATATGGTATGGATTATTGTAAAGGAGTATAGCGGATGGTAAAACTGTTTCGATTCCTAAAACCCTACACCGTGCCCATCGTCGTCGTGCTGCTGATGGTGTTCGTGCAGACGCTCAGCGATCTGTACCTGCCCACGCTGATGAGCGACATCGTGAATGAAGGCATCCTTCTGGGCGATACCGACTACATACTCAGCGTGGGCGGCCGCATGATGATCTTCGTGGCCGGCGGCGTGCTGTGCGCGGTCATCGCCAGCTATTTTTCCTCCCGGACCGCCATGGCCTTTGGCCGCGACGTGCGCAGCGCGACGTTTCGCAAGATTGAAAGCTTCTCGCTGCATGAATTCGACAAGCTGGGCACCGCGACGCTGATCACCCGTACGACCAACGACATCACCCAGGTGCAGAACGTCACGATGATGATCATGCGCATGATGCTCAGCGCCCCGATGATGGCCGTGGGCGGCATCATACTGGCCCTGCGCAAGGACCGGCCGCTGACGCTGGTGCTGGCCGTGGCCATCCCGGTGCTGCTGGCCTTCGTGGGGCTCGTGAGCTCCAAGGTGCTGCCGCTGTTCACCGCGATCCAGAAAAAGATCGATGCGATCAACCTCGTGGTGCGCGAGAACCTGACCGGCATCCGCGTCATCCGCGCGTTCAACCGCATGGACCTGGAGCACAAGCGCTTCGACCGCGCCAACGAGGACCTGACGGCCACTTACATCAAGATCAACCGCATCATGGCGCTGATGTTCCCGGCGGTCATGATCATCATGAACCTGACCACGCTTTCCATACTGTGGTTCGGCGGCATCCGCATCGACAGCGGAGAGATGAACATCGGCGACCTGATGGCGTTCATACAGTACGCGATGCAGATCATGTTCTCGTTCCTGATGTTCACGATGATGATCATCATGGTGCCCCGCGCCCAGGCGGCGGCGGTGCGCATCAACGAGGTGCTGGCCGTGGAGCCGGAAATCACCGACCCTCAGGCGGCCAAGACCACCGGCGCGCTGCACGGCCAGGTGGAGTTCCGTGACGTCAGCTTCCGCTATCACGGCGCAGAGCAGCCGGCGCTGAGCGGTGTTACCTTCACAGCGCGGCCCGGCGAGGTCACAGCCATCATCGGCGGCACCGGCTCCGGCAAATCCACGCTGATCAACCTGATCCCCCGCTTCTATGATGTGGAGAACGGATCTGTGCTCGTGGATGGCGTGGACGTGCGCGAGATGACCCAGCAGACCTTGCGCGAGAAGATCGGCTATGTGCCCCAGAAAGCGGTGCTGTTCAGCGGGTCCATCGCCGACAACATCCGCTTCGGTTCCGAGGGGGCCTCCGATCAAGCGGTGGATGAGGCCGCAGCGACTGCCCAGGCCCAGGAGTTCATCGCGTCTCTGGAAGAGGGCATGACCTATGAGGTGGCCGAGGGCGGCACCAACCTGTCGGGCGGGCAGAAGCAGAGGCTCAACATTGCCCGGGCGTTGGCCTGCAAGCCGGAAATCTATATTTTTGACGACAGCTTTTCGGCGCTGGACTTTAAGACCGACGCACGCCTGCGCGCCGCGCTGCGCAAGCAGACCCAGGACGCCACAGTGTTCATCGTGAGCCAGCGCGTGGCCACGGTTATGGATGCCGAGCGCATTCTGGTCATGGACGAGGGCGCCATCGTGGGCATGGGCCGTCACAAAGAATTGTTACAAACCTGCGATGTCTACCGCGAGATTGTGGCGTCGCAGCTTTCCGAGGAGGCCACCGCATGAGCGAGAACAGACAGCCCGACCGCAAAATGCCGCCCCGTCGGCCCATGGGCCCTGGCCCCGGCGGCCCGCCGATGATGATGCCCGGCGAAAAGCCCAAGAATTTCAAAGGCACGCTGAACCGGCTGCTCAAATATCTCCAGCCCTATACGGCCACGCTGATCGTCGTGTTCGTGTTTGCGATCGCCAGCACCGTGTTCCAGATCTGGGCGCCCAAGGTCAACGGCCAGGCGGTCAACAAGCTGACCGAGGGCATCGTGGCCAAGATGACGATACAGGCGGTCGAAAAGATCGAGAGCAACGACCAGATCAAGGGCATGCTGCAGATGATGCAGATTCCGGCCATGGCCGATGCCAAGAGCGCCGAAGAGCGCGCCGTGGCCTTCGAGAAGCTCATCGAGGGCATGAAGAAGATACCCAAGGAACAGCTGGACAAGCTGGCAGAATCCTCCGGGCAGAATCAGAGCGGCGCTATGAAGCTGGATACCAGCGATGAAAACCTGACCCGCGTGGCAGCCTACATCCGCGCCACCAACGGCGAGGTGGATTTCACCGCCTTCGGCTGGATGCTCGTGAAGCTGCTGGGCCTGTATGTGCTGAGCGCCGGCTTCGGTTTTGTGATGCAATACCTGATGTCTTCGGTGTCGCAGCGCACGACCTACCAGATGCGCAAGGAAGTGGACGACAAACTGGGCCGCCTGCCGCTGAAGTTCTTCGACTCCCGCACCCACGGTGAGATCTTAAGCCGCATGACCAACGACATCGACACGATCTCCCAGACGCTGCAGCAGAGCCTGACCACGGCCATCACGTCGGTCGTATCGCTGATCGGCTATGTCGTGATGATGCTGACGATCAGCCCCGCGCTTACGGGCATCGTGATCGCGACGCTGCCGCTGTATGTGGTGGCCACGATGTTCACCGCCAAGGCCTCGCAGAAATACTTCGCTTCCCAGCAGAAGCACCTGGGCGAGATGTCCGGCCACGTGGAGGAGATGTTCACCGGCCACAAGGTCGTCAAGGCTTTCAACTACGAGGAGAAATCCATCGCGAAGTTCAGTGATTCCAATGAGAAGCTCTTCACGGCGGGCTGGAAGGCCCAGTTCGTGTCGGGCATCATGTGGCCGGTCATGAGCTTCATCAGCAACGTGGGCTATGTGCTCATCTGCGTCGTCGGCGGCCTGTTCGCCGCCCGCAAGACGCTGGAGCTGGGCGATATCACGGCGTTTATACAGTATTCGCGCTCCTTCACGCAGCCCATCATGCAGATGGCCAACATCGCCAACATCATACAGAGCACCATCGCCTGCGCCGAGCGCACCTTTGAGCTGCTGGACGAGCCCGAGCAGAGCCCCGACGTGGAGCCCGCCGCCGTTGTGGAAGCGCCCACCGGCGCGGTCAGCTTCAACGACGTCAAGTTCGGCTACACGCCGGACAAGGTGCTCATGGAGGACATGGACATCCACGTGCAGCCCGGCCAGACCGTGGCCATCGTGGGCCCCACCGGCGCCGGCAAGACCACGCTGGTGAACCTGCTGATGCGCTTCTATGAGGTGGACGGCGGCTCCATCACCGTGGACGGCGTGGACACGCGCCAGATGCGCCGCGGCGACCTGCGCCACATCTTCGGCATGGTGCTGCAGGACACATGGCTGTTTAAGGGCTCCATCCGCGACAACATCGCCTATGGGCGCACCGGCGCGACCGAGGAGGAGATCGTGACCGCCGCCAAGGCCGCCCACGCCGACCGCTTCATCCGCACGCTGCCCGAAGGCTATGACACCGAGCTCAACGAGGAAGCCAGCAACATCTCCCAGGGCCAGAAGCAGCTGTTGACCATCGCCCGGGCCATCCTGGCCGATCCGGCCATTTTGATACTGGACGAGGCCACCAGTTCTGTGGACACCCGCACCGAGGTCATCATACAGCGGGCCATGAAGCGCCTGATGCGCGGCCGCACGAGCTTTGTGATCGCCCACCGCCTTTCCACGATCCGTGACGCCGACATCATCCTCGTGATGAACCACGGCTCCATCGTGGAGAAGGGCACCCACGGGGAGCTGCTGGCGGCCAAGGGCTTCTACGCAGACCTTTACAACAGCCAGTTCACCGGCGCTTATACGGAAGAGCAGGCGGTATAAAAGCAATACAAGCAAACGGGCAGCCACGATAAGTCGGGCTGCCCGTTTGGAAGGTGGAGGCATGAATCAGATTCCCGCGGTGCAGGCCTATGTCAACGGCATCTTTGAGGCGATGGAGGACCCGCAGGAGCTGCGTGCCGCCCACATCCACCTCTATTCCGTTGCCCAAAACTGTGCGCTGCTGGCGGCCAAGCGTGGGTTGGACTCGGAACTGGCCACCGCCATCGGGCTGCTGCACGATGTCTATTCCTACCGCACCGGCGTCGTCAACGACCTGCACGGCCCCAATGGCGCAGAGATGGTGCGGGTCGCCTTTAAGCATGAGATGTCCGGCGTCTTCACCGAGGAGGAGCAAATCCTCATCCGCTCAGCGCTGTACCACCATTCGGACAAGGCCCACGTCCACGACGCCTACGATGAAGTGCTAAAGGATGCCGACCTTATGAACCACTGGCTGTACAATGTATCGGCCTTCCGGTGGAAGAGCGACCGGCTGCTGAATCTGGTGGACGAGTTGGGTCTGCAGACGCCGGAGTTCATCGGCATGCCGCCGTCGCGGCAGCCGGCTTTCGACGCCGGCCGCCTGGCGGACATCGCCGAGGCGCTGGCCGCGAAGAACGTCGTCGGCGACCGGCAGGACGCCGACTTTCTGCGGATCATCCGTCATTTCCCCGAGGACTCAGCCTTCGATGAGTTGAAGAACGCGTGGTGCGCCGCCTTCGTGTTCCACTGCTGCCTGGAAGCCGACCTGGCGCTGCCCATCCGCACGGTGCACACGGCTCGCAAGGTGGCACGGTGCCGGCTGGCCTGCGTCGCCGCGTGGTATGAATGGGGCACAGAGAACGGCTTCTTTTACGCCGAGGGGCAGGATTTCCAGCCCCGGCGCGGCGACATCGTCATCTATCACAACGTCATTCCTGCGGAGGATAAGCCGGCCGGCGGCGCGCCGTGGGACCACATCGGTATCTTGTTGGGTTGTGACGGCGAGAGCCTGACTGTTGCCGAGGGCAACGTTGGCAACCATAATGTCTCCGGCATTGTGCCCCGCCGGCGCGATGGGACCATAGGAGGCTATATCCGTATACCGGCACAGTACCGCTACGAGGGCTGGGAGACCGACTTCAAGACCGGAGAGATTCGGACCGTGGAAGTACACAGGCGATAGCGATCTGGCTCGCCTGTTCGCCCCCGAGAGAAGACCACAGCACGAACGGCGGACATTGTAGCAGGCAGAAGACTTTTGTGGTATATCCAATCGCCGCCATCTGGCGGCGATGCTCGTCGCCGGAGGCGACGACCGGCTTTGCTCCTATAGCGGCGAGCATTGCCCGCGGGCACTGTTCGCCGCTATCCCGCAAAGCCTGCGGCTCCTCCGACCAAAACAAGCATTTTTTCCCCGCGCTGTTCTGCATTTTCTCCGACAGCACTATATTAGAATAAGTCCACACAGTGATTGGCGAGGGTAGCGCTGCATGGGCAAGGTTTATCTGGAACCGGTCTTCGGACTCAATTTCGTGATCGACCTGCTCACGCTGGTGATCGTCGGCAGGCTGGCCGGCGAACGCGCCCGCCTGTGGCGCTATCTGCTGACTTCGGCATTGGGCGGCCTGTACGCGGCGGCTATGCTGCTGCCCTTCTGCTCGGCGCTGAACACCTTGCCGGCCAAGGGGCTCTTATGCATGGCGA
Source organism: Bacillota bacterium (assembly GCA_023410875.1). GTDB lineage: Bacteria > Bacillota > Clostridia > Christensenellales > UMGS416 > JAEYRA01. The sequence continues at coordinate 72,579 of JAEYPH010000021.1, read as the reverse complement.
TGGCGGCGTTGGGCTGGAAGCCCCGCAGCCCGCTGGCCTATCTGCGCTGCCTTGGCGTGCTGGTGGCGGTCACGGCAGTGGGGGGCGGCGCGGCGCTGGCCGCAGGCGTGCTGCTGGACGGCGCCCGGCCACTGGGTGGTTCTCTGATCGTGGGCCACAATGCGCTGCTGCTGTGTGTGTTTGGCACGGGGGCAATGGCGGCGCTGGCGGCCAAGGCCGTGCGCCGCCGGGGCGCCGGCGGCAACCATTATGCCGTGCGGGCATGGTGCGCAGGCCGCCCTTTGCGCTTGGAGGCGCTGTTGGACACCGGCAACCTGCTCTATGAGCCCATCAGCGGCTTACCGGTGATGATCGTGGACGCGGCGCTGGGCGCCCGTGTGCTGCACACGGCGGGCGATTGTATCGAGATCCCCTACAGGACTGTGACTGGCCCCGCCAGCATGAAGGCCGTGCTGGCCGAGCGCACGTTGGTGCGCGAGCGAGGACGCTGGCATGACGCCGGGGCCATGTATGTGGCAGCCAGCGCGGAAGGGCTGTATGGCGGGGCAGAGGCGCTGCTGCCTCCTGCCGCCTTGCAGTAGTGCAGGCAATGTGTGATAGCAGCTCCGCCGCTATAGGAGCAGCGACAGATGCCGCGTACAAGTTTGTTGCCCCGCAAGGACTCCCACTATAGTCTATGCAGTTTGACTCTTCGGAGTGACGGTTGAGGAGGTAACCCTATGATCATGTTCATCCGGTGGTTCCAGGCGCTGCTGCGGCGCGTCTACGGCAGGCTGGCGCAGGGCGTCTACTACGTCGAGGGCAGTCAGCCCTTGCCTCCTCCGCTCAAGCCTCGGGAGGAGGCCGAGTACCTCCTGCAGCTGCGGGATGGCGACGAAAGCGTGCGCCCGCTGCTCATCGAGCGCAACCTGCGGCTGGTCGTGTACATCGCCCGCAAGTTCGACAACACCGGCGTGGGGTTGGAGGATTTGATCTCCATCGGCACCATCGGCCTCATCAAGGCCGTGAACACCTTCGACCCGGTAAAGAAGATCAAGCTGGCCACTTACGCCTCCCGCTGTATCGAGAACGAGATCCTCATGCACCTGCGCCGCAGCGCCCGCACCCGCTCGGAAGTCAGCTTTGACGAGCCTCTCAACGTGGATTGGGACGGCAACGAGCTGCTGCTAAGCGATATCCTGGGTACCGAAAATGACCTGGTGTACCAAAGCATCGAGGGCGACGTGGACCGCCAGCTGCTGCGCCTGGCCATGTTGCGGCTCAACGCCCGGGAGCGCTCCATCGTGCAGATGCGCTTTGGCCTGTCCGGCGTGACCAAGAAGACTCAGAAGGAAGTCGCCGTGATGCTGGGCATCTCGCAGTCCTACATATCCAGATTGGAGAAAAGGATTATCTCAAGGCTCAAGAGAGAAATGTCAAAGATGGCCTAATTTGTAAAGGGAGATTCTTCGCTGCGCTCAGAATGACAGAACGGAGTGTCAGTTACACCCGGTTCTGTCATTCTGAGGGCGCTTAGCGACCGAAGAATCTCCCTATCTATTTATACTCCTTATACCCCTGTTGCGCGAAATACCCCATTGTTCTACAATTGTTTGGATGGATCAAGAGAACAAAGCCCAACAATGGGAACAGTTTTATAAAGAAGTGGAAGCCTGCCGCGCCTGCCGCTTGTGCGAGGGGCGGCAGCATGCCGTCGTGGGCGACGGCAACCCCGACGCGCCGGTCATGCTGATCGGCGAGGGGCCGGGCGCCGAGGAAGACCGCCAGGGCAAGCCCTTCGTGGGGGCCGCCGGGCAGCTGCTGGACCGCATGCTGGAAGCCATCGGCCTGGACCGCACCGGCGTGTACATCGCCAACATTGTAAAATGCCGCCCGCCGGACAACCGCAACCCCGAGGACAGCGAGGCCAAGGCCTGCCTGCCCTTCCTGCGCCGCCAGCTCAAGCTCGTGGACGCCAAAATACTCGTGTGCCTGGGCACGGTGGCCTGCCGATATATCATCGACCCGCAGGCCAAGGTCACCCAGGCCAGGGGGCGGTGGATTGAGCGCAAGGGGTATGCGATGCTGGCGACCTATCACCCGGCGGCGCTGCTGCGCAACGATGGGCTCATGATCGACTCCTGGCGGGACTTGAAGCTGCTTCGCACCCGGCTGGACCAAGGGGAGGGCAGGCCATGAGCGACAAGCAGCTTAGTTTGGCCGCGGCCAGGGAGCTCTGGGAGGCGCAGTTGCGCCGGGCGCTGGGCGAAGGCCCCATACCGGTGTATGGCGCGGGCGACCCCGATGCGGCGCTGGCGCTGGTGGGGGAGGCCCCCGGCGAGCACGAGACGAACCAACGCCGGCCCTTCGTGGGCAAGGCGGGCAAGAATCTGGACGGGTTCCTGGCCACGCTGGGCGTGGCGCGGGAGGCCATCTATCTGACCAATGTCGTGAAGTTCCGCCCGGTGCGCGTGCACCCCACCCGGGGTTCGCTCTCCAACCGGCCGCCCAGCCGGCAGGAGATTGAGCTGTGTGCGCCGCTGCTGCGGGAGGAGCTGGCCATTGTGGCCCCCCGCGTGGCTGTGACGCTGGGCAACGTGGCACTGCGGGCACTGTGCCGGGACGCCACCGTGACGATTGGCGCGTGCCATGGCCGGCCACTGGAGGCCGAGGGCTTCACGCTGTTTCCGCTGTATCACCCGGCCAGCGTCATCTACAACCGCGCGTTGGCCGAAATCTATCAGCAGGATTTGTACTCGCTACGGGACCACCTGCTGCGGGAGGGCATTGCCTGCCAGGAGGAGGACCGATGATACCCCGCAGACAACCGGAGCCGCCCATCGACAGTGAACTGGCCAGGCAGTTCTTTTTCCGCGGCGACCGCCGCGGCGTGCTGCTGATTCACGGCTTCACCGGCACGCCGGCCCACCTGCGCCCGCTGGGCGAGGCGCTGCACAAGGAGGGTTACACCGTGCTGGGCGTGTGCCTGAGCGGCCATGGCACAACGATAGAGGACATGGAGCGCTTCCGCTGGAGCGATTGGCTGCGCGATGTGCGCGACGGCTTCCATCGGCTGGCCGCCACGTGCGACGAAATCTACGTTGCGGGCCTTTCCATGGGCGGCGTGCTCAGCCTGATATTGGCTCAGGAGCAGCCGCTGCAGGCCGTCGTCAGCATCGCCGCGCCCATGCGGCTTATCAACCGGACGGCCTATTTTGCCTTTCTGGCCAAGCATGTGATGCGCTACCAGCGCTGGCGCGGCGACCCTGACCATAAGCCCAGCCCCTATGACCTTGGCTATCGCGACACGCCCATCCGCAAAATTCCCGACCTGCTGCGGCTGATGCGCATGGCCGAGCGGGGTCTAAGCCGCATCACGTGCCCGCTGCTCATCGTGCAGGGCGATCTGGACCGCACCGTGCGCGCCGACAGCCCGCAGATCATATACGGCGGGGCCACCCGCTGCGCGTCCAAGCGCATCTTGCGCCTGGAGAAGAGCCGCCACGTGTGCACCGTGGAGCCGGAATTTGACGCGCTGTATACAGCGATTTCCGAGCACTTTCGCCAGGCCGCCGAGCGCTAGCGCCCGCGTCGCGGGTATAGACGGCTATCCCAATTCCCTGCGCCCATAGCAATTCTTTCTGTTATAATGATAAAAACGATTTTAGAGGTGCCGATATGAGCATGGATTCCGTAGCCTCCCTGGCCGCGCGCCTGCGCGACAACATTGCCCGCGTCATTGTGGGCCGCGACGACACTGTGCGCCTGCTGCTGACAGCCATGTTGAGCGCCGGCCACGTGCTGCTGGAGGACGTGCCCGGCACCGGCAAGACCATGCTGGCCAAGGCCGTGGCCCGCTCCCTGAGCCTGGATTTCAAGCGCATCCAGTTCACGCCGGACCTGCTGCCCAGCGACATCACCGGCATGAGCATCTTCGACCCCAAGGCCGTGGAGTTCCGCTTCCAGCGGGGCCCGGTGTTCGCCAACATCGTGCTGGCCGACGAGATCAACCGCGCCACGCCCCGCAGCCAGTCGGCGCTGCTGGAATGCATGGAGGAGCGCCAGGTCACCGTGGACGGCACCACCTACGCGCTCGGCCTGCCCTTCCTGGTTGTCGCCACGCAGAACCCCATCGAGACCCAGGGCACCTTCCCGCTGCCCGAGGCGCAGTTGGACCGCTTCTTCCTGAAGGCCCGCATGGGCTACCCCTCCACCGAGGAGGGCGTGGCAGTGCTGGGCCGCTTCCAGAGCGAGAACCCGCTGGATGCTCTGCAGCCGGTGGCCGACGCCGCGGACATCCTGGCCGGCCAGCGGGCGGTGAGCGCCGTGAAGGTGGCCCAGGATGTGCGCCGCTACATCGTGCAGATCGTGGAGCACACCCGCGTCGCCGAGGCCGTGCTGCTGGGTGTGAGCCCCCGCGGCAGCCTGGCGCTGATGCGCGCCGCCCAGGCCTGGGCCGCCATGGATGGCAGAGGATTTGTGCAGCCCGACGACGTGAAGGCCGTTGCCCGCAGCGTGCTGTCCCACCGCATCATCTGCCGCAACCAGTTCGGCGGCGGCGGGCGGGCTTCCGAGGACGTCGTGGAGCGGGTGCTGGGCATCGTGCGCACGCCCACGGAGGCGGCGGAGGACGAGGCATGAGCCTCTTCCTGCTGCTGCTGGCCGCCATGGTCCTAAGCGCAGTGCAAGTCGTGCTGGTGCGCCTCTTTGGGCTGCGCGGCATCGTATACCGGCGCTCCTTCTCCGAGCGCGCCGTATACGAAGGGCAGAAGGTGCTCATGGTGGAGGAGCTCTCCAACGCCAAACTGCTGCCGGTGCCGTGGCTGCGGGTGGAGGCGCGCATGAGCCAGTGGCTGCGCTTCGCCCGCCAGGAGAACCTGGCCATCGCCAGCGATCTCTACCACCGCAGCCTGTTCACGCTGGCGCCGTGGCGCAAGATCACCCGCACCCACGAGGTCACATGCCTGCGCCGGGGCTGCTACCGTATAGACAGCGTTGCGCTGACCTGCGGAGACCTGTTGGGTATGGCGGAGTGCACCAGAACAGTGGAGAACCATCTGGAGCTGCTGGTCTATCCGCGCATCCTGGAGTTCAACGCCCTGTACGTGCCCTCCCGGCGGTGGCAGGGTGATGTTGTCGTGCGCCGGTTCATCGAGCCCGACCCCTTTTTGGTCAACGGCATCCGGGGCTATCGCCCCGGAGACAGCCTGCGCGATGTGCACTGGGCGGCCACCGCCCGCACTGGCGCTTTGAAGGTGAAGACCCGCGACTATACCGCCAGCCCCAGGCTCATGCTGCTGGTCAACATGCAGCTCTCCGACGAGCAGTGGGGGGAGCTCTCCGACGAGCAGACCGTGCCCATAGAGGAGAACCTGGCGCTGGCGGCCACCTACGCCGCGTGGGCTCAGAAGAACGGAGTGGAAACCGCCTTCCTGTGCAATGGCCGCTATTCGGTCATGGACGATTCGGTCGTGGAAGTGGGGCTGGGCGGCGGCCAGGGGCACCTGATGCAGATGCTGGAAACCATGGCGAGGGTCAAGATCGTCCGCCGGCGCAGCTTCGCAACGTGGCTGGATGATGAGGTGATCCCCCGGGGCGTCGTGGGCTGCGACATCGTGGTGATCTCCAGCTATTGGAGCACGCTGCTGGAGGAGAGGGCCGGACGCCTGCGCCGTATGGACAATTCGGTGACCTGGGTGAACCCCAAAGGAGGCGCGCAGGGCGATGGTTGAGGAAAAACTGGGCCGCGGCATGGCTGCGGCCTTCACGGCGCTGCCGCTGGTCTTTGTGCTGGCGCTGGCGCTGGGCGCCGGTATGGATGGCGCTGTCACGCTGCTGCTGTATGGCCTGGGCTGCGCCGCGGCGGCTATCGTCCTCGCGCGTTTGCTGAGCCGGGCGCCGGCGGCGGTGCACATTGTGCTGTGCGCAGCGCTGGCGGCGGGCGCGGCGCTGCTGCTGCCGCTGCGCCTGCAGTGGCCGTGGTTGCGCTATGTCGTGCTGGCCGTGGGCATGCTGTTTACGCTGATCGTGGAACGCTGCGCTTTGCGCGCCGGCGATGGCACGGTCAGCCAGGCGCTGCTGCTGCCGCTGGGCACGCTGCTGGGCTCCTGCCTGCTGCTGTGGATGCATGTGCACATGACCGGCGCCCCCTTGCCCCAGGCGTGGGCGGTGCTCTCGGCGCTGGGGTGTGGGTGGTTTGTGTCGGCTATGCTGCTTCTCAACCGCTTGTCGCTGCGCCGCGCCGCCCGGGCAGGCGCCCAGCGCGAGGTGCCTGCGGGCACCCGCCGCGCCGGGTTCGTCGGCACCACGGTTTTCTTGGTGGCGGCTTTCCTGCTCTCGCTGGCCCAGGCCATCGGCCGGTGGCTGTCCACCGCGCTGGACGCCGCGTGGCGATGGCTGATCGCCGCCTATCTGTGGCTGATCAACCATCTGATGGCCCAGACGCCCATGGAGCCGGGGGAGGGCAACGGACAGCCGGACATGGGGCTGCCGCCGGTGGATGCCCAGGATCAGCCGCTGTGGCAGCAGATTTTGTTGGGCATCATAACCGTGGTCATCGTGCTGGGCTGTGCGGCGCTGCTGCTCTATGGCATCTATAAGGGCGCGCCCCGGCTGTGGAAGGCCATCGCCCAGAGGCTGCGGGCGCTCTTTGGCACGTGGGCGGACGACGACGCCGCCTACCACGACCGCAGCGAAAGCCTGCTCTCGGTGCGCAGCGCGCTGGCCCAGGTCGGCGAGCAATGGAACCGCTTCGCCCGGCGCTTCCGGCCTCGGCCCAAGCTTTCGGATTTTGCGACCGACGCCGAGCGGGCGCGTTTCTTGTTCCGCGAGCTGCTGCGCCGCCTGTGCCAGCGCGACGCCCTGCCCCCGCCGGGGGCCACGGCCCGGGAGATTCTGGCCGCCCAGCGCACCGACGGCATGCAGGCGCTCAGCCGCAGCTACGCCCTTGCCCGCTACGCCGAGGAGCAGCCTGACCCCCGGGATATCCAGGAAGCGGCTAAAGGGCTGGATGTGAAGTGATAACCTGAAAGGCTTATCTCTTTGTTGCTTCTTCAAAGAGAAGGTGCCGAAGGTTTCCAAAGGGCGACCGGAAAGCCCTTTGGTCGCGCCCGCAGGCGCGAAATTTCCCTTTGAAAGGAAAGCATGAACGACCAACTGCAAACCACACTTGAAAACCTGCCCGACACCCCGGGCGTGTATATCATGAAGAACGCCGACGGCCAGATCATCTACGTGGGCAAGGCCGTTTCGCTGCGCAACCGGGTGCGCCAATATTTCCAGCCCGGCAGCAACAGAGAGTACCCCAAGGTGCGCCGCATGGTGCTGGACATCGAGTCCCTGGACTACATCGTCGTGAAGTCCGAGGCCGAGGCGCTGATGCTGGAAAGCAACCTGATCAAGAAGAACAAGCCCTTCTACAACATCCTGCTCAAGGACAGCAAGCACTTCCCGTACCTGCGCATCAACCTCAGGGAGGAGTTCCCTCGGCTGGAGATCGTGCGCCGGGTGGACAAAGGCGACCGTGCCCGCTTCTTCGGGCCCTATCTGGCCGCCGGCTCCCTGCGCCAGACGCTGGACGTCGTGCGCCGGGTGTTCCCGCTGCGCACATGCACCCGCGACATCCGCAAGTCCATCGCCCGGGGCGAGCGCCCGTGCCTGAACTTGCAGCTGGGCCTGTGCCTGGGGCCGTGCACCGGCGACGTGAGCAAAGAGCGCTACCATGAGGTGCTGGGCGAGGTGTGCCGCTTCCTCTCGGGCCAGCACGGGGAGATCGTGTCCAGCCTGCGCTCGCAGATGAAGCAGGCTTCCGACAATCTGGATTTTGAGCGCGCCGCCGCGCTGCGCGATAAGGTGTTGCACATCGAGAGCGTGCTGGACTTAAAGCCCGGCGAGCAGACCGCGATCTCCACTGTGCAGGAGGACCTGGACATCCTGGGCGTGCACACCGAGGGCAACGAGAGCGTGGTGCAGCTGATGCTGATGCGCGGCGGCAAAATCGTGGGCTCCGAAAGCTTCCTGCTGGAGGGCTCCGAGGATGAGAGCGCCGGCGAGGTGCTGCGCAGCTTCATCGAGCAGTTCTATCTGCACGGCGTGATGCTGCCCCGGGCCGTGGTGCTGCGGGAGCTGCCGGACAACGCCGAGGCGCTGGCCGACTATCTGCGCGGGCGGGCAGGCCGCAAGGTGGAGCTGACCGTGCCCCAGCGAGGCGAGAAGGTGCGCCTGCTGGAGATGGCCGAGACCAACGCCCGCGAGCGCATGGAGCGCGAGCGCAACAACCGCCTGCGGGAGTGGGAGCGCACCGGCGGCGCGGCCAAGGCGCTGGGCGACATTCTGAACCTGCCGGCGCCGCCGGTGCGCATCGAATGCTACGACATCTCCAACATACAGGGCACCGATTCGGTGGCGTCCATGGTCGTCTTCGAGCAGGGCAAGCCCGCCCGCAGCCAATACCGGCGCTTCCGCATCAAGACCGTGGAAGGCGCCAACGACTTTGAGAGCATGAAGGAAGTGCTAACCCGGCGCTTCCGCCACGGGCTGGAGGAGCGCGAGCAGTTGGCTGAGGGCATGGACCTGTCGCTTACCAAGTTCGCCCGCTTCCCGGACCTGGTGCTCATCGACGGCGGGCGCATACAGCTGCAGTTCGGCCTGGAGGCCATGCGCTCGCTGGGTGTGGGGCACATCCCGGCCGTGGGCCTGGCCAAGCGCAACGAGGAGATCATTGTGGAGGACCGGCCGGATTCCATCGTGTTGGCGCGCAATTCGGCGGCGCTGCACCTGCTGGAGCGCGTGCGCGACGAGGCCCACCGCTTCGCCATCACCTATCACCGCAGCTTGCGCAGCGCCCGCACGCTCAAAAGCCGGCTGGAAGAGGTGCCCGGCATTGGCGCCAAGCGCCGCAACGAGCTGCTCAAGGCTTACCCCGTGCCGCTGCTGATGGAGGCCGCCACCGTGGAAGAGCTGGCGGCTGTGCCGGGCATGAGCAAGCCCGCCGCCCAGGCAGTGTGGAACTTTCTGCACGCCGTGCAGCCGGACCAGGGCGCGCCGCAGCAGGAGGAACAGGCAACTGAGGGCTCCGGTCCCGAAGAGGCGCCGGGCTATGACATCCCCGAGGATGTGCCTGACGATGCCGAGGATGAAACGTCTGTAGAGGAGGAATAAGCAATGGGTTTTGGGGGTGACTTTATGTTCAGCGTGTTCCCGATCATCTTCATGGTGATATTCGCGCTGGTGGTCGGCGTCATCGTGTTCGCGCTGGTGGCCGCCGCGCGCACCGCCGTGAAGAACCGCAATTCACCGATGCTTACAGTGGCCGCCCGCGTGGTGACCAAACGCTCCGATGTGTCCGGCGGCAGCGGCGACTCGGCTGCCCACACGTGGCACCATGCCACCTTCGAGGTGGAAAGCGGAGACCGCCTGGAGCTCTCCGTCACCGGCGAGCAATACGGCCTGCTGGCGGAGGGCGACGTGGGCCGTCTGACCTTCCAGGGCACGCGGTTCGTGGGCTTTGAGCGCAGCCGTGAGGCTTAAGCCGCATTGCGGCAAGGGCCGCCGGTTTGGTATAATCTGCAGTGATTTTTACTAAGGCAGGTAACCCATTGGATATCAAATTGATCGTAACCGACCTGGACGACACGCTGCTGCGGGACGACCACACGATCTCGGTGCGCAGCCTGGATACCATCCGCCGCGCGGAAGAGCGGGGAATCACCGTGGCCATCGCCACCGGGCGCATGGTGCCCTCGGCGCTGCCCTATGCGCGCCAGCTGGGCCTCAAAGGGCTGCTGATGTGCTGCCAGGGCGCACAGATCGTGGACATCGAGACCGGCGAGGAGATTTCGCTGACGCCGGTGCCGCAGGAGCTGGCCCGGCAGGCCATTCTCTTCGCCCGGGAGCGGGGCATCTACATCCAATACTATTCCACGACGACCTATTACTTCGAAAAGACCGGCGAGGAGAGCGAGTATTACCGCCATGCCGCGGGCATCGCCGGCGTGGAAACCGGCAGCAATCTGGCCGAGACGCTGGATTTTGAGCCCATCAAGCTGTTGATGATCGCCGAGCCTCCGCGCATCCGTGAGGCCTATGAGGCGGCCAAGGCGCGCTTTGGCGACGCGCTGGAGATCGCGATTTCCAAGAGCAACTACCTGGAGTTCACCCATCGCGACGCCCACAAGGGCGCGGCCATGGCTGGCCTGGCCGCCCGCTTGGGCATCCCGCTCACGCAGGTTATGGCCGTGGGCGACGCGCTCAACGACCTTTCCATGATCCGCGGGGCCGGGCTGGGCGTGGCGGTGGCCAACGCGACGGATTTCGTTAAGAGCCAGGCCGACGCCGTGACCGCCAGCAACCAGGAGGATGGTGTGGCCCTGGCCATTGAGACCTATGCATTGGGAACAAACTAGTTAAAATCGCCAAGGTGCCGCAGCACCGCAGGCGAAAAGGCAAGGGAGTAACGATGGCACAGCTGAAGGTATCGGAATTCATCAAGGCGCTGGAGCTGGAGGTTCTGGTGGGCAACCAGAGCGACCGCTTCGAGGTCGCCACGTCCAACGTCAACCGGCCGGGGCTGCAGCTGACCGGCTTCTTCGATTACTTCGCGTCGGACCGCGTGCAGGTCATCGGCAAGCAGGAGATGACCTATCTGACCGAGGCGCTGGACGCGACCCGGCGCCGCGAGGCGCTGGACAGGCTGATGCAGCACCCGTTCCCGTGCGTGATTCTGAGCCGCAACATGCAGCCGCCGGCGGAGCTGCTGGAGCTGGCCGCCCAGTATGGCCACCTGGTGTTCCGCAGCAGGCTGATCACCAACAAGCTCATGGTGGCCGCCTTTGCCTATCTGGACATCATGCTGGCTCCGCGCATCACCCGCCATGGCACACTGCTGGACATCGCCGGCGTGGGCGTCATGATCACCGGCGAGAGCGGCATCGGCAAATCGGAAACGGCGCTGGAGCTGATGCACCGGGGCCACCGCCTGGTGGCCGACGACGTTGTGGAAATCTGCCGCATCGGCCGCGACCAGCTGATCGGCGCGTCTCCGGAGAACGTGCGCCACTTCATGGAGGTGCGGGGCATCGGCATCATCGACGTACGCCAGATGTTTGGCATCGGTTCGGTCATGCTGCAGAAGCCCATCGACATGGTGGCCGAGCTGGAGATGTGGGACAACTCCAAGCAATATGACCGCCTGGGGTTGGAAGACAACACCGAGGATCTGCTGGACGTGAAGATGCCCAAGGTCGTGCTGCCGGTGATGCCGGGGCGCAACCTGGCCATCGTCATGGAAGTAGCCGCCCGCAATCAGAGGCTTAAGAACATGGGCTACAACTCGGCTTTGGAGCTGCACCGCCGCATCAACGAGCGCATCGGCGGCCTGGGGGGGATCTGATATGTGGACAATCGGCGTGGATTTGGGCGGTACGAAGATCGCCGCGGGCATCTGTGACGAGACCGGGCGCATGCTGCGCGCCCGCAGCGTGCCCACCGGCGCCGGACGGCCGCGGGAGCAAATTCTTGCGGACATGGCGGCGCTGTGCCGTGGCTTGGTAGAAGGTGAAGAACTGGCCTGGGCGGACATCACAGCTGTTGGCGTGGCGTCACCGGGCTCCATCGATGCGGCGCGGGGCGTGGTGCTGCTGGCCAGCAACCTGGCCTGGCAGGACGTGCCGCTGGCCGACGAGCTGGCGGCCCTGCTGGGCGCGCCGGTGTCCGTGGACAACGACGCCAACGTGGCAGCGCTGGGCGAGGTGGCCGCCGGCTCCATGGCTGGCTACCGCCACGGCATCCTGCTGACGCTGGGCACCGGCGTGGGCGGCGGCGTCATCATCGACGGGCGCATCTTCTCCGGCGCCCACGGCTGCGGCGGCGAGCTGGGCCACATCACGCTGGTGTGGCGCGGCGAGATGTGCGCCTGCGGCAACCGCGGCTGCCTGGAGCAGTATGCGTCGGCCACGGCGCTGATCCGCGAGGGGCGCCGCGCGGCGCAGGCCCACCCAGACGGTGCCATCCTGCGGGCTGCCGGCAGCCTGGATGCCATCACGGCCAAGACCGTCATCGACTGCGCTCGCGACGGCGATGCGGACGCGCTGCGCATCTTCGACGACTTCATCGACGCGCTGGCCATGGGCATCGTGTCGCTGGTCAATGTGTTCGAGCCCGAGGCCATCGCCATCGGCGGGGGGTTGAGCGCTGCCGGCGACTTCCTGCTGCAGCCGCTGCGCCGGCGGGTGGGGGAACGCATGGTGGGCCCCGAGGGATACCGGCCGGATATCGTGCTGGCCACGCTGGGCAATGACGCCGGCATCGTCGGCGCGGCGATGCTGGCCCGGGACCGCGCCAAAGAATGAGCAAAGGAACCAGGATATGACCTTGACGAGTATAGGCAATGTGTTGGAGCGGGTGCGCCAGGGCGCGCCGGTGCTGCTGGTGGATGATGCCGGCGAATGGGCCCAGGGCACGCTGATGGTGCCGGCGGAGCGCGCCGGCCGCGAGGCGGTGGCCTGGCTTATGAACCACGGCCGCGGGCCGCTGTGCGCGGCCATCCCCCAGCCCCGGCTGGAGGAGATGGCTGTGGGCCGCTTGGGCGGCGGGCACCGGGGGCCCTACTTCGCCTCGGTGGACGCGGCCGACGGCGGCGGCTTCAGCGCCGAGGGCCGCGCCAACACGATCGACCTGCTGTTGGACGCCGACGCGCCGCTGGATGTGTTCACGACGCCGGGCAACGTGTTCCTGTTGGCTACGGTGCACGGCGGCGTGCTGCGCAAGGCCGCTCGGGCCGAGGCCGCAGTGGACCTGTGCGCGGCGGCGGGTCTGCAGGCCGTGGCCGTCGTGTGCGAGGCGCTGGACGAGCAGGGAGCGCCGGCTTTCGGGGCACAGTTGGAGGCGCTGGCCAGCGAGCACAGCCTGCCTGTGGTGTCGGTGGAGGATTTGATCGCCTGGCGGCGGGAGCGCGACACCTATGTGACCCGGGAAGCCGAGGCCAACCTGCCCACCGCCTACGGCGACTTCCGCATGGTGGGCTATGTGAACCGCCTCAACGGCGAGCACCACGTGGCGTTGGTCAAGGGTTCCTTCGGCCCTGAGGACGACGTGCTCGTGCGCGTGCACTCGGAATGCCTGACCGGCGACGCCTTCCATTCGCTCAAGTGCGATTGCGGCGAGCAGCTGGCCAGCGCTCTGACGGCCATCGAGGCTGAAGGTTGCGGCATCCTGCTCTATCTGCGCCAGGAGGGCCGGGGCATAGGCCTCATCAACAAGATAAAGGCCTATCACCTGCAGGAGCAAGGGCTGGACACCGAGGAGGCCAACCTGGCTCTGGGTTTCCCGGCGGATTTGCGGGACTATGGCATCGGCGCGCAGATATTGAGCGATCTGGGCGCGCGCCGCCTGCGGCTCATGACCAACAACCCCAAGAAGCTCGTGGGCATCCGCGGCCACGGCATAGAGGTTGTGGAGCGCGTGCCGCTGATCATGCAGCCCAACGCCATCAACCGGCGGTATTTTGAGACCAAGGAAGAGAAGATGGGACATCTGTTTCGCTGATTCGCCGACGGTGCTGTTACACCGCCGGCGATTTGGATTGCTTGCGCATGGTATCGTTTATTGTCTGACGATAACCGTCGTCAGACAATATTCCGCTTTTTGATCCCATGCCATGTTTTCTGAAAGGTGAAAGATCGCCTGCTGGCGGGTCTTTCAACATCTCCCACCTGATCTTGGGTTTCCTCCCGCCGGATGAACCGTCGGTCGGTTCTGATGATACTTCATTTTCATAGATGCCTATAAAGATTCCGCTAAGCGCGGGGGAGCTAATATGACAAACGATGCGATTTACCTGGTGACCAAGGCCGACGACATCGGCAGCAACGATTCTGCCAACCGTGCCTTCGTGGAAGGATACGAAAAGGGCATGCTGCGCAACGGCGTCATCATGATGACCTGCGGCAAGGCAGAGGAAGCCGCCCGTTGGTTCCGCGGGGAAGCGGGCTTCTGCATGGGGCTGCACCTGACGATGAACGCCGAGTGGGACAGCGTGAAGTGGGGGCCCGTGGCTCCCAGGGAGCAGGTGCCCACCATCGTGGATGAGAACGGCTGGCTCTACCAGACCACCCAGGCGCTGAGGGACGCCCATCCCTCCATCGATGAAATCCTGCTGGAGATGGACGCGCAGCTGGGCCTGGCCCGCAGCTATGGCCTGGACATCTACTTTGCCGACGACCACATGTTGTTCACGTGGGCGATAGACGGGCTGGAGAACGCTGTGCGCGAATGGTGCGCCGGGCACGGCCTGATCTATGGAATGGGAGAAGTGCCCAGCCTGCCGTGGCAGGCGCCGGGCGCCACCGCCTCCGAACGCCTGATCGCCAAGCTGGAGGGCCTGCAGCCCGGTGTTTATGCCGTGCACCTGGGCCATCCGGCCTTCGATTCCGTCGAGATGCGAGCGCTGGGGCACCCCGGCTATGACGGCGACACCGTAGCCCAGGAGAGGGAAGAAGACCGCTGGGCGCTCAGCGACCCCATGGTGCTGCGCTATTTTGAGGAACACAACATCGTGCCGGTGACGCTGCGGGAGGCCCTAAGCCTGCTGCACCGGTGAGAGGAAGCGCCTATGATCACCGTCGTTGCTTATGCGCCGGAGCATCTATCCGGCTGTGCTGATCTGTATCGCAAGGTGTTCTCCAGAGAGCCGTGGAATGAAACTTGGGAGCGGCCCCAGGCCGTGGAGGAATTCCTGCAGCGCCACAGCCGCAACAGCAACTTTCTGGGCTATGTGGCCTTGGCCGGCGGCGACATCGTCGGCGCCAGCATCGGCTTCCTCAAACCATGGATCCGCGGTGAGGAATACTATATCGATGAATACTTTGTGGATGCCGGTCTGCAGGGGCAGGGCATTGGCACACAATTGATGAACGCCATCAGGGACGATCTTAGGCAAAGGGGAATCCCAGCCATTCTGCTGAACACCGAGCGTACGGCTCCGGCCTATGGCTTCTATCGCAAGGCGGGCTTTGAGGAACTTGAAGGGCTGGTCATACTGGCTGCTGACGTCATAGATCCATGAATTGATAACAATGGCTATACCATGAAGGAAGGGCGTCGAGCTTGTGAAGTTCGACGCCCTCTTGTAGTGATTTGTGGTATTGCTTCCCCTTACTTTGCCGACATTGCCTGTATCCGCTTCTTCACGTCGGACGCGAAGCGATCGATGTAGCCCTGGATGTATTCCTGCACGTCGCCGCCTTCCATGAGCGAGGTGAGGTCCAGGCCGTAGATGGCGGCGTCCATGGTGTCCACGCCGTGGGAGGCGTAGAAGGTCGCGTTGGCCACGCGCCGCCCGGCCGAGGCCAGGTCGTAGCGCTTGCCGCCGGCCACCTGTGAATCGAACACACCCAGCAGCGCCATGCCCAGCGCCGGATGGCCGGACACATCGAACACCGTCTTTTCATCGTCATTGAGCCAGTCCAGCGAGCGCCACACCTCGCACCCGTACAGGCGCTCCGGCCGGTCGGCGGGGTCCAGCTCCCTGAGGGCGGCGATCACCCGCAGCAGCACGGCCACGTGGGTGTCGTGCTTGTCAGCGGGGTTGTGGGTGTAGAGCACCTTGGGCTTGGTGGCCAGCACCAGCGCCTTCACGTCCTCGATGACCTCGCGGGCGTTGCCGTTCTTGACCACGGAGCTGGGGTGGTTGAGCAGCGCACAGGCGGCGTAGTCGCCCAGCATGGCGGCCTTCTTCTGCTCCACGCGGCGGATGGCCTGCATCTGCTCGTCGGTGTAGTCGGCGTAGAGGCCGTCGCGGGGGCTGCCGGCGCCGTTGGTGACCACCGCCGCCGAGAAGCGCTTGTCCTTGCGGCCAAAGCACTCCAGCGCGCCGCCATAGGCCATGATCTCGATGTCGTCCTGGTGGGCGGAGATGGCCAGGTGGGTCGTGGAGGCCAGCGCGGCCTGCGGCTCAGCACCGTCGGGGATGTAGAGTTCGGCATCGGCTCTGGAGAACTTGATCATGCGGTTCACTTCCATTTCTAATAATGCTTGGGGTACACTTTATATTTGCGGCAGGGAGGCGGCGGCCACCGACTGGCCGATGCGCCGCGAGGCTTCGTCGGGCAGGTGCAGCGTGGTCTTGCGCGCCACGTCGGGATATTCGCTGTCCAGCGTCTTCTGCGTTTGCTCCAACAGGATGCTGCCGCCATCGCCGCTCATCACGCGGCCCATCAGCAACACGTGCTTCATGTCGTAGAATTCGGCGTACCAGGCCAGAGCGTGGCCCAGATAGCAGCCGATGCTCTCATAGATGGCCACGGCGCGCCCGTCGCGCTGCTCCATGAGCTTCTGCACAGCCTTGAGATTCTCCGCCGGGGTGGCGGCGGGGGCCAGCTCGATGCCCGCCGCAGGGGCCAGCTTGATCACCGCATCCTGTGAGAAGTACTTGACCCCGCAGCCGATGTCGCCGCTCCACTCGTCGGCCATGGCCTCGGGGTTGGCGTCCAGCGGCACGAAGGCCAGTTCGTTGAGCCAGCCGGTGATGTTGCCGCCGCCGTCCACGAAGCCGCCGGCCTGGCTGGTGCCCATGGCGATGCCCAGCACGTTGGTATCCTCCAGCTCCATGGCTCCGGCCAGCGCCGTCACGTCGCCGTCGTTGGCCACCTCGATGGGCAGGTGCTCGCCCAGTTCCCGGGCGGCCCTGAGGTAGATGTCCTTGACATACTTGTCGAAATCACCGTCGTTGACCTTGAGGAACAGGCTGGCCACCATCGTGCGGTTGGCGATGTAGATGCCCGCCGAGCTCACGCCGATGGCGTCCACGCGGGGCATTTTAGCCGCGGCGCTGCGCAAGGCATCCACGATGCCCTGGAAATGGTAATCCGGGTCGGAATTGAGCTTGGGATGCCACACGACTTCCTCGCTCCACACGGCCTCGCCGTCGATGACCGCGGAGACCTTGCGGTCGGAGCCGCCGGCGTCAAAGCCGATGCGGCAGCCGTCCAGATGGCGGCCGATGCTCTTGGGTGCGTCCTTGGGCTGGGGCACGGCGTCATAGGCCATGCTCTGCACCACGAAGGGCCGCTCGTATACCCGGGCCATGAACCTGGCGTCGAAGGCGCGGCTGCCGCCCTCGGCATAAGCGGCTTTGATGAAGGCTGCCAGGCCATCGTCGCCGGCGATGATCACGCGCCAGCCGCCCCGGGCCCATAGCAGAGTCTTCACCACGCGCTCCACGAGCTGTTCGTCGGCCCGGCGCATGGCCTCGGTGCCGTGCACAGACATTTCGAACACCGAGATCTGCCCGCCCTCGCGCTCCACAGCGATCTTAATGGGCCTGCCTTCCCCGGCGCTCTGGCGGAACCGGCGGATGAGCCCGGCCAGCGGGATGAAACCGGGGTCCAGCGCGGGGACGTTTTTGACCGTGAGCTGAATGCCGTTGAATGGATTCTCCATAGAAATTCTCCCTTCGGCTGTCGTGTCGGTATGGGTGGAACCGGGAGCAACTGCTCTATACCACTTCACAAATCTTACCACGGCGCAGAGGGCCGGTCAATGTGTCCGACGGGCATTTACGGCAAATCCGATACGCCGACCATTGGGGCATCCGCAGCGCTGGCGGCACAGCGCCGCCTAATCTCTGCGAGCACGGCATCATGCTCGGCCGGCAGCAGATCGCTGCACAGCCTGTTGACCGCGCACGGCAGAAACCACGCTTCCACCTGCTCCATTGTGACGCCGGTCAGCCTGTTATATTCCTCGAAGAACGCCCGCTCGAAGTCGTGGCGGCTGGCATAGAATGCGTCGATGAGGGACTGTGGCAGCATCCCCTCGGGCACCACAGCGTAGCGCAGGATCATCAGCATCCACATGACGTCCAGCCCGGCTTCGCCCAGGAAGGCCCCCTGCCAGTCGATGAGCACCGGCTCCCCGCCGCGCATCAGCACGTTGAGCATGTGAAAGTCGCCGTGGCACACCTGCTGCCCATCGGGCAAGTCCGCCAGGCGGTGGGCAATGGCGCGTTTTTCGGCACCGGTCAGTTCTCCGCTGTTGTAGGTCTTCCACGCCAGCTCGGCCTTGGGGGATTTCAATCCCGTGGCGCGGGCCTGCTCCGGCACCACGCTGTGCACCCGGTGCAGCAGGCGCGCCATGGAGAGCAGCGCGCCTGTGTCACCGTGGGCGAAGAGGCTCTCGGCCAGCGAAGGGCCGTCGATGCACTCCAACACCAGGCCCGGCCGCTCACCGATCTCCACGATGCCAAAGGGCTGGGGGACGGGCAGCCCCAACTGCCACACGGCCAGCGTGCGGCGGTATTCCCATTCGATGCCGTTGGCCCTCCCGCGATCGAAAAACAGCTTGATGACCTTGCCGGGGCCGTAGGCGTACACTTCGGCGTTGGCGCCCACGCCCAGCCGTTCTCCCAATACCTCCATGAAACTCACTCCTTCTTCCTGCGCTGCAGCGCGCCCAACTCGTCGGCTACGGCCATGCGATACATGGCCTCGGTCAATGCCATGGCTTCGTCCGGCGGAATATCGCCGCCGGCGCTCAGCAGCCCCAGCCCGGCCACGAACACCGTGACCATGCGCGCCACGCGCCCCAAGCCTTGCTCGTCCAGGCTGCGCAGCCGCTGGCTTTTGGGCAGGTGCTCGGCCAACATGGCCGGCCCCAGCTGTGCCATGGCCAAAGGGCCCTCGGCATAGCCCGACAGGAACACCGCGCGGTACAGGTGCGGCTGCTCCCTCGCCAGGTTGTAGAACCCCAGCACCGGCTGCAGCTCCGGCAGCACGCCTTCGGGCCGGAAGCTTTGGATGGCTGCCAGGGCCTCTTGCTGGGCACGCTCATAGGCTGCGTCCACCAGCTCCTTCATGCCGGCGAAAAGGCTGTAGATGGGCTGGGTGGAGCAGCGCAGCCGCGCGGCCACGCTGCGGGCCGTCACGGCGCCCAGGCCCTCGCCGCGCACGATGTCCAGCGCGGCTTCCAGCACCGCTTCCCTGGAGACTTCCCTGGTCGGAGGCATGTCATCACCTCATAACAATCGTTATATAACGTATGTTATCAAACGGTGAATCGTCCGTCAAGCCTGTTTTTTTGCGGTCTGTCCCGACCGGCCCCGATCATCGCGGGCGCGTTGCTTTCCCGCCGCCCGTACCATATAATGATGTGGCGCAGAATCAGCCAAAAAACGCCGCGGCGCGCGGCAACCCGCAGGAGACCGACGGATGTACTGTTTCATCGTGAACCCGGTAGCCGGCCATGGCCGCTGCCTCAAACTCATGGAAGAATTGACGAAGACGCTCCTTCACAAGAATATAGAATACGAGGTCGTGTACACCGACGCCGCCGGCCACGCCCAGACGCTGGCCCGACAGGCTGTGGAGAAGGGCTGCGGCGCCGTCGTCGTCGTGGGCGGCGACGGCACCATCAAGGAGGCAGCCGCCGGCATCGTGGATACCGGCGGCGCCGTGCCGCTGGGCATCATTCCCGGCGGCACCGGCAACGACTACCGGCGCAGCATGAATATCCCGCTGGACTGCCTGGCGGCGCTGGACATTGTGCTGGGGGGCAACACCCGCCCGGTGGACGCCGCGACCTTCAACGGCAACCTGTTCCTCAACATCGGCAGCGCGGGTTTTGACGCCGCCGTTGTGGCCGCCACGTCGCGGCTCAAGTGGATGGGCCGATTGAGCTATTACGCGGCGGTGTTTTTGACGCTGGTGGGCTATCGCCCGCGGCGCGTGCGCCTGTGGTTGGATGGCGAGGCTCAGCCTGAACGAGACATCCTGCTGCTGGCGGCGGGCAACGGCCGCTTCTATGGCGGCGGCATGAAGGCGCTGCCCCAATCGGAATTTGACGACGGATTGCTGGACGTGTGCGCCGTGGACGGCATCCCGCCATGGAAGATCGCCGCGCTTTTCCCGCAGTTCCCCACCGGCGGCCACGGCAAGTTCCCGTTCGTGCGCTTCCACCGCTGCACGCAGGTGCGCGTGGAGTCGTTGAACGGCCCGTTTTCCGTACAAACCGACGGAGAAGTATATTCCGGCGTCACGGAAGCAAACTTTTGTGTAGTGCCTTCGGCGCTGCGAGTGCTGGCGCCCTGACTGCCCGGGGGCTCACGGCCCCACGATGAGGAGATGCACATCAGAACGGATAACCGCATACACTTGAACTCCGCCCAGGTGGGCCGCACGATGGATGTGGGCGGTCCACTGATTCACTATGTGGAAGACGGTGTGGGCGAACCGCTGGTACTGCTGCACGGTCTGGGCTTTTCGCTGTACACGTGGCGGCACAACCGCGACGCGCTGGCCGAGCGCCACCGGGTGCTGGCACTGGACCTGCCGGGCTGCGGCTATTCCACGCTGCCCAGGGTCCGCCCGGCCTCCTGCGAGGCCATGGCAGGATACCTGAAAGTTTTTCTGGACAACCTGGCCATAGACCGCGCGGCGCTGTGCGGCGCCGGCGAGGGCGGCGTGTATGCGTTGGAGCTGGCTTGCCGCTGCCCGGACCGCGTGAGAGCACTGATTCTGTGCTCGCCGGGCAGCCTGACGCGGCAATTCCCGCTGCCGGTGCGGCTGCTGGCCAGCCAGAGGCTGGGGCCGCTGGCGCTGCGCCTGATGCGCCGCGAGCATGTGGAGCGCCATCTGCTGTGGTGCTATTTCAACGAGATCGACGTGGACCGAACGATGGTGCGCCAGGTGCACCAGCCGCTGGAAAACCCCGAGACCGCCACTGCGCTGCTGCGGCTGTTGCAAGCCTATGACGACAGCTATGTGCACGAGCGGCTGCGGGGGCTGGCCATACCCACGCTGCTGCTGTGGGGCGAGAACGACCATGGCCGGCCCAGCGTGCTGGCCGAGGAATACCGCTCCCAGATGCCCGACGCCCGAGTGAGGCTGCTGCGCAACTGCGGCATGCTGCCCCACGAGGAGAAACCCAAGGATTTCAACGCCGCGGCGCTGGAATTCCTGGCGCAGACGCGGGGGCCCGAGGAAGGTTTTGACGACGGCCTGTTGACCGATCGATTCGATTGATAAAGTGAGGAGGGCAAATAATGATTTACCGTACCCTCGGCAAGACTGGCATCTATGCGTCGGCCATCGCCTTCGGCGGCATCATGCTCAACGACAAGCACCCCATCGAGGCCGCCAAGCTCGTGAACGACGCGGTGAACGCCGGCATCAACTATTTCGACGTGGCCCCAACCTACGGCCAGGCCCAGTTCAAGCTGGGGCCGGCGCTGGCGCCACACCGCAGCCAGATCACGCTGGCCTGCAAGAGCCATGAGAAGACCGCCGAACGCGTCAATGCCGAACTGGAGGAATCCCTGCGGGCCTGCCAGACCGACCACTTCGACCTTTACCAACTGCACGCCTGCGACGAGCAGCTGGACACGGTGCTGGGCCCCGGCGGCGCGCTGGAGGCCATCGTGAAGGCCAAGGAGCAGGGCAAGGTGCTGCGCATCGGCTTCTCCTGCCACCGGGAGCGCAGCGCGCTGTATCTGATGACGCAGTTCCCCTTCGACACCTTCATGCACCCGATCAACTGGGCCAACCACATCCACAACGGCAAGGGCGAGCTGGCGCTCAAGCTGGCCAGCCAGCAGAACCTGGGCATCCTGGGGCTCAAGGCGCTGGCGATGCGGCCGCTGGGCGATGGCGAACCCAAGCGCTTCCCCAACTGCTGGTATATGCCCATCGCCGAGGACGAGCCGCTGGCCGAGCTGGCGCTGCGGTTCACGCTGTCCCGCGTGCATGTGGCTGTCACCCCCGGCTCCGAGGAGATGCTATCGCTGATGCTAAAGCTCATCGACCGGCCCGGCATGGGCGAGGCCCCTACGCCCGAGCAGATGCAGACGCTAGTGGACGAGGCGGCCAAGGTAAAGCCGATTTTTCCGGACTGAAAAAGTCATATAGAACCCTCTCCCCAGACTCCCAGGACGCATGGGCGAGCAGCGCCAAAAGCTGTCAAATTCTAGTCAGCTTCCCGGTGAGTACAGCCAGTCGCTCCTATAAACCCTCACCCGCACCCTCCCCCAAAGGGGGAGGGACTATTTTGTAATTCTAATCTATCTCATTTTTGATGGGGTCCGAAGGTTTTCAAAGGGCGACCGGAGACCTTTGGGCGCGCCCGCAGGCCATGCCCCGGCTTGCGGCAACGTCGGCTTTAACCGCAGGCAATGCGATAATGTCGCCGCGCAGCGGCGATGTGATAGCATTGCCGGTCGATGCGTAGCATCGAGCAACAGCCGATGTGAGAGCAAGCCGATAGTTGCGCAAGGCGCAACGAAGGGCGCGAAACCCTTCTCTTGCATAGCGATCCCATTTCATTGCTCCCGTATACTTTGTGGTATGATATAAGCATACCCCGCTCAGATGGAGGATGAAATATGGCGCAACGCCTCGTGACCATAGATGGCCAGAGCATCACGCTGCCCGCCGGCGCGACCTTCTGCGATGCTGTAAGGAACATGGCCCCTGATACCGGGCCGGCGTCAGCATTCCGGCAGGCGCCCCGCGCTCCGCTGGGCGCGTGGATGCACAACCGCGTCCATTCGCTGCTGGAGCCC
The DNA here is from genome assembly GCA_023410875.1 of Bacillota bacterium. Classification (GTDB taxonomy): domain Bacteria; phylum Bacillota; class Clostridia; order Christensenellales; family UMGS416; genus JAEYRA01. The sequence goes on along the minus strand of JAEYPH010000021.1, from coordinate 50,051 downwards.
ATCCCCGGCGACGGCGAGGTCCGCTTTCTGGACATGACCAGCGAGGAGGGCGCGCGCATCTATGCCCGGTCGGCCAGCTGCCTGCTGGTGCGCGCCGTGCGCGAGGTGTTCCCCCGGGCCAGGGTGCTCATAGACAACAGCCTCAACCGCAGCCTGTATTGCGAGATCACCGCGGGCCGGCAGCTGCTGCCCTCGGATCTGGCCGTCATTGAGCGGCGCATGCGCGAGATCGTGGCCGCCGACGAACTCTTTGAGCCCCTTCATTTGGATGCCGACGCCGCCCGCGCGCTGCTGCTGGCCGACGACCGCCCGGACGCCGCCGCGCTGGTGGGCGGCGAGGGAATGCCCTGCGTGCGCTTTGGCTGGATGACCGACGTTTACTATGGAGCGCTGCTGCCCTCGGCGGGTTATCTGGAGATGTTCGCGCTGCGCTACCATGTGCCCGGCCTGCTGTTGCTGCTGCCCAGCGTGCATTCGCCGGACGCGCTGACCCCGTGGGTGGAGCTGCCCAAGCTTTCGGCGGTGTTCCATCAAACCGCCCGGTGGGAGCGCTCCATCGGCGTGTCTCGCATGGCAGACCTCAACGGGCGCATCGACGAAGGGCGCGCCAGGGAACTCGTGCGCGTGTGCGAGGCCCGCCAGGACAAGCTGATTGCCGGCATCGCCGACACCATCCGCCGGGAGAACCGCCGGGTCGTGCTGATCGCCGGCCCCTCTTCCTCGGGCAAGACGACCTTCGCCAACCGGCTGCTGGTGCACCTGAAGACCGCGGGGCTGCTGCCGCTGGCGCTGTCGCTGGACGATTACTATCTGGACCGTGAACTGGTGCCCTACGAGGCCGACGGCACCCAAGACCTGGAGCGCGTGGAAACGCTGGACATCGCGCTGTTCGAGGAGCAACTCCAGGCGCTGCTGTGCGGCGAGGCCGTGGCGCTGCCGCGGTTCAACTTCCGCACCGCCAAGCCGGAGTTCTCCGACGTCAAAACGGCGCTGCTGCCCGGCCAGCTTCTGGTCATTGAAGGCATCCACGGCCTCTCCGACGTGCTGACCGGCGCCATACCGGCGCAGCTGAAATACCGCATTTTTGTCAGCGCCCTGTCGCAGATGAACATCGACGACCACAACCGCGTATCCACGACGGATTTCCGACTGCTGCGGCGCATCGTGCGCGATGTGCACGCCCGCGGCCATTCCGCCGCCGACACCATCGCCATGTGGCCCATGGTGCACCGCGGCGAGCACAACTACATTTTCCCGAATCAGGAAAACGCCGACGTCATGTTCAATTCGGCCATGCCCTATGAGCTGGCCGCCCTGCGCGACCGCGCCGTGGAGCATCTTTTGGCCATTCCCGAGGATCACCCCTCACGGGGCGAGGCCGAGCGGCTGATGGCCTTCCTGCGGCTCGTGCGGCCTTTGCCCTGCGAAGACGAGATCCCGCCCACGTCCATCGTGCGGGAGTTCATCGGGGGAAATACTTTTTATATCTAGGGAAACGCTGAATAAATGGGGATGGCGATGGCCAACTCTACAGCTAAGTGCGGCTGCAGCAATGTGGCCGCTTTTTATTTTCACAAATATTTTTCAACCCCTTAAGGAAACTCCTTCCAGCGGTGTATGATAGGTGACAGGAGAACCACGGAGGGCAGCGTGAACCCCGCGAACCAACGATATGACTGCGACATCGCCGCGATCTACGAGCGCCACGCCGACGCCGTGTATCGGCTGTGCTTTCTGTACTTTAAAGGGCGCTCCATGGATGTGGAGGACGCCGTGCAGAGCACGTTCATCAAGCTGCTGAACCACCCCCGGGCCTTCGAGAACCAGCGCCACGAGCGTGCCTGGCTGCTGGTGACCGCGGGCAACACGAGCAAGAACATGCTGCGCCGCTGGTGGCGCAGGCACAGCGCCGCGTGGCCCGATGGCATGGATGTGGCCGCGCCAAACCCCGACGCCACGCTGCAGGCCGTGCTGGAACTGCCCATGCCCTACCGTGAGACCGTGTATCTGCACTACTACGAGGGCTACTCCGGCGCGGAGATCGCCTCCATGACCGGCCGCACGCCCTCGGCGGTGTGGGGCCACCTGCACCGGGGCCGTGCACTGCTGGGCGACATGCTCAAGTAAACGCTGAATAAATGGAGCGTCTGGATTGCGATGTGTATTTTTTCGTCCTGCCAGGTGGAGGAAGGCGCTTATGCATTGAGCATAAGCAACTGACCGGGCTGCTTGGGCGAGCAGGAGCCGAAGGCTCCGACCAGCCGACAACGAAGCAGGGCGGAAGAAGACCAAGCAAGACAGATGCTATGCTTTACTCAGCGTTTGCTTAAGGAGGAAGTGCCATGAAGTTGGACAGCGCCTACAAGCGCGCCATGGATGCCGTGCGCCCCGCGCCGGAGCGCCGCGACGCCATGCTGCAGGCGATATTGAACCACAAGGAAAAGCTCGCCGCCAACCGCCGCTGGGCGTTGGGTGCGGTGCCTGCCGCCGCCGTGGCGGTGCTGGCATTGGCCTTGGTTTGGGGCGGGGGAGCCCTGGCACCGGGCAAAACCGCCGCGCCGGATGTGGTGACGCAGGCGGCGGCCGTCGCTACACTGATCAAGACACGGTCGGCGCAAACACCATCCACGCCCACACCGAACCAGACACACCCAGCGGAACCGCAGGATATAGCACAGGAGCTGACCAACCTTTCGCTGTCCTCCCACACCAACCAGCCCGACGGCCTGCCGTGGATGGTGCCGTTGCTGCGCACGACGCCCATCGAGCTGACCGACGGGCAACTGCAAGCCGTGGCCCAACGCCTGCGGGACAAGGGCTGGAAGAACATTGCCGTCCAAAAGCACGGCGACGGCAGTTATACGATCCGCACCGATGGCGATACATCCTCCCAGCCAGCATTGAGCGACGATGAAAACCGCGAGCAGGCACGGCATTTTATGCAGGACAGCGGCCTGGCGGAGCTGCTGCGCCAGCAGGGCATGCCCGTGGCGCTGCAACCCGCCGACGGCTCCGGCACTGCTTTGTATCGCGGGCTGAACCATGGTTATGCCACGCCGGGCTTCGTGCGGCTGAACCTGGAACGGGGCAAGGCTGTGGATGAGTGCCTGATCTACGCCACGCGCAGCCAGATGCTCTATGAGCTGACCCGGCTGGCGCTGGAACAGGCGGCGGCGCAGGCGTTTTATTTCCCCACCGAGGGGGACCGGGTGCAGCCAGACACGGCGCTGGAGGCGACTTCGGTGCGGCTGGCTTATGCCGATGCGCTGCCGATCTATGAGTTTCACGCGCCCATTCCCGGAACCAAGGGCATGGTGACCGCCTACGCGCCGGCGGTAGACGAGGCGGTGTTGCAGGCCAACGAGGAGCTGCGCCGGACGCTGGAGCGGTTCCGCACCGGGCAGTTGGCCATCACCGGCTATGCCGGCACCAGCCAGCGGCTGCCCTATCTCAAGGTGTTCCCGCCCGAGGGAGAGCTCACCGTGGAGCTGGACGATGAGATCGCCGCTCATATGGAGGAACTGTTCCGCGAGGACTGGAATACGATCATCACAGCCGCCCAGAGTTCCCCCAAGTACACGGCTGAAGAGCGGTTCTACTCCGACACCAACATATGGGTGTTCTGGCAGCATCTGGAAGATCAGTATGGCGCCAGCGACCATGGATACCGCATCTTGCGCAATGAGCTCGGCGAAAGGGCGCTGGCCCGCGACAGCCGGGCGGATTCGCCCATCGCCACAGAGCTGTGCGACTATCTGCTGGGTGTTGTCAACGGTTTGAACACCGGGTTTTCCTATGTGGACCGCAGCGATGTTCGCGACATCACCGGCGCGCGGCTGGTCACGAAGGACGGGCGCACAGTAGAGCTGATCGACAAGGTCAAGCTGCGCCAGTTGGAAAAGAGGTTACAGGAGGCGCAGCCCCTGGGGTACCGGCCCCAGACCTACGAGCAGGCCGCCCGGGTGGAGCTGACCTTGGCCAAGGGCCCCACTGTTACCGTGATGATGGATGGCCTCAACGACTTTTATTGGCTGGGCAGCGGCTGCTTCTATAACTATGGCCCCGACACCAACGGCCGGGACTCTATGGACGCCACCACGCCCAACGGCACCGGCGAACTGCTGGCACTCTTCGGGCTCAAGGGTTGGGAATAGGCAGGCACATAATCTTTTGCTGCCTTCCCTCGCTGGCTATTGTCTACGGTCTGACCGGCGTAACCCCCTCGGTTGCGCCGGTTTTTTAGTTTCGACATTTTGCGCAGGACACTTTTTGGCTGTATAATGGAGCAATGATACAATCTACGCCCAACCCCGCCGCCCCCGCCCCGGAACTGCCGGACATCGCTGCCGCGCTGCTGCGCTGGTACGACGCCGGCCACCGCGACCTGCCCTGGCGGGCCCAACCCACGCCCTACCGGGTGTGGGTGTCGGAGATCATGCTCCAGCAAACCCGCGTGGAGGCGGTGCTGCCCTATTTCGAACGATTTTTGGCGGAGCTGCCCGATGTGGTGGCGCTGGCCGCCTGCGATACAGACCGGCTTATGAAGCTGTGGGAGGGCCTGGGCTACTATAGCCGCGCCCGCTGCCTGCAGCGGGCGGCCATGCTGATCATGCAGCATCACGGCGGCGCGCTGCCGGCGGATTATGACGCGCTGCGGGCGCTGCCCGGCATCGGCGACTACACCGCCGGCGCCGTCGCGTCCATCGCCTTCGGCCTGCCGGCAGTGGCTGTGGACGGCAACGTGGTGCGGGTGGGCAGCCGCCTGAGCGCCTGGGCCGGCGATGGCGGCAGCCCGCAGGCCAAGAAGCTATTTGCCGAGGAACTGTGCAGTCGGTTGCCCTGCGACCGACCAGGGGATTTCAACCAGGCGCTCATGGAACTGGGCGCCACCGTGTGCGTGCCCAATGGCCGGCCGCAGTGCCAGCGCTGCCCGCTGGCCGACCGGTGCCGGGCGCTGCAGCAGGGCCAGCCCGAGGCCTACCCCCGCAAGGCAGCCAAGCGCCCCCGGCGGCAGGAGCACCGCACGGTGCTGGCCATCGTGAGCGCCGGGCGGGCGCTGCTGCGCCAGCGGCCGGCCAAGGGGTTGCTGGCCGGCCTGTGGGAGCTGCCCAATGAGATGGGGGAGCTGGACCGGGAGCAGGCGGCGCGGGCGCTTTCGGTCATGGGCGTTGCGGTTGAGGAGCTTGCGGAGCTGCCCGCGGCGGAGCACATCTTCACCCATGTGCACTGGCGAATGACCGGCTATCTGGCGCGGGTGGCCGCGGCGGAAGCGCCGCCGGGCTGTGCGTGGGTCAGCCGCGCCCAGATGGGCGAAGGTTATGCGCTGCCCAGCGCATTCAAGGCCTATCGCGGACTGCTGCTGCGGGCCATGGAGGAACAAGAAACATGAAGATTGCGTGTATCGACTTCGAGACCGCCAATGGCTTCCAGGGCAGCGTGTGCGCCGTGGGTGTGGTCGTGGTGCAGGATGGCGCGCTGGCGGACAGCTTCTATTCGCTGGTGCGGCCCCACGCCGATTGCGGCGAGTTCAACCCCTTCAACATCCGTGTGCACGGCATCCACCCCAAGGATGTGGCCGACGCGCCGGAGTTCGACGCCGTGTATGAGCGCATGCAGCCGCTGCTTTGCGGCGCGCTGCTGGCCGCCCACAACGCCAGTTTCGACATGACCTGCCTGCGCCGGGTGCTGGCGCTTTATGGCATCGCCGAACCGCAGGCAAGCTATCTGTGCACATGCCGCATGGCCCAGCGGGCGTGGCCGGCGCTGCACAACCACCGCCTGAACACCGTGGCGGCCAGCCTGGGGCACCGCTTCGCCCACCACAATGCGCTGGAAGACGCCAGAGCCTGTGCCGTGGCGCTGCTGGCAGCCATGGAGCAGCGCCGCGCGGCGGACCCGCTGGCGCTGCTGCGAGGGTTGGGGCTGTCCGCCGGCTGCCTGGGGGCTCCGGCCAAGCCGGCCAGAACCAGACCCGCCCGGTATGATCCCAGCCTGCCATTTTGATCGATCACAGTGTGAGGATAGGAGAGGAATGCAAAGTGACAAAACGACATGACGACATCAAGGAAGTGCTGCTGACGCAGCGGCAGATCGCCGACAAGGTGGCGCAGCTGGGGGCGGCGCTGGCAGCCGATTATGCGGGCAAGCGCCCGCTGATGCTGTGCGTGCTCAAGGGCTCTTCGATCTTCTACGCCGACCTGCTGCGCGCCATGGACATCGACGTGCAGATGGACTTCATCGCCGTGTCCAGCTATGGCCGGGGCACCGGCACGTCCGGCGAGGTGCGCCTGGTCAAGGACCTGGACGAGAGCATCGAGGGCCGCCATGTCGTTGTCGTGGAGGACATCCTGGACACGGGGCTCACGCTCAAATATCTGACGGAGATGCTGCGCTCCCGCGGCCCGGCGTCGTTAAAGATCTGCACGCTGCTGGATAAACCCGAGCGCCGCCGCGCCGTCATAGAGGCCGACTATACGGGCTTCACGATCCCCAACGCCTTCGTCGTGGGCTATGGGCTGGATTACGCCGAGGATTACCGCAATCTGCCCTATGTCGGTATACTCAAAGAATCAGTATACGAAAAATAACCTGAGGATTTCGCGCCCGTGAGGCGCGACCAAAGGTCTCCGATCGCCCAGGATGCATGGTCGAGCAGGGGCCGAAGGACCCGGCCAGACCTTTGGAAACCTTCGGACCCAATTTTTTTGTTTACAAAATGTGGACTATGGACAGCCCCTATTTAGCGCTCCAGCATAACAAGACCCTTTTCATAATAGGGCACGGCGTTCAACAGGTCCGCCTGCATGCAGTAGTCGATGTCCTGGCCGTATCCGGCTTCGGCCAGATAGCTGGCATGGGTGCACTGGCGCAGCGCACCCTTCAGATCGCCGTAGTGGCGCAGGTACAGGTCATGGCTGAGCATGCTCAGGTCGTCCATCACGGCGTCGGGCGCACCCAGGCGTTCCACGATGGCGCCGGCGGTCAGGATGTCCTCCAGCGTGAAGCGGCCCCGGGTGCCCGCGCACAGTATCGTCACATCCAGGCCGCTGCGCCGGGCGCCGGCAGCCACGGCGGCGGCATTGAGCAGGCAGCCCAGCGCCAGCGCGCGGGCCTGCCCGGCGGCGTGTATGGCGCGGGTGCCGTTGGTCGTGGTCATGATCAGCGTTTTGCCGGCTACGGCGGCGGGCGTATATTCCATGGCGGAATTGCCCAGATGGAAGCCGGGAATGGGGTTGCCCTCGCGCTCGCCGCACAGCAGGGTCCGTTCGTTGTCCAGGTTCTGGTACAGCCGGACGGCCTCCTCTATCTCCATAACCGGTATCACACCCTTGGCTCCCCGCGACAGCGCCGCCGTGATGACGCTGGTGGCGCGCAGCGTATCGATGACGATGACGAAGCGTTGCTTGATCGTAAGGCCCTCTTCCACGATGGCCTGAGGGGACGCAAAGGTGCTGATCTTCATGGGGTTCATCCTTTCCGGTGTGTGGGCATGCGTATGGTATACCATATATAGCGCACCGATGCAAGAATGGAACACTATGCCCGATCCGGCAGGAAATGGCGCCTTGCCGTCGAACTGCTTAGCGGTTACGTCCATATCAATCATGAAAGGTGGATTCCCATGGATAAAATTCGTGTCGGCATCATCGGCTGCGGCGGCATCGCCAACGGCAAGCATCTGCCCTCGCTGAGCAAGCTGCCCGACGTGGAGCTCTCGGCCTTCTGCGACATCCTGCCGGAGCGGGCCCAGGCCGCTGCCGACGCCTACGGCACATCGGACGCCAAAGTATTCACCGACTACCGGCAGCTGCTGGAGCTTCAGGACATCACCGTCGTGCATGTGCTCACGCCCAACGTGAGCCACGCGGAGATTTCCATCGCCGCCATGGAAGCCGGCAAGCATGTCATGTGCGAAAAGCCCATGGCCAAGACCGCCGCTCAGGCCCGCGCCATGCTGGAAGCCCACAAGCGCACCGGCAAGCTCTTGAGCATCGGCTACAATGGCCGCAGCGACGCCGCCAACATGGCCGCCCGGGAGCTGGTGGAGCAGGGCGCGCTGGGCGATATCTACTACACCCGCGCCCAGGCGCTGCGCCGCCGCGGCGTGCCGTGCTGGGGCGTGTTCCTGAACGCCGAAGCCCAGGGCGGCGGCCCGCTCATCGACATCGCGACCCACAGTGTGGATCGCGTGATGTGGTTGACCGGCAACTATGACGTGGAGAGCGTGACCGGCAAGGTGTTTCAGAAGCTGGGCAAGACGCCTTTGAGCGCCAACGAGCCGGGCTTCGGCGTGTGGACGCCGGAGGAATACGACGTGGAGGATTCAGCCTTTGCCTTTGTGCGCTTCACCAACGGCATGGTCATGAACGTGGAATGCGCGTGGATGCTCAACCTAGCCGAGGACCAGTTCGGCTCCATCACGCTGTGCGGAGACAAGGCCGGTCTAGATTTCTCCGAGGGCCTGCGCGTCAATGGAGAGGTGAACCGCTCGCTGTACCTGAACAAGGTCAAGGTGCACAACCACAACCGCCCCCGGACATGGGGCCGCAATATGAACGATGTGGAATACGACGCGTGGCAGTGGATAGAGGCCGTGAAGGGCAATGGCGCGCCGATGGTGCTGCCGGAGCAGGCGTTGGTGGTCAGCGAGATTCTGGAGGCCATTTACCGCTCCAGCGAGAGCGGCAAGACGATCTACTTTAAGGATGGCAAGCCGCAGTAAGTCGCTACGGTAGCATAACGCACATCCTGTCATTCGATTGAAGTCTGTTTGGACAAGCCCGCTGGAAAATCAGCGGGCTTGCTTTCTCTCATTGCGATATATTTGCTTTTAAGGGAGGCTATCAATTTCACATACAGCCTTTTGGCAGCATAAAACGTTTAATATACGTATCCTGCCATGCGCGTATGATGGTATCTTTTTAGTACGCTCATTGCCCGAAGCGTAATCCATTTGCTTTGCTCGTCTTTTTGTCCGATTGATACCAGCAAACGGTCACTGTTATAGGTGTTCTCCACTTTCCATCTGCCGTCATCATCTTGTTTCGAAAGAATAATGTTTATAGCATCCTCCATACGGTTGTCTTTGATATCCAACCCGGTCAGGATATCCAATATTTCCAACACATCCGTCTGATACATCAGAGGAAAGCCGAATTTGAGCCAGCCCGGTTTTGAAGTCCGGCTTAAGTTATGACTGCGCTTATATATATGGTGAATCAGCAAATATTGCGACGCTTTTTGTATCGTGTCGTTTATTTCATTGGTTCTTCTTTCTAACGGTACGGCACTTAATCCTTTGAGCGCCTTGACTACACCCATATGGCAGGTGTGAGCGCCCCAACACATATCCAAACGATCATATGGCGGGGCTTGCGGGTCATCCGCTACACCGTCATTGAAGCGCATAAACCGAGTAATCCATTCAATACCTTTTTGCAGCCTTGGGTCATCGAGATAACCAAAGTGTATCAGGCTCCACACCATGTTTCCAGTCAGGCAGGGGATTACTTCGGTTATTCTGCCGCCGCCTGTCCTCACAGCTGTGTTTTGTGAAAAACCGCCGTCCTGACTTTCTTGTGCATTTTCAAGCAGATACTCGCATTGTTCTTTAACTTGGGGTGTTGCCTCAGCGCCTAATTCAGCAAGTGTAATCAGTGACCAAACAAGGCCTTTGTATTTGTAAGTGTAGAATCGGTGGTAAGTATGAATATACTCCGTTTCTCGCTGCCTTTGAAGCATGTCGGGCACAATACCTGTTTGCATGATTCTGTGTTTAGCGGTTTGGACATCCTTATCATCATCCGGTCTGTCCATAATGTTTTTCAATGTAAAATAGCGCACAGAAGGGTTATCTTCTTCCAGCAGCCAGCTTGTTGCGTCTGCTCTGAGCATGGCTTTCCAATCACTCATCTTCATTCCTCCACTGACAATATTTCTATTCTTAAATATTATGGATACAGGATAGTGACGGATGCGATCTGGGTCAAGTAGGGTTCCCGGAGTCAATGAAGCCAGGGCGGCTGCTCAGGATATTTATATCACCGGGCTTGTAGTATAATAAGGAAAACCGTCTGACACAGGAGGAATCCCCATGAAAAAGGTACTGATGTTCACGATGGCGTCCTGCCCCTATTGCAGAAACGCCCATCGCTGGATGGACGAGGTCTTTTATGAACACCCCGAGTACAAGGCCGTGGAGCTGGAAATCATCGACGAGAACCGCGAACCCGCCGTGGCCGCGCGCTATGACTATTATTTTGTACCGACATTCTATGTGGGCGGTGTAAAGCTGCACGAGGGTGTGCCGCAGAAGGAAAACATCCTTCGGGTCTTCAAAGAAGCCTACGAGGGCTGACCGGAGCAAGCGGGCGTGCTTGTGCTCCGCTTTCTATCATTTCGATGGGGATGAAACTGTTTCTCAACTTTTACCATCTAACATCCGGACGGATGCATCCCGACAAAAAGGAGAGCCCATATGACCGAGGAAACCGCCGAAAGGGTCCAGCACGACGATGACGCCGCGCTGGCAACCCGAGGCGATGCGCAAGCCTTCGGCCGTCTGGTGCACAGCTGCGAGCGCACGCTCTACCGCGTGTCGCGCACGGTGTTGCGCAGCGACGAGGATTGCGCCGATGCCGTGCAGGAGGCGCTGCTCAAGGCCTGGCGGGGCGTGGGCAGCCTGCGCCGGCCGGAGTATTTCCGTACGTGGCTGGTGCGCATTGTGCTCAACGAATGCTACACGCTGTGCCGGCGCTATCGCAGCGTGCTGCCGCTGCAGGCGGCGGACCGCGCCGTGAGCACCGACGCCGACGCCACGCTGGACCTGCGTGACGCCATACTGGCGCTGCCGGAGAGGCTGCGCCTGGCGGTCGTGATCGTGTATGTGGAGGGCTTCTCTATGGAGGAGGCGGCGCGGGCGCTGGGAGTGCCTGTGGGCACGGTCAAGAGCCGGCTGTCCCGCGCCCGGGCCAAGCTGGCCGGACGGATGCAAACGGAGGAACAGGCATGAGCCAGATGAGAAACAAACGGTATCCCGATATCTTTGGGCCCACGCCGGCGACTTTCTCCCACCGGGTGGCGCATACGCTGCACACGCTGCCGCCGCACAATGCCAGGCGCGCCGTGGGCTGGATGCCCATCGCCGCCGGCACGCTGGCTGTGGCCGCAATGGTGGTGTTTGTTACGCTGCGGGGCGGCGTGTTCCCCGATGCGGTGGCTCCGCAGGCCACGGCGCAGGCCTCTGCAGCGGCCACGAAACGGGTCACGGCTGCGGCCTCGGCCGTGCCGCAGGCCACAGCGCAGGCCACGGCCAGGCCGGAGGCTTCCGCCGCCGCAACGCAAGCGGCTGTCGGGAGGGAAACCACAGCGCCCGAGGCGACGCCGACGCCCCTAAGCAGCCTATGGAACGTGAAGAATGGCCTGGCGGTGGCCGGCCTGACGCTGCCCAACAGCGATCCGGCGATGCAGAACATCCTGCAGCTCAGCGAGCGCCTGGACGGCATCGTGCTCAAGCCCGGGCAGACGCTGCGATTCTGGGAGGCTGTGGGCAAAAAGGCCAGGCAGGCGCTGAACACGATGCCCGTTTTTACCGACGGCGCCCCGAACGAAGGGATCACGGGGGTGGATATGGTGACGACGCTGATGTATCAGAGCGCCGTGTGCGCGGGGCTGACCATCGTGGAGCGCCACGCCCACGAGCAGCCACCCGCCTATGTGCCCGCCGGGCAGGACGCCAATGTGGACTTTGGCAAAGGATATGACCTGGCGATCTCCAACCCCTACGGCGAGCCGGTGACGCTGCGGCTGCATGCGGAGAATGAGGCCGGAGGCGGGTTCTGGTGCGCCTTCACCGGGACTGTGCCGGAGAAAACCCAGACAATCACGCTGGAGAGCTCCGTGGCGCAGAAGCTGGATACACCGGATACCACGGAGTATGTGGCACATGAGGCCATACCCAGGGGGCGCGCGTCGGTCATCCAGCCCCGGGAAGGCTATGTCGTCGTCACCGAGAAGGTGATTTCGTCGTCGGGCGGAGGGCAGCTCCGGCAGTCCTTCACGACCGACACCTATCCTGCCCAAGGCACGGTCATCTACCACAATCCCAAAGATAAACCCGATGTTACGATGCTCAAGACCGAAGGCCCCATTGAGGACTACCTGGGCGAACTATCCTGGGACGACCTGAGCGACGAGATGAAGCAGAGCATGCAGGCGACTTACACCGACGAGCAGCTGGCCATGCTCTTCGCGCCCCGTCGAATTGTCACGCTGCCGGATGTCACCGGCCTGCCCGAGGCCAAGGCGGTTGCCAAGCTCAAGGATGCGGGCATCGTCGCGCGGGTCAGCTATCAGGACAGCGGCCGGGACGGAGTGGCCGAGGGCGTATGCTACGAGATGGACGCTGCGCCCGGCCAGCGCTGGAACACCGACGCCAGCATTTCGCTGTTCGTGCAGCGGCAGCAGCCCCATTGGCTGATGCCCGCCGACGGGAGTGAATCGGTGCGCAAGTGGACGGACCCCATCGCCTGGCGCTTTCTGGCTGATGACGTGGCGGTGGACCTGCTCAATGAGACCTACGCGCCGCTCAAGGACGGTAAGCCCGGTGTTTTCTATACGTCGCTGGACGCCGCGCTGACGATCTCCGGCCTTTCCTATGGCGCCGACGGCGTGACCGCCGATGGCAAAACGCTGTGGGATGCCGATGCACTGGAAGGCCAGGAGTTCTATGGCGACCTGTCCGTTTCACCGGGGCAGGACTACGCGGCTTTCAGCACCTATGGCACGGGCGATGGCGGCGGCAGGACTTTGCATACCATCGACAGGACGAAGGGGAAGGGCCTCCGCATGGAAGGCTACAGCTTCCCGTGCTTTGTGGACAAGGCGCTGTACGCGACCAGCCAGAGCAAGGGTGGGCTGTGGAAGATCGACCCAGCCAGCGGCAAGGCCACGGCGGTGTGCGAGGGTTGGAAGATCACGCATATAAACCCCAACGCTGCCGGCGGGTGGGTGCTGTTCCAGGGGTACCAGGATGGCCAGCGGCCGGGGCTGTACGCGTGCCGCGTCCGCGACGGCCAAGTCGTGCAATTGAAAAAGCCGCAGCGTGACAGCGCTGGCAACGAGATGGAGTATACCTTCCTGTATGGCGGGGTCGGGGATTTGGCGCTGATGCGCAGCGAGGCGGGCTGGCTGCTGTTCCGCGACGGCAAGACGATGGACTATACCGTGCGTGAGGGCACTCTGGTGGGCTACATTGCCAGCGATAACGGATCGCTGGTGCTGCGCACGGACGACGGCATCACGCTGGAGCAGCCCTTCGAGGGCACGAGGACGCGGTACAAGTTTCAGCCCTCGAAGTGAGGCGATCCTCGTTTTCCGTAAAACCGGAGTGCAGAAAAAAACGGCCTGCCGATCATCTTCGGTAGGCCGATTCTATTGTACAAGCCGGGTTGCTTCTATGTACTATGCTCCAGCTGCCAGTGGCGCGGCCACAGCATACACGCGGGTCGCCTTCTGCGCATCCAGCATATATAGCCCCTTGCCATCGCCGCCGAACAGCCTGTACTGGGTGATGTTGTCGGTGGCGTTGGCCTCTTCTTCCACCTGTTCGGTCACGAACCACTTGATCATCTCCGAGGTCTTGAAGTCGCTCTCTTCCTGGGCGGCTGCCGCGATCTTGTAGATTAGGCTCGTGACGAACTGCTCGTGGCTTAGGTTCAGGTTGAGCAGATCCTCCACCGAGGCGAAGTCGAAGTTGGGCTCGTCCAGGGCCTTCAGATGCACGCGGCCGTTGGTCTGCAGGATGTAATTCATGAAGATCAGCGCGTGGTCGCGCTCCTCCTGGGCCTGCACGCGGAACCAGTGGGCGTATCCGGTCAGGCCATAGTTGGTCAGCCACGCCGACATGGAAAGGTACAGATAGGCCGAGTAGAACTCGTTCTTGATCTGGTCGTTCAACAGGTCTTCGATGCGTTTGCTCAGCATGGTGTATTCCGCCTTTCTGTTCTGTGTACTAGTATAGCCCAATTGAGCGCTCACTGGCCGTGCTCCCGATCACACTTTTGACTTTTCTGCCAAAAAGATTATACTATTCGCGAAACGATTCGAGGAGGTTTTCCATGCGATTCGATTTGTTGCACCCGGCGGACCAGATCGTCATGATCATGGAGCGCATCTACGCGTACGGCATGACGACGACGTCCGGCGGCAACCTTTCCGTGCTGGACGACAACGGCGACGTGTGGATCACGCCCGGCGGCATCGACAAGGGCACTCTGACCCGCAAGGACATCGTGTGCGTGAAACCTGACGGCACCGTCGTGGGCATCCACAAGCCTTCCATAGAGACGCCCTTTCACTTGACCATCTACAAGAGCCGGCCGGACCTGCGGGCCGTGCTGCACGCCCACCCGCCGGCGCTGGTGGCCTTCAGCGTGGTGCGGCGCATCCCTGACACGCTGCTGATCCCCAATGCGCGCCTGGTGTGCGGCGAGGTGGGCATGGCCCCCTATGGCCTGCCGGGCAGCGCTGATCTGGGCGAGAAGATCGCCGCGGTGTTCGCCCAGGGCTGCGACACCGTGATGCTGGAGAACCACGGCGTGGTGTTGGGCCGGGGAGATCTGTTCTCGGCCTTCATGGGCTTTGAGACGCTGGACTTTTGCGCCCGGCTGCAGATTGAGGCCCACAAGCTGGGCAAGCCCGCGTCGCTCAGCGAGCGCAGCGTGGAGCTCAGCCGCAGCAAGCAGGACATCCGCTGGCCCACCTTCACGCCGGAGCGCCACAGCAGCGAGGAGAACGAGGCCCGGCGCGATATGGTGACGCTCATTCGCCGCGCCTATGACCAGCGGCTGTTCACCAGCACCCAGGGCACGTTCTCCCAGCGCCTGAGCGGCGGGGATTTCCTGATCACGCCCTACCACATGGACCGGCGCTACATGGAAGCGGAGGACCTGGTGCTGGTGCGTGCCGGGCAGACCGAGGCCGGCAAGCGGCCCAGCCGCTCGCTGCCGCTGCACCAGAAGATCTACGAGCGCCACCCGGACATCCACTCGGTCATCATTGCCCATCCGCCCAACATCATGGCCTTCGCCGTCACCCAGGAGCCCTTCGATAGCCGCATCATCCCCGAGAGCTATCTGATGCTGCGCGACGTGCCCAAGATGGACTTCGGCGCCAGCTTCCTGGACACCGACGCCGTGGCCGACCGCCTGAGCGGCAGCACACCGGTATTGCTGGTGCGCAACGACTGCGTCATCGTGACCGGCAGCTCGCTGCTCAACGCCTTCGACCGCCTGGAGGTGGCCGAATACAGCGCCAAGGCCATCCTCGCCGCCCGGGATTTGGGCGACATCGTGACCATCGACCGGGAGCGCATCGCCGACATTGACCGCGCTTTTGGCCTGAAATAGCCCCATACCGCTACCAGGAGGCGGCTCAAAGTGCCGATCAAGAAGCCCATCCTGCCAGCCCGGCCGGGCATCAACAGCGAGCTGATTCCGTATTATTGCGGCTCGCAGGACTGCAGCCCCCGGTGGAGCTGGGGGCCGGGCGTGCGCGACCATTTCATCTTTCACTATGTGCGCGCGGGTCACGGTTCGCTGTGCCTGGGCGGCAAGACCTACGCCATCGGGCCGGGCAGCCTGTTCGTGATACCGCCGCGGCAGACGGCCAGCTACGAGGCCGACGCCGAGCAGCCGTGGAGCTATCTGTGGGTGGGTTTCTCGGGCCTGAGCGCCCACAGCTTTGTGCAGCAGACGGGCTTCGATGTGCACAACCCGGTGCGGCAGATAAACGAAGCTGCGTCAGCCGAGGTATGCGACATCCTGACGGCCATGGTGGCCGCCTCTCAGAACAAGCGCAGCGCGCCTTTGCGGCTCACCGGGCTGTTGTACGGCTTCATCGCGGCGCTCATGGAGGCCAACGCCGCCGCGCTGCCCGAGCCGGGGGACGAGAACACCCGGGAGCTCTACGTACGCAAGGCTGCGGAGTTCGTATATATGAATTTCTCGAGGGAGATCACCGTGGAGGACATGGCCGCCCACATCGGCATCGGCCGCAAGTATTTGCACAGCCTGTTCACCGATCTCACCGGCACGTCGCCCAGTGAATTTCTGATACAATACCGGCTGCACAAGGCCTGTGAGCTGATGACCGACCGCACGCTTTCGATCTCCGATATCTCCCACAGCGTGGGTTATCCCAACCCGCTGAACTTCACCCGCATCTTCCGCAAGGTCAAGGGTATGTCGCCAAGCCAGTATCGGGACAAGACCAATGCTTATTTGGGGTGTGAGTAAAAAATAGTTTAACGTAAACAACAGTAAGAATTTCGCGCCATCGGGCGCGACCAAAGGGCTTTCCGATCGCCCTTTGGAAACCTTCGGCCCATCATTTTGAATGAAACTGAAATTTAGACTGTTGGTATAACCAACCTTGGCTTCCCCTGGAGGGGAAGCTGTCGCCGCAGGCGACTGATGAGGTGTTAGCCTCCTGCTACGCTATACACCTCATCCGGCGCTGCGCGCCACCTTCCCTCGGAGGCTTGCCTAACGATTGCTTTCCTCAACAGCAAAAGCTACGCAGTATCACCTAGTTTTATGGTAGAAACGTTGGATCCTAGATATTGCTCAGGTCCAGCGGCTGGTGATACTGGCGGTAGATCGCCAGTATCGCTTCCTCTCGCTCCAGCATGGCGTCCACGAGGAATGGATCGAACATTTTGCCGCTCTCGTCGCGGATGTACTGCAGCGCGTCGGAGATGCTGAAGGCGTCCTTGTACACGCGCTTGGAGGTCAGAGCGTCCAGCACGTCGGCGATGATGCAGATGCGCGCCGACAGCGGGATGGCCTCGCCGGACAGCCCCTGGGGATAGCCCGTGCCGTCGTAGCGTTCATGGTGCCCCACGGCAATCTCGATGCCCATGTCGAAGAAATGCCGCTCGGCCCTCGCCATGCTCGTGTTGGCCCGGCGTAGGATGTCCGCGCCGATGCGGGTGTGGGTCTTCATGACGTTGAATTCCTCCGCCGTCAGGCGGGCAGGCTTTAGCAGGATGCCGTCGGCGATGCCGACCTTGCCGATGTCGTGCAGGGGGCTGAACTTGAAGATGTTCTCGGTGAAGAGATAGTCGGCTACGGCGCCGTGGCGCTGGGTGCCGCCGATGCTCTGGGCGATCAGCCGTGAATAGTTCTGCATGCGCTCGATGTGGGCGCCGGTGTCGGAATCCTTGGCTTCCACCAGACGGGCAAGACCGGTGATGGACGCCAGGATCAGGTCGTCGTTGAACAGATACTTCTCCACGGCGATGGCGAAATTGTCCGAGAGTATGCTTACATATTCCAAATGCTCCTCGTGAAAGGCGTTGGGCTGGGAACTGGAGAAAAACAGCACGCCGGAGCACGTGCCATCCAGCATCAACGGGTAAGCCAGACTGGAGCGGATGCCTTCGCGCAGCAGCCGGCGGGTCGTGTCGGAATCCGGGTGCGCAGCCAGATAAGCCTCATAGTCCTGAATGAAGCGGGGACTGCCCGAGGAGACGATGGCCTGCAGCGACGTGTCCTGCAGGTTCTTCACAAAGCCGATGCCGATGTCCGTGTTTTCGTTGGTGCGCACCGACAGCGAATAGATGGAGCCGCGGAAATCCAGCAGCGCCAGGCCGATGCGCGTATAGGGCAGGTAGGAGCGGAAGTTCCGAAACACATAATCCAGCGTGTCCTCAATGGTTGCGCCCCGGTTGATGGAGGCGTAAATGTTTACGATGTTTTTCAAGAATGTTTTCATGAACGGTATCGCTTTCATCAAGAATATATAGGCGTTGAATATGCCGTATTGTATATACCCTGCTTCGCGGCCTTTCTATCATTTTTCCACAGACTGTTTACCGCCCGTTCATACCCGCGTCATGTTTTCACGCTACAATTGGAACAACGGTACATTCACCATTGGCGCAAGCGGCGATTGTTTGTTACAATATAGCGGCGGCAATGAAATATTGGTATCTGTACGTTTCATTGCAACTGCCCAGCTCGTATGGGCGGCAACAAAATGTATAACATTGAACCAATAGGGCACAAACAGAAGTACCGCCCGGCTTGCGCCGGGTGTGCAGCGGAAGGTTTTATGACCTATACGACCGATGAACAATATTACATCTGGCTGGCCGGCATCGAAGGCGTGGGCCCTATTACGTTCGCTTCGCTGATGGAACGCTTTGGCACGCCGCAGGCCGTGTTTGAGCAGGCGCCGGGCCATCGGGACCTGTTGGAGCAGGTGCCTCGAGTGGGCGCCAAGCTGGCCGACAGGCTTGCTCGAAACGCCACCCAGGAGCACCTGCAGAGCTTTCTGCAAACGCTGGAGAAAAAGGGCATTGTGGCGGTGAGCCGCCTGCATGCGCTCTATCCCGCTGAGCTGCTGCAGGTGTTCGGCCCGCCGCTGGTGCTGTACTGCAAGGGCAGAACCGAACTGCTGAAATCCGAAAAGAAAATTGCCGTGATCGGCACGCGTTCGCCCACGGCCTATGGCCGCGATGTGGCCGGCAAGCTGGGCCGGGCGCTGGGTGGCGGCGGTGTCACAGTGGTCAGCGGCATGGCCCGTGGCATTGACATCTGCGCCCATCTGGGGGCGCTGGAGGCCCATGGCGACACCATTGCCGTGCTGGGCTGCGGTACCGACGTCGTATACCCCGCCGACAAGAGCGCAGTGTATGAGCAGATCTGCCGGGAAGGCTTGATGCTCAGCGAATACATCCCCGGCACGGGCCCGCTGCACGGGAATTTCCCCGCCCGCAACCGCATCATCAGCGGCCTCAGCCGTGGCGTCGTGGTTGTGGAGGCCGCCGAGCGCAGCGGCACCAACATCACCGTGAGCTATGCGCTGGACCAGGGCCGAGATGTGTTCGCCGTGCCCGGCAACATACTGACCGGCAGCAGCGCCAGCACCAACGCGCTCATCAAGAGCGGCTGCGAGGTCATCACCAACGAGCAGGACGTGCTGGAATACTACGGCTGGGGTGGGCGCGAGCCGCGCAAGGGCGCCCACAAGGCCAGGAACCGCGAACCCGTGCAGTTGAGCTTCCAGCAGCGCCTGGTCACCGACGCGCTGCAGGGCGGAGAGCGCAGCTTCGACGAGCTCTTTGAGGTCACCGAGTTCTCCATGCCCGATCTGTTCACGGTACTCTCGGAGCTGGAGCTGCTCGGCGTTATCGCCCAGCGGTCGGGCAGAATCTTTGCGCTGGCGGATGGAGTTTTGATATGAAGGTAACCGTATTGGGCGCGGGCCTGGCCGGCTGCGAGGCTGCCTGGCAGCTCGCGCGGCGGGGCATAGATGTGGAGCTGTGGGAGATGAAGCCCAAGCGCTACCAGAGCGTGCACCAGAACCCCGGCTTCGCCGAGCTCGTGTGCAGCAACAGCCTGCGCAGCAGTTCGCTGGAGAACGCCGTGGGCATTCTCAAGGAGGAGATGCGCCGGCTGGATTCGCTGACCATGCGGGCAGCCGACGCCACGGCCATCCCCGCCGGCGGCGCGCTGGCCGTGGACCGTGATCATTTCTCGGCGTACATCACTGATTTCATCCGCTCGCAGGGCAACATAACCCTTGTGAATGATGAGGCGGCCGCCATCCCCGAAGGCCCATGCATCGTGGCCACCGGGCCGCTGACCGACGGGGCCATGGCCGACGCCATCGCTGCCCTGAGTGGCGGCGATCAGCTCAATTTCTTTGACGCCGTGGCCCCCATCGTGCTGCGGGAGACTGTGGACATGGGCAGCGCCTTTGAGCTGTCCCGCTGGGGGCTGGGCAATGACTACATCAACTGCCCGCTGACAGAGGAACAATATGACGCCTTCTGGCTGGCGCTGACGACCGCCCGCGGCGCGGTGCTGCACGAGCACGACCGGGACCCCAAGGTGTTCGAGGGCTGCATGCCGGCGGAGGTGATGGCCCGCCGGGGGCGGGACACGCTGCGTTTTGGGCCTATGAAGCCCATCGGCCTTACGGACCCGCGCACAGGCAGGCGGCCCTTCGCCGTGGTGCAGCTGCGCCGGGAGGATGCCCAAGGCATCCGCTACAATCTTGTGGGCTTCCAGACGCAGCTGGCCTGGCCGGAGCAAAAACGTGTGTTTTCCATGATCCCTGCGCTGGAACATGCCGAGTTCGTGCGTTACGGCGTTATGCACCGCAACACGTATCTGAACGCGCCGAACCTGCTGGACAGGGATTTCCGATTCCGTGGCCGCGCGGACCTGTATTTCGCTGGGCAGATCACCGGCGTGGAGGGATATGTGGAATCGGCGGCCAGCGGTCTGACCGCCGGCATCGCGCTGGCCCGCGCGCTCATGGGCCAGCCTGGCGTGGATTTCACGGCCCGCACAGCCATCGGCTCGCTGGGGTATTATATAGCGCAGGGCAATGAGCAGGGCCGGCCCTTTGCGCCGATGAACGCAAACTTTGGCATCATGGAACCGCTGGAAATGAAAGTGAAAGGTGGCGGCCGGGCACGCCATCAGGCATTGGCAGCCCGGGCACTGGCGAAGATAGACGAGATACGATCATCCATTGACGAACAGGAGGCAACCCATGGGTTTTGAGGGAACAACCATTGTGGCCGTGCGAAAGAACGGCCTGTGCGCCGTGGCCGGTGACGGCCAGGTGACCAGCGGCCAGAGCACGATTATGAAAAAGAGCGCGCGCAAGGTGCGCAGGCTATACCATGAGAGCGTGGTCGTGGGCTTCGCCGGCGCAGTGGCCGACGCCTTTACGCTGGCCGAGCGCTTTGAGGCCAAGCTGGAGCAGTACAGCGGCAACCTGAAACGCGCCGCCGTGGAGCTGGCCCAGGACTGGCGCAGCGACAAGCTGCTGCGCAGGCTGGAGGCGCTGCTGATCGCCGCCGACGCCACGGATCTGCTGATCATCTCCGGCAGCGGCGAGGTCATCGACCCCGACGACGGCATCGCCGCCATCGGCTCCGGCGGCAACTACGCGCTGGCCGCCGCCAAGGCGCTCAAAGAGAACACCGATCTGAGCGCTCGGGACATCGCGGAGAAGGCCATCCGCATCGCCGGGGAGATTTGCATCTACACCAACGACCACATCACCGTAGAGGAAGTGGGTGAAGCCCAATGACCGCATTGAACGCTTCGGTGCTCACGCCCAAGGAAATCGTGACCGAGCTGGACAAGTACATCATCGGCCAGGACGCCGCCAAGCGCGCCGTGGCCGTGGCGCTGCGCAACCGCTACCGCCGCAGCCGCCTGCCTCAGGAGTTGAAGGACGAGGTAACGCCCAAGAACATATTGATGATCGGCCCCACCGGCGTGGGCAAGACCGAGATCGCCCGGCGCCTGGCCAAGCTGGTCAACGCGCCCTTCATCAAGGTGGAGGCCACCAAGTTCACCGAGGTCGGCTATGTGGGCCGCGACGTGGATTCCATGATCCGCGACCTCGTGGAGGCCGCCATCCGCATGGTGAAGGCCTATAAAATGGAGGCCGTGCGCCCCGAGGCCGCCCGGGCTGCCGAGAACCGGCTGATCCACGTGCTGGCGCCGGGTAAGCGGCCCCGCCGCAACCGCAACCCGCTGGAGATGTTCATGGGCAACAACCAGCAGGAGGAGCCCGAGCAGCCGGACAACGAAGTGGCCGCCCGCCGCGCCGAGGTCACCGAGCAGCTCAAAACCGGCAAGCTGGAGGGCAGCACCGTGGAGATCGAGGTGGAGGACAGCCCCGCCGGCATGGAGCTGATGCCCGGCGCAGGCGGCATCGAGATCAACCTGCAGGACATGATGGGTGGCTTGCTGCCCCGGCGCACCAAGCAGCGCCGCGTCAAGGTCGCCGAGGCCCGGCGCATCTTTGAGCAGGAGGAGGCCCAGAAGCTCATCGATATGGACGAGGTGACCGCCGAAGCATTGGCGCTGGCCGAGCAGCACGGCATTGTGTTCATCGACGAGATAGACAAGATCGCCGGACGGGGCAACATGCAGGGCCCCGACGTTAGCCGCGAAGGCGTGCAGCGGGACATCCTGCCGCTGGTGGAGGGTAGCACCGTCAGCACCAAATACGGCCCGGTCAAGACCGACTACATGCTGTTCATCGCCGCCGGCGCCTTCCACGTCAGCAAGGTCAGTGATCTGATCCCCGAGCTGCAGGGCCGCTTCCCGATCAAGGTGGAGTTGAGCAGCCTCACCGAGGAGGATTTCCGCTGCATCCTAACCCAGCCGGAGAACGCGCTCATTAAGCAGTACACGGCGCTGCTGCAGGTAGATAACATCCGCCTGGAGTTCGACGACGAGGCGCTCAACGCGCTGGCGCACTACGCCTTTGTCGTAAACGAGAACAGCGAGAACCTGGGCGCCCGCCGCCTGCACACGATCATGGAAAGCCTGCTGGAGGACATCTCCTTCAACGCCGGCGGCAACTATCCCGAGTTCACGCTTCGGGTGGACGACAAGTATGTGGATGAGCATTTGAAGAAGATAGCAGGGGAGAAGGACCTCAGAAGGTATATCATATAACATTGTACAAATCCCGGGCGGAGTTCTTCGTCCGGGATTTGTTTGCCTATTCACATTGCAGACGAGGCATATCATGAAGCGCTTGAGGGAGAAGGTTTTTCACAGCATTCGCGTTGGGGATAACCAAGGAATGGTATCCTTGCTGTTCAATGGGCTGATCATCGCATTAATCCTCGTTAATCTGGTCATCGTGTTTGCCGAAACCTTCCCCGTAGACCCTGTGGAGCGGTCGTGGCTGGATGCCATCGACCTGCTGTGCATCATTGTCTTCTCCATCGAATACGCGTTGCGGGTGTGGACGGCGGATCTCCTCTATCCGAATTTATCGCCGGGCAAGGCCCGGTTGAAATACATCTTCTCTTTCATGTCACTCATCGATCTGGTAGCGATTTTGCCGTTTTATCTGCCCTTCCTGCTGCCCATTGACCTTAAAGTGCTGCGCACGCTGCGCCTGATCCGGCTGCTCCGATTGGTTAAGTTGAAGCGTTATCTGGACGCGCTGATCTCCATCGGCGCGGTGTTACGCAAGAAGGCCAGCCAACTGATCGCATCGATGCTGGTTCTCGTGGTGCTGATGCTCATCGCGTCGACGCTCATGTACAACGTGGAGAATGCCGCGCAGCCCGACAAGTTCCGCAACGCGCTGGACAGCATGTGGTGGGCGGTCGCCACGATCACGACGGTGGGCTATGGCGACGTCTACCCGATCACAGCCATGGGGAAGGTGTTCGGGTCGGTCATAGCCCTGCTTGGCATCGCCCTGATCGCCGTGCCCACCGGTATCATCAGCTCTGGCTTTTTTGAACTGATGAAAAAGGAAGAACAGGAGAGCAAGCATTACTGCCCGCACTGCGGGAAGCGTTTGGATTGATAACTATGACGGGTAGCAACCGGAGGCTGAAATGTAGCCCGCCGACATCCCTGGAAAACGCCGCTGCCCTCGGGGGATGCTTCGCTTTGCTCAGCATGACATCCAGTTCTTTTGCGTCGCACGCTTCCTGTCATTCTGAGGGCGCGTAGCGGCCGAAGAATCCCCTGAGAGAGGAATGTGAAATCTGCCAACTGATAACGAGTGCCGATCACAGGCGGCAACGTCCTTTAGTAGGATTTGTCAGAACACATAGGAGCAACGTATGTACAAAAAATTAGCCACCTATACCCTCTTCTTGGAAGCCCTGAACGACCTCGGTTTTCTGCCGTTATCCAGAAACCTTGTCGAATTCCCGAACATTGGCGCAATGACCGAAGGCAGTCAGTGGTTCACCGACGACCCGGACACCGACCCATGGCAGTGGAAGACCCGCCTGGTGGACGAGCGCGCCGGAGCATTCGGCAAGCTGCTGGGCGGCAGGCCCAGCTTCATCAGCCGGGAATGGTATCCGTTCTTTCTGGCGGCCCGCCGGGGCGGCGAAAGCTTTGAGGATGCCTACGAGGAAGGCCGCATGAGCCATGAATGCCAGCGCATCATGGCGCTGCTGGAGGATGGGCGGCCCCTGGCCGTGCACGAAATCAAGCTGCTGGCCGGTTTCGATAAGGGCAGCCAATCCCGCTTTGAGGGCGCGTTGACGACGCTGCAGATGGGCTTCTTCATCACCGTATCCGGCGCGGTGCGCAAGACCACGCTGCTGGGCCAGCCCTATGGCTGGCCGGGTACGCAATATCAGGCCGTGGAGGCCTGGGCGTGGCCGGAGGCGCTGGAGCAGGCCGCGATGCTGGACCCTAAAGAGGCTGGCGTGCGTCTGGTGCAGCGGGTGCGGGAAGTGCTGCCCGGCGCGGGGGAGAAACAAGCCAGGAAGTTCCTTGGCATATAGGTGAACGGAAGGCAGAGGTTCATCATGCGTTATCTGCGAATGCTGCCTGCCATCTTTCGAGATCATCCATGATGCGCAATGCCCAATCCACGTCAGCAGGCATGGCTTGCGCGTGCCGCTGTGCCGCGTCCTCATCATCCAGCAGAGCAACCCATCCACCGATGGACCATAGTGGTTGCCGCGCCATCGCCAACGGAAGCGCCAACCTTTCCTTCACTGACAGGTGCTCGGCCAACCCTTGATCATATGCGTCAACGAGACGCCGAAGCCTGCACAGCAGTTCATCGGTAACAAGCGCGTCGGAACAGCTGAAGTAGTACAGCGTCAAAGCAAGATCATCGATACGGGCGCGCTCGCCCATAAAGTCAAAATCATTGACGAGTACGATTTGATCATTGCGAAACAGCACATTGTTGTCCCAATAATCACCATGCACCATCTGCTGGGGAAGCATCGCAATGTATTCCCGCTCACGCTCGGAAACCATGTGGGCCAGTTTCTCTGCGTCATCAGCAAGCCTAGTATTTACCGCATGCAAATTCCAGCTTCGTATGCGTTGGGCGCCTTGTGCTGTCATGCTGAGCGTTTTCTGAGGTTCGATATAATTTGCGAATAATGGGTTCTTGCCTTCCGTGCCAAAGGGTACATCCTTAAGGATCGTATGAATTCTCCCCAGCAACTGAAACCCTGTCATCAGATGCTCCCATGAATTCATGTAGGCATCGTGCTCCATATATCTCTCAACCGCTACGACCCGGCCATCGAACAGAATATACTCCTGACCATCTAGTGTGTTGAGCACTTGCGGCACTGGCACACCATTGGCGTTGAGCGCCTGACGGACAAGCTGATAATCGGTAAACCTGGCTTCCGTCAGGTATGGACGGAACACCCGAACAACATAGCGGTTGTGGTGATCGGCAACGAGCAGGTTCAGACTGGACGAACCACCGAGATCCCTGCTATCTACCAAACCATTTATCCCATAGGAATCTCGCAATGCCTGGAACAGTTCGGCCGACGGACGTGCCCTTAGGCCTCGTACGCCGCGGCCGGCATTATCATTGACCGTATTTGTGCTTATTGGTTCCTGCATGTTCATCCATCAGCATCCAAGCAAGCCCTTTATCATCTGCACAGCCTGCTTTACTTCCGCTGTAACGCTTCTTGCAGCCGCCGCTGATACACCCGGTCCAGCGACGCGGTAAGGTTGACCCAGCCGAACAGCGTCACGGCGCAGATGATCGCCAGCCCGCCGTAGACGCCCAGCAGCAGCACCGCCTTGCCATCCAGGGTTGAGGCGACAAAGGCGCGCACAATGGCGTCGTCGCCGTCAAAGGCCATCAGCGCCCCCAGCGCCAGCGCCCCGAAGGCTGTGAGACCTAGCTCGCAGAACACCACGCGCACCAGGTGGCGCTGGCGTTCGCGCTCCACGGCGGTGCGGTCGGCATCGGTGGCCCAGCCGTGTTCCGCCAAAGCCTGTGCGCACAGTGCCTGCGCCTGGGCCTCCCGGGTGGCCAGCCGCCAGTGGTAGCCCACCAGCGCCACCCACAGCGCCCATTTGCCCCAGCCCAGTGCGAAACCATAGTCGAAGCCTTGCAACACCGCGCCGGCTAGCAGCGTAGCGCCCCAGGCGGCGGCCAGCGCGGTCAGCGCCTGCCGCCAGCCCCACGCCAGATAGCCCAAAGGGCCCGCCAGGCAGCTGAACAGCGCCGCCTCCCGGGCCTTTTTGGTGTTCACGGCGTCAGGAGAAGCGGCCATGGCCTCACCACTCGGCCACCACGCCGTCGGGCGTGCGCCACAGCGGGTTCTTCCAGTTTTGGCCGATGGCGGCCATTTGGCGCACCTTGTCCTCGTCCACATCGATGCCCAGGCCCGGCGCGCGCAGCAGGCCCACGTGGCCGTCCTTGTAGTCGAACACTTGGCGGTCGGTCAAATAATCCAGCAGGTCGCTGCCCTGGTTGTAATGGATGCCCAGGCTCTGCTCCTGGATAAAGGCGTTGGGCGTGCAGAAATCCAGCTGCAGGCACGCGGCCAGCGCGATGGGCCCCAGAGGGCAGTGGGGAGCCACGGCGATGTCCCAGGCCTCGGCCATGGCGGCGATCTTGCGCAGCTCCAGGATGCCGCCGGCGTGGCTCACGTCGGGCTGTATGATGTCCACACCGCCACCGGTGATGATGTTCTTGAAGCCCCAGCGGGTGAAGTTGCGCTCGCCGGTGGCGATGGGGATGCCCGTGTGGCGGCGCAGCTCCGCGAAGGCCTCCTCGTTCTCGGTGAGCACCGGCTCTTCGATGAACATGGGCCGCAGGGGCTCCAGCTCCTTCATGAGCACCCGGGCCATGGCCTTGTGCACGCGGCCGTGGAAGTCCAGCGCGATGTCCAGATCATAGCCCAGCGCGTCGCGGATGCCGGCCACGCGGGATAGCACCGCGTCCACGACCTGGTGGCTGTCGATCCACGCGATCTCCGGCGTGGCGTTCATCTTGATGGCGCGGTAGCCCTGGTCGTATTTCTCCTTGGCGCCGGCCACGACGTCGTTTGGCCGGTCGCCGCCGGTCCAGCAGTACACGCGGATCTTCTCGCGGCACGCGCCGCCCAGCAGCTCATAAACCGGCACGCCCAGCGCCTTGCCCTTGATGTCCCACATGGCCTGTTCGATGCCCGAGAGGGCGCTGGTGAGCACCGGGCCGCCGCGGTAGAAGCCGCTGCGGTACAGCACCTGGAACATGTCCTCGATGTCCCCTGCACTGCGGCCAAGTACATAGCTCTCAAGCTCCCGCACGCAGGCGGCCACGGTGTCGGCGCGGCCCTCGACGACGGGTTCACCCCAGCCCACGATGCCGTCCTCGGTCGTCATCTTGAGGAACAGCCAGCGGGGAGGGACTTTGAACAGTTCGATGGAGCGGATGGTTAAGCCGTTCATATGCAGACTCCTTCACAGGTGCTTATTTCTTGCAAGGCAAGGGTTTCGCGCCTCCGGGCGCGACCAAAGGGCTTTCCGATCGCCCTTTGGAAACCTTCGGCCCCTATTGCTTGATGATTATGCGGACGCATAACTGACGCGATAGCCTGATTTATCTAGATTACCCCTCCCCCTCTGGGGGAGGCTGGCCGCACGCAAAGCGTGCTGCTCGCCCATGCATCCTGGGGGTTGGGGGTGAGGGCTTACAGGGCCGGGCAGCCTGGGGAGCGGGCATCAGCCCGCCGTCGTAAAGATCCAGCTGGGCAGCCACTTGAGGATGCGCTCATACCACAGCGGTATCGGCATGCCGCTGAGCACCGGGTAGAACATCACAAACAGCCCCACGACGATGCCCACATAGATCAACGTGGCCTTGCGGTTCTCGGGCTTGCGGGCTTCCCAGTCGCGGATGTACATCACGATGGCCAGCACGAAGAACGGCACCGACGCGAAGTAGTGGTAGATGAACATCGTGCGCGGCACCAGCACCCAGGGCAGGAATTCCGTGAGGAACCCCGCCAGCAGGAAGGCCGCCGGCAAGTCGAAGCGCCGGGCGCGGAACAGGCGGATCATCAGCCACACGATGGCCACGGTGCCCGCCCACCACACGGCCGGGTTGCCGAAGGTCGAAATGCAGCCGATCCAGCCGTCGGGCAGCATGTCCGCCGCGTAGAACCACATGGGTTTGACCATCAGCGGCCACTGGTACCACGGGGAGTTGAAGTAGTGGTTGTCCACCAGCGTGCTGTGGTAGCGGTACATCTGGCCCTGGTTGTCCCAGGCGATCTTGAAGTTGTTCCAATCGCCCTTGCCGGCGTTGAAGGGGATGTAACTGGCGAAGTAGATGATACCGGGGATCACGATGAAGAACAGCACGCACCACAGCAGCGTGAGCAATGTCTTCTTCGCGTATTCCTTGCGAAGGGCTTCGCCGGCCCCGTCGGAAAGCGCCACTTCCCCGGCGGCCACGGCGCGGTATTCGCCAAAGCGCCGGTACAGGCTGTAGAAGAACATGATCGCCAGGCCCGCACCGGCATACAGGCAGATCCACTTGGAGGCTGCGCCCAGGCCGAACATCAGGCCGCACAGCGCCAGCGGCTTCAGCGTGAACATCAGCTTCTGCGTGTTGTAGTTGGTCTTCAGGTATCGGTACATGAAGTAGAACATGCAGATGATGAAGAACACGCCGTACACATCGATGGTGCTGATGCGCGTCTGCACGAAGTGCATGAAGTCAAACGTGAACAGCACCGCCGTGATCAGCGCGTAGCGGGTGCGCTGGAACATCAGCTTGCCGAACAGATACATCATGGGCACCATCAGCACGCCGAACAGCGTGCCCATGACGCGCCAGCCGAAGGGATCCATTCCAAAGAGCAGAATGCCCAGCGCAATGATGTTCTTGCCCAGCGGCGGGTGGGTGTTTTCATAGGGGTCCATGCCCTGGGTGAATTCCCACGCCGTGCGGGCATGATAGATCTCGTCAAAATAGGTGCCGTTGAAGAAGCTGGGGCGCTCGGGCAGCGTTTCCGGCTCGTCGATGAGCCCCTGGGCCTTGGCGCTGTCCTCTAAGTTCGTGGAGGCGATGGACAGCGGGCCGATGACGTTGCCGTCGGCATCCTTAAAGGCGATCTCCAGCAGGCGCACCGGCGGGCTGGTGACGGTCAGCTTGATGTAGCGGGCCTGGAAGCTCACGGTGTCCGGGTTCTCCTCGGAGAAATCATCGCCCCAGCCGTCCGCCTTCCAGCGGTAGATGCCCAGGTCGTTGTTGTCGCCTTCCGGGTCCTTGTGCCAGATCAGGATCTGGTCGGTGTATGTTGTGCCGTCCATCGAGGCGCTGACCTGGAAGTTGCCCTTGGTCAGGCTGTCGTAGTGCCAGATTTCCTCCACCTGGCGCGGCGAGCCCAGATCGATGACAACCTCGTCGCCAGTGTGGGACGAGTGCCACATGTTCTTGGGCACCACCGTGGTGCCCAGATAGACGAAGGCGATCACGGCGTACAGCACTGTCAGGCCGCCCATGAGCAGCCAGTCACGTTTGGTCATGTTGGCCCGGGACGCGCCGGCTGGCACGTTCAGGTCGTTCAGAATGCGCTCGCGGCGCACCTCATCGGCGTCTTCATAGGGGCCGCGGGCGTCCAGCAGCGGCTGGCGGGCGCGGATGACAGCGTGCACCATATAGATGAACGCCGCGATGGCGCCCAGAGAGATCAGGAAGGTCCAGATCGCATTGGTCATGATGTCGGCGATGGAGAACAGGTCTCCGTTGCGGATGGCGTCGGTGGGCATGTGCTTGTTGGCCAGCACGATGGCCACGTTGAGGAACTGGGTCAGCGAGAACAGGCCGCTCAAGTACAGCGCCCGGCGGTCCCGCTCCAGGATGTAATAGAGAATCAGCAGCGCCACGGCCGGGTACATGTAGCGCTCGTGCATGCGCAGGCCCAGTATGAACAGCGCCGTGATCAGCGCCGCCGCCCATAGGAACACCCGGCGATTGCTGCCGTCGCGCACGTGCAGGAACACCGCGCCTACGCTGGCCACGCCGATGCCCAGATACCCCCAGAAGGCGTAGGGCAGGCCCAGAATGCGCGTTGAGTCGTCGGCCCAGTTGCCGCCCAGCAGCGCCAGCACGTTGCAGGCGTTCACCGAGGCGTTTTCATAGCCGCCCAGCGTGGTCAAATACAGCTTGGGCAGCCACAACAGGTCGCCGCTGTTGACCCAGAAGGGCAGCGCCAGCAGCACCACCGTGCCCACGCCGGCGCCGATGGTCTTGAGCCACACGAGCCACGCCTCCCGCGTGCCGCGGTGCAGGCGGCTGGCCACGATCAGGGAACTGAGCATCAAGGGTCCGAAGAGCAGCATCTGGGGCTTGACCAGCACGCCCAGGCCAAAGAGCGCGCCGGCTTGCCACATGCGGCCCTTGTACACCTGCCACACGCAGCCCACGACGATCAGCGTAAGGATGCTGTCGATCTGGCCCCAGGCCGACGAGTCGGTCAGAATCAGCGGGTTGAACAGATACAGCAGCGCCAGTATCATGGCCTCGCGTTCGCTCGTGCGTTTGCGGGCCATGTTGTAGATCAGCACGACCATGCCAAGGTCCGCGGCGATGCTGGGCAGCTTGCACACCAGCACCTGCAGCGCCTGCACGTCGATGAGCCGGTTGATCATGCCCACGACCCACAGCACGTACAGATACCCCGGCGGGTAATCCAGGAAATCGGAGGTCTGGTACAGCGTAAACAGGCCGTTGTTGGCGGCCCCGGAGCTCCAGCCCAGCCAGCAACCGATGTCATTTTCATAACCGGTGATCAGCGTAGCCAGGATCAGGCGCACCAGCAGGCCGCCCAGCAGCGCCGCCGCCAGGAAGTACCAGTTGGGCGCCTTGTCCTCCTGGCTGCCCTCGATGCCCCGTATGCGCTTGAAGGCCAGGAACAGCACCGCGCCGAACACGATCGTCAGCATGATGATTTCAGACAAGTATTTCAGGCCATTTCTGGCTTCCGAGCCGTCGGCAGCGGCGGGCTTGTTGGTGGCCAGGCTGGCCTCATCCACGCCGGCGGGCAGGCTGTCCACCTTCTCCAGCTTCACGTTGGCGAAGGATGCCGTGCCGCGGCTCAAAGCGCCATAGCCGCCCAAGCGGATGTAGACGGTCACCGTCTTTTGATCGGCAGCGGCACGGCCGTAGACTTCCACGCGTTGCCAGGCGCCGGCGCTGTCCAGCAGCGCGTCGCTGTGCACGAAGGTGTCCTTGAAGCTGACCGTGGCTCCCCAGTCGCCTTCGCCGCCCTCCACGCGCACATCGGCGCTCAGGCGGTACAGGGAGCCTGGCTGCACGCCCACATCCTGGGCGAAGCGGGCGTCGTTGGGTTCGGCGTTGGTGATAACGGCCACGGCCTCGCCGTTGGGTCCGCCGCCGGCTTCCACCGAAAACAGCGTGAAGCCCTGCTCGCGATCCCAGCAGTCGTTCTGCCAGCCATCCGGCGTGGTTCCATCGTTCTGCTGAAAGTCGCCGTTGGCCAGCAGGTTTCCATCGGCGGCCAGCGCCGGTACGCCCAGCAGCGCGCACAGCGTCAGGGCCAGCAGCATAGCGAAGGCGGCACGCCTGGTCTGCGTCAGCGGTGACGCAACGCCTCGTTTCCTCGTGCTCATAAAAAAATATCCTCCTGCGCGGGGAATGCGTTCTTGATGTGATTGACAGCCAGATCGCGGCCCCGGCGCTCCACCTCGACGACGTCGAAGCGGCAGCGCACCGCGGATTTGAGCGCCAGCCATGCGCGGGCTGCCCGGGTCAGGCTCAAGCGCTTTCGGGCGTCCACGGCTTCGGCCGGTGTGCCGAAGCGGCTGCCCTCGCGGTATTTCACCTCCACGAACACCGTGACCGCGCCGTCGCGGGCCACCAGGTCCAGCTCGTGGGGGCCGTCGCGCCAATTGCGCGAGAGCACCTCCATGCCGCAGCTCGCCAGATACTTCTCGGCCATATCCTCGCCGAAGGCGCCTTTCTCGCGCCGGTCCGGGCCCAGGATGCCGCCGATGAAGCTGCGCCGGTGCTCCGGGCACGGGCCGTGCTCCCGCAGCGCGGCGATGTGCTCCGCCGTGCCATAGCCTTTGTGGCGGGCGAAGCCGTATTGAGGCCATTGCTCCTCGTATTGGGCCATCAGCCGGTCCCGGGTCACCTTGGCCACGATGGACGCCGCGGCGATGTGATAGCTCGTGGCGTCGCCCTTGATCATGGCGCGGATGGGCGCATCCACGTCCAGCCGCTCCATGGCGTCGGTCAGCAGCAGTTCCGGCCGCGCGCCCATGGCCCCATAGGCCTGGGTCATGGCCAGCCGCGTGGCCTGCAGTATGTTGACGCGGTCGATGTCCTCGGCCTGCACCAGCGCCACGCCCACGGCGGTGGCGCGGGACATGATCTGGTCATAGAGCTTTTCGCGGCGCACTTCCGAAAGCTTCTTGGAATCGTTGATGCCGGCAATGGGCGCATCCAGCGGCAGCATTACGCACGCCGCGGCCACGGGCCCGGCCAGCGGCCCCCGGCCGGCCTCGTCCATACCGGCCAGCGCGCCCGCGCCCAGCGCGACCTCCTGGTCAAAGCTCAAAAGGAGTTCTGGTTTCATCTTCCTTGGGTTCCTCCAGCGTGATGCGGCCCAGCTTGCCGCCGCGCAGCTCGCCCAGCAGCATCTGAGCGGCGCGCTCCTCGTCGGGCTCTGCACCGCCCAGCAGGAATCCCCTGCGGCGGCAGACGGCCAGCAACACGGCGGCAGCGCTGTCTTCAGCGCGCTCCTCAATGCCATAGCGGGCGTTCAGCGCCCCAGGATATTGGACGCGCAGCAGCCCGATCAGTTCCAGCGACAGCGCGTAGGCGCTCATGATTT
This sequence comes from Bacillota bacterium, assembly GCA_023410875.1. Taxonomy (GTDB): domain Bacteria; phylum Bacillota; class Clostridia; order Christensenellales; family UMGS416; genus JAEYRA01. Next base: position 17,401 of record JAEYPH010000021.1, on the reverse strand, counting down.
CGTCGCGGATGGCCCCGGTAAGCGCCAGGCGCAGCGCGCCGGCGGCGTTGTCCAGCTTGGGCCACAGCACGCCCGGCGTATCCATGAGCTCCATCCACGGCGTGATGCGGATCAACTGCTTGCCCCGGGTGACGCCTGGTCGGTTGCCGGTCTTGGCGCTGGCGCTGCCCGAGAGCGCGTTGATCAGCGCCGACTTGCCCACGTTGGGGATGCCGGCCACCATGGCGCGCACGGTCTTTTTTGCGCCGCGCTCGGCCATGCGGGCCACCTTGTCGGCGGCGGCGGCCTCCATGCGCTTGACCAGCGCCTCGCGGCCCCGGCCGGCGGTGGCCACGAACTCCACGGCCTCCACGCCCCGTTGGGCATAGTGGGCAGCCCAGCGCCGAGTGGCGGCTGGGTCGGCCAAATCGGCCTTGTTTAGCACGATGACGCGGGCCTTGCGGGCAAACAGATCGTCAAAATCCGGGTTGCGGGAGCTGCCGGGGATGCGCGCGTCCACGACCTCTATGACAAAGTCCACGGCCTTTAGGTTGGCCTCCATCTCGCGACGGGCCTTGGCCATGTGCCCCGGATACCAATGAATGTTCATTTCGGACGAGGGCTGGCCGCTGCCTTTGTCAGCCTGGTCGGGCCCGCTGGCACTTGCTCGGCCCTGCGACCTGGCTGATCGCCCATGCGGCCCGGGACGCTGCCCCCCGCCGGGGCCACCCCCTGTGCGTTCTGTCATGCTTCTCCTTGGTTTGGCCGCCGATATCCGTCGCCGGCCAAACGCTGGCTGATAATTTCTTTCTTTTTTATTTTGAGAAACGAGGGAGCCTGTGGGCGATTCGTACCCCGCCTAAACTTCATTTGCCGCCGACGTCTCGCCTGTGGGCGACCGGGGATGTGCAAGCACATTCCCTGACGGAATGAATCGCCTGGCGGCTACTTGCTTTGCGTCCCGCTCTCAAAGATAATGTCCCGTTGATTATAATGGATATCCGTGGTAATTCCAATACACACGCAGGCAACGAGCATCGCCGCAAGCGGCGATTGGATGTGCCGTAAGAGCTAAGCATCCTCCCCATACAGCCAGCGCAGGCCCTGGGGCCAGCCGCGGGCGCTGTGCTCCAGTATACCGGCGGTATAAGCGTTCAGACCGCTGGTCGTATATTCATAGAGCGCCGGGCTGGCCGCGTCATAGTTGACCATGGCCGCCGAGCGATACTGCTCCCACGGGGTAAACAGGTGCCGCATGTTGGGGTGGCGGCGCTCGAAGGCCTCATCCACGAGCGCTGGTTGGGCGCGCAGCAGCGCCACGCTGGCCGGCAGGCCCTCGGCGGTGCGGAACACGATGCCGAAGGTGGGATCCAGCACGCCCCAATAGCCGTCGTAGAAGCATTCCACGACGGTGTGACCGCAGTAGGGCAGGCGGGTGTTGGCGGTGATCACGATGCGGGCGGAGAGCCCCGCGGCCTGGCACAAGGCGCAGCACACCCGGGCCACGTCGGTGCACCAATCGGTGCCGCGCTCCAGGATGTCCTCCTCGGTGCCACCGAACAGCATGTCCTGCGTTGGCGTGTCGAAGGGCTCCACAAGGTGCCGGCGGCAGTGATCTACGATGGCGTCCACGGTGGCCCCTTGGCCGTCGCCGCGCAGGCCGGCGGCCAGACCATCCAGCGCAGGGCGGCCCAGCGGCGTTTTCATGGGCCGCTCGTCGGTGTAATGGCGGTAGAGCCACGCGTGGGTGGCGCGGTTGAGCAGCACCATGTCGTTGTAAAAACTCCGATCCACCGAGCCGAAGGCGTGGGTGTCGTTCTGGAACATCGCGGCGTAGGCCTTGCCGAAGCTCGCGATGCCCATGTATTGCTGCAGGCCGCTGTTGTTGTCCATAGACGCTCCGGTGTCGGGCGCTGTTGGCCCGGCACCGTCTGAGTATAGCATGCTTATTCGATAAATTATGTAAAAAAATGGCAAAGATATCCGGCACTATGACGTGAATGCCAAACGCAGTTCCATCAATCAGCGGCAGGATATTTTCTACTCGCCTTTATAGTCTTCCGGATAGATAGAATAGTTGGTTTTGCCATTGACTCCATCCAAAACAAAGTCCTTGCGGTATGTCATCTCCGTTACAACATAAGCGTTGGAATCGTCGCGATCATAGTCGATTTTCAGCATGCCGTCCGTCAGAAGGTGCAAGGATGTCAAGGATGGCCCCCCGCTCTTCGAGTTGTTCAGCGCAACCTCGAAATATCTATCAAACACTCGCTGATAAAGGGCGACGACGGGGTCAATCTTCTTCACGTCCTCCAGGGAATCGCCGGGCTTTATGTGTTCAAACTGTTCATAGCCCAGGCTTCGGTCCATGACAATCGGGTATCCATCGGTTAACATACCGCTGGTCTTTTGCTTGGAAAAGAAGAGAAACAGCCTTGTCCCGCGATCTGTTTCATACACGAGATAAATATAGTCACCCAATTCCCGTACACGAGGGGCAGGGAACAGGTTCACGATTCTCTGCAAAATATTGGTTCTCAGGCCGAAGCCTTTCGTGACACCCGCATCCGTGCCAAGATGGTAACCCTTATCCGAACTGTACAGAATATCGTCTTCCCGATAACGCGGGATCGCCGCAGGGCCGATTGCGGATGGCTCCTTTTGCGCATCCTGATTTCCTGCAGAAACATTGTTCTTCAGATAGTTCTCAAGAAAGTCGAGGGTATAAGGATCGGTGGGCTCCGGCTGACGCACCCGTATGCTTTCGGCGGATGAGCTGCTATAGTCTTCCTGATAGATCGAATAATTGGTTGTACTGTTTACGCCATCCAAAACAAAGTCCTTACGGTATGTCATCTCCGTTATAACATAAGCATTGGATTCATCTCGATCATAGTCGATTTTCAGAATGCCGTCCGTCAGAAGATGCAAGGATGTCACGGATAAGCCCATGTTCTTCAGGTCGTTCAGCGCAACCTCGTTATATTCATCAAACACTCGCTGATAAAGGGCGACGACAGGGTCAATTTTCTTCACGTCCTCCATGGAATCGCCTGGCTTTATCTGTTCAAACTGTTCGTAGCCCAGGCTTCGGTCCATGACAATCGGGTATCCATCGGTAAACATAGCGCTGCTCTTTTGTTTGGAGAAGAAGAGAAACAGCCTTGTCCCGCGGTCAGTGTCATACACCAGATAAATGTACCCCCCCTTTTTCCGTACACGAGGGTCAGGGAACAGGTTCACGATTCTCTGCAAAACATTGGTTACCATGCCGAAGTTTTTCGTAATGCCAACATCTATGCCAAGACTGTAGCCCTTGTCCGAACTGTACAGAAGATCGTCTTCCCGATAGCGCGGGATCGCCGCAGGGCCGTTTGCGGATGGCTCTTTTTGCGTGTCCTGATCTCCGACAGAGGCGTTTTCCATCAGATAGGCAATGAGAAAGCCGATGGTATAAGGATCGGTTGGCTCCGGCTGGCGCACCCGTATGACATCGGCGGGAGCGCTGCTTTTCGGAGTCTCCGCAGGAGCGTCAACCACATATGTGCTGCTGGCTTGCGGCGAAGATGATATCAAGCCTTCAGGCTCAAGAGAGACTAATACAACTGTCGGCGTCGGCGGCGTCACCATGGGCGTTGCCGCCGGCAGGCAGGCCGGAAGAACGGCCACAAGAAGAACCAGTATGGAAAGAATCACGATTTTACTTTTCATAGACCCCTGACCTCCCCGTGCATTGTTGGTGCTTTCCGCAGGCTGCCAAGACAGATAGAGAATACCATATATTTGCGTACGCCGCCATCTTTTTTGCGTTTGGCAGTTGACGCCATCGCAACGCCCTGCTATACTGACTTTCCTTTTGTTACATACATCCCCACCCGACCGACCCATACGGAGGCTTCCATGTCACAGATCGAGGTCGCCGGCCTGTGCAAGCGCTATGCCATCAGCGCCCTGCCCGAAGGCCGGCTGCGGCATCTGCGCGGCGCGCTGCGCCGGGAGAAGAAGATCGTAACCGCGCTGGAGGACGTCAGCTTCACCATCGAGCAGGGAGAGATGGTGGGCTACATCGGCCCCAACGGCGCGGGCAAGAGCACGACGGTAAAGGTGTTGAGCGGCATCCTGGTGCCCAGCTCCGGCCATGTGCGCGTGCTGGGGCGGGTGCCCTGGCGGGAGCGCACCCGGCATGTGGCCTGCATCGGCGTGATGTTCGGCCAGCGCACACAACTGCTGTGGGACCTGCCGGTTCGGGACAGCTTCGAGCTGCTGCGGCGCGTCTACCAGGTGGAGCCCGCGCGCTACGGGCAGCGCATGGCGCAGCTGACGGACATGCTGAGCCTGGCTGAGCTGCTGGACAAGCCCGTGCGCAACCTTTCGCTGGGCCAGCGCCAGCGCTGCGACATCGCGGCAAGTCTGCTGCACACACCGGGCATCCTGTTTCTGGACGAGCCCACGCTGGGCCTGGACGCGCCCACGTGCCTGGCGCTGCGGGCATTTTTGAAGGAGCTCAACCGCGCCGAAGGGCTCACGGTGCTGCTGACGACCCACGACATGGACGACATCGCGGCGCTGACACCCCGGGTCATCTTCATCAGCCACGGCCGGCTGCTGTATGATGGCGCCTTCGACCGCCTCAAGCGCTCGGCGGGCGGCGGGCTGCGGCTGGTCATCGAAGGGGAGTTCCCCAGCTGCCCGCTGCCCCAGGGCGCCCGCTGGCTGCAGGAGGAGCAGCCCACCGTGGCCTTTGACCCGGCGGCCGTGAGCCCGGCAAGGCTGCTGGAGGCGCTTTCGGCCTGCGCGCCAGTGGAGCAGTTCCGCGTGGAGGAACCGTCGGTGGACGAGGTCATCGCCCGGCTGTATGAGATGGCCGACGGAGGCGCGCTGTGAGTCGGGCTGGTTCTTTGCCCGCCCAAGCATCCAGGGCCGGTTCTTTGCTCGCCCATGCATCCTGGGCTGCGGCGTGGTTCTCGGCGCGGTTCAAGGCCGGGCTGCAATACCGCATGGCGGCGTGGGCCGGCGTGTTCACGCAGTTCGTGTTCGGCTTTGCCCGGGCCATGATCCTGCTGGCCTTCTACCGCGTGAGCACCGCCGGCGCGGCCATGGACGCCGCCCAGGCCGTGACCTATGTGTGGCTGGGGCAACTCTTCCTGCGGCTGCTGCCCTGGGGCGACGGGGAGCTCAACGAGGAGGTGCGCTCCGGCCAGGTGGCCTACAGCCTGCTCAAGCCTGTGCCGCTGCTGGGGCAGTTCTTCGCCCGGTCGTTGGCCAGCTGCACGAGCTCCGCGGCGCTGCGCGTGCTGCCCTTTTTGCCGATCATACTGATCCTGCCGCCGCCTTTTCGCATGGGCCTGCCGGTGAGCGTGGCCGCGGGCCTGTGGTGGCTGGCATCCATGGCGCTGGCGGCTGGCTTAAGCGCCGCGATCAACTGCGCGCTGGCGGCCTTTTGCTTCAAATCGATACTGGGCGACGGCGCGCGGCTGCTGGTGGGCGCGTTTTCCAGCCTTTTGTCCGGGCTGATCGTGCCGCTGCCGCTGCTGCCCGGCGCGCTGCAGGCGGCGCTGATCGCCTCGCCCTTCGCGGGCCTGAGCGACCTGCCCATCCGGCTTTATACCGGCGCGCTGCCGGCATCCATGGGCGCGCTCGTGCTGGCGCTGCAAGTTTTCTGGTGCGTGGCGTTCCTTGGGCTGGCCCATTGGCAGCTGAGGCGTAACCTGAAGTCGCTGGACATTCTGGGGAGTTAGGAGGGTAATACTAAGATGACCGGCTTGCGCATGTATTGGTACTACATCCTGACATCGGTGAAGGCCCAGTGGCAGTACCGGCTGAACTTCGCGCTGATATCCGGCGGCGTGTTTCTGCAGAACATACTGGACGCGCTGGCGCTGTGGGCGCTGTTTGACCGCTTCGGCGCGCTGCCGGGCTGGACATTGCCCCAGGCGCTGCTGCTCTACGGCCTTGTGAACACGACCTTCGCCGTGGCCGACGCCTTCTGGAGAGGGTTCGACGTGATGAACCGGCTGATCCGCGACGGCCTGCTGGACCGCATGCTGCTGCGGCCCCGGTCGCTGATGGTGCAGCTGCTGGGCTATGAGTTCCGCATCAACCGGGTGGGGCGCTTTCTGCAGGGGTTCCTGGTGCTGGCGCTGGCCTTCGCCTGGGGGGACATCCATTGGACGCCCCTTCGGGCGCTGATGCTGCCTTGGGCGGCGCTCAACGGGCTGCTGCTGTTCGGCGGCATGTTCGTGCTGCAGGGTGCGCTGTGCTTTTATTCGATTGAATCCATCGAGGCCGTCAACGCCTTCAGCTATGGCGGCGTGTATTTCGCCGGCTACCCCATGGAGATCTACGGCAAGTGGTTCCGGGCGCTGTTCACGTATCTGGTGCCGCTGGCGGCTGTCGTTTACTACCCAGTGTGCTTTATATTAGGACGGGGCGAAGCCTCTGCGGCGGTGGCCTTTGCGATCCCGCTTGCCGGCGCGGCTTTCTTTGGCCTCGCGTTGCTGGTGTTTTATAAGGTCGGCCTGCCGGCGTATCAGTCAACTGGAACTTGAGCCTTGGCCGGAGTTCAGTGGAGATTTCGCGCCTCCAGGCGCGACCAAAGGTCTCCGATCGCCCTTTGGAAACCTTCGGCCCCAAAACATGATAAATGTGAAAGGCTTTATCTGGAACATACTCCGGAAGGAATCAGACTCCTCATATAGAATGTTGATCGAGTAAGATGTTTAAGCCTGAGTTTTCAGGATTGTATTGCGAGGAGTGTAGACCATGGCAAAGATGAACGCGATGATGTTGACGCGAGACCGCAACATGGAAATGGCGCAACTGGACAAGCCCAGCCCCAAGCCCGGCCAGGTGCTGGTGCGGGTGAAGCACAACGGTGTGTGCGGTTCTGACCTGCACTTTTTTGAGCACGGCCGCATCGGCACAAAGTTCGTTGTGCAGCACCCCTATCTGCTGGGCCATGAATGCGCGGGCGAAGTCGTGGAGTTGGGCGAGGGCGTGACCGGCCTGAAAGTGGGCGACCGCGTGGCGCTGGAGCCCGGCGTGGCCTGCGGACACTGCGAGTTCTGCAAATCCGGCCGCTACAACCTGTGCCCGGACGTGATCTTCTTCGCCGCGCCGCCGGTGCCCGGCACGCTGTGCGACTATGTGGCGCACCCGGCGGACATGTGCTTTAAGCTGCCGGACAACGTGGGCACGCTGGAGGGCGCGCTCGTGGAGCCGCTGGCCGTGGGCTTCCACGCCGCGCGGCTGGGGCAGGCCATGCCGGGCAAGACGGCTGTGGTGCTGGGTTCGGGCTGCATCGGCATGGTCAGCATGCTGGCGCTCAAGGCCCACGGCGTGGGCACGGTGTACATCACCGATCTTGTGGAAAAGCGCCTGGAACGGGCCGCGGAGCTGGGAGCCACGGAGACCATCAACCTGCGCAGCGTGGACCCTGTAAAGCGCGTGATGGAGCTGACCGGCGGGCGGGGCGTGGACATCGTCGTAGAGACCTCCGGCAACCCCAAGGCCACGCTGTCCAGCGCCGATCTTGTGGCCATGGGCGGCAAGATCGTGCTGGTCGGCCTGTCGCCGGACCCGGTGTTCGAGTTCAACTTCGGCACGATCATGTTCAAGGAGGCGTCCATCGAGACGGTGTTTCGCTACCGCAACTGTTACCCAGCCGCCATCGCGGCCATCGCCGCCGGGCTGCCGGTCGCCAAGATCGTCAGCCACAAGTATCCCTTCGAGCAGGCGGGCGAGGCGTTTGCGTATAACTCCGACCATCGTGAAGAGGTCGTAAAGGCGGTCATAGAGCACTGACGATAAAGGAAAAAGCCGGCGACGCGGTGGCGTCGCCGGCTTTTTTGATGCCCCAGGAAATTATAACGCTTTGTTCTCCCCGGGCTGGATTTCCACCGGCAGGCCATCGGCCTCTATCCACACGGAGATAGCCGACGGATTGAAAACCATGGTCCGGTCCACGCTGAACTTCAGGTTCCGCTGGGCGGTCAGGTAGTCCATGATTTCCACATTGGTCGCGTACCACACGTCCGGGTCATGGGCGGCAGCAGCGCAGAACTCCTCGATGAGCTCCCAGTTGTCGTTACGGTCGAACTCATAGCTGTGGCCCCACACATAGAACAGCGGCATCTGCCCCCAACCGGCGGCGGACTGGAACTGCTGAAGCCGCTCCATGAGACGGTCCCCGTGATGGCACGTGGGGTGCCACAGCAGAAAGTTGTCCGGCACGCAGAACCGGCCGTGGGACAGCGTCGTGCGGGAATACTCGATGCCCAGCGCCGGCAGCGCCGACAGCACGGCGTCGTTATAATCCCCGAAGGGATAGGACATGCCGCGCACAGGGCCGCCGGCCAGCGCCTCCAGCGCCCGCCGGTCGGCCAATATCTGCTCGGCCAGCTCCTCCCGGGGCACCCGGGGGAGGAAAGGATGGCCCACCGAATGGGCGGACACCTCGTGCCCGGCGAACAGCGAGCCCACCTCGTCGGCGTGCAGCACATCCTTGCGGCCCAGAAAGCCGGAATTCAGGTGGAAGGTTCCCTTGATGCCGTACTGGTTGAAGATGGCCACCAGCCGCCGGTCATGAATCTGCCCGTCGTCATAGCTCATGGTCAGCGCCTTGCGCTTGCCGCCTGGATAAAAGCTCAGCCGTACCTGCATGTTTCCCGTCCCCTTTGCTTATGCGTTTCTGGTCGCGACGATATCCACACCGGTGCCGGCTACATTGTGCAGCACCACTTCGCCCACGCGCACCGGGGACTGCACCTGCACGGCCTTGAGCTCGGCCAGCACCGCCGGTATGCTGCCCTTGGGCACCGGCGCGCCGGTCTTCACGCTCAGGAGCGGCAATGCGCCGCCTTCCAGCGCCACCGACGAGGTCACCGTGCGGGTGGGGTGGGACAATTCCTCCAGCGCGTATTTCTCTCCGCGCACACAGGTTTGGCCGTCGATCTTCAGCTGCCCGTCCACGAGCTTGGCCTTCAGGCGGCAGCCTACCGGGCACACGATGCACGTCAGTTCCTTGTATTCGCTCATGCCTTGCCTCCCGTCACCGACACGATCAGCTCGCCGGCCTCTTTCAGGCTGGCCGCGTCTATCGTGATCTTCTCCATCTCACCGGGCGTCATGATCATGGCCCGGCGCGTTTTCAGCAGCGTTTTACCGGCGCGGGCCTGGGCCGTGGCGGGCTTCACAACGCCGCGCACGCGGAAGTACAGATCTAGCTGCCCCTCGGGCAGTGCGTTCACATCGATGCGCTGAGGCACGACATAGCGCACGCCCTCGCCGGGCGTCACCGCCAGCCACCAGGGCTCTCGCTCGCTCTGGGCACCCAACGCATAGCGCGCCGCGGCGGCGCCGGCGATCTCGGCCTCGCGGCTCACGTTGTCCACGAGGTCATGCACCTGCAGCACGTTGCCGCAGGCGAACACGCCGGGGATGCCGGTCTGTCGCCATTGGTCCACAACGGCGCCGCCGGTCACCGGGTCCATGGGCACGCCGGCCATCAGCGACAGCTCGTTTTCCGGGATCAGCCCCACGCTTAAGAGCAGCGTGTCGCAGGGGATGAATTCCTCGGTGCTCTTGATGGGCTGCAGCTTCTCGTTGACCGCTGCCACGGTGACACCCTCCACGCGCTCGCGGCCGTGGATGCGCACGACGGTGTGGCTGAACTTCAAGGGGATGTCATTGTCCACCAGGCACTGGGCCACGTTGCGGGCCAAGCCCGAGCTATAGGGCATCAGCTCGCACACGAGCTTGACCTTCGCGCCCTCCCACGTGAGCCGGCGGGCCATGATGAGCCCAATGTCGCCGCTGCCCAGCACCACGATCTCGCGACCGGGCAGCGCGCCCTGCATGTTGACCAGGCGTTGAGCGCTGCCGGCGGTAAAGATGCCCGCCGGGCGATCGCCGGGGATGTTCAGCGCGCCCCGGGTGCGCTCGCGGCAGCCCATGGCCAGCACCACCGCACCGGCCTGCAGCGTCAGCAGCCCCTTTTCCGCGCTCACGGCGGTGACCTGCCGGTCGGCGGTCAGGCCGATGACCATCGTGTCGGTCAGAATCTCAATGCCCGAACCCTCCAGACGGTCGATGAACCGCTGGGCATATTCGGGGCCGGTCAGCTCCTCGCCGAAGTAATGCAGGCCGAAGCCGTTGTGTATGCACTGCTGCAGGATGCCGCCCAGGTCGCGGTCGCGCTCCAGCACGGTGACTTGGGCTCCCTGGGCCCGGGCGGCTAGCGCCGCGGCCAGGCCGGCCGGCCCGCCGCCGATGACCAATACGTCCACGTGTGTCATAAGCCCTCCCTGCAGGACGCGACGAAGCTCTGCCCGCCGTTCTTGGTGATGTCTTCCATGGCGCAGCCGGTCTCCCGGCAGATGATCTCCATGAGCCTGGGTCCGCAGAAGCCGCCCTGGCAGCGCCCGGCCTGGGCGCGGGTGCGCCGCTTGAGGCCATCCAGCGTGGTGGCCGGCACAGGCGCGTGCAGCGCCCGCACGATCTCGGCCTCGGTCACGGTTTCGCAGCGGCAGATCACCCGGCCATGCAGCGGGTTTTCGGCGATGGCCGCGCGGCGCTCGTCGTCGCCCATGTCGGCGAAGTGCTTGTGCCGGTGCCGCGTGGCGATGAAATCGGCCTTGGGCGTCAGTTCCAACCCAGAGGCCTGCAGCTCCTGAGCGACCAGCTCCGCGACCGCCGGCGAAGAGGAGAGCCCCGGCGAGCAGATGCCCGCGGCGTTCACCCAACCGGGCACCTCGGGCTCGCGGCCGATGATGAAGTCGTCGCGGCCCACGACGACCGAGCGCAGGCCCGCGAAGGACGTGATGACCTTGTTCAAAGGGATGCCCGGAACCGATTTGCGGCTGAGCTTCTTCAAATACCACAGGCCTTCGGGCGTGACGGCGGTGTCGTCCTTGTCGGCGGTGTTCACGGCGGTGGGGCCTGCATATAGATTGCCGTGCACCGTGGGGCTCACGAGCACGCCCTTGCCCCAGCGGCTGGGCGTCTGGAAGACGACAGTGCCCACGGTGTTATAGGCCGAGCGGTCCAGCAGTATGTATTCGCCCTTGCGCGGCAGGATCGTGAAGGGTCGCCCGCCGGCCATGGCGTTGACCTCGTCGCTGCGGATGCCCGCGGCGTTCACGACGAACCGCGCGCGGACCTGCTCGCAGGCAGCGTCGCGCAGTGTGAAGCCCTGCTCGTCGCGCTCTACGGAGCGCACATCGAAGCCCCGGCGGAACGTGACGCCGTTGGCCACGGCGTTTTCCATGAGCCCCAGCGTCAGCTCAAAGGGGCACACGATGGCCCCCGTGGGCGCCCACAGCGCCGCGACGATCTCCTGGCTTAAGTTGGGCTCCCGGCGGCGCACCTCGTCGCCATCCAGAATCTCCAGCCCCGGCACGCCGTTGGCGCGGCCGCGCTCCAGCAGGCGGCCCAGCTCCGCGCGGTCGTCGGCGTTGAAGGCCACGACCAGCGAGCCGATGGGCATAAAGGGCACGCCCAACTGCGGGCACAGTTCCCGCAGCAGCGCGTTGCCGCGCACATTGAGCCGGGCCTTCAGCGTGCCGGGCACACAGTCATACCCGGCGTGCACGATGGCGCTGTTGGCCTTGGACGCGCCCACAGCCACATCGGCGCCTTTTTCCAGCACGATGACGCGCAGCGCGTATTTTGAGAGTTCCCTGGCCACGGCCGCACCGGTGACGCCGCTGCCGATGACCGCCACATCGAACATACAATCTCCCCTTTGCAACAAAAAAAGAGCGCACAAAGCCAAGTAAGGCTTTGTGCGGCTCTCAAATCTCTGCCGTTTTCCTCAGCCGTAGTATACGCCGTTGCGCATCTTTTCGCAACCACACGTTTGTTATGATTGTTGAGATTCGGGTTTGCGTGCTTTTCTTATTGAAGAGAGCAAGAATCATACTATATTGAGAGGACGATCCTGAATTATACTTTTTATATATGCGCATTGGAGGGATGAGTGATGGCGCTGCAAAACAGAGTCGTCTTCCGGACGGCCGCACTGGCGGCGCTGGTGGGCTGCGCGCTGGCCTTGTGGGGCTGCAACGGCAAACCTGCAGCCACGGGGCCGCTCAAGGACCGGACGCTGCACGCAAAGCAGGTGCTGGAGCGCTACGACGCGGACCAGCAGCTGGTGGCGCAATATCTGGAGCTGTGGGTCGCGCCGCCCATGGCGCTATGCCGTGAAATGGACGCCGATGGAAAGGTGCTCAGCATTGCGCTGGACAACGCCGACGGGCACATACAATACGACGCTGCGACGATGGACGCCCGCAAGTCCGCAGCTGCAGCGGTCTTCCACGTGGATTTCCAGAGCCTGAAAAGCGCCTACTCCAAGGCGACGGCACTGGGCAAGCTCACTTATGCCGGGCGGGACTGCATCGCATGGCTGCTGGAGAACGACGACGAGGACGACTGGGTGAAGGCCTACGTGGACCAGCAGACCGGTTGGGTGCTGCTGTGTGACGCGCCGCTGTTCCGCCTGCGCACGGCCAGCGTGGAGCTGCTGGGCGCCGACGCCAAGCGCTTTGAAACGCCGGCGGGCCTGAAGTTCAGCGAGGGGGGACAGCAATGAAAAAGCTTTTGGCGCTGCTGCTGGCAGCGCTGCTTCTCACGAGCGGGTTTCCAGGGTCCGTGCAAGTCGCCCGCGCGGTATCCGACCCCATTTCCCATGGTAAGATCAACACGGTCACCTACGTGCGCTGGGGCAAGAGCGAGATGTTTCCGGCGCTCGGTATGGTCGGGCCCACAGATGAGTTTGACGTGTACGAGTACGACAAGAACTGGGTCATGGTGCTCTATGACACGTGGATCAGCCAGGGGAACACCGTCCGGAGCCACAGCTTCTTTGGTTATGTAAAGCGCTCGGAGATCGACTGTGACCCCCCGCTGGAGGGAGACGAATCTGACAAGGCCGACACCGGCCCCGGCAAGCGCAAGGGGAAAAAGCCCAAGAACCAGGCCAGCCCCGCGCCCAGCGCCGGGGTTTCGGAGCAGCCCTCCGCCGAGCCCACGGAGCAGGCATCGGAGCAGCCGGAGCCCACGCCGTACATGGATGAGATGGAGGAATACGACTGGATCATCCGCACAAACGGCACCTCTACGCAGTCCTTCGACGCCGGCGACGGCATCATCGTCCACGCCAGCTTCAGCCTGATGGCCCAAAAGGCCGGCGGAACCGCGCCCAGCTCTGACCCGACCTTCAACCATGGCATCCATACACCCTATGCGGCGACGGCGTATCTGACCCTTGTCTGCAAAATGAGCGACGCCATAGAAAACTGGGGCCTGTCGGAGCTGATGCAAGGCAGCGGAGGCTGGGAGATCAACATCAGGGCGCCATCCAGCCGGTTCTTCCTGGATACGGGCAGCGAGAACATCGCCCTGGTGAACCTGTCCATCCCCGCCAGCTCCGACGCGAAGATAGATCCTTCGATTAAGACCGATACGGTCAGCGGCAGCTTCTTTGGCCAAGTATCCGGGGCCATGAGCATACCGGTGCAACTGCAGCGCAGCGGCGGCGGCTACCGCTTCGTGCTCAAAAACATGCGCCCCGGCGGCGGTGATCTGACCTTCCCCGCCGTGCTGGAGAAGACCTTTGCCGACGAGGACCGCTGGCAGAAGAAGGCCCGAGAAGCCGATGAGGCTCGCAGGAAGGCCGAGGAGGCGCGCAGGAAGATGGAGGAGGAGGCTCGCAAGAAAGCCGAGGAGGCTGCCAAGGAGAGCCCGGCGCCCGCGGCTACCGAGGAGCCTTTGGCGCCGTTGGTTACAGATGAGCCTCTGGCACCGCTGGTCACGCCGGAACCTCTGGCCCCATTGGTGCCCGAGGAACCGCTGGCTCCGCTGGCGCCGGTCACCCCGCCGCCGGAAGACATCCCGCTGGCGCCGTTGGTCCCGCTGGACGGGGAGAACGTGGACAACTTCCCCGGCGGCATGTGAGAGGGAGCGCAGCATGAAAAAGAAACTTTATGTGTCGTTGACCATTCTTCTGGCGTTGGGCCTGAGCGCGTGCGGCGCGCCGACCCCTGCCAATACAGCCCCAACCGCTACGCCGGTACTTGCCAACGCCAGTCCGTCCGCAGCCCAGGCCGCCGATGCCGCCTCCACCAGCGGCGCGGAAACCGCCAGTACGCCTGTTGTAGCATCGACGGACGCCCCCGATAGCGAGGGTATGAGAGCTTTCATCGACGCCTTCCAGACGGTGCAGGAGAACCCGCTGGGGGCGGACATGAGCTACACGCTGTATCTGGATGCCAAGAACCCCGAGCCCGTGCAAACCGCGCCGGCTGGCTCGGCCATGGCGGCGCTGCTGGACAAGCTCAAGGCGCTGGTGGGCGGAGCCGGCCTGCATTATGTGGACGCGGCAGCCGTGTTGGGCATGGAGGTCAAGACCGAGCATTGGGTGAAAGGCGAGAAGTTCAAGACCGTCGAGGAGCTGACCGGAGACGTCACCGTATTTGACGGCACGACCGGCATACGGTATAACATGGAGACCAAGACCGGCAGGAAGATGGAGAGCATCGACGTCACCGCGTCCAGGAATATGCAGGCCGTCGCCTTGCTGACGATGCTCACGGTATCGCCCTATGAGAGCAAGCCCGATGAGAAGTTCGGCCAGTGGGACTGCGCGGTGTTCCATATGGACATCGAGTTCATGGGCATGAAGGGCAACACCGTCTACATCGACAAGGCCACTGGCCTGATCGTCAAGAACGTCTACGGCGACCCCAAGGATGAGAAGAACTCCATGGCCACCGTCGTGCAGTCGATGGATACCGGGGGCTTTGGAGACGATGTGTTTGCGATACCGGCGGATATTACGATTGAATAGGGCTGGGATTGAAACTAGAAGGGCGCGGCCATCGACCGCGCCCTTTGCGTAAAAACATGTTCTATATTTGGCTTCCCCTGGAGGGGAAGCTGTCGCCGAAGGCGACTGATGAGGTGTCTAGTCATGAACAACGAAAACACCTCATCCGGCGCTACGCGCCACCTTCCAGGATGCATGGGCGAGCAGCGGCTTTGTCGCGGCCAGCCTCCTCAAGGAGAAGGCTAGGAGTAGGATGTTTATCCCAAGTCCGGTTTGTCGGTCAGCGTGACGACAGGGGCTTGCGCGCCATGCAGCTCGAAGATCACCAGCTCATTCTCTCCGGCCCTGAGCAGCGGCGCGGGCACATACAGCGTCTTCTGGGGGCCTGCCTTCCAATAGCGGCCCAGATTGAAGCCGTTGATGAAGGCCACGCCCTTCTCCCAGCCGTCCAGCCGCAGGAACGTGTCCGCCGGCTGGTCCACGGTGAAGCTGCCGCGATAGAAAGCTGAGCCCTCGACCTTTTGGGGGGTGCTGCGGTAGCGTAGCTTTGTCAGGTCGTCCATGGGCAGCAGGTGGATGTCATAGCCGTACAGGTATTGCTGGCCGTGGCGGATTCCCTTGGTGATGCCCTTGGGCTCCCACATGTTGTTGCCGTAGTTGGCGCGGCCCATGTTTTCCACGAGCACGTCCAGAGTGCAGCCCTGCGGCGGCACGGCGAAGCGGATCTCCTGACCGCTTCCCCAGCCCAGCACACCAAGGTATTTTCCGTCCACAAACACCAGCGCCCGGTCGTGCACATCCTGCAGCACCAGCGGCTGCTCCTCCCGGGGGCCGCTGATCGTTGTGCGGTAGAGTATGAAGCCATAGCCCTGGCCCAGTTTCTCCATGGGGTAGGGGGCGGGTTCCCGTCGGCGGCGGCCCAGGCGGCTCAGGTTGTCGAATAACCCCGCCCGTTCGGTCAGCTCCACCGTGCCGAAGGCCCGCTTGGGAGCAGGATGCGGCAGCGCCACTTCGGGGATGGGCGCGTACTTGGCGATGACATCGCGGAAGGCGTGATATTTGGCGGTCAGCTCGCCGCTCTCGCTGAGCGGCGAATCGTAGTCGTAGCTTGTAATCGTGGGTTCCAGCGCGTCGTAATGGTTGGCGCCGGCCATGAAGCCGAAGTTGGTGCCGCCGTGAAACATGTAGAGGCTCACGGAGGCGCCAGCTGCCAGCATCTCGTCCAGCACCCGGGCGGCGTCTTGGGCGTCGCGGGTATGGTGGGGCCCGCCCCAGTGGTCAAACCAGCCGTTCCAGTATTCGGCGCACATCAGCGGGCCGTCTTTCTGGTATTCGCGCAGCTTGGCAAAGGCCTCGGCCGGCCGGCTGCCGAAGTTGGCGGTCTTGAACACGCCATCCAGCGTGCCGCCCTGCAGCATCCAGTCGCTGGGGCCGTCGCTGGTATACAGCAGGGCGCTGTCGATGCCCAGCCCGGCGATCAGCGCCCGCAGGTGTTCCAGATACGCGCTGTCGTTGCCGAAGGAGCCGTATTCGTTCTCCACCTGCACGGCGACGACCGGCCCGCCCCGGCCTACCTGCAGCGCCGCCACCCGGGGCATCAGCTCCCCGAACCAGCGGTCCACACGGCGCAGCCAGCGCTTGTCCATACAGCGGATGCTCATGTCCTCCCGCAGCAGCCACCAGGGCAGGCCGCCGAACTCCCATTCGGCGCAGATGTAGGGGCCTGGGCGCACCAGCGCGTACAGGCCCAACTCGTGGGCCAGGCGTAGATAGGCCTCCAGGTCCAGGTTGCCGGAGAAGTCGTATTTGCCCGGCTTGGGCTCATGCAGGTTCCAGGCCACATAGGTTTCCACGGCGTTGCAGCCCATGGCCTTGAGCTTGAGCAGACGGTCGCGCCAATAGGCCCGGGGCACGCGGAAGTAGTGCACGGCCCCGGCGATGATGCGCACACTCTGGCCGTTGATCAGGAATCCGTTGTCGATTAATGTTACTTTATTTTCCATGCCAACCATTATACCAGCTTGTGAACAAAGCTAACACACGTAAAACCTCCGAAGCATTGCGCTCAATTTCACATTTGTTTGTGTTATCGTTTGCCATACAAAAACATGCGTTTGTCCGTGCTGTTCGACGTATACCTTGAGACCAACCACACAAGGAGAACGCCCATGCCTTACATCATCGGCACAGACCTGGAGGAAGGAACCGCTCCTGGCCGGCGGAAAAAGAAGGCCGCCGCTCCAAAGCCGACCACCTGGATGACAATGCCTGCCGTATCCAGCATGCAGCCCCTGCTGGGCGGTCGTCCACAGCCACGGATGGCCGACGAGGAGGATATGCTGGGGCGCCGGAACTATCTCAACAGCGTCTATGGCGGCCTGGTATCCCCGCACCCCGATGCCCTACGGGCCGTAGGTGTGCAGTACGATTACAACAAAAAGCGCGTGCAGGCCGGCAAGGAGCCATTGTCCATCGCCGACGTGGCGTGGAACCCGCAGGCGCATGACGACGACACCAATGAAGCGCTGGCTCTGTGGTTCCGGGACAAAGGTTTCTTACCTGACCTCAACAAGCAGAGCGAGTTCGACTACATGC
>JAEYPH010000118.1 GCA_023410875.1 Bacillota bacterium | reverse complement strand
ACAGAGGGAGCCAAGCGTACCACTATCTATTATGCCCATCCGTACCGTGCTTGTGAGCGTGGCAGTAACGAGAACGCAAACCGCATGATTCGGCGATTTATACCCAAAGGGTCGCGAATCAGCACTTACTCGGAACAGGACATTCTACGGATTCAGCGATGGATGAACCCCTTTATCCCAGAAGAAGTCTGGGATACAAGACGCCAGATCAGGTCTTTTCAATGACATTGTAGTTCGTTGTCGGGGGTGCGGCAATTAAAGTTGCAATTCACCACCCGCATAATGAACTAAAAATTATGTTGACTTCCCCATATTGGCTATGATAAGGTATCCGGTAATTTAACCTATTACCGGATTTTTCCTTTTTGTCGGGAGGAGGGTTGTAGAATGGAAGCCATCCGCGTGGAAGGGCTCAACAAGACGTTCCGCACCAAGGTGAAGGCCGAGGGGCTGCGGCAGAGCGCCCGGGCGCTGTTGCGCCCCACGTGGCGCGACATTGCTGCCGTGCGGGATATCTGCTTCACTGTGGAACCCGGAGAGGTGCTGGCCTTCATCGGCCCCAACGGCGCGGGCAAGAGCACGACAATCAAGATGCTCACCGGCATTCTGCACCCAACCTCCGGCTCCATCGATGTGCTGGGCTACAACCCCCAGCGGGACCGGGCAAAGCTCTCCTACCACATCGGCACGGTGTTTGGGCAGAAGTCGCAGCTGTGGTTCCACCTGCCGCCGATGGACAGCTTCCGCCTGCTGGCCAGCATCTATGATTTAAAGCCCGCCCAATACCAGGACCGTCTGGACATGCTGATCCAGCGCTTCGAGCTGGGCAGCTTTCTGGACCAGCCGGTGCGCAAGCTTTCGCTGGGCCAGCGGGTGCGCTGCGAGGTGGCCGCTTCGCTGCTGCACCGCCCCAAGGTCATCTTCCTGGACGAGCCCACCATCGGCCTGGACGTGGTGGTAAAACAAAGCATCCGCCAGTTGATCACCGAGCTCAACCGCGAGGAGGGCGTCACGATCTTCCTGACCAGCCACGACGCCGGTGACATCGAGCAGCTGTGCCGCCGAGCCATGGTCATAGACCACGGCACCGTGGTGCTGGACCAGCCGGTCAAGCGCCTGAAATACGACTATCTGAACCGCAAGGTCATCGCCGTGCGCTACAGCGACGCCATGAGCCTGCCGGCCATCGAGGGCGTGCAGGTGGCCAAGGCCGCCGGCAACGCCGCCCGCCTGGTTGTGGACACCCGCACGACCAACATCGGCGAGGTGCTGCAGGCCGTGAGCGCCGCCGGAGCCGTGGCAGACATCACGATCAGCGACCCGCCGATGGAGGAGATCATCGGCGAAATCTTCCGCCGGGAAGGAGGCTCGCCGCCATGCTCCACGGACGCAAATACCTGACCATCGCCCGCATCAGCCTGCGCAACGCCTGGGCCTACCGCGCGGGCACCGCCTTCCGGCTGATCCTGTACGCGCTGTATGTGTTCGTGCTGTTCTGCGTGTGGAAGGCCGTGTACCGCGGCGGCGAGATTGCCGGATTCTCGCTGACGCAGATGGTGTGGTACGTCAGCCTCACCGAGTTCATCGTGTTCGGCTGCCGCACCGGCATCTTCGGCGATCTCAACGAGGACATCAAGTCCGGCGACATCGCCTACCAGCTCAACCGCCCCTACCACTTCCTGGCCTATCAGGCCGCCAACGCCCTGGGCGAGACCGCCGTCAACAGCTGCTTCTATCTGCTGGCCGCCATCGCGCTGGGGCTGGCGCTGGCCGGGCCTCTGCCCCACTTCGCGCTGTGGCAGCTGCCCCCCATCGCGCTTTCCATGGCGCTGGGCATGGCGCTCAACTTTTTGTCCATGATGGCGCTGGGGCTCACGGCTTTCTATCTGGAAGAGAATACGGCGTTCTTCCTGATCTGGAGCAAACTGGTCTTCATGCTGGGCATGTTCCTGCCGGTGGAGTTCCTGCCCGACTGGCTGCAGACGGTGGCGCGCTCGCTGCCTTTCTCCTACATCGCGTGGGCGCCGGCGCGGCTAGCTGTCAGCTTCGACTGGGCGCACTTCGCGGCCACGGTGCCGCTGCAGGCGCTGTGGGTGGTTCTGCTGGCCGGCCTTTCGGTCCTGCTCTACGGCAAGGGGGTGAAACGCATCCATGCCAACGGCGGTTAAGAAAAACCTGCAGCTCATCGGGCTGTACATGAAGGTCAACCTGTCCAGCGCCATGGAATACCGCGGCAGCTTCTGGCTGCAGGTGTTCGGCATGGCCATCAACAACGCCAGCTTCATCTTCTTCTGGTGGGTGGCTTTCGACAAGATCGGCGCGGCGGTGGCGGGCTACACGTTCCGTGACGTCATGTTCATCTGGTCGCTGTCGGCGTCCAGCTTCGGGCTGGCGCGGGTGATCTTCGGCAACCTGGACCGGCTCAGCCGCATCATCGTGTCCGGCGAGCTGGATAGCGCCCTGCTGCAGCCCCGCAGCGTGCTGGTGAATGTGGCGGCCTCACGCATGCAGGTGTCGGCCCTGGGAGATCTGGGCTATGGCTTCATCCTCGTGCTGGTCACCTACGGCTTTTCCGTGCGCACGCTTGTGTTGTTTGCGCTGTTCGTGCTGCTGGGCGGCATCTTCATGGCGGCCATGGCGGCCATGTTCCATTCGCTGACGTTCTTCCTGGGCAACGCGGAAAAGCTGGCACAGTTCGCCGTGGAGGGCAGCATCAATTTCTGCATCTACCCGGAACGCATCTTCGACGGGCTGCTGCGGGTCGTGCTGTATACGGCCATACCGGCGGGCTTCATCGTGCACGTGCCGCTGCAGGTGTTCCAGCAGTTCCATCTGTGGAAGCTGGCGGCGCTGGTGGCCGCGGCGGCGCTGTACGCGGCGTTTGCCTTTTGGCTGTTCCGCGCGGGCCTGCGCCGATATGAATCCGGCAATCGGATCGTCACGCGGCTGTAACCATTCGACGCCGTTGGAATCGTTAGCGATTGACAAAACCCATACAATGATTATACTTAATTGGAACAATTCTTATTTTGATCGATTGGATGGAGTTTTGTCATGGCATCCCGAGACGATCTGGCCCGGCAGCTGAGCCGCTTGGGCCTGCGCCCCAGCACCCACCGGGTGCGGGTGCTGAGCTATCTGCAGGAGCACCGCTGCCACCCGACCATAGACGGCATTTACACGGCGCTGCGCTCTGAATCCGCCAGCCTGTCTCGCTCCACGGTGTATAACGTGCTGCGCGCCTTCGCCGACGCGGGCCTGGTGCTGGAGCTGGATTTCGACGGCATACAGACCCATTACGACATCGGCACCCATCCCCACGGCCACTTCCAGTGCCGCAGTTGCGGCATGATCAAGGATTTTGACGTGGACTTCGCGCCGCTGGCGGCGCCGGAGCTCAAGGGGTTCGACGTGCACGAGCGGGGCGTGCTCTTCAAGGGGTTGTGCCCGGACTGTGTGAAAATGCAGAAAACCGACGGCGGCGACGCTTCAAACTGACCCTGCTGAGGATTCGCCTCCTGCCCGCCGCTTCCGCGCGGGCAGGTATTTTTTTGCAACGGGTCCGGCTTAACAGGATATAGGATGACGTATGATGCATAAGAACAAATGGATAAGGGCGCTGCTGATGGCGGCGGGCTGTGTGGCTCTGGCGGTGGGCGTTGTGGGCGTCTTTGTGCCGCTGCTGCCCACGGTGCCGCTGCTGCTGCTGGCCAGCGTGTGTTTTGTGCGCAGCTCCAGCCGGCTGCACGGGTGGCTCATGAACCACCGCCGCCTGGGGCCGCCGCTGCGCAGCTATCTGCAGCACCGCGCCGTCAGCCGGGCCGACCGCCTGCGGGCGCTGGCGTTTTTATGGGTATCGATGGGCATCAGCATCGCCCTGATCGACCATCTGCACGCGCGGCTGCTGCTGGGCGGCGTGGGCCTGGCGGTCAGCGTGCATCTGCTGCTGCTCAATACACTGCCCCGCGAGAGCCCGCCGGAGGACACCTCCGCAGGCCAGGCCAAGTCCACCGACGATTATACGCCGTAATGGGCAAACAGCCTGTCCATGTAGCTCAGCCGTAAAAAACTGCCGTCGGCCAGCATGGCACGCATCTGAGCCGTCGTAATCCAGCGGGCGTCGGCGACTTCTTCCGGCTGCAGGCATAAGGCGCTCACGTCCGCCTCGCACTCATACCCATAGACATCTGAGAAGAAGTCCTTGCCCTGTATGCGCCACAGGAACGTGAGCTCTGCCGGGTCCGCCGACAGGCCCAGCTCCTCGCGCACCTCTCGGGCGGCGCCCTCGCGGCTGGTCTCTCCGGCCTGGGCGGCGCCGGCGGTGTTGGCCCACAGCCCCGGAGCGATCTTCACGGTGTCTGCGCGCTTCTGCACCAGCCACATTCCGGCGTGGTTGCGTATCCAGATGCTGACGACCAGGTGATAATCCCCCACCGCCAGCGGCTTGCCGCGCTCGTGGATGCGGCCTGTGGGGTTTCCGTTTTGATCGAGGATATTAAAATACTCCATATGTCCTCAACAAGATGAGGCTGTCGCAATAGAGCATAATGGCACAAATATACAGAAGGGTCCGAAGGTTTCCAAAGGGCGATCGGAAAGCCCTTTGGCCCTGGCGCAGGATGCGCCGTTAGCCCAGCGTCGCCTTGTGCGGCTCTGCCGCACTCGCCGACTGGATGTCGGCGAGGTATTACCCCAGGCTTGTGACAGCGTCGGCTCTGCCGATGCGACAGCAAGCCGTAGGCTGTGTGAAACACAGCGGGGGCGATGCGCAGGTCGTGCCCGCAGGCACGAAATCCTTTCTCTCTGCTTGAAGCATGTACCATATACGCTTAATGCTTAGTGCGACAACCTAATTATTGTGTAAATGACCCCTCCCCCTTTGGGGGAGGGGTTGGGGGTGAGGGTTGTAAGGCAAAAGCTGTAGTGGAAGGAATTAAGCTTATCTCACTTCCACCAACTGATACTCCTGCGTACCCAGCCCGTGGCGCTCCAGGGCGTCCAGCTGGATGAACGGGTTCTTGCCGTGCAACTGCTCGAACAGGTGGCCGTTGCCGCTCATCTCGTGTCCCTCGGGCACGCCCACCAGGTTCAGGTTCTCAATCTTGATGGCGTCCAGGCACGCGCGCTCCACCGCCACGATGTCGTCGCTGGCCATGATGCCGATGTCCGGCACCAGATAGGGCGTGGTCAGGCCCCAGCAATCGCACAGCGCCGTGATGTTGGTCAGCACGTTGATGTAGTACACATGGCCCGGTGCAAACTGATCCACAACGGTCTTGGTGCACAGCGCCATTCCCTCCTGGAAGTCGGCATAGGCGCCGTTACTGAGCGTGATGGCGCCCGTGGGGCACACCTTGACGCAGTGATTGCAGATCGTGCAGTGATGGTAGAAGATCTCGTACTTGCCTTCATCATTGAAGCTGTTGGCGCCGTGGTTGCAGCTGGTCACGCACTTTTCGCAGTGGATGCACAGCTCCTCGTTCCAGTCCAGGCCGCCTTCCAGACCGTGGATCTCCTGACGGGTGCGGTCAGTGACGCAGCCCATGGCGATGTTCTTGCACGCGCCGCCGTAGCCGCAGGCGCCGTGGCCCTTCACATGGGAAAGGTCGATCATCACGTCGGCGTCCATGATGTGGCCGGCCACGTCCACATGGCGGAAGGTCTTGTAGTCCACATCCACGGGGTAGAAATACTTGCCGAAATAACCGGCCACGTCCACAACCGGGCAGCCCAGGATGTCCTCGGTGTAGCCGCGATCCGAGGGCTTGCGTCCGGCCACGCCGTGGTCGGTCAGGAAGCACTCGCCGCCCCAGGCCTTGATCTTGGCCACGAGCTTGCGCACGAACACAGGCGAGATCGTAGAGAAGCTCAGGTTGGAGCCCACGTGGAACTTGATGGCGACCTTCTTGTCCTTTACGACGTCGCGCAGACCGGTCTGATCCAGCAGGCGGTCGAAGCGGGCGGGCAGCGTCTGGTCGCTGTCGTAGGCGTTGAAGCCCATGGGGGCAAAGAAAACTTTGGATGCCATGTTGATACCTTCCTTTGTGATATTTACAGCTTACAGTATAGCAGAAAAAGGGCGCGGGACAAATGCCCGCGCCAGGGAAACGTTTCTATGCTACTCTTTGTCCTTATAGACGACCTTCTTGTGCCGGCGGAACAGCCCCAGGCCGCCGAACCCACTGATGATGGCGATATAAAAGCCAAAATCATAGGTCCAGCCGGTGTTGAATGTCTCATAGATGCGGATGTCGTGGTTGAAAAGCCCCACGATCAGCGAGATTGGAGCGATCCACCCATGCCAGATGCCCCAGAAGAAACCCGCCGGGTGGTCGATGGTATACGTGCCGTCGCCGGGGGCGCAGCCCGCCAGCGCCAGCGCGACCGTGGCCAGCAGCACCGCCGCCAGAATCAACCGAATCTTTTTCATAGTCCTCACCTCTTCCATTTAACTTCTATTGAAACCTTAACACTCCAAGAAGCAAAGCTGCAAGATACAAAGCCAATCCAATAGCCAGAATCAGGGCCAAAACCAGGGCAGTGGTGTTCAAAACTTTATAGACATTGTCCCTACATAGTTTATGGAAAACAAAGAATATCCCGATGCCAATGATGCCGCCGACGGTATTTGCGATTAAGTCCGTTATGTCACTGGTCCCTATCGAAAAAGCATATTGGACAACCTCAAAAAATAGACTTAGCAGAGCAATCGGCACAAGTAGTTGAACAAAGGACTTTCTCTTCCCAAGCATACATAGGAAGACGCCAAACGGCACAAATGCCAATACGTTATAAATGATTTCATTGTAGTCGGGCAATCCATTGTGAACAAGCACGGCGCCAAATGGGATAAGGTTCACACTTCTTCCGACGACCAAAGTTGCAAAGGAAATTCTGGCTTTCAACAGAACAATCCACGAAAGCACCAGCAAATATATTATAAATAATGTGATGGTCAGTTTTCTCGATTTCATCCGTCTTGCATTGCCTTTCTCGCTCAGCAGTCAATAGCGTGCCATAAAATCCTTGAGCGCGCCATACAGCTCCCGGTAGCGCCGGTAGGGCAGCCGGTAGGCCTCGGCAGTGGCCGGGTCTGGCGCGTGGCGGCGCACGATGCGCACCGTTCTGCCCACGGCGTGGGCGAAGTCGCGATACACGCCCACACCCAAGCCGGCCAGCATCGCCGCCCCCAGCCCGGCGGCAGTGTCGGTGCCGGGCACGGCGATGGGCCGGCCGGTGACGTCGCTCTTCATCTGCGTCCAGAAGGGGCTCTGGGCTCCGCCGCCGATGCTGACCATGTCTCCCACGGAAACACCGGCTTCTTGCGCCACATCGATGTTGTGCTTAAGCGAGAAGGCCACGCCCTCCAGCACCGCGCGGGCGGCGTGGGCGCGGGTCTTGCCGTAGTCCAGCCCATAGAACACGCCCTTGGCGTGCACATCCCAGATGGGCGTGCGCTCACCGTTCAGGTAGGGCAGGAACGTGACGCCGCCACTGCCCGTCGGCACGGCAGCCGCTTCCTCACACAGCACATCATATGCCGAGCACCCCCGGTGGGTCGCTTCTTCCCGCTCCGCCGCGCCGAACTGCTCGGCGAACCACTTGAGCGACCCGCCGCCGCCCACTGTGCCGCCCATGATCAGCCACTGGCCGGGTATCACGTGGCGGGCCAGTATCAGCGCGCGGTCGTTGGCGTAGGTCTCCAGGCACACGTTCATGCCGCCGGAGGAACCGCCCTGCTCCTGGGTCTGTCCATGGCGCAGGATTCCGGCGCCCAATGCGCCGCAGCACGTATCCATGCCGCCGGCCACCACCGGCGTGCCCTCCAGCAGGCCGCATTGGGCGGCGGCCTGCGCCGTGACACGGCCCACGACCGCGTGGCTCGGGGAGATCGGCGGCAGCAGGCCCTCGGGGATGCCCAGCGCCCGGCACACACCGTCGTCGTAGCGGTCGCGGCGCATGTCAAAGCAGTGCAGGCCGAAGCCCTGGCTGGCCTCTGCCGTGCGCTCGCCGGTGAGCCGGAAAACGATGTAGGAGTTGCTCTGCAAAATGGAGCGGGCGCGGCGGAACACCTCCGGCGCGTGATCCCGGTACCACAGGATTTTGGGCAGCGTATAGGTCGGCGAAAGGCGGTTGCCGCACAGGTCGAAGAGCACCTGCTCGCCGCACAGCGCCGCCATCTGGTCGCACTGCTCCCGAGCGCGGGTGTCCATCCAGATCGGCGTGGGGCACAGCACGTCGCCCGCCCCGTCCACAGCCACCGCCGCCCAGCTCTGGCCATCCACGGCCACGGCGGCCACCGCGCCCGGCGCGATGCCGGAACCGGCCAGCACCGCGCGGATGCCCCGGCACGCCGCGGCATACCAATCGTCGGGGTGCTGCTGGGCCCAACCGGGCTGTGGTGTTTCCAGCGGATAGCCGAAGGAAGCGGTGTGCAGCACCGCTCCCTCTTCATCGAACAATGTCGTCTTGCAGGCCGACGTTCCCACGTCCAGCCCCAGCAGCGCCGCTCTCACGCAGGCTGGCCTCCCCTATTCATGATGCCGTTGCGTATCAACATCGCCGAACTGGCCACCACGACCAGCGAGCCCACGTTGTGCACGATGGCGCCGATGGCCGGGTCGATCTCGCCGAAGGCGGCCAACACGATGGCGGCGAAGTTGATGGACATCGCTATTATAATATTGACGTGGATGCGGCGCAACGTCCGCCTGGCCAGCGCCAGCACATCGGCCACGCGGCCGATGTCGTCGGTCATCACGGCGATGCCGGCGGCTTCCACTGCGATGTCGGCGCCCAGCGCACCCATGGCGATGCCGCTGGCGGCGGTGGCCAGCGCCGGGGCGTCGTTGATGCCGTCGCCGACCATGGCCACCCGGCGGCCCTGCCGCTGCAGAGCGGCGATGGCGTTGGCCTTGTCCTCGGGCAGCATCTCGGCGCGCACGTCCTCTATGCCCATGGATGCGCCTATGGAGCGCGCGGTGGCTTCGTGGTCACCGCTCAACAGCGTGAGCTTCAGATTCATGCCCTTGAGCGCCGCCACGGCCCGGGTAGAACCGGGCTTGGCCGTGTCGGCCAGCGCCAGCGCGCCCAGCACGCTGCCATCCCGCAGCACCAGGGCCAGCGTGCGGCCCATGGCCTCCTGACCCTCCAGTTGGGCCATTTGTTCGGCTGTGAGAGCTGCGCGCTCTTCCCGGGCCAGCCGCAGCGAACCCACGGCCACGGTATGGCCCAGCACCTCGGCCAGCGCGCCGCGCCCGCTCAAGTTGCGGTGGTTGGCTGCAGAGGGCAGGGCCACGCCGGCGGCCTGCGCCCGCCGCAGTATGGCCGTGGCGATGGGATGGGTGCTCATGGCCTCCACAGCGGCGGCCTGAGAGAGCACTTCGTCCTCTGTGACACCATCGAAGGTCAGGATCTGGGCGACCTCGGGCTTGCCCACGGTCAGCGTGCCGGTCTTGTCCAGCGCCACGGTGTCCACGCGGGCGGCGGCTTCCAGCGCCGCGCCGCTCTTGATGAGCACGCCATGGCGGCTGGCATTGCCGATGGCCGCCATCACCGCCGTGGGTGTGGCCAGCACCAGCGCACACGGGCAGAACACCACGAGAATCGTGACCGCCCGGATGATGGCGTCGGGCAGCTGCAGCAGCAGCGATACCACCAGTGTGATCAGCGACAGAGCCAGCGCCGTGGGCACAATGATCTTGGCCCAGCGGTCGGCGGCGCGGGCTGTGGGCGCGTGCTCGGCCTCGGCGCGGCGCATGAGGTCTATGATTTTCTGCAGCGAAGACGCCGCACCCACCGCCGTGGCGCGAATGTCCAGCGCACCGTCCACGTTCATCGTGCCGGCATACACGGTATCGCCGGCGGCCTTGTCCACGGGCATGGATTCGCCGGTGATGGCAGCCTGATCCACCGCCGAACGACCGGCGGCCACGACGCCGTCCACCGGCAGGCGCTCGCCGGGCTTCACGACAATGATGTCACCCTGACGCAGGCCGGCTACAGGCACCTCCTCGATGCCATCGCCCACGCGGCGGCGGGCGGTGGCCGGGGCTAGGCTCACGAGCTGCTGCAGGCTGCGGTTGGCCTTGGCCACCGTGCGGTGCTCCAGCAGCTCACCGATGGCCATGATGAACGCCACCTCGCCGGCGGCGAACACCTCGCCGATGGCCACAGCGGCGATCAGCGCGATGCTGACCAGCACGTTGGAGCTGATGTCGCGGCGCTCGATGACGCCCTCTACGGCCTCCTTGACCAGCGGCACGCCGCACAACAGCACCGCCAGCCACGCTGTGTCATCCAGCGGCGCGGGCAGAGGGATACGGGGCAGCAACGTCAGGCCGCTCTCGCTGCCGCTCAAAAAGCTCCACAGCACCGCCAGACCGGACACGATGAGGAAAATCATCGTGCGCAGCGGATGCTCCTGCGCCTCCTCATGGGCATGGGAACCGCAGCATTCGCAGCCCCTTCTATCCACAGCACAACTCCCGCCCGTGCTTTCGCAATCTTTATCCTGGGCGGCATGCTGTTCCTGCTCGTGTTTGCAGCAGTCCTGATCACAGCGGTTTCTGTCCAGCGTATCGTTGTTCATGGTTCCCTTCCTTTCCGATACCATATGGCTTTGTGTCGCGCTTTGCTCCCTGCATGGGCGCCGTCGGGGGTATGCGGCGGCTCAGCCTGCGCGGGCCAGGGATCCCGCAGGCCGGTTGGGTCTTGCCGGTTGGGTGTATTCGTTCGGTAGACTCAGGACTTCATCCAGATGTCCAGCGCTTTTTTGAACTCCTTCACGGCGTCGTTGGCATCACCGCTGTTGGCGGCCTCTATAACGCAGCAGTTCACGTGGTTTTCCAGCACGATGTGGCCCACCTGGGCCAGCGCCGAGCGGATGGCCGCCAGCTGTATCATGACATCGGTGAAATTCTGATCCTCGGCGACCATGCGCGACACCGCCCGCACATGGCCTTCAATGCGCGAAAGCCGCTTAGTTATACCCTCGGTGTCATATAGCGGGTGATGATGCGGCGTTTTTTCCTGATCTGCCATTGCTATGCCTCCATATCCCCTATCCCCCCATGGGGGATATTCTTTCTATGCAAAGCATATCATACGCCGCGCCGCCACGCAAGAGGTAAAGGTAGAATTGACTAACATTTTTTAGCGAACATTTCAGAATCCGAATCTGCTGTCAAATGGTGCGCGAGAGGGCGCAATCTGTTAAAATGTCGAAGATAGCTTTGACATCTTTCCAATGAAAATCCGCGGAGGATCTGGACTTTGATACAAACCATCGTATTTGATATCGGCAATGTGCTGATCGACTTCCACCCCCTGCCCTATGTGCGGCGCCTGCTGGGCGACGAGGCCACGGCCGACCGGGTGACACCGCTTGTGTTCCGCAGCGACGAGTGGCTGATGCTGGACAGAGGAACAATCTCTCAGGATGAGGCGGCGGCGCGCATCGCCGGGCGCAACCCGGAGCTTAATCAGGCGATACACACCGTGTTTGACAACTGGATACCGCTGATGACGCCGATAGAGCCCACGGTGGCGCTGCTGGGCAGGTTGAAGGACGCGGGCTACCGCTTGTACTACTTGAGCAATTTTCACGTGCTGGCCTTTGCGTGGCTGCTGGAGCGCCGCCCGTTCTTCCGGCAATTCGACGGCGGCGTTGTGAGCTATGAGGTGCACAGCCTCAAGCCCGAACCGGAAATCTATCAGGAGCTGTTGCGCCGCTATGACCTGCAGGCGGAACATTGCCTGTTCCTGGACGACATGCATGACAATGTGAACACCGCGCGGGCGCTGGGCATGCGGGCGGTACAAGTCACGGATTTTGAGGCTTTGCCGTTGCAGCTGGCGGCAGCGGGGGTTGTTCTTTAAACAGGAGTAAAACCCACAATACCCTTAGCTAATGGGAAGGGATTTCGCGCCTTCGAGGCGCGACCAAAGGGCTTTCCGATCGCCCTTTGGAAACCTTCGGCACCCATTTCTAAAAATAATACGGCGAGGGATGGCTGGAGTTTGTTCTTGCGCTGGTTATTGCCGTGATCGTAGGGCCGTATTGCATACGGCCACTCCGCATCGCCCGATGTCTCCCTTGTAGGGCAAGGGCTCTGCCCTTGCCGCCCGACCGTTCCCCTTTTACACCGCAAAGATCTATCGTTATATAGATTGATTTCATCTCAATATAGACGTCGATTCAGGCTTCCCCTGGAGGGGAAGCTGTCGCCATAGGCGACTGATGAGGTGTGAAGCAAATTAGGCGCAGGTATAAGAGGGTCAGCTGTTATAATGGCTCCCCTCCATATTTCACGATATTATGCCTCGGCGGCGGATACTGCCCGGCCACCGCCTCCAGTATGGCGTCTCGGCGGGCGGAGCGTTCGGGCTCGTCCAGCGTCAGCGCGACGTCCTCCACATCATAGGGCGCGAAGCGCCAATGGCCGCAGGCCGCGGCGCGGAACTCCCCATCCACCAGCACATACTGCAGTACCTCCCGGCCGGGGAAGCGCGCCTTGAGCACGTGCTCCTGGGCGCGCACCAGCAGGTCGGCCCGGTGCAGTGAGAACACCGTGGGCGGCATGTCCGGCGCGGGCCCTTCCAGCAGCGCAGCGTCCTCGGCGCGAATGTATCCCTTCTCTTGCCCCGCCTGCGCCGGCAGGATGAGGCCGCGGGCCTGCAAATCGGCCAGTGCGGCCTTGATGTCACGGGCAGTCAGCCGCGACCAGCCGCGCATACCGGCCTCAGAGGCGAAGCCGTTGAGGAAAAGGAACTTCATCAGCACCTCGCCGATGGCCCGCTCGCGGGGATAGCGGCGGATGTCCACATCCTCCCACACGCGCTCGAAGAGATACCACGAGCGCTCCCAGTCGTCGCTGTTCTGGTCTTCGAAAACGAGGAAAGCCTCCTGTAGCCGCTGCAGCGCCGGCACGATCTCCTTGGCCAGCAGGCCGGTCTCCTCCTTGATCTGGTGGATGTTCAGCGGCCCCGCGCTGCGCACGGTGTCGTACACCCGCTGCTCCACGACACTCAGGCGTTCGATTTCGCGGCGATAGGCGCTGATGTAAAGTTCAAGATCATCGGCGTGCACATAGCCCACGGTGCCGCCCAAAAAGCGCCCCTTGACCAGCAGGCGCTGGGCGCGCAGGTCGCGGTTGTGCTCCATGTCGTCAAAAGCCGCCCGGTGCGTAAGCCTCGGCGGGTCTCCGGGGCTGGTGTTGTAGACCGGCGTCACCGGCTGCATCAGCCGCAGCAGCGCCTCATAGGCCTCCGGAGTCTCGGCTGGCTGCAGAAACCCCTGCCGCTCCAGCCGCACTGCCGCCAGCGTCCGTTCGTTCATCATGTTTCTCTCCCTCACCCGGTTCTCTGGTCATCACGTAATAGGTCACCTTGCCCGGCACCGCCTGGATGGCGCTGTGCAGCCGGAAGCCGTAGTGCTCATAGATCTGCACATTGCGCGGCGTCTCGGTCTCCAGCACGCAGCGCAGACCCAACTCGTCGGCGCGCCGCAGCGCGGCGCGCATCAGCACGCCCATGTGGCCGCGCCCCCGGTGCGGTTCCGCCACGGCCACCAGCTCCACTGCCAGCGCCGGCTCCAGCGCACGCATGGTGCGCTGCAGCTCCGCGGTGGCGGGGCCCAGGCCGGCGAAGCGCGCCACCATGGGCCACAGGCTGGGCCGCAGCAGCAGCGCCAGTGCGCCCAGCGCGCTGCGCAGGCCGGGCAGCCGGTCCCGCTGCCCAGTGACACGCACAAAGATCGCGCCCTCCAGCGCCGCCGAGGTCGCAAACAGGCCGCCGTTGGCCGCGGCCATGGAAACCGGCGGCCGCATCATGGCCGGCAGCGTGCGCCGCCGGAGCCGTTCATCGGGCAGCACATGGGCAAACATCGGGTTGTCGTGGAAAGCCTCGGCGAACAGCGCCGTAACAGCCTCCACGCCGTCGCGGCCCACGGGCAGCAAACCATCCAGCGGTTTCACAGGTGATAAACCCCGGAAAAGCACAGCCGCGCCGGCCCGCCGAACCACACCCGGCTGTCCCGCGCCTGTAGCTGGACCAGATTGGGCCGCTCATAGCTGGAGCCCTGCTCCACCTGTGCCGGCTCGCCCTGCCACAGGCCCAGCCGCAGCAGTTCATAGCCCAGGGCGGCGTTGCCCAGGCCGGATGCTGGGTCTTCCCGCAGGCCCAGCCGCGGCGCAAAGGCGCGGGCGCGCCAGCGGGAGGCGGGCATCGTGGCGTTGGCCGTCCAGGGCAGCACGACGTCCACGCGGTATCTGTCGCAATAGTTACCGAGCGCCTCCCACACCGGCAGCAGATCGGCCAGCGCTGAGGAGGTGCGCATGGGGATCAGCAGCACCCGCTGGCCCACATCCACGAAACGCAGCTCCTCGCGGCCCATTTGCGCTTCGCTCAAGCCCAATGCCCAGTGCAGGTCGTCCAGAAAGGGCGGCAGCGGCTGCGGAGCCGCTGCCGCTGCCTGCACGAACACGCGGCCGGGCGCTTCCGCCCGCACCAACAGGCGGCTACCGGCCTGCAGCACCAAAGAACCTCCGCAAAGCGAAGGAGCGGCGGCCAGCAGGCTGTGGGCGGCGGCCAGCATGCCATGGCCGGCCAGCGGCGCTTCGCCCCCGGGCAGGAAGAAGCGCAACGAATACCCGCCTTCTCCCTCGGCCACCGTGACCACGCCGTTGGCCCAGCCTTGGAGCTCACCGGCCAACAGCTTCATCGGGGCGGCGTCCACGGCCTGGCCGGTATGCAGCCGCACGACCGCCACCGGGTTGCCCGGCGAGCGGCCGTCGGAAAAGGCATTCCATTTTTCCAAAGCGATCTGGTGCATGGAGTCGTCCGGCGCGCCTAGAGCACGCCGTCCAGCCCGGCGGCGGCGGTGAACATGGAGCTGCCGCCGCACACGGCATACACGACGTGCAGCGTCTCCAAAATTTCCTCGCGGGTGGCGCCGGCGCGCATGGCCTGCTGGGCCAGCGAGCGCACGCCGTCGGCGGCGCCCTTGGCGGCGTCTATTGCCAGGGCGATGAGCGCCTTGTGCTTGGCGCTGATGGCGCCGTCCTCAAAGGCCAGCTTCATCGATTCTCCGATGAGCTTGGCCAGGGCCGGGTCATTGTCGTAGATGACGGAAAGGGGATTCTTGCTCATATGGATTGCCTCCTGCTCCAGCGCGTCAGGCGCTACTCTCCATAGAGGAATTCCTGCAGCGCCTGTGCGTTTTTTTCAAAATCCGCGGAGATGATGGACATGCCCTTGTATTTCTTGAAGGAATAGGACCCTTTGACAGGTATTGTCAATTGCTGGATCTCCTGGCCGCGGGCGCTCACGACGCTGGTGGCCAGCGTGAGGATCTCGCCGCTGCCGATGTTGGTGCGCACCTGGGGCAGCAGCTTGCGCAACAGCGTCGCCAGCTGCACCGGGGACATGCCCCGCAGGTTCTTGAGCGCCGCGGCCATCACGTTGCGCTGGCGCTGAGTGCGCTGGAAGTCGCTGTCCAGCTTGCGAATGCGGGCATAGGCCAGCGCCTTGGCGCCGTCCAGTTGCTTAAGACCCGCGCCCGCGGGGATTTTGACGCCGTCCTTGCGCAGCCAATCCACCTCCGCCTCGGTCAGCTCCACCTGCACGCCGCCCACGGCGTCGATGATGTCGCTGATGGCGAAGAAATCCAGCTTGACGTAACGCTGCACGTCGGTGCCCAGCACCTGGTTGACGGTGTTTACGCTGCGGCCCGGACCGCCCAGCAGATAGGCGGCGTTGAGCCGGTTCCAGCCGTGGTCCTCGATGGGCACCAGCGTGTCGCGCAGAACGCTGGCCAGCTTCACCGTGCCGTTGGAGCGGCGAATGCTGACGATCATGTTGACATCGCTGCGGCCGGCGCCGCCGCGGGTGCGGGTGTCCAGCCCCAGCACCAGGATGTTCAGGACGTCGGCATCCCGTGGCGCGACGGCGTAGATCGGTGTGCGGTCATAGGCGTCAGGCTCGCTCTCGGCCAGCGGTTCATCGTCCAGGCTTTCCTCACCGGGTTCCAAGTCCGGCGGCGGCGTCAGCTGCACGCCGCGGGTGGGCGCGGTCACGATGGGCAAGTTCTCGATGGCGCCGCTGTTTCGCACCGTCTGCCACAGCATGCCGGCCAACGCCGCAGCGACGGTCAGCAGCACCACCAACACCACGTTGAGCGCGCGATGGAGCGGGCTCTTCCTGCGCCGGGCGCCGCGCCCCTGGCGGTTCTCATCCTGGGACGGCGGCAGGGCTTCCCCCTGCGGGGAATGGTCTTGCGATTCGTTCACGGTTGGCGCTCCTCATTGGGTATGAGCCTAGCGTTTCCCGCACGGATATCATAATGCACAGAATTGGAATTTACAAGAAACGACATTGCCGAGGAATGGTTGGCCGGCCATACCCTGCTTGTGTGAATCCGGCAGCCATGCATATACTAGTGTGGAATCCGATCAATCTCATAAAAAAGGATGGTGCAGGCATGAAAAGAGTATGGCTGCTTCTGGTCATGGCTTTGGTTGTAGTAGTGGCAGGCTGCGAGCCCGTGGCTCCCATTGGTACGCCGGGGATACAGCCCAGCGCCAGCGCCGCTCCCGCCGCCACAGCCAGCGAGATCCCAACGCCGTCCAATGCGCCCTCGGCCACGCCTGCCAGCCCATCAGCCGGCGAAGCCGATGCCCAACTGGCGGCGCTGTTTCCAGACGCAAAGGGCTATGAGTGGCAATATGAGGGATCCGCGGAGTACGGGCACACGATGACGCTCCAGGACGTGCGCCGCCAGCAGGACCGCGTGGAGTATGACATCACCGGCGAGGTAGATGACATGTCCGCAGGGGAATCGGGGCGCGACCACTCCTTCACCATTCTATACACCATTGCCGACGGCACGCTGAGCCAGCGCAGCCAGGGGACCCAACTGCTGGACAGCCAGGTGCCCCAGCTGGAGCTGCTGCGCCTGCCGCTGCAGCAGGGAGCAACATGGAGCCAGACGGTCACCGACGCCGACGGGCGTACGCTGACGCTGGACTGCACGATCACATCGGCGCGCACCGTGGAAGGCCGCAGCGTGTATCATGTGGACTACCGCGCCGACGACGACAGCTATTTTGAACGGCGGGAATTCACCCAGGGCGTCGGCGTCACGCGCTTCGAGCGGCAGTTCGGCGATCCTCAAGACAACTTCACCGTGGGCTACGCGCTGCGCACCGAGCCGGCGGCGGCTGTACCGGCAGGCACGCTGGAAGACTGGCTGCCACCGCTCAATCAGGAGTTCACCTTCTACGGCCTGGCAGAATATGGTCACAAGGGCTCCCTGTCGCTCAAGACCAAGACCTCGGAAGGCGCAATCTATCTTTACAGCGGGCAATATGCCGACGGTCGCGGCCTGGAGGAAAAGTTCTCCGTCGAATATCATCTGAACAACCAAAAAGGCAACGTTACCGAGCGGGTCGTGAACAGCGGCCGCGGCACGCCAGACATCAACAGCCGCCTGCACAACCTGGTGCTCGTGCGCCTGCCGCTGGATCAGGGCGCGTCCTGGAGCCACAGCGCCACGCTGGGCGGCAGCAAGGTCACCGTGAGGGCCACAATCACGGAGCTGGACCTGCCCGCCGGCGTCATGACCGTGCGCTACATCGCCGAGGGTGTGCCCGGCTACTTCCGCAACACCTATGAGGAGCAGCGCACCTATGAAAAGGGCTTGGGCATGGTGGCCTTCTCCTGTCTGCTGCCCGGCGACATCGGCCTCTCCGAAGCCGACGCCAAGGACGAGGCCAAGGTGCGCGAGGCCATCGCCCAGCACAGCTTTGGGTATCAGATCA
This sequence comes from Bacillota bacterium, assembly GCA_023410875.1. Taxonomy (GTDB): domain Bacteria; phylum Bacillota; class Clostridia; order Christensenellales; family UMGS416; genus JAEYRA01. Next base: position 21,660 of record JAEYPH010000118.1, on the reverse strand, counting down.
GAAGGTAAAAACCGGAACACAGGCAAAGCAGAGCACATTTTGTCATAATATGGCGCTTTATATCTTTTGCGCAACATATGGCATTCCACCGATTGACTGGAAGCGTTTCTTTTGTTACTTTATATAAGGTGCGACAGACGAAGTGCACAATATGCCAGCCGGTGAACATCATGCAGCATGCCAACGAGGTCTTCAGAAGGCTGAAGCTGATCAACATCAGCATCCGCACCAAGCTGTTGCTGATTTATCTGTTCTGTGTGCTGATCCCGACGATCATTTTCTCCTCCACGATCTACACATCCACACTGCAAAGCGCCCGCAAGGAGAAGCTCATCCTCTACCGGCAATCGGTGGATCGCATCAGCGCGGCCATTGAGGTCAACGCCATCAGCGCCATCGAGCTTTCCAATCTTATTTATCCCGACGAGGCGATGTATGACTACATCAACCGTCCCTATGACAACCGCAGGAAGTGCCTGGATGATTACAACGCGTATCTGAAAGACGCATGGAGCAAAGTTCTGCCTTATAACACAAGCATCGTGCTGTTCACCGTTTTCACCGACAACGGCACGCTGCTCAACGGCAACCATCTGCACCGCATCGACGGCAACGTGCTGCAAACCGACTGGTATCAGAAATATGCCCTCACCGACGGGCGCGCGGCCTTTCTCGCCCACACCGACGAAGTTTTCGCAAGTTCCGCCCGGGTACGCTCAGTGTCCTTTTTTCGCAAGCTCAATTATCTGTACAGTCAGAAATACCACCACTTCGTCAAGATTACGTTCCAGCCCACCATGCTGGGCAAGATCCTCTCCGGCGAATCGCTGCCGGGCACGGTATATGTGATAGACAATCTGGGGAACGTCATCGCGCAGACCAACCGCGGCGCGCCGGATACGGACGCCCAATACCCGGCCTTTGATACCGCCGGTTTGTCGGCCGATTCTGTGGTGCTGGAATCCTCCATAGGCGCCATGGAAGGCTGGCGGGTGGTGTGCGTGCTGGATGAAGACTTTGTCGGTGACGCTTTTCGGGTGAACTGGCTGCAGATGATGGTGCTGATCACCGCGACGACGGTTTTTGCCAGCGCGATCATCTATACGATTTCCTCCTCACTTTACAAACGCATTTCCATGCTCGTGGAGCACATGGGCAAGGTTTCCCGGGAGGAATACAACCTGATCTCCGAATCCGACCGGGGCAGCGACGAAGTGGGCCTGCTGATCTCGTCCATGAACAAGATGATCACCAAAATTCGCCTGCTCATCGAGGACGTGTACAAGGCCAAGCTCAAGGAAACCCGTCTGGAACTGCTCAAGAAGCAGTCCGAACTCAACGCGCTGCAATGCCAGGTCAATCCGCACTTCATGTTCAATGTGCTGGAGACCATTCGCATCAAAGCTTATCTGCGCAACGAGTTTGAAACATCGAGGATTGTCAAATACATGTCCAGGCTGTTCCGCAAGCTGCTGACATGGAACGACGATCTGATCTCTCTGCGCGAAGAGCTGGACTTCATCAAGGAGTATCTGGAAATCCAACAGTACCGCTACGAAGAGGAGATGGATTTCGAGATAACCGCAGACCAGCAGTTGCTGGATGTGAAAATACCCAAGATGACGCTGCAATCGCTGGTGGACAACGCCTGCGAGCACGGCCTGTCCGAAACTGGCGGCCTCAAAAAGATTCGCGTGACGGCGCGGCTAGCAGAGGGCCAGGTGGAACTAAAGGTGTATGACAACGGCAAGGGCATGACCGCCGAGCAGTTGAACGGCCTGGAATCCTCGGACAGCCCTGGGATTGGCATCAAAAATGTACTGGGCAGGCTGCGGCTGTATTATGACGAGCACTGCTCCTTCCGGTTTGATAGCGAGCCGGGGAAATACACTGAAATCACGCTGACGCTGGATCATGCGTGGTTGAAAGAGCAGAACCATGTATAGGGTCATCATTGTGGACGACGAAAAGCAGATCATCGACGGGCTGTGCAGGATGATCCGATGGTCCGAACTGGGCTATGAGGTGGTGGGTACGGCGCGCAACGGCGTGGAAGCCATCGCTCTGATACCGTCGCTGCGGCCCGACCTGGTCGTCACCGATGTGCGCATGCCCGAAATGGACGGTCTCAAGATGCTCGAGCATGTGCGCAGGCACATGGCGCAGGATGTGGAGTTCATCATCCTGAGCGGTTTTTCCGATTTTCAGTATGCCCGCACGGCCATGCAATACAACGTAAAAAGCTACATCCTCAAGCCCATCGACGAACCGGAGCTGTACGGCGCGTTGCTGGACATCAAGGCGGTGCTGGATGAAAAAGAGATCCGCAAGAGCATGCGCATACAATCCTGCATCAACGGCTGCATAGCCGGGCTGCAGCCGGCCATGGGCGAAGCCTTTCCCACGGATGAGGAACAAGCCGGTTTGCGTTACCTCGCCGTGGAGCGCCGCGTGGAATACGCATCGCTGAGCAGCTTGCGTGCGCAAGGAGGACCGGACCTCTTCAACACCCTGACCGGCCTGCTGGGCAAATCCAATATGCGCTTTGTCCTGCGGCAGGACAGGGATCGCTGCAACATCGTGGCCGGAAAAAGCCTGCTGCAACCCCATGGCCTCAGTCCGCGTCTCTTCGCCCATTTTCTGCAGGACCGCCTGTACAACGCCGCAGAGATAAGCGCGGACATCCTGGTGGGCGCCCTTGCAGCAGGCATGCGGGACCTGCACCAGTCGGTGCAGTCGATCTCCCAATGCCGCAGCAGGCTGTTCTACCTGAACAAGGCATCCATCGTGTTTTACGACGATATCCGCGAGGAGACGTTCTGCAAGGTCTGTCAGGACAACGGCCTGGGAGTCAAGATCATCGCGGCTTTCCGCAAAAACGATATGGAGCGCCTGGCGCACAGCGTATCCGAGATGGTGGAGCATTTCACCCAGTTGAAGGTGGCGCCGGAAATAGCCCTGGTTCATCTGGACAGCGCTATGGCCTCGGTGCTGCAAATTCTCTCGGAAAGCAGAGAGGACATCGGCATGGTGCTGGAGCAGTACGCCTTTTTCAAAGGCATTCAGAACCGAATCAGCATACACAGTCTGGGGCAGCTGGCGGTTCAATTTTGCACCGCCTGCAGCGAGCTCTCCGTGGCCGGCAAAAAGGCCGAACATGCCGACATCGTCACCAGGGTGGTTCGGTACGTGGATGAGAACTATGCGCAGCCACTGAAGATCAACGACATCGCCGAACGCTTCTATGTGAACCCTGCCTACCTGGGGCAGCAGTTCGCCAGGAAGATGGGCTGCCCGCTGAACCACTATATCAACTCCGTGCGCATGGAAAGAGCCAAGGAACTGCTGGCCGGCACAGCCCGCAGAATATACGAGGTCGCTCTGGAGACAGGATTTGACGATCCCAATTACTTCTCGTGCAAATTTGTAGAGTACACCGGCCGCACGCCCTCCGAATACCGCAGCCAGAGCGAAGCTGCCGCACCCCGCCGCCAGCATCGCTAGGCTTCAGCTCCCGTTCTTTTTTGACCCCTATAAAAAACAAAGAAAACACTATAGTTTCTGTAGGGAGTGCAATATGCACATTATTTTATAATGAATTTGCAACAAAATACGGTAAGGAGGTACTTGTATGAGATTGGTCAAGACCCTGTCACTGCTGACCGTCTCCCTGCTGACTCTCGCGCTGCTGCTCGCGGGCTGCCAGACAAACGAACCTGTCGCTTCCGCTTCCGCCTCCGCGTCGGTACAGCCGACCAAGGCCGCAACAACGGCGCCGACATCGGAGGCGCCGGCCTCCACTGAGCCCGCGCCCACCCCCACCGCGAGCCTGGAACCCATCACGTTCACGATGTTCTCCGGCGACCAGCAGCAGGCTCCCTCCGAAGACAACCCTGTTGCAAAGAAGGTACAGGAGACCACCGGCGTCACCATCGAGTTCGAGTTCCTGGTGGGCGACCTGGCCCAGAAGATGGGCGTCATCATTGCCTCCGGCGATTTCCCGGACCTGATGAACCCCAGCCAATCCCGCGCCACCGCCATGGAGGCCGGCGTGTTCATGCCGCTGGACGATCTGATCGGCGGCTACCCCAACATCATGAAGCACTATGAACCCTATATGGACAAGCTGCGGGCGGCCAGCGGCGGCAAAAACCAGATTCTGCTGCTGGACAACTGGGGCCGCTACTATGGCGATTGGTTCCCAACCTATCACAACGGCCCGGGATTCTGGATTCAGAAAGACGTGCTGGCCGACGCTGGCTATCCCAAGCCCAAGACGCTGGACGAATACTTCACGCTGATCGAAAACTACGCGAAGAAATATCCGACAATCGACGGCCAGCCCACGGTGGGTTTTGAAATCCTGTCCTATGACTGGCGCTCCTTCTGCCTGAAGAACGCTGCGCAGCACCTGATCGGCCAACCCAACGACGGTGACGTCGTGGTGGACCAGACCACGCTGCAGGCCGACCTGTATCAGAACAAGGACTATGCCAAGAGATACTACAAGAAGCTCAACGAAGTGTACCACAAGGGCTTGATCTCCGCTGAGACCTTCACCCAGAACTACGACCAGTATCTGGCCAAGATCTCCACCGGCCGCGTGCTGGGCATGTTCGACCAGTTCTGGAACTTCCAGGACGGCGAACGCCCGCTGCGGGCCGCGGAAAAGTGGAACAGAACCTACATTGCGATGGACATCACCTATGAAGGATACAAGGGCGCTTATCTGGACGCTCCTTCCTTCGCCGGCGGCAATGGCATGGGCCTGACCGTGGATTGCAAAGACCCCAAGCGCGCCTTGCAGTACATCGATTTCATGCTGGGCGAAGACATGCAGAAGCTGCTGCAGTGGGGCATCGAGGGCGTGAACTACCAGGTGGACGCCAAGGGCGTGTTCTCCCGCACCGAGGAGCAGCGCAACAACGCGCAGGACAGAGCCTGGGTTGTCAAGAACATGGCCGGCCAGCTGTTGGATCAATTCCCCAAGATCCAGGGCATCTTCCCCGACGGCAACTGGTGCGCCCCCGGCGAACAACCCGGCGAGGTGGTCGCCACGCAGGCCAAGTATGACCAGGAATTCCTGGCCAAGTATGGCTTCAAGCTGCCCACCGAGTTCCTGAACCCCTCCTCGTACGACGTGATGCCGGCTTACTATCCCGTGTGGTCTTACACCATCGAGGATGGCTCCGACGCCAAAATCGCCCTCAACAAGATCACCGAACTGGAAAACAAGTATCTGCCCCGCATCATCGTGGAAGACGCCGATAAGTTTGACGCCGCCTGGGACGGCTATATGGCCGAACTGGAAAAGGTCAACTACAAGGCATATCTGGATGAGGTCAACCGCCAGATCGCGGAACGCTCCAAGAAATAAACCCTGATTCAATGCTGTGTGGATACACGGGCCGGGCCTGTGTATCCACACATATGGGGGAGACGCAATGCAGGCAGCAACAGCCGCAAAACCCGATCCCGGCACGCGCCGCAACACACTGTTGCGCACGATCAAAAAGCAGCGCGCGCTGGTCGTTATGACGATACCCATCGTCGTGTATGTCTTTCTGTTCAGCTATCGGCCCCTCAAGGGCCTGGTGATGGCCTTTCAAAACTTCCGGCCGGGCAAGACGGTGCAAACGTGGGTGGGTCTGCGCAATTTCCGGCTGCTTTTTGAGGATGAAGCCTTTTTGCGGGTCATCCGCAACACGCTGTGCATGAGCTCCATCAACCTGGTGCTCAGCTTCGTATTCGCCATTCTGCTGGCCATCCTGATCAATGAGATTCGCACGGAGCGCTTCAAGCGTGTGGTGCAGTCGGTGTCCTATCTGCCCCATTTCCTGTCGTGGATCATCGTGACCAGCATGGTAGCCAATTTTCTGAGCTCAGAAAACGGCGTCATCAATGGCATGCTGATCGGCCTGGGCCTCACCAAGGAGGGCATATTGTGGCTGGGCAAGCCCAATTACTTCTGGTGGATCGTGGGCGCGGCCCATGTCTGGAAGGAGACCGGCTGGAACGCCATCATCTATCTGGCCGCCATCGCCGGCATTTCTCCGGAGCTTTATGAGGCGGCCCATATGGATGGCGCCAACCGTCTGCAGAAGATCGTCCACATCACGCTGCCGGGCATCAAGTCCACGATCGTCGTTCTGCTGATCCTGAACCTCGGGTGGATTCTGAATGCCGGTTTTGAAGTGCAGTTTCTGCTGGGCAACGGCATCGTATCCGACGTGTCGGAGACCATCGACATCTTCGTCATACGCAACGGCATCGCCATGGGCAACTATTCCCTCGCCACAGCTGCCGGCATGTTCCGCTCCGTTGTCAGCCTGGTCATGCTGACCACGGCCAACGCCATCGCCAACCGGCTGGGCGAGGAGAGACTGGTGTAGGAGGGCTCGGGCGTGAGCTTCGTGAAAAGAAAACCCAAATTCCAACTGTTCCAAGCAATCAACGGCTTGTTGATGCTGCTGATGATGTTCGTCATGGTCTACCCCTTCTGGAACACCATCGCCATATCGCTCAACGATGCGGTGGACAGCATCCGTGGCGACATTTACCTGTGGCCCAGGGTGTTCACCTGGTACAATTACGAGTCCCTGTTCGCCACCAACAAGCTGATCAATGCCTTTTTCGTATCCCTGTCCAAGACAGTGCTGGTCACGGTACTCAACGTGTTCTTTTCAGCCCTGGCTGCCTACATCCTCAGCCGCAGGGAGTTCTTCCTGCGCAAGCCTCTGACCGTCTATCTGGTGGCCACGATGTATGTTTCCGCAGGGTTGATTCCTCAGTACTTCAATTACCGCGATTACGGCCTGATCAACAACTATCTGGTTTACATCCTGCCGGGCATGCTGGGCGTGTTCAATGTCATCGTCATTCGAACCTTCATCCACACGCTGCCCGAGAGCCTGGCGGAATCCGCCCGCATCGACGGCGCTGGAGACTTTCGCATCTTTGTGCAGATCATCGTGCCGCTGTGCAAGCCCGTGCTGGCCACGGTGGCGTTGTGGGTGGCCGTGGGCGCCTGGAACGAATGGTTTGACACCTATATTTTCGCCTCCTCCAAACAGGAGTTGAGCACGCTGCAGTTCGAGATGATGAAGCTGCTGTCCTCCTCCATGGTGCAAAGCGGCGCCCAGACACCTGGGCTTATGGCAAACAGCAGCAGCGGCAGCAACATGATCACGCCCACGTCCATCCGCTCAGCCATCTCCATCATCGCCGCACTGCCCATCATCTTCGTGTATCCCTTTTTGCAGAAATACTTCATCGCCGGGCTGCACCTGGGCGGAGTCAAGGGCTAGACCGCCGACGCGAGAGAACCGGCCGCCCGCGAGAACCATCCTGCGCGCATGCTGCACCGACACAGCGAAATTCTGGCGTCGGTGCAGTTTTGTATGGCACGTCACAGTTTTTGCCGGAATGATAGAATACCATCACCTTAACGGAAGGAGCATGCAACATGATAGAATATTTCCCCGACATCCCAAAGCTGGACAAAGTGCGCGACCGGCTCCAGCAAGCGCCTGGCTTGCGCCACTATGATCCCCATGAGCTCGTTGGCGGCAAAAAGGCCAAGGACCATCTGCGCTTCTCCATGGCCTACTGGCACACGATGTGCGGCGAAGGCCGCGACCCCTTTGGTGTGGGCACGCTGCAGCGGCCATGGCTTACGGCCGCCGGCCCCATGGAGATGGCCGAGGCACGGGTGGATGCCGCCTTTGAAATCATGCAGAAGCTGGGCATCGAATACTTTGCCTTCCACGACCGCGACATCGCGCCGGAAGGCGACACGCTGGCGCAGACCAACCGCAACCTGGATCACATCGTCCGTCGCATCAAGACGCGCATGGACGAGACCGGCATCAAGCTGCTGTGGGCCACGGCATCGTTGTTCACACACCCCAGGTATATGCATGGCGCAGCGACCAGCCCCAACGCCGACGTGTACGCCTACGCCGCCGCGCAGGTCAAGAAGGCGCTGGAAGTTGCCCACGAACTCAAGGCCGAGGGGTATACCTTCTGGGGCGGCAGAGAGGGCTATGAAACGCTGCTCAACACCGACATGAAGCTGGAGCAGGACAACCTGGCCCGTTTCATGCACATGGCCGTGGATTATGCCAGAGAGATCGGCTTTACCGGCCCATTCTACATCGAGCCCAAGCCCAAGGAGCCCACCAAGCATCAGTACGACTTCGACGTGGCCACGGCGCTGGCTTTCCTGCGCACCTATGGTCTGGACAAACATTTTAAGTTCAACGTGGAAGCCAACCACGCCACGCTGGCAGGCCACACGTTCCAGCACGACCTGCAGGTGGCCCGCACCCACGGCATGCTGGGCTCCGTGGACGCCAACATGGGAGACATGCTGCTGGGTTGGGACACCGACCAGTTCCCCACCAATCTGTACGACACAACACTTTGCATGGTGGAGGTGCTCAAGGCCGGCGGGTTTACGACCGGCGGGCTCAACTTCGACGCCAAGGTCCGCCGGGGCAGCTTTGAGCCCTCGGACATCTTCCACGCCCACGCCGCGGGCATGGATGCCTTTGCCGTGGGCCTCAAGGCGGCCCACGCGCTGCTCCGCGACGGCGTGCTCGACAAGTTCATCGAGGACCGTTATGCCAGCTACACCTCTGGCATCGGCAAGGAAATCGTGGAAGGACGGATCGGTTTTAAGGACTTGGAACAATACGCGCTTAGCCTGGAAAACGTCCAGGTGGAATCCGGCCGGCAGGAATGGCTGGAGACCATACTGAACGAGTACATCCTGGACGCCAGATAAATCCCGGCAAACAAACAGGAGCCATAACAACGCGCCGACGACGGTTCATCCGGCGGAGGCAAATCGCTCAAAGGAACCCGCCCGCAGGCGATCCTTCCGCACCATGATACTCAGTATGAGCTGCAAAAGCAAAGTGGCCTCCCGGCGACGGTTATCGCCGGGAGGCCAACCTGTACAAGTTACAAGGCTCTGAATCGCCGGCGGCGCAACAGCGCCGACGGCGAAAGCGAAGCACGTTTATGCGCGCCGCTTTTTCTCCTTGATGATCATGACGACCAGCGCGATGGCGGTCACGACGATGAGCACACCCACGACGGCCAGCAGCGCGATCAGCGTGCCCAGGCGGCCCGTAGATTGGGCAGGCGCGGTGACTGCGGTGTCGGTGGGTTCGGCGGTGACCTCCTCCGTGGGCATCTCAGAGGGCTCCAAGGTGGGCGTGGGCTGCACGATGGGCACCTCGATGGGGCCGCTGGAAACCTTGTAGGGATCGCCGTCCGGCAAGTCCACGACAGCCGAGAAACTAAAGATTGTGGACTCCTTGACCAGCGTCTCCCACTGCCGGGTGACCTTGCCCGGCGGCAGGTTGTCGATCACGGTGATCGGGTTGCCGTCCTGGTCGACGATCTGCACGTTTGCCACGGCGGTGTCGCTTTTGTTGGTCACATCGATGTCAAAGGTAACGGTACCGGGCTCGGTCAACTGCACGGTGTTGCACGTGGCGATGATCTCCAGATTCAGGTTCTGGGCCTGGGCTGCCTGCACGGTGGCCGTGGCCTTGTTGCTCTGGAAGGTCACTTCGTGTTTATTGGCGTCCTTGGCCTCAACGGTGAATTGGAAGCTGGTCGTCTCGGTCAGCGTAACCTTCTTGGAGAAGGACTTCTTGGCGCCGGGGTCCAGTTTGGACAGCGTGTACAGCTTGCTGCCCAGTGTTTCGTCGCTGATGACAATGGAGCTGAGCTGCACGTTACCGCTGTTGGTCAGCGTGCACAGCAACGTCACCTCGTCGCCGCTTTTCACCGTGTCGGGGCTGATCTCCAGCACCACGTCCAAATCCGCCTGGGTCAGCTGCACCTTCTTGGCCGAAAGAGTCTTGGTGTATTCCTTACCGTTGGCGGTGTAGGTCAGCTTGGGCGTGGAAGTGAAATCCGAGTCAACGGTCATGTCGTAATGATACTCTACGGTGCTGCCGGGTGTCAGCTTGTCCCACTGCTTGGACAGATCGTCGATGCCGCTGTCGGTGATCTTCACATCGGTGATGTCTATGGAACCGGTGTTCTTCACCGTGTAACTCAGGGTAACTTTGTCGCCGGCCACAGCTGTGGTGCTGCTGAGCGTACGGCTGAAATCCACTTCGGGCCGCGCCGTGGCGTTGGATGCCACGGTGACCGATGTCGTCTTGCTCATCGCCGCGCCACCCTCGGTCCAGGAAAGCTTAAGCGGGATCTCCAGGCCCAGCTCCGACGCGCTGATCTGCAGTTGGCAGGAACCCTGCATTCTTTCGCTGGGCTGGATGTTGTTCATCGTGATGATTGTCGTGCCGTTGCGCTGAACCTTTACATCTTCCATCGTGTTGGGGTTGTTGGCGTCGTTGGTCACGGTGACGTTGAGCGTGACCTGCCCGTCTGCGGACAGGGCCTGCGGGTTGGTGCTCGCGGTGAATGTGACAAAATCATCGGCCAGCGCCACGGTGGGCAGCGCAAACGCCGAAATCAGCACGGCGGCGCTCAACATGGACAGCAATCGGCGGATTCGCATCAATAAGGATGCCTCCTCATCTTTTGTTTTTCATCCATCAGCCATCGAAAAAAGGCTCATAAATCAAATTTGATTTTATCCCATATGACGGTCTTTTGTCAAACGAGCATGCGGCCAACTCGGCCGGCAGGAAGCGCCACGCATCCAAAAAAATGGCGAAAAACAGCCATTTCTACAGCATCCGCATCCCGAGGCGCCGGAAAACCTTCACAGATTGGGCTTTATTTGTTATAATCCCTTCTTAAGGTGCATACTCAAATACGAGGCTGCCAGCGGCATGATCATCAAAGCGCCGCCGCGGCCCGACGAAAGGAGCCTGCAAATGAAGAAACCAGCGCTGAGCGTCGCTTTCGCGCTGTTGCTGGCATTGGCCCTGACGCTGGGCGGCCCACAGACCGTGGCGCTGGCCGACACCAGGCCCACCGCCTCTCCCCGTGATTTTGACACCCTGGCGCCGGAGGGCGATCTGCTGCCCGACGCCGTGAAAGCTCCCTCGGCCATCCTGATGGACAGCCGCACGGGCAAGGCGCTCTTTGAAAAGGCCGCCGACGAGCGCCGCTACCCGGCCAGCACAACCAAGATTATGACTTGCCTGCTGGCCCTGGAGAAAGGCAAACTGGACGACATCGTGACCGTGGGCAAGATGCCTGCGCTGGAGAAGGGCTCCACGACCATCGACCTTAGGCAGGGAGAAACGATGAAGTTGGAGGAGATGCTCTATGGCCTGATGTTGGAGAGCGGCAACGACGCAGCTCAGGCCATCGCCATCCACCTGGCCGGCAGCCTGGAAGACTTCGCCGACATGATGAATCAGAAGGCTCAGGAACTGGGCATGACCAGCACCCATTATATAAACCCCCACGGGCTGAACCACGAGGAGCATTACACGACTGCCCGCGACATGGCCAAGCTGGCCATCGCCGCGCGCAAATACCCCGAGTTCGTCAAGATCGTGGGCACATACAAGCACACCGTGCCCGCTACCAACAAGCACGAGGAACGCACGTGGTTCAACTCCAACCGGTTGATCAGCCAGAAGGAAGGCGAGATCTACGCCTACCGCTACGCCACCGGCATCAAGACCGGTTACACGAGCGCGGCACAATCGGCGCTGGTCTCCTCGGCGCAGCAGGGCGATCTGGATCTGGTGGCCGTGGTGCTCAAGGACACCACGCTGGACAAGTGGACCGACAGCATCACGATGTATGAGTACGGGTTCAACTTCTTCGCCACGCTGAAGCTTTCCACCCTGATGGCCGGCCAGACGCTGACCGTGGACGTGCCCGGCGCCTCCGATACCGATCCGCAGCAGGGCAAGCTGGTGCTGGCTTTGACGCCGGAAACCCAGGTTTTCCTGACCGACCGCAAGACGCGCATTGAGACGCTGAGCAGCGACATCGCCCAGTTTCAGCAGGATGTGAAGCTCAACGAGGGTTTCCAGGCCCCGGTGACCAAGGACGCTCAGGTGGGCACGGTGACCTTCTCTCTGGATGGCCAGCCAGTGCTCACGTGCAAGCTGACTGCCACCCGCGACGTAAACGCGCAGGCGGCCCCCGCGCCCACGGACAAGGGCATTGCGCCCAAACCCACCGTCTCCGGAAACGTCGTTTCCTCCGGGCAAAAGCCGAACGTGGCCGGCGCGTGGCTACTGGGCCTGGGCATTCTGCTGGCAGCCATGGCCGTGGCGCTGTTCGTCATCCGCGCGTGGAACCTGAACCGGCGCAGCGCCCGCATGCGCCAGTACAACGTCCGTCCCGGTTCCAAGCGCGCCAGCACCCGCCGCCGGCGCTGATCCATCGAACCTTATTTCACCGTCATAGGAGGGTTATATGAAGATACTGGTCACCGGTGGCGCAGGCTACATTGGCTCCACGACGTGCTCCGCGCTGCTGGACGCGGGCCACACGCCGGTCATACTGGATTCGCTGGTCAACGGCCGCAAGGCCTTTGCCGACGGGCGCATCTTCTATCAGGGCGACGTGGCCGATGAGGCGCTGGTGCGCCGCATCTTTGCTGAACACCCGGACATCGCCGCGACGATACACTTCGCCGCGCTCATCGTGGTGCCCGAATCGGTGGCGCACCCCTATGAATACTACACGGAAAACGTAGGCAAGTCTCTGGAGCTGTTCCGCGTGCTGTGGGACGTGGGCTGCAAGCGCATCCTGTTTTCGTCTTCGGCGTCCATCTATGACAAGGTGGAAGGCTACATGGTGCGCGAGGAAGACCCTCTCAGGCCCCAAAGCCCCTATGCCCGCACCAAATACGTGATGGAAATGGTTCTTGAGGACGTGTGCCGCGCCTACGGCATGCGCGGCCTGTCTCTGCGTTACTTCAACCCCATCGGCGCGGACCCGGCCATGCGCACGGGCCCCTATGACCCAGCCCCCAGCCATGTGCTGGGCAAGATGGTGAGCGCCGCGCTGGGGCAGATCGAGGAATTCCTGCTGACCGGCACCGATTGGCCCACCCGCGACGGCACGGGCATCCGCGATTACGTGCACATATGGGACCTGGCTCAGGCCCATGTAATGGCCGTGGAGCGCTTCGACGAGGTCTTCGCGCAGGTCGGCGGCAGCTATGCAGTCATCAACCTGGGCACCGGTGAGGGCGTAACCGTGCGCGAGCTGCTGAGCGCCTTCGAGCGCGTGTATGGCAGAAAGATCGCCACCCGCGTGGCCCCGCCCCGCCCCGGCGACGTGGCCGGCGCCTTCGCCAACGCCGACCGGGCGCTCAAGCTGCTGGGTTGGCGCGCCGAGCGCACCGTGGAGCAGGGCATCCGCGACGCTCTGAAGTGGACCGATGAAATCCGACCGAAGTTATTAGGGTACTAAACTCTTACTTTCCCGCAATAGCATAAACAGTTTGCGGCAGGGGCAAAGCCCTTGCCGCGTTTCTATTTGCGTTGAAACAGCCTTGTCGCAAACGCTCCTGCCGCTTCCACCGCATAGCTTGCGCGGCGCATCGCCATCTGGGCGGCCGTGCCTTCGCGGCGGCCGGGGGCAAACAGCCCAGCCAACGGGTTTGCGCGGTCCAGCACGATGTCGCATAGCAGCTGCGCGGCGGCGGCGGCCTGGGCCAGGCCCCAGCGGCCCACGCCCGCGGCCTGCAAATGCGTGGGCTCCCCGGCGCTCACCTTGCCCACCAGCGGCAGGCCGTCGCCGGCGGAAGCCTGCGGGCACAGCCATTCCCGCGCCACCTGAGCGCCGGGGAGCGCCTGCGCTGCCCATCGGCGAAGATTGCCGGCATCCATCGGACCGGCGGCCTTGCCGGGCGCTAGACTGGCGATCAACTGCTCTCCATGGGGCGTAAAGGTGGGACCACCGCCTGCCGGCGCCCACAAGCCTTGCACCGCCGGCGCGCCCCACAGCGCTGCCATGGCCGCCGTGGATACCGCCAACCGCAGCGGGGGCCAGCCCTCCACTGCTGCCGCCTGTGCCGTGCCCACGATGTTGAGGGCACGCAAGCTGCCGCCGGACGTGTATATCACGTTGCCCGCCACGCGCAGGGCCGGGCTGTCCTCAAAGATGCGGCCACCCTGCCGCGACACGGCCGAGGCCAAGCCGCACATCAGCTTGACCGGGTGCAGGCTGGCCTGATAGGGCAGGCTCAGCGCCGCCCGATGGGCAACCGGAAAGCTGCCGCCTTCGGTCAGCCGCGCCGGCAGGCCCAGGCGCTCCAGCGCCCGCTGCTCCCGTTCCAGCGCCGCGAGGTCCGCTTCGCCGCCATAGCAGAAGGCGTCCTGCGCGCTCAAGCCACAGGCGATCTCCTCCTCGGCCACGATGCCGGCCATGAGGCTTACCGCCTGGGCGTGGGTGTGGGCGATCGCTCCTGCGGCTTGCGCGCCCAGGCGGTTGATCAGCGCGTCATAGCGCAGGCCGGGCAGTGCGGTCAGCGCCCCTGTGCCCTGCCCCGATGCGCCGCTGCCCACGGTGCGCGCCTCCAGCACGGCCACGCGCACGCCATGGCCGCCCAGCAGATAGGCCGCCGTCAGTGCCACCAGGCCGCCGCCAATGAACGCGACATCCACGCGGACGTCGCCCCGCAGCGGCGCGTGGCGCTGGCAGCCTTCGTCCTGCCAGATGGAGCTGTCGGGCATCGCGGCAGCCTCCCTTTCACACGGAATTCGATGAACTTATGCTGTCCAAGGCGACGCAATGAATGCATTTTCGCGCAAATCGGCCATACTAGTATCGGTTTCAGGGGCCCCTGCGGAAGCAGCCAATTTCATCCATACAGGAAATTGACCAAAGGAGTCTGCTATGCTCAATAGTAAGAAATGCGCCGTCATCGGCTGCGGCCTCGTGGGCTCCACATCGGCCTTCGCGCTGATGGGCAGCGGGCTGTTCAGCGAGATCGTGATGCTGGATGTGAACCGAAAGCGCGCCCAGGGCGAAGCCATGGATTTAAACCACGGCATGCCCTTCGCCCAGCCTGTGGAGATCCATGCCGGCGACTATGCTGACGTGGCCGGCGCGGCGCTGGTCGTGATCGCCGCGGGTGTGGCGCAAAAGCCCGGCGAGACCCGCCTGGACCTGGCCCAGAAGAACATCGCCGTATTCCGGGAGATCATCGGCGAGATTGTAAAGGTAAACACCGACTGCGTGTTGCTGGTCGTGACCAACCCGGTGGACGTACTGACATACGCGGCGTGGAAGCTTTCGGGCTTCCCGGCGCAGCGGGTGCTGGGCTCGGGCACCGTGCTGGACACGGCCAGGCTCAAATATCTGCTGGGCGAGCATTACGACATCGACCCGCGCAACGTGCACGCCATGGTCGTGGGCGAGCACGGAGACACGGAGCTGCCGCTGTGGAGCACCGCCAACGTGGGCGGCCTGCCGCTGGACGTGTGGTGTACAGCCTGTGGCCGGGGCGCCGAGCAGCGGGAGTTGGACCGCATCTTTGAGGATGTGCGCAATTCCGCCTATCGCATCATAGAAGGCAAGGGCGCAACGTATTACGCCGTGGCCATGGCCGTGCTGCGCATCGCCCAGGCGGTGGTGCGGGGCGAAAACGCCGTGCTGACCGTGTCCTCGCTGCTGCAGGGGCAATACGGCCAGCGGGACGTGTGCCTGGGGCTGCCGGCCATTGTAGGCCGCGGCGGCGTGCAGCGGCTGCTGGATGTGCCGCTGACCGCCCAGGAGCAGGCCAAACTGCAGGTCTCCGCTGATGCTGTGCGTGCTGTTATAGAGGGTCGTCTATAGCCTCACTATGCTGTCGCGCTTGGCGAATAGCGAAGGATTTCGTGCCCACGGGCGCGACCAAAGGGCTTTCCGATCGCCCTTTGGAAACCTTCGGTCACCCATTTTTTTCTTACTGAGTTCTACGATTTACCCGGTTCATAGACAAGCTGCAGTGCTCATTGGTCGAGCAATTTTACCCTGTCTTATTCTTCTATAATACTTCATTATATGTATTGACAAATAATGCCGATTTAATTATGCTTCCACCATGCGAACACTCGACAAGATGCCGCGATGGGAGGAAGCATAACCATGGAAGAAAACACCGCCCCAAGCCATCTGGACAAGCTGACCGACCTTAGAAACTTCGGCTGCTTCGTGAAGGACCTGGAACAGATGGCCGCCCGCGCCACTGAGGCCTGTGCCGATCTTTCGCTGGCCATGGTGGACATCGATCATTTTCTGAAGGTCAATGAGCTCTATGGTCGCGAGGTCGGCGACGAGGTTATCCGCTCGGTGGCCGACCATTTGCGTGAGGGCCTGCCGGAGGCCCGCGTGTACCGCTACGCCGGCGATGAATTCGCCGTGCTGATGCAGGAAACCGAGAAGGAGAGCGCCTTCCTGAAGCTGGAGCGCCTGCGGGAGTCCTTCGGCGTGGAGCGCCATGTGCGCAACTGCACGATGACGGTGGAACTGAGCGTGGGCATCTCGTGCTGCCCGGAGGATGGGAGCCGCACCGCCGAGATCATCCGCAAGGCCGAGGGTGCGCTGTTCCGCGCAAAGGCCGGTGGCCGCAGCCGCGTGTGCCTGAGCCGCGAAGAGAAGTTGGTGACCAAGACCAGCCACTACACCTATGAGCAGCTGCAGCGTCTGAGCACATTGGCCAAGAAGGAAGGCATGGGCGAAGCCGTGCTGCTGCGGGAGGCACTGGACGACCTACTCAAGAAATATGACGACTGAGCGGGTTTGAGGGAGGAATGGGAAGTTGAAGTGGAAAGACCTTACCCTGCCGTGGCAGGCGGCTTTCGAGGAGGCGTGGGACGCTTACATGGGCGGCTCCATCCCCATCGGCGCGGCGCTGGCCGACGAAACCGGCGCCGTCATCGCCCGAGGGCGCAGCCGCCAGTGGGAGCATGAGGCGCCCCAGGGCCACATCTGCTGGAGCAAGCTGAGCCACGCCGAGCTCAACGCGCTGCTGCAGGTGAGCGGCCACGACCACCCGAACATCCGCGGCTGCACGCTCTATACGACGGTGGAGCCGTGCCCTTTGTGCATGGGTGCGCTGGTCATGAGCAACGTGCGCGGCTTGCGCTATGCCGCCCGCGACGGCTGGGCCGGCAGCGCCGCCCATTCGGCGGCCATGCCCTTCATCGCATCCAAGAACCTGCAAATCGAAGGGCCGCTGCCGGGCTTGGGGGCGATAAGCGCGGTGCTGCACACCGAACGGGCGCTGCGCCTGGGCTTTGAAGCGGCCAGCCGCCTGATCGGCACTTGGAGAGCCGATTATCCAGAAGCCGTGGCGCTGGGACATCGCTGGTATGAGGAAGGTATGCTAACCGACGCTGCGGAAGCCGGCCGCAGCACGGCCTGGGTGTTCGAAGCCATCAGCGCAGCGCTGGAAGGCCGCCAATAGCGGCTACACCGCCTGCAGCGCCGCCGCCGCGCGCACGCGGGCGGCCACCTCATCGCGCACCACCGCGGGCATGAGCACC
Organism: Bacillota bacterium; assembly: GCA_023410875.1. Lineage (GTDB taxonomy): Bacteria > Bacillota > Clostridia > Christensenellales > UMGS416 > JAEYRA01. Next base: position 4,222 of record JAEYPH010000118.1, on the reverse strand, counting down.
CGGGCGCGGTCGCTGAGCTCGAAGAGCCGGAGGCAGGCCTGCTGCCAGTCGGCGAAGCCCGCCGTCACGACGACGCCGTCGGCGCTTTGGCGCTGATTCAATACGGTGAGGCCCGCGGCGTCGGCGGGGCTGCGTAGCTCCACGATGACCGGGAAGGCCGCGCTGGACCGCCGCCGCCAATGCTGCCAGGAACTCTCCAGCGAGAAGCCCTCGGGCAGTTCGAAGCCGCCCTCCAGCGGCTCCACAGCCCCGATGCCCTCGCAAGGCAGCACGCTCTCATTGCCCGTCTCTTCATCATGAAAAACCAGATACCAGCGCAGGCCGTCGCACACAAGGCCATAGGGCCGGGCGTCCACGGTTTGGCCCCCTGCGTTCAGGCGCACCCGCCGGCGCTTAAGCGCCGCCTGCCGCAAAGCCATGAGCCGGGCATCCGGCGCGTTCTGTGCCGGCCAGCCATCGGCGGTGAACAGCAGCGCCTGGGACAGGCGACGCAATTCTACGACATATTCCGGCGCTTCGCCGGCCAGCGCGGCCAGCGCGCGTGTGAGCTCCGCGGCCAGCGCCTCAGCCTGCCGGGCCGGCGCGGCCACGCCGCTTAGGAGCAGCGCCAGCACGCCGTCACACCCCAACTCTCCCCCGCCCTCGCCCAACGTATAGCCGCCCTGAGGGCCGGCGTCGGCGCGGATGGGCAGTCCGTCGGCGCTCAGCGCGTCCACGTCGCGGTAAATCGTGCGCTCCGACGCGCCCAACGCGGTGGCCAGCTCCCGAGCCTTGAGCTGCCCGCAGGCCTCCAGCAGGGCTATTATGGCCAGCGATCGGTCCTTTGCCATGACAATGTCCTCCGGCACATGGAAATATCGCCATTATATCACAAACCCTGACAGGAAACTGTCAGGGTTTGTCATTTTCTATGAATGCTGCCGCCATGTATGTTATTTGTGCGTCTTTCCCTGTTTCAGCTTCTCCACCATGGATTGGATGCGTTTCTGTCGCGTGGCGTCGGTCTTGGCTTCCTCTATCCACAGGTGATACTGTCTCTGGTGAGAGTAGCTAAGCGCATCAAAGGCAGCGCGGGCGGCCTCGTCGGCGTCCAGCGCCGCGCGGGCGTCGTCGCCCAGCGTCACGACGCGGGGCTGCTCATCCCGGCGCAAAACCACGGCCACCGTGTCGCCAGGGCCCTTGCCGATGGCGCGGCGCACTGCCTGGGGTACACCCAAGATGAACGCGCCGCCTCCCATGGTCACGATAGAGCCACGGTATTCCTCGCCGTCGAAGGTGGCAACCACCTTGACGCGCTTGGCTCCGAAGGTCTGTGGCACATCGAAGGGAATCTCAATGAAGGCGGCGTCCTTGTCATCCACCTGCCGCAGAACGGTGTCAAACCTCCACTCTTCCATGGCAGCCTCCCGTCAAGCTCCGCAACACTTCTTGTACTTCTTGCCGCTGCCGCAGGGGCAGGGGTCATTGCGGCCGGGCGTCTCGGCTTCTACGTGGGGCTCATGGTGATCATGCCCGCAGCCGCAGTCCGGCCCGTGGACATGCCCGTGATGATCGTGGTGGTCGTGATGGTGGTCGTGATGGTGGTCGTGTCCGCAGCCGCAAACCTCGCCGTGCCCATGGCCGTGATCGTGGTGCTCATGATCGTGACCGTGCTCCTGCACCCGCCGGGCCGCCAGATCATCCAGCTCGGCGGCGATTTCCTCACCCTTCTCGAATTCCTCCAGCAGTTCATAGAGGTCCATCAGTGGCTCCAGTACCACGGCGCGGTCCTCCATGCCCGCCACCTGGCGCGCCCTCTCCAAAACGGCGACGGCTTTGGGCAGCAGCTCATCGTGCTCCGGCTGAATATAGAGTTCCGACCAGAGCACCCAGCCGTCGGGCACCTGGGGCGTGTCGCGGGTCAGCGCGTCATATTCCATGTCGGCTGCCAGCACATTGCCCTGCTGGGCATGGGCCTGCGCCCGGCTCATGCGCAGCAAATAGACCAGCACGCCGTCGGTACCGTCGGTGCGCTGCACGAACTCCGAGCAGAAATTCAGCAGCTCGGGGTAGTATTTTGCATCGGCCTCCACGGCCTCTTCCAGGTCCATCACCACGGCCAGCGCCCATTCGCCGGGCTCCTGCAGCCCCACGGCGCGCAGAAGCGGCTCCACGGGCGTCTTGTGATAGTCCATCAGGCTGCAGGCGAAGCGCCACGCCTCCAGATGGCTGTCGGCGGCGGCAGTTTTATCGTTCTTCTCCTCCCCGGTCGCATCGGCGGAGCGGGAGAGCAGTTTGTAAAGCTTTTCCTCGTCGGATTCGGACAGCGGGAAAGGTAGCATGGCAACCTCCTTAAGGCCTGCTGCCTAAGGCAGCAGCTTGAACAGTTCGTCGGCGGCGGGCGGGTCCATGGGGCCGGCAACGCCGGCGCGCACGACCCTGCAATCGCCATCTGTGAATGCGCCGATGACGTTGGCCTCAATGCCAGCGGCCCGCAGCGCCGCCACGGCAGCGGGGCCGTCTACGGCGGCCATCATCATGCAGCCCGAGGAGATCAGTCGCAGCGGTTCCACACCGCGGGCCGCGCACAGCTTGGCCGTTACGGGCAGCACCGGCACGGCGTCGGCATCCACGGTGACGCCGCAGCCGCTGGCCTGGGCCATCTCCCACGCCGCGCCCAGCACGCCGCCCTCGGTCACGTCGTGCATGGCTGTCACGCCGATGGCGGCGGCCATGCGGCCCTCGGGCACCACGCTGAGCCGCTGGGTCAGCGACCGGGCAAAGGTGACTTCGTCACGACTTAACACTCGCTCAGCGAATTGTAGGGCATCTGAGGCCACGATGGCCGTGCCCTCCATGCCCGCCCACTTGGTGAGCACCAGCGCGTGGCCGGGCCGAGCGCCGGCGGCGGAGAACACCTGCCCGCCCTCCGGGGCCAGACCGATGGCCGTGGTGCACAGCACCGTGCGGGTCACGGCGTCGGTGAACTCGGTATGTCCGCCCAGAATCTCCACGCCCAGCGCCGCGGCCTCGGTCTGGGCCTGGCGCACGAGCTCGCCCAGCGCCGAAGCCTCGGTGCCCGGCGGGGCCAGCACGACCAGCAGCAGGCCCACGGGCTCGGCGCCGGCGGCGGCCACGTCGTTGAGGCTCACGTGCACGGCCAGGCGACCGGCGTCGGCACTGGCGGCGGTGATGGGATCGGCGGAAAAAACGACGACGCGGCCGTGGCTGCGGATGGCGCCGCAATCCACGCCGATCCCCGGGCGCAGCACCACGTCGTCGCGGCGGGGCGTCAGTTCCGAGAGTATGATCTGCGCCAATTGCTCGTTGGTCAGCTTGCCCACGCCGTTCATGGGTGTTCCCCAATCATCCGCAGGAACTCCTTTTCGCTGACACAGGGGATGCCCAGCGCCACGGCCTTGTCGTATTTGCTGCCGGCGTCCTCCCCCAGCAGCACGAAGCTGGTCTTGGCGGATACGCTCCCGCTGGTCTTGCCGCCGTGCTTGAGGATAAACTCCTCGGCTTGCTTGCGGCTTAAGCTCGGCAGCGTGCCGGTCAGCACGACGGTTTTGCCGGCCAGCGCGCCTCCGTCATCATCAGCAGCAGGAGGCTTCGCCTCTTCTTGTTGGGGAGCTACGCCCAACGAAAGGAGTCTGTCCAGCGTGGCGGCGGTGTGCTCGTCGGCAAAGAAATCCACGACCGACTGGGCCACAATGCCGCCGACGCCCTCTATGGTCAGCAACTGCTCCACCGTGGCATGGCGCACGGCGTCAAAGGAGCCGAAGGTCTTGGCGATGTCGCGGGCGGTCTTCTCCCCCACGCCGGGGATGCCCAGGGCATAGAGGAACCGGTGCAGCTCCGGGCGCTTGCTGCGCTCGATGGCCTGCAGCAGGTTGTCGGCGCGCTTCTGCTCTTTCCCACCAAACCCTTGCAGCGTCAGCAAGCTCGCGCGATCCACCGCGTAAAGGTCGCTGACGTCCCGCAGGTGCAGGTCGTGGAAGAACATCTCGGCTGTCTTGTCGGAGAACGTCTCGATGTCCATGGCGTTGCGCGAGGCATAGTGCACCAGGCGGCTGACGGCCTGAGGCGGGCAGCCCAGCCCGTTGGGGCAGAACAGGTGCGCCCCCTGGGCCACGACCTGGCTTCCGCAGGCCGGGCAATGTTCGGGCTTCTGTGGCGGCTGCGGGTGCAATTCGGGGTCTTCCACGGCGCCCATGATCTCGGGGATCACCTCGTTGCTGCG
>JAEYPH010000117.1 GCA_023410875.1 Bacillota bacterium | reverse complement strand
ACAGAGGGAGCCAAGCGTACCACTATCTATTATGCCCATCCGTACCGTGCTTGTGAGCGTGGCAGTAACGAGAACGCAAACCGCATGATTCGGCGATTTATACCCAAAGGGTCGCGAATCAGCACTTTCTCGGAACAGGACATTCTACGGATTCAGCGATGGATGAACCTTTATCCCAGAAGAAGTTTGGGATACAAGACGCCAGATCAGGTCTTTTCAACGACATTGTAGTTCGTTGTCGGAGGTGCGGCGATTAAAGTTGCAATTCACCCCTCGGCGCTGATGCGCCTTGGTGATTTGGTCGTCTTGACAACTCTTCTGCTGTTTATCAATTTTCTAGCACTTTATTTGAACGATTTTCGCCGTATCCCGGGCGATGACCAGCTCCTCGTTGGTGGGGATCACGAACACCCGGGCGTTCGCGCCGGGGGCGGAGATGTCGGCCTCGCCCGCGGCCTGGCTGTTTTTGTCCTCGTCCAGCGCCACGCCCAGGAAATCCAGACCCTGTACACAACGCTGGCGCACGGCAGCGCTGTTCTCACCCACACCGGCGGTGAACACCACCGCGTCCAGCCCGCCCAGCGCCGCGGCATAGGCGCCGATGGTCTTGCGCACGCGGTAGCAGTATACATCCACGGCGGCCTGGGCCTGCGCGTTGCCCGCCGCCTCGGCGGCCAGCACATCGCGCATGTCTGGGCTAATGCCAGAAAGGCCCAGCAGGCCTGAGCGCTTCTGCAGCACGGCCATGGTCTCGCCGATGCTCATGCCCTCGGTCTTCATCAGATATTCAACGACGGAAGGGTCCACATCGCCGCAGCGGGTGCCCATGACGATGCCCTCCAGCGGCGTCAGGCCCATGGTCGTGTCCACCGAGCGGCCGTCCTTCACCGCCGCGAGAGACCCGCCGCTGCCCAGGTGGCACGTGATGATGCGCGTGCCCTGCGCCGCCCGGCCCAGCAGCGCGATGGCCCGCTCGCTGACATAGCGGTGAGAGGAGCCGTGGAAGCCGTAGCGCCGGATGCGATACCGCCGGCACAGCTTGTCGGGCAGGCCATAGGTCCACGCCCGCGGGGGCATGGTCTGGTGAAAGGCCGTATCGAAGGCCGCCACCTGTGGCACCGCCGGCAGCGCCGCCGCGAAGGCCTCGATGCCCCGCAGAAAGGCCGGCTGGTGCAGCGGCACCAGCGGCGTCAGCTCCCGCATTTTGGCCATGACGTTGTCGTTGATGGCCACGGAAGCAGGGAAATAGTCGCCGCCGTGGCCCACGCGGTGCCCCACGGCGTCGATGTCCGAAAGCGAGCGCAGTGCGCCGCCCTCCCCTGCCAGTTGTTCCAGCATCAGCGCGATGGCATCGCTCACGGTGGGCAGCGCCCGCTCCAGCGTCACCGTGCGCCCGGCGGCGCTGTGCCGCAGGCTGGAGCCCTCCAGGCCAATGCGCTCGGCCAAGCCCTTTGCCACGACAGCCTCGGTGCGCATGTCGAAGAGCTGATACTTGAAGGAAGAGCTGCCGGAGTTGATGACAAGGATATTCATACTTCACCTATAAACATGCGTACAGGACGCAAACCCTAACGCGACATCCAATCGCCGCCAAATGGCGGCGATGCTCATCGCCGAAGGCGATGACCGGCTTTGCTCTTATAGCGGCAAAGCCGCTATCCCGCAAAGCCTGCGATTATTCATACCATAATTCCCGGCTACTGGTGCTGACGGCCAACGCACCGGCGGCCAGCGCGTCGATGACCTCAGAGCGGGTCGTGACCATGCCGCCGGCGATGACCGGCCGGCCGGCCACGCGGAACTGGCCGATGGCCTTTGGGATGACGCCGGGCATGACCTCCACAAGGTCCGGCCGGCATTGGTCGATGAGCTGCACGCCGCTGCGGATGGAAGCCGAATCCAGCAGGAACACCCGCTGCACCGCCACGAGGCCCAACTCCCGCGCCTGGCGTACCAGCTGTGCCCGGGTCGTGATGATGCCCGAGGGCTGCCAGGTCTTCACGGCGTACTCCAGCGCGGCCTCGTCGCGGCCGATGCCCTCTATCAGGTCCATATGCAGGAAGGCCAGCTTGCCGCTGCCCTGCAGTGTATCCACGATGTCGCCCATGGAGAGTATGCTGCCGCCCAGCACAAAGGCTACCAGCACCGGCGATTGCGCCGCCGCCTGGGCGGCGTCGGCGGTCTTGAGCGCCGCGATGACCGGGGAACTTTCCAACGCGTCTATGGCTTCACGAACGGAGATCATGGCCGGCTCCTTTGTAGTTGGGCTTTTCAGAAACGCACCGTGAGCAAATCGATACCGAAAACCAGAAACAAATGGTATACGCCTATGGATATTATAACAGATAGAATTATACATGCGGCATACATCAGAATATTGGCAAAGGCTCGTTTTGCTTTGCCCCGTATGGCCTCGATTCTTTTCTCAAAGAAGATCGAACAAAAAGTCATAAGCCCAGCAAAAAGCATAACGCCAATCGCCCAGATCACCGAACTATGGTCTTTGACCATGCCATAAAAGATGCTGCCAAACAGCAAAAGCACCAGGCCAACGATGACGGGAAAAAGCACTCTCTGCGTCTTGGCATCTGCGTCAATGCTTGCATTACAATTTTCTTCGCTGGTGAACATAACGGAATTCGAGTTGAGCAGATGGTGCAGTGCTTCTGGGGTGTTCTTTATACCGAGTGCGTTTAGCAGGCATGTCAGAATATCTTCCAGATTCGCTGCATGCTGAAACACAACCACTTTCATCCGCTGGAAGTCCCGATATGACAATCCGATCTTCTGTATCGCATAAAGATCCTGGACTGCGAATACATGCTGATGGCCCAAGTAAGTCTGTATGAGAATTTGATCGTTCCGAATTTCCAGGGTTTTCATTCTTCTCCCTAACCCCATAATCAGGAGAAAGACCATAACGGCGATCAGAAACGCAGACAGGCATTGATAGACAACGGATTCCCCCAATAAGAAGGGAGTTGTGAGGAGACCAAGAAAGAGAAGGCAGACGAAGTATAGTGGTATCAGCTTGCTCTGCCGATATCTAACCGTTATCCGGGTATTTGCCATATATGTAACACCTATGTATTCTCTATTCAAGTTCACTTTGTCATAAGAACACTTTGTCAAACAAGCTTAAGCACATCGTCAATCAGAGCAACCATATCCCAATATTGCCTGTCCAAACAGTCCGGAGTATTGCCGGGGTACAGTATTTTGACCGCGCGCTCCTCCAACCCCTCGGGCTTCAAAGGAAACGATTGCGTGAATGCCAGGTTGTGTCCATCACCAGGATAATAGAACCGATTCAGCGCGTAGACGACCTGCATGACATCGTGCATCAGCCTTGTTGTGATGGATGCCATGAACACATGGTCCCGCCGAACGCACTTGTTGTAGTAGTGGTAGTCCGCCCTCCAATACCGCAGCGAGTCACCGTGTTTTTTCAATATGGCGTCCCGCAGGGTGTCGGGATAGGTTTTCATACGGTCCTTCCAGCCCTGCACCACGCCGAAGGGATCCTCGATGATGGCCTGGTTATAAATATCGGTTAAAAAATGATAGCCCCACACAGTCCAAACGTACGGCACGGCGGAGCCTTTGCCGGTTAACCAACCCTCCAGCTCCTTATCAACATCGCCGATGCTGCGAGACCAAACCCCGTCGATCTCCACGCCTTGCGCCTTCCACTTCGCAATGCTGCGGTTCAGATCATTCCAGATGCCGTCCCACGCGCTGCCTTCCACAGAGGCATCATAATAAACGCGGAAATCAAAATCGGAGCGCTGGTCGGAAAGGCCCTTGCCGTGGGAACCGCCCAGCGTGATGGCGTATCTGCCCGCCCCAGGGATACTCCTGAAAATCGGTAGGACATCGGCGCAAAGCTGCTCGTAAAGCTCTTGATTGATCATACTGGTTCTCCCACAGAAAGCATCGTGTATTGGGATATTATACTATGCCTTTTGCGGTCCCGCAATTTAGATGAGCAAGCGAGAGGGCAGGCAAAAACCCAGCCCTCCAGCCGATTCATTACGCCGTCTCAATCGCCGCGTCGGCCTGCAGGTTCAGCGCCGACACGCCCATCTCCCGCAGAATGTATTTCTGAATCTTTCCGCTGGCCGTCATCGGATACTCGTGCACGAACTGCACATAGCGGGGGGCCTTATGGCGGCTCAGGCGCTCGCGGGTGTACTGCACCAGCTCCTCGCCGGTGATCTCTATGCCCTCCTTGGGGATCACGAAGGCCATGACCTCTTCGCCGTATACTTTATCGGGTACGCCTACGACTTGAACATCCTTGACCGCCGGGTGGGTGTACAGGAACTCTTCGATCTCCCGGGGGTAGATGTTCTCGCCGCCGCGAATGATCATGTCCTTGAGCCGGCCGGTGATCTTGAAATACCCATCCTCGTCCATCATGCCCAGGTCGCCGGTGTGCAGCCAGCCGTTCTCATCGATGGCCAGGCGAGTGGCCTCGGGCATTTTGTAGTAGCCCTTCATGACCATGAATCCCCGCGCCACGATCTCACCCTGGGTGTTGGGCGGCAGATCGGCCCAGGTCTCAGGGTGGACGATCTTGACCTCCATGTTGGGCAGCATCTGGCCCACGGTGGACACGCGCTTCTCCAATGGATCGTGGGTGCGGGTCTGTGTGACCACCGGGGAGGATTCGGTCTGCCCGTAGGCAATCGTGATTTCTGACGCGCCCATGTCGCTGACCACGCGCTTCATCACGGCGATGGGGCACGGCGAGCCGGCCATGATGCCGGTGCGCAGCGAGGAATAATCGTAGTTGGCGAAATCCTTGTGCTCCAGCATGGCGATGAACATCGTTGGCACTCCGTGCACCGCCGTGCAGCGCTCCATCTGTATGGCCTGCATCACCGGCACCGGCTGGAAGTAATGCACCATGACCATCGTGGCGCCGTGGGTCACGCTGGCCATAACGCCCAGCACGCACCCGAAGCAGTGGAAAAGCGGCACGGGGATGCACAGGCGGTCTCTCTCGGTGAACTTCATGCAGTCGCCGATCATCTTGCCGTCGTTGATGATGTTGTAATGGGTCAGCATGACACCCTTGGGGAAGCCCGTGGTGCCGGACGTGTACTGCATGTTGATGACGTCGTGGGCGTCCAGCGTGCTCTCGCGCTCGCGGAGCTGCTCCACGCTCACGGCATCGGCCATGGCGTAAAGGTCGTCGAACAGATACATGCCGGGCTTGCGGCGCTCGCCGATCATCACGACATTTTTCAGATACGGGAAGCGCTCCGAGCGCAGCCGGCCGGGCTCGGAACCCTCGAGCTCCGGGCACAGCTGGCCTATGATGCCGGCGTAGTCGCTGTCCTTGAAGCCCTCGATGAGCACCAGCGTGGTGCTGTCGGATTGCTTGAGCAGATACTCGGCCTCGAAGATCTTATAGTTCGTGTTGACTGTGACCAGAACCGCGCCGATCTTCGCCGTGGCGAACTGGCACACCAGCCATTCCGGGTGGTTGGTGGCCCAGATGGCCACATGGTCGCCCTTGCGGATGCCCATGGCCATAAAGCCCCTCGCCGCGCGGTCACACAACTCGTCGAACTCCCGCCAACTCCAGCGGATGCCCTGGTGGGGATAGACGACCGCGTCCAGGTCCGGGAATTCCCGCGCCCTCTGCTCCAGCAACGCGCCAATCGTAATGTCCAGCATCTGCATCTGATCCATGTTGTACCCCTCGTCTCTCGATTTTTGGGTAACAAAAAAGGACTTCTCCCCTGCCAGAGGCGAAAGTCCTTCGCGGTACCACTCTGATTGAGGCGAAACGCCCCATCTCTGCCGGGCACGGCTCCCCATGCCCTGCCCGGTTCACGGTGGGCAACCGTCCAAGCCTACGGACCAGCGTCGCACAGGTGCGATGCTTTGTCGCCATGGCGACATGCCTTCGGTTGGCTGCTCGGGGGTGAGTGGGAGGATGTGGCCTTGCCGCCTCGCACCACCCGGCGGCTCTCTGATAAAGCGTTTGACCTCTGGTTCCCCGTCATCGCGTTTTCGCAATATTTATCCGTATTATATGCGCCCGCCGCGCTACTGTCAACGATTCGGACTATGGCTTTTTTCCGGTTTTTTGTCGCAGGCTTTGCGGGATGGCGGCTATGCCGCTATAGGAGCAAAGCCGGTCGCCACAGAGTGGCGAGCATCGCCGCCAGATGGCGGCGATTGGATGTAACACAAACTGAATTCATGCCTTGAAGCTATTCATAGGCGTACCCGGCCTCATCCAGCTTGGCGCGGCCATCCCGCAGGCGGATGTACTCCTGCAGGCACACCGGCAGATAGCGGATGTCGGCGTCGTTCTCGATGGCCACCTGCTCCCCGGCGAACACCGGGACACCATTCACCAGGCGCAGATGGATCGTCGCCTTGCGGGGCTTGCGGCTGAGCCGGCAGATGGCCCGGGTCGTGACCTCTTCCACATCCTGTGCCAGCGCGAAGAGCACGCTGCTGCCCTCAAAGGGGTTGCCGAAGGCATCCACCTTGAGGCCGAAGCAGATGACCGGCACGTCCAGATAAGTCACCACACGGGTCAGGTCCCACACGTTGGCGCGGCTTAAAAACTGCGCTTCGTCGATCAGCACCACCGCCGGGGGGTTGTCACCCATCTCCGCCTCTATGCGCTGATACAGAGCGCCCTCGGGGCCGTTCACGTCTATCAAAAAGTCAGCGCTGCGCTTGATCTGCCCATTTTCCAGGCGGCTGATGACATACCAGCCCTCCTTGGTGTCATTGCCGGGCTTGAGCACCAGCACGCGCTTGTGGTTGTTGTGCTCATAGTCATAGGCGATCTGCAGCAATTGCGTGGATTTGCCGGCGTTCATCACCGCGTAGCGGAAGTACAGTTTACTCATGATTCTCCCCCGTGGCCTTGTCGATGCTATGAGAAATATACCAGAATTTGTTGGCAATGGAAAGGTAGATACCATATTTAGCAGCGGCCTGTTTGTCGCTTGCCATATGGACGCAATTGTGTTATTCTAAGCATGTTGAAATCGGTACGCCTGCAAAACTCCATTGCTGCAAAGGAGCATCCATATCGCGCCATGTGCCGGGAGCTTTGCTGATCACAGCGGCGAAGCATCCCGTTTTTTATGGGCATTTGTCCGACAAAAAAGACCAACGCAACGACCAAATGAAAAGGAAGTATTGACCGCTAACATGAATTACATGGAAATCTTGAGCACGCCGATGAATCAAACCATCGCCGCCATGGGCTATGACAAGCCCACACCGATACAGGAACAGACGATACCCGCCATACTCGAGGGCCGCGACGTGATCGGCCAGGCCCAGACCGGCACCGGCAAGACCGCCGCATTCGCGGTCCCCATGCTGGAGCGCATCGACTTAAAGGATGACCGCGTTCAGGCGCTGGTTCTGGCCCCCACCCGGGAGCTCGCTCAGCAGATCACCGAATCGGTACTGAAGCTCTCCTCCCACATGGAAGGCTTCCGCGTGATGAGCATGTACGGCGGCACGGCCATGGGCCCGCAGAACGCCAAGCTCGCCGCCGGCGTGCACATGGTCGTGGGTACCCCCGGCCGTGTGCTGGACCACCTGCGCCGGCGCTCCCTGCGCGTGTTCGGCGTGCGCATGGTAACGCTGGATGAGGCCGATGAGATGCTGGACATGGGCTTCCGCGAGGACATCGAGGAGATCTTAAGCTACACCAGCAACAAGCGCCAGACGCTGATGTTCTCGGCCACAATGCCCCCGCCGATTCTGGAGCTGACAAAGCAATACCAGCGGGAGCCGCTGTTCGTGGGCATCGAGCTTAAGCGTCCCGTGGTAGACACCATTGAGCAGAGCTATATGGAGACCACCGAGCAGAGCAAGAGCACCGATCTGGCAGACCTGATTCTGCAGCACAAGCCCGGCCTGGCGCTGGTGTTCTGCAACACCAAGATCAAGGTGGATCAGCTGGTTGGCAAGCTCAAGCGCCGCGGCATCCGCGCCGAGGGCATCCACGGCGACATGGAGCAGTACCGCCGCGACATGATACTGGCCCGGTTCAAGGAGCGCGCGCTCAACGTGCTGGTGGCCACCGACGTGGCCTCCCGCGGGCTGGACATCACCGGCGTGGACGTGGTGTTCAACTATGACGTGCCCAAGAATGCCGAGCACTACGTGCACCGCATCGGGCGCACCGGCCGCATGGGCAAAACCGGCAAGGCCATCACGCTGGTGGAAAAGAAGGACACCCGGACGATGTCCCGCATCCAGCACCACACCAAGGTCACGCTGACCAACGAGAAGGGCGACGCGGCAGCGCCGTCGGCGCAAACCGCGCAGCAGGATCAAAACCAGCAAAACCCGCCGGCCGACAAGCCCAAGGCCAAGCGCCGCCCCCGCCGCAGGAAGCCCAAGGACCAACAAGCCGCCCCACAGCCGGCCGTGAATACGGTCGAGGCCTGAGAGCCGGCACACATCACCCCGCTTTTTGACCGCCCGTCGCGTTGCCGGGCGGTTTTGTGTCTCACGACAAGGTGAAGGGAGGCTGCCATGGAAGACAAGCTCTACTACGAGGCCTATGAGGACCGCTACCGCAAAGCCTACGCTGCCGGCGCCGTGCGCTGGGGCCACGGGCCTGAGGACGAGGCCCTGCGCGCCATGCTGGAGCGCTGGGTCGCGGCCTATGGGCTGGCCGGCAAGCGCGTCGTCGAGTTCGCCTGCGGCGAGGGCGCGTCCGGCGTGATCCTGTCTCAGTTGGGGTGCGTCTACCACGGCGTGGATATCGCGCCCTCAGCGCTGGAACGGGCGCGAGAAGCGCTGGCCGGCTGCCCCAACGCTACGGTTTCGCGGCTGGACATGGTTCGGGAAGCCATGGAAGGCTCCTATGACGCGGCGCTGGACGTCATGGGCCTGCACATGCTGATCACCGATGCTGACCGTGCGGCCTATCTGCGCAACGCCCATGGCTGCCTGGCCCCCGGCGCGCCGATGCTGTTCTTCCGGGAGAGCTATGGGGCGGAGGCCTGGGAAGGCACGGTGGACAGCGTAGAGCAGTGGAAACAGATGTACAACCTGGATTTGGACACGCCGGAAGCGCGAACCGCGCAAGGCCCCAGCGGCGATGTGGAAGTCTGGGTGCCGCTGCTGGCTGCCCGCCCCCGCAGCCGCGAAGGCTACCTGCGGGAGCTGACCGCCGCCGGATTCACCATGGATTGGTTCGAACTGGAGACCGTCAACGAACAAATCGTAAGGGGCGCGTCTTTTTGCGCCCGCAAGCCGTAACAGCTACACGAAGGGCGCGACCGAACCGGCCGCGCCTTTGCTTTACCCTTTGACGATCAGAACAGAACCTTGATGCTCCCCACACCATTGGCCCGATAGCCAAAGCGCACGGCATTGCCTTCCACGGTTACGTCGCCGCCCACCTGCTGCTCCAGCACATTGACCGCGCAGGCGCTCTTGGGCACGCCATGGAACTTGAGCTCCGCCTCGCCGCTCTTGCCCTGAAGCTCGTAATAGCGCACGATCAGGCCGGCGCCATCCTCGGAGAGCTTCACCGCGGACAAAGCGACGCCGCCGCTGAGCTCCAGCAGCGCAGCCCTGGCCGGCAGCGTACCGCCGTGGGCCTTTGCCGCCGCCACGGAAAGACCGTGGTTGAAGGCCTGCGACAGCGCCACCTGTGCCGCCGCGTCGTCCTCCACCAGGGCGATGCCCATGCGGATGCGGTGCTCGCCAACCTCCGGCCACGGGTCGGGCTCATCGGAGGAGCGGATCAACGTGAGCGACAAACCCTCCTTGCTCGCGCGATAGCCGTACTTGCTGTCGTTGACCAGCATCAGCGAGCGGCCGCCCTGGGCCAGCGCCACGCCGAAGCTCTGGGCAGGCACGTCGTGGTCCAGCTTGGGGCGCTCGCTGACGCCCATGGGCACGTCATAGCGCACCTTGTCACAGGCATAGTTCAGCGGCAGAAGCACATTCAGTTGCGGATAAACCGTTTGCCGGGTACCGATCTCCTGCCAGCGCACGGTGGCGTCCAGCCGCAGCATGGCCTCGCCGCGGTCCAGCGACACGGTGACGGTCAGCAGCGAGTCGTTGCCGAAGTCCTTCTCAAAGCGCACGCTCTGGCGCAGCAGATGCTCGCCCACCTGCACGTCGGTGAAGCGCACGCTGTCACACAGGCTTTCCACCTTGCGGTATTGCCCCACAACCCACGCGCTCATGCCCCGGCTGGTGTCCTCCTCTATGCGCTGGAACACACCCAGCGGCTTGCCCGGCGCCGCGTATTGCGCGCCGGTGCGCAGGTCCACCAGCGAATAGATGAACCCATCCTGCGGGCACACATGGGCGCAAAGGAACTCGTTGCGCAGCACGAGCTCCTGCGGGTGGAACACCCGAGGGTCCCTGATGGCCGGCCCCACATCGGCAGGCGCGGCTTCGTCCAGCACAATCGTCGTATAGCCCATGGCCGGCACATCCGCGCGCACCAGCGCCTCGGCGTAGAAGTGGCCCCAGTAGTCGTTCCTGCCGTGGCCGGTCACCTGGTGCTCCAGCGCCTGGCCCTGGGCATTGGTCCAGCGCATGCGCTTAGGATCGCCCGACCAGTCCCACACGGTCACGGGCACGGCCTCGCAACGGGCGAAGGGCAGCGGGTTGTACACGGTGAACAGCCGGCGCAGCCCCGCGTGGCGGCCCACCTGGGCCAGGCGGCCGGCGCTCAGGCCGAAGCCCACGCCGGCGCCCTCGCTGCGGGTGCGGCTGGTGTCCTCGTCCACAGCAAAGGAAGAGGTATCGCCCGCGGCGGACAGCGCCCGCACGGCCAGCTGGCGCTGGGTGTTGGCGGTGGCCATGGCCTCCTGATACTGGCCCATGGCATATTCGCGGGTCTCCGTAACGCCGCTGCCGGGCAGGATGTCGTGGAACTGGTTGAACAGCACTTTCTTCCACGCGTCGGCGAAGGCCGGCGCGGCATAGGGCGTGCCCAGCGCGGCGTGGGTCAGGGCGCTGACACCCTCGGCGTCGGCCAGCGCAGCTTCACCCAGGCGGTTGCCCTTCTTCTGGCGGGTCTGGGTCGTGTAGCAGCCGTCGAAGATGAAATTGAGCTCCCCTTCCACGGTGGCGTAGGCGTCACGGTTGGCCTCGGCCTCCCGGAAGAACGCGCCGTAGGTGGAGAACTCGAAAACCGGGAACACCGGCCAGCGGTTCATGTCCAGTATCTTCTCGATGTCTCGCCGGGTGGGGCCGCCGCCGTGGTCGCCCACGCCGTACACGCGCAGCATGGAGGTCAGGCCGTGCTTCTTGCAGAAGGCCGGCACTTCCAGCGCGCAGCGGCCGTCCATGCCCCAGTTGTACCACGTGGGCTCGCGGAACATCAGGATGGAACGGCCCGAAGGCGCCTTCCAGTTATACAGCACCTCGCCCTCGAAGCCGCGGCAGTGGTAATAATACTTGACGCCGCCATCGCACAGCACCTCGGGCACGTTGATGTGGTGGCCGAAGGTGTCCGGCTCATAGTCCAGGTTCAGGCTGGCCGGGTCGATGTCCAGCAGTTGAGACAGATACTGCTTGGTATACAGGAAGTGGCGGGCCATGCTCTCCATGTTGGGCATGTTGCGGTCAGCCTCCACCCATGTGGACGCCGCGACCTCCCATCGGCCTTCCCGGACGCGGGCCTTGATGCGCTGCAGCAGCGCCGGGTCGTGCTGCTCCACGATGCGATAGGTGGACGCCTGGCTCTGGGCATAGGTGAAGTCCGGGTATTCGTCCATCAAGTCCAGCATGGTGCGGAAGGTGTCCAGCGTGATGCTGACCGTCTCGTCATAGCCCCACATCCAGTTCATGTCGATGTGGGCATGGCCTATGCACAGCAGGCGGTAGCCCTTGGCCAACTCAACCAACGGTGTGAGAGCCTGCTCCACGGCCTCGCAGGCGGTACGGGTCAGCGCGCCTTCGCCCTGAAAGGCTGCCCACGCCGTGTCGATGGCGGCATGCACAACCTCATCGTGGGCCCCGCCTTCACTCTGGGAAAGCTTGTGCGCGTATTCCATCTGCAGCACGGCGCGGCTGCCCCAATAGCTGGGGTGATCGCCCAGCATGGTCAGTGAAAAATCGGCCAGACAGGCCTTCTCCATCTGTTCCAGTCGTTTCAGGTGTGACATAGTGCCCTCCGATATCGAAACGTTTTGTGATCCATGATATTATGAACGTTTTGCCAGAGGATGGAAAGAGGAAATAAATCATATTTGTATGACAAAACCGGCGCCGCGGGGCGCCGGTCTGGTAGTTGGGTGCTTCGTCAGGTCAGCTTTTCCAGAATGGCCTTGGCAATCTCGCGCTTGGAGTTTTCATAGTCTCTGGCTGCCTCGCTGATAATGGCCTGGCGGGTCTCATCCTCATCGCACTCGCAGATGGCCTCCTTGGCCGCGTCCAGCGCGGCGGTGTCACCGACAATTCGCTCCAGCAGGCTGCGGTAATACTGCGTGTCCTGTTGCTGTGGTTCCTCCCGCTGAGGATTTGCCAATCGGTCCATCAACTCCAATATTTTCTTGCGCATCCCATTACGGGATTCCTCAATACGGGCCGCGGCATCGGGCTGATACTCCGAATCCAAATTCGTCGGAACCTCACGGTTCAACTCTGCTTTTAGAAACTCAATCTGCTCCTTGATGTAGGTAACCTGGTTTTCGCTCATGTTATCCTCCGAAATTACAGTAATTTGTTCCGGCGGACACGATAGACAGATGCGGTTGTCGTCCATCCAGCGTGCCCTGCCGTGTTTGACAAGTCCCTTTGCACGCCGCAGATAGGTCGGCTGATAGGTGTTCCCCTGTTCGTCCGTCACAGCTACGTTTTTTTCGATGGGTGTCTCCCCCTTTGTGCGGACCGCATGCCGTTTTTTGTGATGGGTGCCGTCCCCGATGCGCAATATCACTATAGAATGTAATACTGGAAAAAGCAAATGCTTTCTATACAGAGTCAGCCTATGCGAGAAGAACCCTCCGGCAGGCCGCGCGCGGCCTGCCACCTCCCTTGTTAAGGGAGGCAAGGTGTAAGGTCCAAGCAAACGTCTTAGCTCCCTTGAAAAGGGAGCTGTCGCGAAGCGACTGAGGGTTTATAAACGCTAAAAAGCAGTTCGCCGGACCTTACAGCCCGGCGAACCACTGCATCTATATCAACCAGTATATGCTGAAGTAAGCAGCTCTTCATATCATGGGGCGTTCAGCGCCAGCAGCACCTCGATGGCGTGGTCGTCCGGCGTTACATGGGGGAACACGTGGCTAATGACGCCATTGGCATCCAACACAAAGGTGCTGCGCAGGATGCCCTCGCCTCTCTCTCCGGGCAAGCCCGTCCTCCCCCATGCGCCATAGGCGTCGGCCACGGCGTGGTCAGGGTCGCTCAACAGATGGAACGGCAAGCCGTACTTGTTGCGAAACCGCTCATGGGAAGCCTGGCCGTCGGGGCTGATACCCACTACGACAGCTCCCGCCGCCAGGATGTCGTCATAAGCGTCGCGGAAGCTGCATGCCTCTATGGTGCAGCCGGGCGTATCGTCCTTTGGGTAGAAGTACACGACAACCTTGCTGCCGCGGAAATCATCCAGCGAAATCGGCTTGCCCTCGGGGTTCATCAGCGTAAAGAGCGGCGCTCTGTCTCCTGTCATCAACATCCTCAACACCTCGTTTCCCATGATTCAACCACTGTAGTTCTGTTCACTCTCCGTCGATGGGCTCATCATACATCGCAAGGATGCGATGGACTGTAAGCCTGGTCACACATCGTTTCCTTTTCACTGCGCAGCGTTTTCTTCCATATCTGGTTGCATTTTGCGCCACAGGTCTGGACAATCTAATCCCAGCAATGTTTGGGAGGCGCGCCATGCCCAATTGGTTGGTCAAAATACTGCGCAAGCACAAGCCTGACGAGGCCGATACGCCCACCAAGTCTGACAAGCCCGCGCCGGAGAAGAAAAAGAAGCAGGAGCAGCAGGACTGCGGCATGGCAGCCTTTGCCGCGCTGTTTGAGGGTGACGACACCTTTGTCAGCCGCCAGTTTCTGTGCGGCGGCAGGCAGGTGTGCATCGCCTTCCTCAACGGCATGGTGGCCAACGATATCATCGATCTGCACATCGTGGAACCCATCCAGCACGCGGCGCCGCCGCAGCACGGAGACATCGGCCAATGGCTGACCGATGAGGTTGTATCCGTGAACGAGGCGGCGCGGCACATGCAGCTGGACGAAATGGCCGCAGCCATCACCACAGGAGACACGGTGCTTTTCATCGAAGGGATGGAAGGCGCACTGAGCTTTAACACCAAGAATTGGACGACCCGCTCCATCTCGGAACCCGAGGGCGAAAAGGTGCTGCGCGGGCCCCGGGAGGGCTTCAACGAATCGCTGGTCGTCAGCACCACGCTGATCCGCCGCCGCCTGCAGACCCCTGACCTGAAGTTTGAATTCCGCAAGATTGGCAGGCGCGCCCACGTGACGTGCGCCGTGTGTTACCTGAAGGAGCTGGTCAACGATGCGGTGCTGTCCGAGGTGAATAAGAGGTTGGACTGCATCGACATCGACGGTCTTCTGGCCGCCAACTACATCGAGGAAATGATCATGGACTCGCCGCTGTCCATGTTCCCCACCATAGGCAACACCGAGCGGCCGGATGTCGTCGTGGCCAAGATACTGGAAGGCCGGGTAGCCATTTTACTGGATGGCACAAGCTATGTGATCACTGCGCCGCACCTGTTCGTGGAAATGTTCCAGACCAACGACGACTATTACTCCAACTTCATCATGGGCTCGCTGAGCCGCCTGCTGCGCATCCTGGGTTTCATATTGACAATCATGATACCGGCAGCCTATTTGTCTCTGGTCACGATCCATCACGAGATGGTGCCCACCGGGCTGCTGCTCTCGATCTTTGCCGCCCGCCAGGGTGTGCCGCTGCCCACGGTTGTAGAGTTGTTTGTGATGCTGGTGGCCTTTGAGCTGCTGCGCGAATCCGGCGCGCGCCTGCCCAGCTTTCTGGGCCAATCGTTGAGCATCGTGGGCGGCCTGGTGCTGGGCCAGGCTGCGGTGCAGGCCAAGATCATCAGCGCCCCGGCGGTCATCGTCGTGGCCTTTGCCGGCATCACGGGGCTGCTGATCCCCCGGCTGGCCACGGCGACGCTTCTTCTTCGGGTGCTGTTCCTGCTGCTGTCGTCGGTCATCGGCCTCTATGGGCTGATGTTGGGGATGTCCGGCCTGCTGATCTACTTATCAGGGCTGAAATCCTTTGGCATTCCTTACATGTATGGCACCAGCAACTTCCATTTCCAGGAGCTCAAGGACAGCGTCATCCGGGCGCCGTGGTGGCTGCAGCGCATGCGACCGCGCCACATCTCCGCGCGGGACAGCGTGCGCCAGACCCGCAAAGAGGGGTCATGAGCGCGCCTCGCAAAAGCCTGGCGGCGGCAATGGCGCTGTGCGTGCTGCTGGGCTTGCTGTTGAGCGGCTGCGCCAATTATCGGGAGACCGAGGACCTGATCTTCATAGACGCCATTGCCGTGGACCGTGCGCCCAACGGAAAGTTTCTGGTAACCGCCGAGACCACCAACGCTTCCGGCGGCATGGAAGCCGAGATAATACCCCGCTATCTGGAGTGCGAGGGCGACACGATTGTGGACGCCATGCGCAACATGCAAAAGTTCTCTATCAACGAGCTGTACTGGAGCCACACCGAAGTGCTGATCATGAGCCAGCAGGTGGCCACGGAGGACTTGGCCGAGGTGATAGACACGATGATGCGGGTGCGGCAGATCCGCCAAAGCCTGGCGCTCATCGTATCCAAGGAGCCTACCGCCAAGGAAGTGCTGGAATCGGAGAACCCCACCAAGCAGCCCAATGGCCCCAACATCATGAACGCACTGCGGGCCCAGCGGCTGCTGGGCAAGGCTCCATACACCCAGATGTTCGAGCTGGTGGATACCGTGGCTGGCCAAGGTGAGGAAAGCGTGGTCGCTCTGATCGGCCTGTCGGAAGTGAACGGGAAGAAGGAGATTGAAGTATCCGGCGCGGCGGTGATACACAGCCATTGGTTGGTGGGCTTCATCGACGAGAATGATACACGCATCTTTTTATTGGCGGCAGGGCGTGTGAAGAAGACCGAGTTCCCACTGCCCGCAGACCCCGGCGGCAAGTTCTCCGACTCCACGGTGTCGCTGGACACCGACAGAGTGAGCGTAACGGTGGGTTTTGAAAATGGCAAGCCATGGTGCGAATTCGGTATCGTAGGGAATGTGATCCTTGAATCCATCGATGGCGCCAGCCCCGATCCGGACCAGTTCCAGCAGGTGACCGACGCGATCCTGATCAACACCTCCATGGCCCTGGAGAATTCTCTTGTAGCCCTGATACAGAAGACCAAGGGCATCGGCAGCAGCGATATACTTGGCATCGGCAGCCACCTGCAGGACAGCCAGCCGGAGCTATGGAAGCAGATCAACGGCCAATGGAACGAACTCTACAACCAGCTCGACGTGCGCGTGTGGACCGACCTTAAGCTGCGCAGCACCAACCAGATTGCTCAACCCGTGGCCGAAAGGGAGTGATTGGCTTTTGATGTTTCTGCTTTTTCTGGTGCCAGCCGTGCTGTACGGCATCCATGATCTGCGCCCCGCCATCCGCGAGGGTAAAAAGCTCTACATCCTTGCCTACCTCGCATTGACCACCACTGCGTTGGTGCTGTGGACGCTGCTGTATCGCGGCGTACCGGTGACCAGCCCCAACACGTGGGTCAAGCAGTTGGTAGATATGTTCGTCGCCGCGCAGTGAACCGGCTCCCCATCCTCCTTAAGAAGGTGTGCGAAATAAGATGGATGACTCCAAGTTCAGCTTCAGAGAGGCCGTAAGCATTTTCGTCATGTACCTGCTGGGGTCCTCGCTGGTCGGCGCGGGCAGCTTGTCTTCGTCACGGGATTTCTGGCTGTCCATCGTTGTGGCCTATGCTGTGACGCTGCCATTGGCTCTGCTCTATGGCAGGCTCATGCGCCTCTCGCCGGATAAGGACCTTTACGACTTGCAGACAGAGTTGCTGGGGCCGGTCTTCGGACGCGTCACGTCGCTGCTTTTTACATGGTTTGCCTTTCATCTGGGCTCCATGATCATACGCAACTGTACTGAATTCATACAGTTGGACTCATTGCGGCTGCAGCCGCAATACATAACCGCTATCCCCATCGGCATACTGGCCATCTGGTGCGTAACATCAGGTAGGGCCACGCTGGCCCGTTGGGCGGCGTTCATGTTGCCCCTCTTTTTAACGATCGTACTAGTCATCACGCTGCTGTCCACCAAGCTGTGGGACTTAAGAAATTTACTGCCCTTCCTCGATGACGGCTGGAAACCCGTATTGCGCGATGCCAGAAACATCGCCGCCTTTCCATTTGCAGAGGCGGTTCTGCTGCCCTTCATCCTGCACCCGCTCAAGGAGTCCCGCAAGGCGGAGAAACTTATGGTGTTATCCTTCACCGTAACCATGTTGGTTTACGTCTTCGTGATGCTGCGCAACATACTGGTGCTGGGCACCCAGTACATCTCCATGCTTTACTACCCATCCTATATCGCCATCAGCCTGATCAACATCGGCGACTTTTTGGACAGGATCGAAGTGCTCATCTCCACGGTGTTCGTCATCGGCGCCTTCGTAAAGATCACCGTATGTCTGTACGCGGCCAGTTTGGGGATGTCCAAGGTTCTGTCCATTGGTGACAGCAAGTCTTTTGCCGCGCCGCTCGGTCTGTTGATGATCGTACTTTCTCAATTTGTCTATCAAAACATTATGGACACCTCTCAGTTTGTAGCCCACTATACACCATACTACAAGATACCCTTCTGCGTCGTATTGCCTGTACTGATATGGCTGCTGGCGGAGCTTAGGCGACTTCGCCAAAAGCGCCGCGGCATGGCCCCGCCTCTAAAGCCCTTCACAGCGCAGAACAAGCCCTCTCCCAAACCCCAGAAACCCGAGCCCGAACCAGAGAAAAGCCAGCAGCCCCCGCCCGCACCCGCCGGAGACGGTAAGCCAGCGACCGAAGTGTGACGCCTCCTGCGCGCCCCTCTGGCGTGATATAATGATGCTATGCCGGCGCAGCGCAACAGCTCGTCGGCATAACTTCCGGCGGAGGGGTTACCATGTCCAAAGGCGTACGCAGCAGAACCGGTCACGGCGGATCGCTTACCCACATCCGGCATGTCAAGAACGAAAAGACCACGATCCGGCGCATCCTGTATCATGCCGACGCCTTTTCCGAGGAAGCGCTGGACCCGGCCAACCTGGACTTGAGCCGGCAAAGCGGCCAGGTGCAGTGGATCGATGTGGACAGCTTCCACGACCAGGCGGTGCTGGATCGCATCGGAGCTTGCTTCGGCCTGCATCCGCTGGTCCTGGAGGCCATCCGCAGCCCCGGCCAGCGCCCCAAGATCGAATACTACGACGACTATGTCTACATCGTGCTGCAGGTCCTCTACTACGACAAGCGCACCGGCGCACTGGCCAGCGAGCAGGAGAGCCTGATACTGGGCGGCGGCCTGCTGTTGAGCTTCGGCGAGCGGGAGAATGACGTGTTCCGCCCGGTCATCGAGCGGCTGCGCGTGGGCCAGGGGCACATCCGCCGCCTGGGCGCCGACTATCTGCTGTACGCGCTGCTGGACCTGGTCGTGGACAACTACTTCGACGTGCTGGAAGACCTGGGCGAGCGCATCGAGACCGCCGAGGACGAGCTGGTCAGCCGCCCGGACGCCAATACGCTGGGCGATGTGCACCGCATGAAGCGCCAGATGCTGTTCCTGCACAAGGCCGTGTGGCCGCTGCGCGAGGTCATCGGCTCCCTGTCCCGCGGGGAGACGCCGCTGGTCGGCGAACGCCTGGTGCCCTACCTGCGCGACTTGCATGACCACGCCATGCAGGTAATGGATACGGTGGACACCTTGCGCGACGTGCTCTCCAGCATACTGGACGTCTATCTTTCCAGCAACTCCAACCGCATGAACGAGATCATGAAGGTGCTCACGATCATCTCCACGGTGTTTATGCCATTGAGCTTCATCGTGGGCCTCTACGGCATGAACCTGATGATCCCCGAGGCCCGGTGGCCGTGGATGTATCCGGTTGTTTGGGCGGTGCTGCTGGGCATCGCCGGGGTGATGCTATATTACTTTAAGAAGAAGAAGTGGTGGTAGCACTCTCATCTGTCACACTAAGCGACTAACCTATATGATCAAAGGGATAGTATTTCGCGCCACCGGGCGCGCCCAAAGGGCTTTCCGATCGCCCTTTGGAAACCTTCGGCCCCGATATATAAGTGACTATGTATCAAAATCATAGTCCATTTAAAATATACAATGTCTGCAATCTCTAGGAGCAAAAAACCAGATTTACAAACCCGTAGCTTTTGAGTATACTAAAGAATAAGCAAACGCGATGACGAAGCAGCGCCCGCTGCGCAACGTTTCTCCCAGCGAACCGGGGATGGTGCAAGCCCGGCAGAAACCAGAGCGGGACAATCCCTTCCGAGCGCGCCGGCGAACGCCTTATGGGCAAGTAAGCGGTCTGCGGAACGCCCGCCGTTATCGGGCAGCACATGAATGTGTGCGAGAAAGAGCGCGTGAATTACGCGAATTCGGGTGGTACCACGGAGTCTTCCGTCCCGTTGTGGGTTGGAGGGCTTTTTTGTTTATACTAAGAATCTATGAAGCAACAGGTATCGGGAGGAAACCATGGCAGTGTACAAAAAGGTATCGACCAGTCTGAACTTCGTGGAGCGCGAAGTGGGCGTGATGGACTTCTGGCGGGAGCGCGACATCTTCCGCAAGTCGCTGACGCTGCGCGAAGGCCGGCCCATGTTCACGTTCTACGACGGCCCGCCAACGGCCAACGGCAAGCCCCACATCGGCCATGTGCTGACCCGCGCCATGAAGGACCTGATCCCCCGCTATCGTCTGATGAAGGGCTATCAGGTGCTGCGCAAGGCCGGCTGGGACACCCACGGCCTGCCCGTGGAGCTGGAGGTGGAAAAGCAGCTGGGCCTGGACGGCAAGCCCCAGATAGAGACCTACGGCATCGAGGCCTTCAACCAGAAATGCCGGGAGAGCGTGTGGAAGTACAAGGGCGAATGGGAACGCCTGAGCGAACGCGTGGGCTTTTGGGCCGACATGGAAAACCCGTACGTGACCTATGACAACAAGTATATCGAGTCGGTGTGGTGGTCTCTCAAGCAGATCCACGACAAGGGCCTGCTGTACAAGGGCCACAAGGTGGTGCCCTACTGCCCGCGCTGCGGCACAGCTTTGAGCTCCCACGAAGTCGCCCAGGGCTATGCGGACGTAGAGGAAACATCGGCCACGGCGCGGTTCATTGTGACCGGCCGGCCGAATACCTATATCCTGGCCTGGACGACGACGCCTTGGACGCTGCCCAGCAACATCGCGCTGTGCGTGAACGCCAACGTGGAATACGGCGAATTTGCCGTGGGCGGCGACACCATCATCCTGGCCGTGGAGCTCGCGCCCAAGGCGCTGCCCGAGGACGCGAAGCTGCTGCGCAAATATGCGGGTTCCGAGCTCGTGGGCACCGAATATGAACCGCTTTTCCAGGCCGGGTCCGTGCCCGCCGGGCAGAAGAACCGCGTCGTGGCCGACAGCTATGTGACGACGGACGACGGCGTAGGCATCGTACACCTGGCCCCCTACGGCGAGGACGACATGCGTATTCTGAAGCGCGAAGGCCTGGGCTTCCACATCGTCGTGGACGCCCAGGGGCGCTTCACCGACGCCACGCCGTGGCCGGGCGTCTTTGTAAAGGATGCCGACGCGGCGATCCTCCAGGACCTGAAGGCCCGCGGTCAGCTCCACCAGGCGCTGCCCTTCCAGCACAGCTATCCGTTCTGCTGGCGCTGCGACACGCCGCTGCTCTATTACCCGCGCGAGGGCTGGTTCATCCGTATGACCGCCCTGCGGGAGGAGCTCATGGCCAGCAACCGCTCGGTCAACTGGCTGCCCGAGACGATCAAGGAAGGCCGTATGGGCAACTTCATCGAGAACGTCATCGATTGGAATGTTTCCCGCGAGCGCTACTGGGGCACGCCGCTGCCCCTGTGGATGTGTGCCTGCGGGCATGTGGAGGCCATCGGCAGCCGCCAGGAGCTCATGGAAAAGGGTGCCAACGTGCCGGAGAATCTTGAGCTGCACAAGCCCTTCATCGATACTGTCGAAATCGTATGCCCCAAGTGCGGCAAACCCATGAAGCGGGAACCCCACGTGATCGACTGCTGGTACGACGCCGGCTCCATGCCCTTTGCCCAGTGGCATTATCCTTTCGAAAACCAGGACAAGTTCGACGCGATGTTCCCGGCGGACTTCATCTCTGAAGCCATCGATCAGACCCGCGGCTGGTTCTACACGCTGCTGGCCATCTCCACAGTGCTCTTCGGCCGCGCGCCATTCAAGACCTGCCTGGTGCTGGGCCACGTGGGCGACAAGGACGGCGTCAAGATGTCCAAGCACAAGGGCAACGTCGTGAACCCCTGGGACATGATGGACACCCGCGGCGCCGACGCCGTTCGCTGGTATTTCTACGCCGGCAGCGCGCCGTGGCTGCCGTCGCGTTTCTCCGGCGACGCCGTCAGCGAAGCGCAGCGCAAGTTCATGGGCACGCTGTGGAACACCTACGCGTTCTACGTGCTGTACGCCAACATAGAGGAGTTCAATCCTCTCGAGCATAGCCTGGACTACGCCAGCCTGCCGATCATGGACCGTTGGGTGCTCTCGCGCCTGAGCACGCTGGTGCGCACCGTGGACGAGGGACTGGAGAACTACCGCATCACCGAGAGCGCCCGGGCGCTGGCCGACTTTGTGGACGAGCTTTCCAACTGGTATGTGCGCCGGGGCCGCGAGCGCTTCTGGGCCGGCAACGATGCCGACGATAAGGCCAACGCCTTCCTGACGCTGCACACGGTGCTCTCGACGCTGGCCAAGCTCCTGGCGCCGTTCACGCCCTTTTTGGCCGAGGAGCTCTACCGGAACCTGATAGCCGGGCTGGATGCTTCCGCGCCGGAATCGGTGCACCTGTGCGACTTCCCCGTGGCGCAGGCGGACTGGATGGATGCCGAGCTGGAGACCCACATGGCCCGCGTGCTGCAGATTGTGGCGCTGGGCCGCGCGTGCCGCAGCACCGCCGGCGTCAAGAACCGCCAGCCGGTGCCCGCGCTGCTCGTGGAAGGCCCGGCGCTGCCCGAGGACTTCACCGCCCTCATCGCCGACGAGCTCAACGCGAAGACCGTGGAGTTCGTGCAGAGTGCCGGAGGCTTCGTCAGCTACAAGGTCAAGCCCCAGCTCAAGACGCTGGGCCGCCGCTTCGGAAAGAACATGCCGCTGGTCAATAACCTGCTGCAAAACGGCGACGGCACGGCCTTCGTGCAGGCCATACAGGCCCAGGGCTTCTTCACGCTCATGGTGGCCGGCATCGAGGAAGTCTTCCGCCAGGAGGACATCCTGACCGAGGTCACCCAGCGCCAGGACTTCTTCACCGCCAGCGAGGGCGGCGTGTCCGTGGCGCTGGACGCCCGCCTGACGCCGGAACTGCTGGAGGAGGGTTTCGTGCGCGAGGTCGTCAGCCGCGTGCAGCAGCAGCGCCGCGAGGCTGGTCTGGAAGTGACCGACCACATCGCGCTGTGGCTGTCCGGCACCCCCGTCGCGCTGGAAACCGTAAGCCGTCATAAGGACGAAATCGCCTCCGACGTGCTGGCCGACAGCCTGACGTTGGGTGAAAACGGCGAAGGGCTGGTCAAGGAGCAGAACATCAACGGGGAGGATATGGTTTTCACGGTTCAAAAAAGGTAGAGATGGAGGCAAATCCATGGACTATCCGATCACCGCATTCGGCGCCAAGACCGAGCCGGGGTACGACAACCGCCTGAATATCCAGGCCGCCATCGACCGCTGCGCCGCTGAAGGCGGCGGCCGTGTCGTTGTGCCCCGCGGCGTGTTCCTGAGCGGCGAGATCGCGCTCAAAAGCCACGTGACGCTGCATCTGGACGAGGGCTCCACACTGAAGGCCAGCCCCCACGGTTCCGCATATCCCTCGGCCTTCACCGACGGGGGTCATCGGGGTTTCGTGACCGCCCGGGGATGCGAGCACATCCGCATCGGCGGCAGCGGCACCATCGACGGGGACTGCCGCGCTTGGACCAGCCGTGAAGATCCATACTACCTCTATAAGAAGGAAGGCGCCCGCCGCCCCTTCCTGATCATGCCCATCGGCTGCCGCCACGTGGTCATAGAGGACATCACCATACGCAACGGCCCGGCTTGGACGGTGGTGCCCAGGGGTTGCGACGACGTGCTGATTCAGGGCATCCACATCTACAACGACTTGAAGATGCCCAACAGCGACGCCATCGACATCGTAAGCTGCCGGGACGTGCGCATCCTGGGCTGCCACATAGAGGCCGGAGACGATTGTATCGTCCTGAAGACTTACAAAGAATCCACAGAATATGACAACCCGGCCTGCGAGGGCGTCGTCGTCAGCAGCTGCACGTTGGTCAGCACCTCATCGGCGCTGGTCATCGGCTGTGAAGTGCATGGCGCCATCCGCAACGTCGTGTTCAACAACTGTGTGATCCGCAACAGCAACCGGGGTCTGTCCATCAATCTGAGCAAGGAATGCGATGTAGAGAACGTCATTTTCTCCGATATGGTCATACAGACCCGTCTCTTTGAGGAGCGGTGGTGGGGGCATGGCGAGGCGGTCAAGATATCGGCGGTCCCATGGCTGGAGCAGGACGCCATTGGCCGCGTGCGCAACATCACGCTGCGCAATCTGCTGTGCGACGCCGAAAACGGCATACTGGTGTACGGCTGGAGGCCCGGGCTCATCGAGGACGTGCTCTTTGACAACGTACGCCTGACCATCGACCGCCATAGCAAGTGGCCCGGCGGCGAGCTGGATTTGCGGCCGACGCCTCAGGATGGAGAATCCTACAAGGCCGGTATCGTACCGCATCCTCTGTCGGGCTTCATGATCAAGAACGCAGCCCGCGTCACATTGCGCAACTGCCAGGTCACCTACAGCGATCGGGCCCGGCAATCCGGCGAATTTCGCCACGCCGTGGCTTGGCAGGACGCCCCGGAGCTTGCCATCGAGGGCTTCCGCGGCGAATCGGCCAGCCCGGCTCACGCGGCCATCGCCGAAACCATTATCCGCAAGCCGCTGGATGCGGTCGAAGGAGTACAGTAGGCATGTACATTGCAACCAACTGGAAAGACTACGAAGTGCTGGACGCCGGCGCCGGCCAGAAGCTGGAGCGCTGGGGCACGCGCATCCTGCTGCGGCCGGACCCCCAGGCCATCTGGCCCGCCGACGGCAATCACCCGGCGTGGAAGGCCATCGACGCCGTGTACCACCGTTCCAGCGAGGGCGGCGGCAATTGGGAATACAACACCAAGCTGCCAGAGCGCTGGACCATCGGCTATGGAGACCTCAAGTTCCAACTGAAGCCCTTAGGCTTCAAACACACAGGGCTGTTCCCCGAACAGGCCGTGAACTGGGACTGGATGCGCTCCCGCATCGCCGCGCGCAACCGGGCGCTGGCCCCCGGCGATCCCCAGGTCAACGTGCTCAACCTGTTCGCCTACACCGGCGGTGCCACGCTAGCCTGCGCCGCCGAAGGCGCGGCGGTGGCCCATGTGGACGCTGCCAAGGGCATGGTCAACTGGGCCGGCGAAAACCTGGAGCTCTCGGGCCTGGCCGACACCCGCGTGCGCTTCCTGGTGGACGACTGCCTGAAGTTCGTGCAGCGCGAGGAGCGCCGGGGCCGGCGCTACGACGCGATATTGATGGACCCGCCCAGCTTTGGCCGCGGCCCCGGCGGCGAGACCTGGAAGCTGGAGGAGCGCCTCTACGAACTGGTGGCCGCGTGCCTGGCCATCTTAAGCGACAAGCCGCTGTTCTTCCTGATCAACTCTTACACGACCGGCCTGCAGCCGCTGGTGCTGGAGAACATGCTGCGCATGACGGTGCAACGGCGCTTCGGCGGGCACTCCGAGGCCGCCGAGGTGGGCCTGCCCATCACCGCCAGCGGCTTGACGCTGCCCTGCGGGGCCTCCGGGCGGTGGACCAGCGATGAGCCTTGAACCGCGGGTGCTCCACGAGGACAACCACCTGCTGATCGCAGAGAAACCGCCGGGCATGCCCTCCCAGCAGGATGCTTCCGGCGACCTGGACATGCTGAGCGCCCTCAAGACCTACGTCAAACGAACCTACAACAAGCCCGGCGACGCCTGGCTGGGCCTGGTGCACCGGCTGGACCGCCCCGCCGGCGGCGTGATGGCCTTCGCCCGCACCAGCAAGGCGGCGGCGCGGCTTGCCGAGCAGATGAAGGACGGGCGCTTCCGCAAGGAGTACCTTTGTGTGTGCCACGGCCAGCCTACGGCTGGCCGTTTGGAACATTGGCTGACCAAGGACGAACGCACCAACACCGTGACGGCAACGGCCGGGCAGCGCCCCGGCAGCCTTTGGGCGGCGCTGGAAGTGACGTCTTTGCACACTCGCGAAGGCCTCACGCTGTGCCGCGTGAATCTGCTGACCGGACGCCCCCACCAGATCCGCGTGCAGATGGCGGCCACTGGCCACCCGCTGTGGGGGGATCAGCGCTACAACCCCGATGCCCGGCCCGGCCAGTGGCTGGCGCTGTGGAGCACCCGGCTAACGCTGGAGCACCCGACCCGGCGGGAGACGATGACCTTCACGAGCCTGCCACAAAGCGGGATATGGGAGCGGTTTGATCCAGTCCTCTTTACGGGAAAGGGTTCCGATGGTTAAAGGTATCAGCCACATCACGTTCCTCGTGCGGGACATTGAACACACAAGCACGCTCTTTGAGGCGCTGGGCGCGCAGCAGGTGTACGACAGCGGCGAGCGGATTCACTCGCTCTCCAAGGAACGGTTCTTCGTGCTGGGCGAAGTGTGGTTCGCGCTGATGCAGGGCGAGCCGCTGCCGGAGCGAACCTACAACCACATCGCGCTGGCCGTGGACGATGCGGACATGGACGAGCTGGAACAACGGCTGAGCCGGTTGGGCGCGGAAGTGCTCCCCGGACGCTCCCGCGTAGCCGGTGAGGGCCGCTCGCTTTACTTCCATGATTTCGACAACCACCTGTTCGAGCTGCACAGCGGCACGCTGGCGCAGCGCTTGACCTCGTACCGGGCATTGGACGGCGAGGAATTGTATCGGAACCCGTAAATTATCCATGCGATAATATTATGTAAATATCGATGATCAAGGCGTTTTTCCTGAAGGGAAAGGCAACTACATCTTTATTTTCTTATTTTAATATCTGAGAGATACCTGAAGTATATCTTTTCCTATTGCACACTATTGCTTCGGAAAGACTACAATCTCACCGATAAATTGAATTTGACAACTTCATGTTGTGCTTAATTTGTCGGGTCATTTGACCAATCATGGTCTGGGTCTATACCGTTTACCAACTCCCATTCGGTATGACATTTCCTTGCGTGTTCGACAGCCGGATTATTTGTATTATCGATACCACTTGCTCCGTCAGTAACAACGAAATAATTGAGATTGTATTTCTTGGCCAACTGTGAAACTTCCATAATAAACTGTCTGGCCTGTATTGTTTTCTCATCCATTCTTTTTCTCCTGTTATAAATAAATCGGCAGTTCAAAACTGCGTATTATAGGCATTCTATCTTATTGCCACCGGATCAGCAAGTGTGTTAATAACATAAAGACTCATATCTTTTCTATTTGAAAAGGAGCATATCCTTTCCAATCAGAAAATTTATGGGTTCCGCTACAGGAATAACCGTGATAACATGATGTCGGTCACAGGTTCGCTCCGAAGGAGGTAAATCATGGACGCATTGCAGGCCATCTTCACCCGGCGCAGCATCCGCGCCTACACCGGCGAGGCCATCACCGACGAGCAGCTGCACACGATCCTGCAGGCGGGCTTTTCCGCGCCCACGGCCATGAACCGGCGGCCGTGGCACTTCGTCGTGCTGCGCAAGCCCGAGACGCTTCAGGCCGTCACGACCTTTCACCCCTACTCCAAAATGCTGCCCCAAGCCGGCTGCGGCATCCTCGTGTGCGGCGATCAGAACCTGAACGCCAATGAATACTACCTGGCCGAGGACGGCTCCGCCGCACTGGAAAACATGCTGCTGGCCGCCCACTCGCTGGGCCTGGGCGCCGTGTGGTTGGGCGTGTACCCCCGCGACGAGCGCGTGGCGCCGCTGCGGGCGCTGGCGGGCCTGCCGGAGCACGTGCTGCCCATCGGCCTTATGGCCGTAGGCGTACCCGCGGAAACCCGCGAGGCGCCAGACCGCTACGAGGCGGACAAAGTACACTTAGAGCAGTGGTGAACCATGGCGAAGCTTATTAAGATCTACAGCGAAAACAACGTGTTCCAGCTGGCGGACACGCTCAAGCGCAACCGCAAGAAGCGCGCCTCCGAAGGCCTGTTCTTCGTAGAAGGCGTGCAGGCGCTCAACTTCGCCGCGCAATACGGCTGGCAGATCGATTCCTTACTGTTCTCCAGCGAGCGGGGGCTGAGCGGCTGGGCCAGGGGCATGCTCAAAAACACGCCCGCCAGCCAGCACGTGGACATGCCCGCGGCGCTGCTGGAGAAGCTCAGCGACAAGGAGGAGGAAACCTCCGAGCTGCTGGCGCTGGTGGCCATGCGCCCCAACGACCTGAGCCGCATCCCCGTGGGGCCGGACCTGCTGGCGCTGGTGTTCGACCGGCCCAGCAGCCACGGCAACCTGGGCGCCATACTGCGCTCGTGCGAATCCCTGAAGACAAACGGCCTGGTGATCACCGGCCACGCTGTGGATCTCTACGATCCCAAGGTCATCCGCGCCAGCATGGGCACGTTCTTCGCTGTGCCGGCGCTGCGGCTGGAATCGCAGAAGGAACTGGAGCAATGGTTTGCGGCGCTGGCGGCGCGGCTGCCGGGCTTCCAACTGTTGGGCTCCTCGGCCAAGGGCGAGCGCCTGATCGACCAGGCCGACCTTAAGCGCCCCACGGTGCTGCTGCTGGGCAACGAGACCTGGGGCTTGAGCGCCGCTTACAAGGAGCTGTGCCACGGGCTGGTGCGCATACCGATGTACGGCACGATCACGTCGCTCAATGTCAGCTGCGCGGCATCCATCATGCTGTATGAAGCCGACCGGCAGAGGCGGGCGGCCAATACCACTGGGCCAATCGCATAATCTGCTGTGCACTTCATGCAATTCCTTTCATATGGTGCTATAATAGGGCCTATCCGTTTAAAAAGGGGTTTGTGTTGGTCCGACGATTTCTCAAAAAGTACGGATGGCGATATTTCCCCGGGGCATTGTTCCTGCTGCTGTCCTCCTACATCCAAGCGCTGGCGCCGTTGGCGTTGGGCCGCGCCATCGATGAACTGAGCGCCTCCCCCATCCTCAAAGACGCCGTTTTCCACCAGGTTCTGCTGATCGTTTTGATCGCGCTGGGCACATTCACCACGCGGTTCATCTGGCGCTATTTCATCATCGGCAACGCCCGCAACATGGAATGCTATATCCGCGAGGAGCTCTTCTCCCATCTGCAGGGCATGCCGACGGATTTCTTCAACCATCAAAAAACCGGAGACTTGATCGCCTACGCGATCAACGACGTGAACGCCGTGCGCATGACCTTCGGCCAGGGCGTCGCGCAGCTGCTAAGCGGCGTGGGCGTGGGCCTGTTTTCCGTGCTGTCCATGGCCAACGACGTGCAGCCCACGCTTACGCTGATCGCGCTGCTGCCCATCGCGCCGGCACTGCTGGCCGTGTATTTCATCGGCAGCCAGGTGCAGCGCAAATTCCGCCGGGTGCAGGAGCGCTTCGCGGAGATCTCCGGCACCGTGCAGGAGAACATCGCCGGCATGCGCGTCATCAAGGCCTTCGCCCAGGAAGAGGAGCATGTCAGAGCTTATACCGCCCAGAGCGAGGAGATGCGGCAGGCCAACATGTCGCTGGTCCGCACGTCCTCGGCGCTGGAGCCCATCATTATGATGCTGTTCGGCGTGAGCTTCCTGGTTACGCTGCTCTATGGCGGCGGCCTGGTGCAGCGCGGCGCCATCAGCCTGGGCAGCTTCGTAGCGTTCAACAGCTATCTTCTGATGATCATCCACCCGGTGCTGTCGGTGGCCCGCGTGGTCAACCTGTTTCAGCGCGGCATGGCGTCGCTGCGCCGCCTGGGCGCCGTGCTCAACCGGCCGGGGATTCCGGCAGAAGAGTACCGGGAACTCCCGCAGCGGCTGCAAGGGGCCATCCAGGCGCGAAGGCTGACCTTCCGCTACCCCGACGCCCAGAGCAACGCGCTGGAGAACATCTCCTTCTGCGTGCAGCCCGGCCAAGTGCTGGGCATCGTGGGGGCCACCGGATCGGGCAAGACCACGCTGGCCCAGCTGCTGATGAAGCTCTATGATACGGAACCGGGCATGCTCTGCCTCGACGGGCAGGACATCACAACCCTGCCGGCCAAGGGCCTGCGCCAGTACATGACCTATGTGCCCCAGGACGGGTTTCTGTTCAACGCGACTGTGGAGGAGAACATCCGCTTCTATACGCCGGGCTGCACCCACGAGGACGTGGTGCGCGCGGCGGAACTGGCCGGGCTGGCCAAGGACATGGGCAGCCTTGCCGCTGGATACGAGACGCCGGTGGGCGAGCGCGGCGGCCACCTGTCCGGCGGGCAGAAGCAGCGCGTGGCCATCGCCCGGGCGCTGGTGCGGGACCCTTCCGTGCTGATCCTGGATGATTCCTTAAGCGCCGTGGACAACGAGACCGAGCGCCTGATCCTGGGCAACCTCAAGCAGTTCTTCCCCGGACGCACAGTCGTCGTCATCAGCCATCGCCTGAGCGCCGTGGAGCAGGCGGACAACATCCTATGCCTGGAGCAGGGACGTGTGGCCGAGCAGGGCACCCACGACCAACTGATGGCGCTGGACGGCTTGTATGCGGATTTTTATAAAAAGCAAACGGAGCGGGACAATGGCAATGGGAACGGCTAAAAAACCGGCGAGCATCCGGCGCATGGCTGCCTTGACGCTGCCATACTGGCGGCCGCTGCTGCTGTGCGCGCTGCTGGTGCTGATGGTCAACGGCGCGGAGCTTCTAAAGCCCTACCTGCTCAAGGTGCTCATCGACGACTTTTTGGCCGGCGGGCAGACGCCCTCCGGGCTGCACTCCCCCACCGGCCTGTCCGTGGCCTATTTCGCAGTCATCGTCGTGGGCGCGCTCAGCGGGCTTTTCCAGGCGCGGCTCATCAACCGCGTGGGGCAGAGCATATTACACGGGTTACGGGTTAAAATTTTCAGCCACATCCACCACATGACGCTGACGGTGCTGGACAAATTCAGCACCGGCCGCCTGATCACCCGCGCCACCAATGACGTGGAGACGCTCAACGAGTTCTACTCCGACGTGCTCATCAACCTGTTCCGCGATTTCTTCCTGCTGGCCGGCATCGTCGTCGTGATGCTGCAGATGGACGCAAACTTGGCGCTGGTGGGCTTCACAACGGTACCGCTGATCCTGCTGGTCACGCTGACGGTCAAGCGGTTCCTCAAGCAGAACTTCACGAAGATGAAGGCGCTGATCAGTCGGATCAACGGCTTCTTCGCGGAGAACATGGCAGGCATGCGCATCGTGCAGGCCTTCAACCGGCAGAAGGAAAAGTTCGCCGAGTTCCGCGACCTGAACCGGCGGTATTACAAGACGACGATGATGCAGGTCACGATGAACAGCGTGCTGCGACCGGTTATGGAGGTCATCAACTCGCTGACCATCGCGTTGTTGATCCTGTATGGCTACAACCGCATCAGCGGCGGCTTGCTGGAGATCGGCGTACTCTATGCCTTCACGAGCTACATCAAGCAGTTCTTCGACCCCATCAACGATCTGGCGGAGAAGTATAACACGATACAATCCGCGCTGGTATCAGCCGACCGCATCTATGAGCTGCTGGACGACCCCAACCCGCTGGAGGACCTGGATGCCGGATCCCACGGCGGAGCAGTGCGCGGGCACGTGGAGTTCCGGCATGTGTGGTTCGCCTATGAGGGCGAGAACTGGGTGCTGCAGGATGTGTCCTTTACCGCCGACATCGGCGACAGGATCGCCTTTGTGGGCGCCACCGGCGCAGGCAAGACCACGATCATCAGCCTGATCTCCCGTTTTTATGAGCCCCAGCGCGGCGAGATTCTCGTGGACGGCGTGCCGCTTTCGCAGTGGAAGCTGGGCGACCTGCGCCGGGGCGTGTCCGTGGTGCTGCAGGATGTCGTGCTGTTCTCCGGCACCATCGCCGACAACATCCGCGTGAACGCCGACATGGGCGACGAGGAAGTGCTGGACGCGCTGCGCCAGTCCATGGCGCTGGAATTTGTCATGGAGCAGCCCAACCAGCTGTATACCGACGTGGCCGAGCGCGGCACGACGTTCTCCGCCGGCGAGCGGCAGCTGTTGTCCTTCGCCCGCGCCATCGTGCACAACCCGGCCATCCTCGTGCTGGACGAGGCCACCGCCAACATCGATTCCGCCACCGAGCAGAAGATACAGTCCTCCATTGAAAACATCTCCCAGGACAGGACGATGATCTTCATCGCCCACCGCCTCTCCACGATACAGAACTGCCGGTGCATCTATGTAATGAGCCGCGGCCGCATTGTGGAGAGCGGATGCCATGAGGCGCTGCTGGCGCAGGGCGGCCTGTACCGCAAGCTGTATGAGGCGCAGTTAGACGAGCAGGCCATCGCCGGATAAAGGCAAACCCCGGAGCCGCGAATGCGGTTGTCCGGGGCTTCGTTGTTGTTGTTGCATCGATATTCGGCTTCACCTATGCATCGTTGCTCTTCGAATTAAGTATCTCCAGTGCCTGCCCAATCGCCTCGAGCACCGCGACGTCGTTCTTCGCGATCTGATAGAGCGTCAGTTCCACCATTTCGCCGAAATACCCAGCGTAGTGCTTGGACCAATCCGCCCGCTCCTCCAGGCCGATGAGCGCCCACGCCAGGTCGTGGGTATAGCCGTAATACGGCCCGCCGATCTTTGCGCAAATCTCACCCAACGCCGGGTCTTTGAGCTCCTCCACATCGCGTTTCCGGAACACCTCCGCGAAATTGTGGCAGTTGAACGTATGCCACATCGTGTCGGCCACGCGCTTCATGCGCGCCTTCCTCTCTTCCAGACCGGCTTTGCCCAGGCTGTCCGCGGTGTACAGGCCCATCTTCTCGGTGTAGCCGCCCCACAGGTTTTCACGGATGTTGTAATCCATGACCTGGCGGATGCGCTCCAGCCCGTCCTTGAACGTATAACGGGGCGCGATTCTTTCGCCGACGACGTACAGCGCGACCATCTCATCATAAGTGGGCGCGGCTTCGGGCTTTTGCTGCGCGTTAGAGAAATCGGGGCACAGCAGTGCGTCGCCATCATAACCGATCAGGACGCGGAAGCGGCCGGCGCCCGTCTGGACCTTGGCGATCACAGGCCTGCCCGCGTTTATGGACGCGACGACCGCATCCTGAAACGCGGCGGGGTCGTTCAGCTTCCGGTATTCATACCCGGCAAAGCCGAACAGGAAATCCACCGTGTCATCGGTGCCGCCATCATAAAAGTCCGTTTCGCAGATCAGGTTCTGCATCTCGGTCGGCCGGCCGTCGAAGCGGCAGCGCAGGGAGCTGCGCCCGCACATCGTATCGAACAGAAAAAACCATCTCTCCTGCATCGCGACCGGTGTTTTGCCGCAGTTGCCGCAACCGTCGCACTGCCCTGCACTTCTTTGATTGCAATCATATTGGCTGATGCCGATGATCTCGATGTTTTCCAGGAAGAGATACGTGGACGTAAAGCAATTGATAAAGGTCGTCGCGGCAAAACCGCTGAAGGGGATTTTGAACGCCAATTCTTTTTTCATATCCGATATCCTTTCTGTAAAAACCGTCTACTTCGGTAAGTTCACGTTTAGGATATTAAGAACCGTGTTCATACACTCTGCCGCCTCCCGGATTTTCGACGAGATTTTGTCGCGCCTGTCCCTGTCCTGCAATGCTTCCAGCGTGACATTGAAGCCGCCGCCGAGGGCTTCCAGGTCCTTGCCATCGTCGTTGTTCCAGATGTCCGCCGTCCGCTTGTATAGCTTCCGCACGTCCTCAAGGAAGATGAAATCGGGGTTCAATTCCTGCGCCCTTTCCAGGAAAGTGTGGACACAGCTTCCATTGGTCGCCATGTTGCAGATGTTGCTCACATGGGCGGCCCAACCGTCAAATCCTTCGGGCTTCATGCCGTCGAACTTCCCGTTCTCGATGCCCTCGGCCCATGCGCGGAAGGCCTCCGGTCCAAAGCAATATGCATCGGTTTTCACGGTAAGCAACCTCGGCATATCGAGGATCACGTCCCTGTAAACCTGCGCGAGGTTCACGGAGCGTTTCTTTTCCCCGATAAACAGCCATCCCTGGGCGCAGTGGGGCAAGGCTGTATTCTCGGTTATCACTTGCTCGATCGGTACGCGTTCAGGCTCGGTTTTGTCGCCGGTCAGAAAGAGCAAGGTCTTTCCATGCTCCTCATACCCGACATAGATGCCCCACGGTGGCCCACCGTGGGTGACCGCTATGACGGGCACGCCCTTGTCGATGTACGCCATGAGCGTCTGAACATACATTTCTTTGTTGGCGGATAGCTGTTTCCCTGTAACGAAGGTGCTGGCGTAACCGCATTTTTTAAAGATTCCTTCAAAATAGCCGCCGCCTTCGCTGCCGAACATACAGGCCGATACGGCTTCGCCTTTGTAATCATGATAGGAATAAACCTGCACCAGAATGTCGCCCGTAAGCCCCGCGAAGAACCAGAAGCCAAAATCCGGTTCGCCTGCGAATTCCCCGACGGATTCCATGACATACCTGGCGCAGCCGTTGAACCAGTAGTTTTCACCGAACTCGCTGGTAATGAACCTGTGGATGTTGGGGATGCGATTGTTGCTCTGTTTGGTGATCATCGTAAGGGCTCCTTCTTTGATCTTCGCTTTGGGTGCTTGCACCAGCTGGGAAACACGGATGGAACGAAAATACCGTTTGATCGAGCTGTCGGAACTGACAAGGATGGGACGCGTTTGCTGATGGCGCAAGTCCGCAGCCATATAGGGGAATTTCACTCCGCAATAGCGAAGCTCACCGTTGATGGCGACCGCGAAATGCTTGAGGCCCACAATCCACGTGAGGCGGTTATAGATACCCGAGTGTATCCCGCCGCGCTTTGGGTATCGGAAATAATCGCCGAAGACCGGTTGATGGAAGCAGATGGCCTCCTGGGACAATCTCTCGTCGGGGCTGTTGTCCATATTGACGCCAAACAGGAAATTCAAATCCTTGCCGTGATGAAAACGAATGCTCCCCTCGTTTCTGCCGTGGCCGTACCCTCCGCTCTCCTCGCCGATCCGGAACTCCATGTCCACGCGGAAAGGCAGCTTCACCGCCACACCGGTGGACAATACCCGTGTCGATATCCACGAAATGTATTCCGCTTCCCCCCGCTCGGTCACGCGGTAATGCGGGCGGTTGATCGGGATCAGCTTGTCCATCGGGACGTCCTTCGTCCAGAGAACCGGGTTGGCTTTCTCGATTTCCTCGAGCGTTATAGAGCCGGGCTCCAGTTCTTCCGGTTTGTCGTAAAGGGCAGGGTCGGCCAGCCGCTTCTTCACGGGCAGGAACAGCGCAACGAGTTCCCTTCTTTCATCCGGCGATATCAGGGTTTCCAGCATCGCCTGATGGCGCAGGCCGCCGCCGATAGCGTAGTCGATCTCGTAGTATTTGTTGTCGTCAAAGCAGGATATAAGGGAACGGAACCGCTGGCCCAAATCCTCATCAAGATAAACGTTGTCCGTCGCAAACAGGCCGCCCTGAAACGTGTCGTCCAGGTACGGACCGTCATTGGCAAAATCATTGGCAATGCGCAGAATCGAAACATCACCAGCGCTTATCTGGTATTCAAACTGCTCATGCCTGCCCGGCTCGCCAGGCGCGATGCCTTGCGACTGCACCCAATGCCAAAAGCCGTCCGGGTCGGACTCGTCGGCATTCTCCTTCAGCCGCGACGACAGAACGCGCATGGCGGGCAGGTATACGATGGACGGTTCCACCGGTTTTGCCAGCTTTTCCGAGATCGTCTCCAAGTCATCATAAGATACTGGTTTGCTTTCATCCGCACTGGTGTCCACATCGTCGAGTTCCTGGTTGACAAGGGCCTCGTACAGGAGTGGCAAGGCGGATATCCTCTTGATACCGTGCGTGAGCATGGCCTGCAAAAACTCGTCTGTCACGCGCTTGAGATCGGAAAGGACAATGGACTCCCTGTCAATTTCCCGAATCCGGTTGACGAACACCTCCACGACCACGCTCATATCCTCGCTCTCATAGATGCGCAGGATATCCTTAATCGGGATCATCATCTTTCGAAGGACGATGATCTGCTTTAAGCGTTGGATATTCGCTTCGTCGAAAAAGCGATACTTTTCCGCTGGCAGACGGATGCTCTGAATCAGCCCGGCTTCCTCGTAATAGCGCAGGCTGCGCGAGGTGAGGCCAAGCTGAGGTGTAAGGTCCGTGATTTTGACTAAGCTCATAGGGATACCTGCCTATATGTGCTTTTGCTATGAAGCAATCATATCACTTGACGCTGCGTCAAAGTCAACAGATCATGCAAACAAACAACTGCGTAAAGAGTTATGCAAAAACGGGGCCTTGCCCGGCCCCGTTTCTACGACAGTATTTGAGCGTTTTATTTGTCCCGTTTGTGCCCCGTGCCGGTCAGCTCTTTGAAGAAGTTGCCCAGGCGCTCCTTGCGGCTGGTGTTGACAGCCACCAGCAGGAACAGCAAGCCCAGCCCCGCCACGATGCCGACAATCCAGCCAATGCTTGAGCCGGCGGTGCGGTTGCTGGTGGCGTTCTGGTTGCGCACCTGCTCGGCGTTGGGATCCTGCGTCTGCTGCTGGTTGTTCGCCGCACCCTTGTTGGCGCTGGCGTTCGGCGCTGCGGTGCCGCCGCCTTCGCCCCCGCTGGCTCCCAGATAAGCCGACACGACGTCGGCTACGAAGTTCGTGGATTCCAGCGCCCGTTCTTTATCCATCGTGTGGGTGCCGAATTCCATCAACATGGCGTTGGGCGTCAGGTCCTGGTTGTAGCTGCCCTTGCCAATGTAAATGTCCTTGACAAGTCCAGGGTATTTTTTGTCAGCGATTTGTTTGAGCTTCTTGGCCGTATCCTCGTTGGCGGCCTTGTTCTGGTTGCTGCGGCCCACGACGAAGCGCACTCGGCTTGCTGCTTCTCCCTTGATGTCCTTGTCGTATTCCTGCGCGTTGGGCACGCCGTCGCGGTGGATGTCCAGCAGCATGTCCGGCCGCTTTTCTTCCATCAGGTTCATGGCCGTCTGGCGGCTGCGCCGATAAGCGCCGGAGTCGTGGGGCTCATGGGCCGTGTCGTCAACGACGGCGTCGATGCCCTTCTTCTTGAGCGCCTCGGTCAGCTGGTTGGCCACATCCAGAATACCGCCCTTTTCCGGCTTGGCCTCTGTGCCGTCACTGGGCACATAGGATTCGTCGGTATGGGTGCAATACAGGGCCACCTTCTTTTGCCCCTGCTGCGCCACGGTGGAAAGCATCGCGTCGTCAAAGCCCTCCCAGAGCACCACATCCTCCACATAGCGGGCAATGGCGGTAAAGCGCACATCGTCCACCTGCACCACGCGGTAACGCTTGTTGTCCTGGGAGATGTACTCGTCATCTATGCTGACGGCGCCGCCGATCGTAAACAGCGTCTGCCCCTCCTGGGTCAGCACGGTGAAGTACCCGCCGGGCGTGGAATACCAGTCGTCCGCCGCGGCCACAGGGCCCATGCCCACGGTCAGCAGCAGCGAGACCAGAAGGGCGATAACAGCCTTACTCTTCGTCATCATGGGGCCCTCCCTGCTTGGCCGGCACAAACTCGCCGTCGTCAAACTCATATTCGCCGCGCTTAGCGCTGCCGCCCTGCAGACGCTCACGAACCTCGCCTATGATCTCAGCCAGCAGCACGGCCAGCAAACCGGATATCACTACTACATCCATGGCGCCGCCGCCGCCAAAGCGGATGGGTGTGGCCGTGAGGCCGTTGAACGTGTTGAGGATGCCCTGAGTCGCATCGCCCAGCAGCACGCCCACAACGCCGCCGATGAAGGCAGCGCGCCGGGAGCGGCCGAACAGATACGCGATGAAGCCGGCCACCAGACCATAGAGATAGTTGACCTCGAATGGCATCGTGGAAGGCTCCGCCGGCCACAGACGCCCAATGCCGAACACCGCCGCGCCGGAGAGCACCGAGGCGAAGATGCTGCGCCAGCGCTCCTTGGCCGTGTCGGCCTTCACAAACAGATAGATACACAGCGCCAGCGGCACCAGCGCGCCGCCAATGTTGACCTGCACACGGCCAAGCTGTATGTCGGGGATGAGCCCGCCTACGAAGATCGCCGCGACAAACAGCAGCGCCTGGCGGTCTGTCAAACGCATGCGGTCCAGCACGCGCTGCGCCACGCCGAACACAATGAGCAGCGTGACCACAATGAGCAGAATATAACCAATGGGCATCGTTACGCACCTCCTGATGAATGAGCGTAGTTTTCCCCAACAAAAGGCCGATATGCCAAAGGCAGCGGGCAATGATATCCAGAATCGCCACGGTTGGGCCGTGCTGTATGAATGTGCCAATCGTCTCAAAGCTGTGTTACAATAAACAAAAGGCCGACAAACGCACATTGGCTGACGGCGCAAAGGAGAGAGTATGACCGACGGACTGCCCTCGATCGCCCAGGCGGAAGCGCTGCTGCAGGAAGGCTGGAAGACCAACCCCGGCCCCTGGGCGGACCACTGCCGCATGGTGGGCCAAGCCGCCCGGATCATCGCGGAGCACTGCCCTGGCATGGACCCGCAGCGCGCGCAGGTGCTGGGCATGCTGCACGACATTGGCCGCCGCTTCGGGCCCATGGACATGAACCACGTAGTGCTGGGCTATCGCTTCGCACTGGAGCATGGCATGCCTGGCGTCGCCCGCATCAGCCTGACCCATTCCTTCGCGATACAAGACGTGCAGTGCGCCGCCGGCAACTGGGACTGCCCCGCCGCCGACGTGGACATGGTGCGCGACTACCTCGCGACGATAGAATATGACGATTACGACCGGCTGATTCAGTTGGCCGATTATCTGGGCATAGCCGGCGGCTTCACAACGCTGGAACCCCGCATGGTGGATGTGACGCTGCGCAGGGGCTTCAACGCCTGGACGCTGGAAAAATGGCGCGCGGCTTATCGCCTGCTGGATTATTTTGAGGACAGGATGGGCCAGCCGCTCTATCCTCTGCTGCCGGGCCTGGCCGAGCGCGTGCTGCGCCGCGGGCGATAAAGCAAACGCCCGCCGCCATGATCAGCCCCGCGCCGGCCACAAGCCACAGATACCGATAGCCCACCCACGCCGAGACGAAGAAGCCGCACAGCGAGGCGAACAAGCCGCCGATCTGCAAAACCAGCGAGAACAAGGAAAGGATGCCCGCACGCCCGTCGGACGGAGCCGCTCGGTTGAGCAGCGTGCTTTCCGCCACGCTTCCATTCCCCAGAAAAAAATAGGCGATCACATACACCGACACAAAAAGCACGGGGTGAAACGCGAAGAAAAGGGAGATGAGGCCCACCCCGACCAGCGCCTTGAGCGCCAGCAGCACCGCCTCCTCGTGGCGCGGCCAGCGCAGCAGCAGGCGCTGCGCGCATTTGCTGCCCCCTATTACGGCCACAAAGCCCATGCAACTGACGATACCCAGGCCCCAGGACGCATCGGCCGTAGCTGTAAACGCCGGTTGCCAGTAGGTCTCCACCGAGAGCAGCGCGAAGCCCGTGACGAAGGCCAGAAGGAACAGCATGCGCACGACGCCCCGCTGCGCCACGAAGCCAAGGCTCTCCCTGGCCTGCCGGGCAAACTGCCGCAAGCCGTTGCTGCCGGAATCACTGCGCTCCTGCCGGGCGCGGGGCTGCTCGCGCACACACAACGCCGTCAGCAGCATCAGCGCCGGATAGATGCACAGATTGGCAATCAGGTTGCCTGCATACCCTGTGCCGACGCCGGCCAGCAGCCCGCCGGCGATGGCGCCCACCGCCAAGCCGGCGCTCTCCAGCATGTTGAGCTGCCCGGTCACCTTGGCCAGAGACCCGGCGTCGGTCTCCACCGCTTGATCGATGACCAGGGCGTCCAGACTGCCGGAGGAGAATGCCCTGCCCAGGCCATTGGCAACGATGGCGCACAGCACCGCCGCAAAGGAATGGGAAAACAGCAGCACAGCGTAGGAGAGCAGCGAGAGCGCGCCGGACAGCAGGAATGTCTTCTTCCGGCCA
This sequence comes from Bacillota bacterium, assembly GCA_023410875.1. Lineage (GTDB taxonomy): Bacteria > Bacillota > Clostridia > Christensenellales > UMGS416 > JAEYRA01. The sequence goes on along the minus strand of JAEYPH010000117.1, from coordinate 32,348 downwards.
TACAGATCGGCAAACAGCCCGCTGGGGAACTCAGCCACAACGACGGTCAGCGAATAGGCTCCCAGCAACAGCGAGAGCGTCGCAAACGTGGCCCCGTGGGCCAGCAGCATCAGCGCCAGCACCGGCGTCAGCACGCCGGTGGCAAAGCTCTTGAGGAAGAAGATCGCCTTGTGCGCGTTACGCATCTTCGCTCTCCCCCACGGGATAGGCGATCAGCGCGTATTCCCAGGGCTCGGTACCTTGCCCCGCGCCCTCGTGGCTGTCCACAAAGCCGCGTATCAGGCGATAGACCGTCTCGGCCTCCTGGCGGCTCAAGTGCACAATGCCGCTGAGCATGTCCCCGGTTGGCTGCCCGGCGGTCGCATCCTGGCGGGCGATCCTGCAATATTCGCGGAACCCCTCAAAAGCGGTGGACAGCGTGCCGTGCATCAGCGCGAAGCGCTCCGCATCCAAGTCATCCTCGAATTGCGCGCCGATGCTGACGGTTCTGGGTAGCAGGCGGTAATACCTGGCCGTGATGCCGCGCACCTGCTCGGTGTGGTCCAACGCCACGAGCCCCAGATCCAGCAGCTTGGCCATGTGGTGCTGCACCGCCGAAGCGGAGATGCGCATACGGTCTGCCAGCTGCTTGGGCGTCATGGGCACGCCGGCCACCCGCATGCAGCGCAGCAGCGCCTGGCGCTGGGGGTTCATGTAAATGTCCAGCTGCTTCTTGGTCGATAATACGATGGGTTCCATTTCTACGCCTCCATTCGTTACGCGAATTATAACATTACACATTATGTAACGTAAAGGCCTTTGGACAATTTTCTGCAAATGCCTTAAACTGGACTGGCGCAAGCAAAGGAGGTTTCCCCATGCCCTTCATCAATCCCGTGATCCCCGGCTTTCACCCTGACCCCAGCGTGTGCCGCGTGGGCGAGGACTACTACCTCGTCACGAGCTCCTTTGAATACTTCCCCGGCGTGCCGGTGTTCCACAGCAGAGACTTGGTGCATTGGCGGCAGATCGGCCATGCGCTGACCCGCGACAGCCAGCTGCCATTGGAGGGTTGCCGCCCTTCCGGCGGCATCTATGCGCCGACGATTCGCCATCACGACGGCGTATTCTATATGATCACGACCAATGTGACCGGCGGCGGCAACTTCCTCGTGACGGCCACAGACCCCGCCGGGCCATGGAGCGAGCCGGTGTGGCTGGACGTCGGCGGCATCGACCCTTCGCTGTTCTTCAACGACGACGGCCAGTGCTATCTGCAGGGCAACGCGCCGACGGACGGCAAGCAGGGCATCACGATGGCGCTGATCGACCCGCGCAACGGGCGGGTGCTGCGCGGCCCGGAGCACGTGTGGGCCGGCACCGGCGGGCGCTATCCCGAAGCGCCTCATTTATATAAAATCGACGGCAGATACTACCTGATGATCGCCGAGGGCGGCACCGAATACGGCCATATGGTCACCATCGCCCGGGCCGACACGCCCTGGGGGCCTTTCGAGAGCTGCCCACGCAACCCGATTCTGAGCCACCGCAACCATGGCCAGAGCGAAATACAGGGCACCGGCCATGGCGACCTGGTGCAGGCCCACGACGGCAGCTGGTGGATCGTGTTCCTGGCCTTCCGCCAGGTGCAGCCGATGTTCCACAACCTCGGCCGGGAGACCTTCCTGGCGCCGGTGGAATGGGTGGACGGCTGGCCGCTTGTCAATGGCAGACGGGCGATCACGGAAACCATGGACGCGCCCACGCTGCCCGCAGCACCTGTGGCTGCCCTTCCCGCCCGCGACGACTTCACCGCGCCGGCCCTCTCGCCGGTGTGGAACCACCTGCGCAACCCCAACCGGGCGGATTACTCGCTGAGCGCGCGCCAAGGCTGGCTGCGGCTCATGGGCAGCGAGCACACGCTGGACAACCTGGCCTCACCCACGTTCGTCGGCCGCCGCCAGCAGCACCATCTCTGCGAGGCCTCCACGCTGCTGCGCTTCGAGCCTGCTCAGGAAGGCGAAGAGGCCGGCTTGACCGTGTTCTACGATGCGACCCATCACTATGACCTGGCCGTGACGATGCAGGACGGCGAAAAGAAGATCGTGTTCAACAAGGTCGTCGGCGACATCAGCATCGTGGACAACGCGATCCCCTACAACGGCGGCGCCGTGGTGCTCACGGTGCGCGCCGACCGCGAGCGCTACGCCTTCTCCTTCAGTGCCGACGGCATCACGCTGCAGGCGGGCTCCGGCAGCACGGTGTTTCTGACCTCCGAGGCCTGCGGCGTCAGCTTCACCGGCGTGTACATCGGCTTATACGCCACGGGCAACGGCGAGCGCTGCGCCGCGCCGGCCTTCTTTGATTGGTTTGACTACAAGCCATCGACAAGTTTAGACACCACCGAAGGGGGTATCTAGAGGGTAACACGACATTGGGAGGGCAAGCATGGAGTGGAACCCCAGCCTGTCGGTCGGCGTGGACTTGATCGACAATCAGCACAAGGAATTGTTCCGTCGCATCGACGGTTTCTATGACGCCATGAAAAACGGCCGCGGCAAGGAAGAGGTGCTCAAGGTGCTCCAGTTCCTGCTGGACTACACCGTTACCCACTTCACCGCCGAGGAGGGCATACAGCGCAATGTGGTCTATCCCAAGTACCCCGACCACAAAAAGCTGCACGACGCCTTCATCAAGGACGTCAAGGACATGAAGGCCGACATCGAGAAGAACGGCGTCACCGTGGCGTCCAGCTCGCTGGTGGGCATGACGCTGTCCAACTGGCTGGTGACCCACATCAACGTGGAGGACAAAAAGCTGGCGGCGTATATTCGCGACAGAGGCTAAGATGGGATGTTTCGGCGGGGGCGATGCCCCCGCCGTGGCTTTACATCTCGGAGTCGATTATCTTGTCTTTTTCTCTTGCTTTTGTAGTATTTGTATTTAAGTTACTCCTGCATCCAATTAAGAATGTTTTCCAGGCAATCATCCAGTAACACCTTGTATAGGTCAATTACCGCCAATGTGCTCTTTTTGCCTGTAAAAATACTGGTTGATTTGTAAAACAGTCTTCTTTGTGTACTGGTAAACTCGTGTTTCAATACGTTCTTTGTAAAGTTAAACACATCAATATATGGGCAATCAATAATGTACCACTTATCATAATAGTCACTTATCCTAAACATAATATTATTTTTTAAAGCATAAATCTCCATTATGAAGAAGCTTTCCATTTCATTCTCTCGAAAAACAATTCTTACTTCTTTTTCATACTCTAATTTGGTTTCCAGATTATTTATTTCGCTTATTTTTTTATCATAACCCAAATGGATTAGGTAATCAAATTTTGAGCAAAGAAAATTAATTAACATATTAGCTTCATGACGGTTCAATTGAGTCATATTGTCATCTCCTTGCTAAGAGTTACATGTGATAGTTATTTCACTTCTATAAGATACACGATCAAGATAGCATTCAAATGCAATAGATTCAGCTCACGGCGTATATACGCGAAAGAGGCTAAGATGGGACGGTTCTGGCGGGCGGTGCCCCCGCCGGGTATGCCCGTTACAGTTACCGCATATAGCTTCTATTCTAAATCTTTATAATTCAAGTGATATAAGTATTCCATTGCCCGTCTCTTCCTTGAGCAGCAAGTTATTTCGGTGATGTCTTTTAATGCTATATTTGTATTTCCGTTATGTTCTCCATAATCATTGACCAGTTCTACTTCACACATGGTTTGAGTCAAATTCTTAACATACCCTTGCACATTCACTAGATCACTCTTTAAAAGCTCTATTGTAACCAACCTTTTGTTATCCTTGGCGTAAGTAAGAAGAGACGCTACCAAATCACCTGAGAGACAGCCTATCTCTTCGAATTCAACGTTAAAATGAGGAAGTAGCTTCATAATCTTTTTGATATAGTTTGTATCGCTGGACAATTGAAGAACCCTATCCATTGTCAAGAGCATAAATCCATCAAAGTAAATATCAGGCGCAATCATTGACATAATAAAGTGATTTTCATCACAAGCAATTATTCTGCCCAAATCAAATCTTGATGTGTTATCGGTGTTCGTATATACTTCGACGAAATCCCCAATATCTGCATGTTGCTTTAGCGAGTCACCAAACATTATCAGAACCTCCTGTCGTTGATATGTAGTGCTTTTCGAGTACAGCCAATAACTCCTCAGGGAGCTTTTCTTTCAGCAATTTATTATCCAGTAGTCCAGACAAATTGTCCAGCCAAAGCTGTTCATCGCGGGCAATCGCTTGTTTTATGCATGTTTTAACCTCATACACGAACATAGGGCTTGCTGACATTGTCTTCAGTCGCTCCAGAATCGTTCGCGCCCCCGGCCAATTCAAATCCCGCAGCCATTTAAGCGCGCTGCTGGAATCCGGAAGAAGCCATTGGTCTTCTTTGGCAACCAATATTCTCGCGCAGATTTCCCACACAGTTCTATCATCATCGAACTTATACCCGTCACCCGGGATATACATTGCATGGATGTGGGCTATGCAATTGGATGGCCATTCTGTCGTGTTCTCATCCGCCCATTTTCGGAAGATTTCGAAAATCACCGATAGATTTTCCGGCCCGCACTCACCCAAGAGTACATCCTCTTGCACCTTGCACGCAATCCAATCATGATTCGAACGGGAATGATCGTCTATTTGTGGAAAATCAATCTCCGACCATGGAGTATCAATTAAGTCGATGTATACCCTCCACCCCGGCCTGTCCAGCGTGGTAATGGTTACGCCATAGGTATGCTCCCAATCCCCATCGCACATGGAGTGGAACCACCTGGCCAGCCAATCGAACTGATCCATATCCATGGGCTCTGATGGGCCTTCCTGCCTGTTCTCTCCGGCCCAATTTCGGAAAACTTCAAAAAGCTCCGTGAGATTTTCCGGTCCACCGTAACCGATAAACTTATGTTCTTCAACACTACAGGCGACCCAATCATGCTCAGACCGCTGGCTCTCGATCATTTCAAAATGGGTATCCGATAACGGCGTATAACTTAAGTCGATATCAACCATCCATCCCGGATTATCCATTGTTGTAATTGTTACACCGTTGGTATGCTCCCCATCGCAATTTGCATACCACCAATTTACCAACCAATCGAGTTGTTTCAGAAGAATCACTCCTATAGGCTTACGGGATACGAATTGTCAGATCTAGTTTTTTACCGTTTTTATTCTGCACTTCGAAATCAACATGATAAGCGGGGAAATACTTTAGAAACACTATATCCAGCATAAATTTCTCGATCACGTCTATATCAGTCTGATTCAGGAAATATGAAGCTTTTCTGCTTCAACGAAGTAGCCCTCTTCCTTTCCGTACTGAATAGATATGGTTCTTCTGTTATGAATATCGACAAAGCGAATATCTTTCATCAGTTGATTCGCATGCGCTCGTAATAAAAGAACGGAATCAGTAGCGCTGACTTCCGCGACAGCAATCTCAACCATGCAATGTCCCACTGTGTCGGCGTCTATATATACCGTGGACTCTATTTCATGCTTCATAGCACGACCCATTATCATCTGTTATGCCCTCGCACATGCGATGATTATCATGTATTTGTAAATCTCTGTCAACCAACAGACACAAAAAAGTGCGGGCTACGCTTTGTCACCCGGTTCCCTCAACCAATTGCCCTCAGCGATAAATCCTCAGCACATCCAGTATCAAACCATGCAGAGTCAGGTCCATCTGTGTATAAACGCAGTCGATCGCCATAATCAATCCCATTCGCTCCATTCCACACGAAGACTAGAGATATTTGTGGTTGCTAATTAGCCATAGCTTATAAACAATGAAATCTCCTTTTTCAAAAAGCTCAGGATGTAGCTGCGTAAGTTCATTTCTTCTTTGCACAAAGTCAAGCGCTTTATCATACTCATCAAATAGGCCGTATTCATTCAGAACAAAAGAACAACCAAAATCGATCCGTTCTTTGAAAACATCGCTAAACACACATGAGTAATAGTCCAAACTGGAATCGGCATAATCAAAACCGAGAAATACAGACGAAGCCTTTATCTTCTCTACGTTTGCTACTGGAAGCACTGGTTTTTTTCGTGGCGTTTCACAATAGAGCAGGCAAAAGTCGATTCCAGCATTCTTGCATTCCTCACATATCCGTCCGACATTTTCAACGTCGTCACACAAGTCAAGGGAATCCGGTTCTCCATAGTGCAAAACATGAGATTCAATGTATTCGATCAGCTCTCTGGTAGAACCGCTGGGATTAGGTATATCAAGCAAAGGCCATGGGTTTCCTTCAACGCCAGTGTAGACCATATTTAAGTGTTTATCTATGTCGCGTCTTCCTCGTAGCAAAAAACCATTGGGAACAAAATCGATCATGTTCTGTCCTTTAAATTCCATAACATTCTCCTGCAAAGAATCATGACGATATCATATTTTCTCTATTGAGAAAACAAGTTTATCGAAGTTGGTCGTATATCCATAGTCATTACAAAGATAAGTAGATATATCTCCCTCCTGTTTTATCAGCATACCTGATGTTAGCAACTGAGATTGTAGGCCTATCCCCTTATCCCAAACATTGTATACACTCAGTTGCCCTTCATTTGCAAAGCAATTACATATAAACTCTTTTGGTGCGGTATCTTCCCACAATACAAAAGCTCTGCCAGATACTCCATTCACCTCAAGATGTCCATCTCCAACATCAATGGCCAATCGTATTCCCTGTCTATTCTTTGAGTTTTTGCTTATAAATTTGATTTTCAATCTCTGTACTCTGTCAATCTCCAGCACATCCCACATTACGACATCTTGTAGGTTTGCGTACGATTCATTATAGATCCTATGCATGCCCACTTTCACTTATATAGTTCTCCTTCTTTGGGGGAATCGATAGAACTGGCAGAGTTCTCCAATCTTCCGCATATGCAATGATTATCATTTGTTTGAATTATCCTGTCAATGACAGAAAAACTACACCATGCGCCATACTGCGACCTGACTGATGATATAAAAGGAGCAGGCGGTGCGCCGCCTGCTCCCACTCCCGCCTTGTTGTCAGCGATAAATACCCTCTTTGTTCAGCACATCCAGTATCAAATCATACCGGGCCAAATCCATCCCCGTGTAAACGCAGTTGGATGTCGAGAAGATGTACCCATAGCCCGGCATGCCGTGCCGCAGCGCGTAGCGGGCGGACTCGATGACCTGCTCGTCGGTGCCTGTCTCCAGCAGGCCGCAGTTCACATTGCCGATCAGGCATAGGCGGTCACCGTAGCGCCGCTTGATCTCGGCGATGTCCACGCCGGCCTGGGGATCGATGGAGTGCAGCGCGTCGGGCTTGGCCTGCACGAGTTGATCCACGATGGGCATGATGTTGCCGTCGGTGTGCTTGATCGTGTAATAGCCTTGGGCGCGGTAGCCCTCGATGAGCTTGGCCAGATAGGGCGTGATGAACTCCGAGAACTGCGCGGGGCTTAGGAACGGCCCAACGTTGAAGCAGTAGTCGCTGCACAGCGCGAAGCCATCCAGCAGCTTGTGGCGCGCCAGCTCCTCGCCCCAGGCCAGCGCCCGGTCCACCCTGTCCTGCGCCTCTTGCTTAAGGCCCTCAGGGTCGTCGGCGATGCGGTAGGAGAAGTCATACATGTGGTCGCCGTTGGGGATTTCATAGGTAGCGTCGCCATGCATCACGAGGAAGTACTTGTCCCCGCTCTTCTCGCGTATCGTCTCCAGCAACCGTACGGCCTCCTGCCGGGTGCCTGGGTTGGGGTGCACGAAAATCGCATCGTGCCCGTAGGCCTCGGCGGTATCGATGTAGAGACCGGCGATGTCCTCCCGGTGCAGCCGGCGCTCCTTCTCGCTCATCTGGTCCCACTGGTGGTAGTTGCGGTGGCTGGGGTGCAAGCGGCCGAACTTCTCCATCGTCAGGAAAAACACCAGCTCGAAGGTGGGCACCCGGCCGGTCAGCGGCTTGCGCTCCAGCGCGGCAGTGAAACGTTGCTTGGGGGTCATGTCTTCCTCCTATGATATCTATGTATTTCGGATCGTTTGCAGATGGTTCAGTATCATCCTCTGCCCGCGCGGGCCGCTTGTACGCACCACGCAAAGCTTGTGCCGATAGGGCGCCAGTAGCTCATCTCTTTGTGGCTTGCTGCGTTCACCGCCCACGGCCCAGCAAATCATGCGGCGCAGCATGGCCCAGTCCGAGCGGTAATGGCAGCTCTCCAGGCCCAGCTGCTGGCGCACAAAGCGCGTGAGCACCCGGCGCAGCCGCGTGGCAAAGGGCGTGTCCAGCAGCAACACGAAGTCGGCCAGTTCCATCAAGCAGTGCTGGTCCGGCCGGTAGACGCCCTCGATGAGCCAGCTCCCCCGCCGGTCGATCTCATCGATCTGCGCTTGCTGTTCCTGGGGCGTGCGCTTGCGCCGGGGCTGCGCGCCGTCGTCATGGGCGATGCAGTCGCCCTCTATCGCGGGCAGCGACAGCACTGCGGACAATTGGCGCGCCAGCGTCGTCTTGCCGCTGGCCACGCCGCCCAAAATCAGAATTTTCACGCCTCCTGGCGGCCATAGCAGCGGGCCAGCAGCTGCGCTGTGCGCCCCTGGGTCGCGCGCAGCATGTCCAGCCCGGCGGCGTCTCCGCAAACAAAGTCCTTCATGGCCCGGCCTTCCTCAAAGCACAGCTCGTCGTGCAGTGGGAAGTACTGGTCCAGCAGGAACCGGGCCAGGCTCACCATGCGGTAGCTTCCGTGGGCGCGGAAGCTCTCGCCGGGGTAGGTCTCCACGGCGGCGCTGTAGCCCTCGCGCACGGCGGCGATGATGTCGTCCCGGCTGCCGTTGCGGGCCAGCACGACGGTGCTGCTCCAGCCGAACCACTGGGTGTTCACGGTGCCGTGGGAATCCGACGCGCCCACGATGGCGATGCGCGCGCCTTGGGCGCGCACGTCGTTGTAGAGAGCGGTCTGCATGTTGTTCTCGGCCACGGTCTGGCCGCCCAGCAGCTCGAAGGCGTCGAAGGGCATGTTAGCGAGCACATGGCGGGTCATCTCGTCGCGCACATGGTAGACATTGGCGACCCAGTGGGGGTGGCAGAAGATGGCCATGCCGCCGCCCTGGCGGATCTTGCCGATGCTCCACAGGCACATCGCGTATTCGGTGGCGCTGACGCCCTCGGGCAGCGCGCCCAGGTTGGCTTCTATGGCCGCCACGTCCCGAAGGTAGGCTGCCTCATCCTCCCTGGCCAGGCTGTTGACGCTGAAGTCTCCGCCGAAGTTGACGATGTGGATGTGGTTGCCCGGCGTGTGCACCTCTTCGCCGTGGAACAGACGAAAATCGATGGGCGCGCCGCGGTAAGCTTCAATGGCCTCCTGAGAGGGCTCCCACTGCTCATGGTCGGTCACGGCCATGAAGTCGTAGCCGGCCTTGCGGTAGTTGGCGGCGACGATGGCCGGCGCTTCCTTGCCGTCGGAGCGGAAGCTGTGGCTGTGGAACTCGCCCCGCATCGGCACGCGGCCATACAGGTCCGGCGCCAGCGAATACACCGACAACGTCACGACGGCGTGGGCATCGTCATGGATGCGCACATAATGCCCCTGCTCGCCGGGGAAAGCGTGGCGAACCCGCAGCGCGCCGTCGGCGCCGGGCGCGGCACACACGCTCTCATATACTGCGCCCTCCATCTGCTCCACGCTCTGTGTCATCGGCAGAAACTGCACCGTATAGCTGCCTTCCGTAAAGGCGGCGTGGGCCCCCAGCGGCCGAATCGTCAGCTCCACCGGCTGGCCTTGGGGCACGAGTCTGGGTGTGATTTCATAATTGGTCAATTCTGTCTTCATGTGGCACCTCCGGCAGCGTCATTATACCAGAATGTATATTTCTTTACATGTCATTTTTTGTGGTTATCCGCAGGATTGCCAGAGGAGTTCTTCCGCCGGTATGGAATATTCGGTCGAACCCCATGACGATTCATAGGAGGCAGCCATGATCGCAAACCCCGTATCCATCGCAAGCTATTCCTTCCACGGCATGCGGGCCGACGGACGGCTGGACATCTTCGGATATCTGGAGCTGCTGAGCAGCCGCTACCGCGTGGGCCACGCGGACATCTGGAGCGGCTTTCTGCCCACACTGGAGCAGGACTTCCTGCACAAAATCCGCGCGGAGCTGGACCGCCGGGAGCTCAAAGTGGCCAACCTGTGCGTGGACGGCCCCCATCTGTGGATGGATGACCCCGATGAGCGTGAGGCCCACCGTGAGCTGGCCCTGCGCTATCTGGACGCCGCCCAAACGTTGGGCGCAGCCACCGTGCGCATCGACATGGGCTGTGCCGACGAGACCTTAACGGCGGAAGCCTTTGACTACATCGTGAAGACCTACCGGGAATACGCTGCCATCGCCGCCGACCGGGGCATGCGCGTGGGGCCGGAGAACCACTGGGGCGCCTCCCGCGTGCCGGCCAACCTGCAGCGGGTGCAGCAGGCTGTGGCCCACCCCGGCTACGGCCATCTGTTCCACTTCGGCAACTTCGCCGGGGACGCGGCGCTGGGCCAGGCCACGGTGCTGCCCTATGTGATGCACACCCATGTGCCGGCCAACATGGCACCCCAGGCCAAGGGCATCATCCATACGTTGCAGCAGGCGGGCTATACCGGCGCTATCAGCGTGGAGCACCATTCCGGCGCGTTGGAGCTGGAGCGTGTGGCGTGGCAGCTGGCCACGGTGCGGGCGATCCTGGCGGAGATCGACACAGGCGACGCCAGCGGGCAGGACTTCATGAGCGGCATCTATCAAGGTAAGGAGTGGTGACTATGAACGAAATACGCATCGGCATCATCGGCTGCGGCATCATCGCCACGCAGCACATGGAGAACTATGCCCAGCTGGACGGACACCGCGTCGTCGCCATCTGCGACATCGACGAAGCCAAGATGAACGCCTTCGGCGACCGCTTCGGCGTGGCGCGCCGCTTCACCCACATCGGGCAGTTGCTGCGCTGCGACGACATCGACGCCGTGGACGTGTGCTTGCACAACAACCTGCACGCGCCGGTGACCATCGAGGCGCTGCGCCGCGGCAAGCATGTGTACTGTGAAAAACCCATGGCCGGCTCCTGGGCCGACGCCAAGGCCATGCTGGACGCTGCCCGGGAGACCGGCAAAATGCTGCATATCCAACTGGCTTTCCTCTACACCAACGAGACCCGAGCCGCACGCCGCTTTGTGGACTCCGGCCGGCTGGGCAAGCTCTACCACATGCGCAGCTATGGCTTCCGCCGCCGCGGCCGCCCCTATGTGGATGGCTACGCGACCAAGGAGTTCGTGAACACCCACACCGCCGCCGGCGGCGCCATGTTCGATATGGGCGTCTACCACATCTCACAGCTGCTCTACCTGTCTCACCTGCCCAAATTGGAGCGTATCACCGGCCACACCTACGCCGAGGTGGCGCTGGACCCGGTGCGCGCGCAGATCAGCGGCTTCAACGTGGAAGAGCTGGGCTGCGGGTTGGCGACCTTTGAGGGCGGCCTGACCATGGACATCCTGGAATCCTGGGCCATCCACGGCGCGCCCTTCCCCGGCTCCATACTGGCCGGCAGCCTGGGCGGCCTGCGGCTGGACCCGCTGAGCTTCCACACGCTGATCGAGGACATGCAGGTGGACACCACGGTGGACCTGGGCGCCATGCGCTACCGCAACGACACAGTGTACGGCGAAACCGAGAGCCACTACAACAGCTCGCAGAAGCACTGGCTTTCGGCGCTGCGGGGCCTGTGCCCGCTGCTGAACACCGCCGAGATCGCACTGGACACGCAGCTGCTGCAGGAGGGCATCTATCTGTCCCACGCGCTGGGCCGCGAGGTCACGGCAGACGAGATTAGAGCCATGAGCGTGAGCAAGGCGATCGAGGTGCCCAACCTGTATTTGTAAAGGTTTGTTCCATTTTGTCGCAACGGTATGGTAATATAAAAACGTAAAAAGATGGGTCCGAAGGTTTCCAAAGGGCGATCGGAAAGCCCTTTGGCCGCGCCCGTAGGCGCGGAATCCTTACAGCCCACCGAGGAGGTACCTGAAATGTACCGGCATTATTTCGCCGAAGGAAGCACTCTGCCAGAGGCCTATCACCGGGCGCTGTGCATACTGGAAAACCAGGGCGCCGTCTACCCGTGCCCGGATTACGACACGACGATGAAGGAAGTCGGCATGACGTTCTTCGTGGAGTGCGCCGACGCCGAGCCCTTCGTGTCCCGGCTGTTCTGCGGCGGCCATTATGAGCTGCAGCAGTACAAGATGGAAATTCTGGACGGTATCCTGGATTTCAAGATCGGCGACGACACATGCTGGGAATACACCTATCACGACCGCTTCGTGCGCCAGTTGCCCTTCCTCTACGAGGAGCTGCGCAGAAACCCGGACACCCGCCGGGCCATCATGAACATCCGGGATTTCGAAGTGGACAGCCACAACTCCCACCCGGCGTGCCTGCAGTCCATGCAGTTCATCGTGCGCGACGGCGCGCTGCACCAGATGGTCATGATGCGCAGCAACGATGCCGTGCAGGCGACGTTCATGAACGCTTTCGCCTTCATCTCGCTGCAGCGCAAGATCGCCGGCGATCTGGGTTACGCCGTGGGCTCCTACACCCACACCGCCCACTCCTTCCACGCTTACGAAAAGAGCTTCGAAGTGCTGCGCAAGTACGTCGAGGACATCAACAGCAAGCCCGCCGACAAGCTGACCTACGAATACGAGGGCTTCTACCGCGACATGATGGAGGAGAGCATCCCCAAGATCATGGATCAGGTGCAGCGGCTGCGGGACGGCATGCAAAAGTAACCGCCCTACTACTAAGATAAGCGCATTGTACAGAAGAGGCTGTCACGCTCATGCGAGACAGCCTCTTTATGTTCCTGTTCGGAATCGCCTATCCTCGCCGGGGCATCTCGGCCAGCATGCGCTCCACGTCGGCCAGGGGCCGGATGCCCTCGATGGAACCCTCATGGCTCAGATTACAGGCCGCCGCCGCCGCGCCCAAGTCCAGCGCGCGCTCCACGGTTTCTCCGCGGTTGACCGCGTAGAGGAAACCCGCGCAGAAGGCGTCGCCGGCGCCCACGGTGCCCTTGATCCACCCCTTGGGCAACGCCAGCGACGGCCGGAAGCAGAAGGAACCGTCCTTACCCATGGCCCAGCCGCCCTCCGGCGCGTGGATGGCGACCAAACGGCGCACGCCGGCATCCAGCAGCGCACGGCAAATGCGCGGGATGTTGCCCTCGATCAGGCTGCCGCCGGCGTCGCGGGCGGGGATGCCGCACACGCGGGAGCTTTCGATCTCGTTGACGACCAGATAGTCGCAGTGGCGCAGGCTGGGCGTCACGATGGCGGCAAAGCGGTCGCCCTCCTCGGACACGACGTCCATGGACGTCGTGAGGCCCCGCCGGGAAGCTTCGGCCAGCGTGCGGGCCATGACGGTGCCATACTCGGCGTCGGGGGCGTCCATGGCGTCCAGCAGCAGTGCGTAGGCGATGTGGAAGATGGAGCAATCGCTCAGCGCGTCGAAGGGCACATGCTCGTAGGAAAAGCGCGCGTTGGCCCCCCGGGCGTGAAAGAACGTGCGCTCTCCGGTGGCGTCCACGGTCATCACGTCGGTGAAGGCGGTGTTCACGCCGTCGATCGGGCGAACGTGGGTCGTGTCCACGCCGTGGGCAGCCATGGTGTCCACGAGATAGCGGCCGTTTTCATCGTTGCCTGTAAGGCCGATGCCCTTGACGCTCTGGCTCGCGTCCAGCTTGCGGATGACCACGGACATGTTGGGCACCGAACCGCCCACCGAGCGGCCGATGCTCAGGATGGAACTGAGCATGCCCGGCGAGGGGTAGCGGTCGATGCGCTTGACGGTGTCGGCGACGAGGTTTCCTGCGATGGCGATGGTCGGGTTCATAATGCCTCCGTTACATATGGCTTTGAATGCGGTTGATGGCAAAGTGCTTGAGCGAGCACGGCTCCCGCAATGCCCGCAGCGATACGCCGCGGCCAGTCCCCAGCGGATAGGTCAGCGCCGAGAGTACCGCGCGGCCGTCCTGCAGGAAGACCTCCACGGCGTTGGCGTCGGCCACCACATGCAGCGTCAGCGGCACGCCGGCCTGCAACGGTGCGGTCAGCGCTTCGGTAAAGGCGGGATGCTGGCAATCGTTGGCGCCGGCCAGCCGCTCCACTGTGGCCTGAAGGGCGCCGGCGTCCACGGTCAGCCGCAGGCTGCCGAAGAGCTCCAGCTCCAGCGCCCCCTCGCCGGGCTCCAGCTCGGCCAGCACCTCGAAGAGATCCCCGCAGGAGCTGTATTGCAGCGTGCGGTCGCGGTGCAACGCCATGCCGCGCACACCCAGCACCGCAGCGCGGGGCAGCGCGGCGAAGGTTTCGCACGGCAGCTGGCACAGCCGGGGGCCGTCGCCATCATCTACCAGTGAAAGTGAGCGGGGCAGGCTCATCATGGCCCGCCAACCCTGGGCCGGCGTGGCCGTGGCATAGTGCCAGCACATCTGCCAGCCGATCCACACCGGCTGCGGCGCGTCCTGGAAAGGGATCGCCGCATAGAAATCACGGCCATGGTCCACCGGCAGCGGCCCAGCCTCCGGCGTGAAACGGCTGCCGTCAAACTCGCCCACGAAATAGAACATTCCGGGCGCTCCGCCGGGGCCGCCGCCGGTGGTGCTCAGGCTGAACACCCAGCGGAAGCCACTGCCCAGCGGCAGCCGGAACAGCGAAGGGCATTCCCACACGGCATCGCCCAGCGATGCCACGGGGCCGAACTCACCGACATTGCGCCAGTGGACCAGGTCTTCACTGTGATAGAACCGGACGCGGTCCCCCGACGCCACGGCCAACGCCCACAGGCCCAGCTCCTCCAGCCGGAACGCCCAGGGGTCGCGGAAGTCCTGGTTGCATGGGCGAGCAGGATGCGCAGCATCCGACCAGCCCCGCCGGCCGGGCTCGCTGAGCACCGGGTTGCCGGGGTATTTCGTGAACGTGCTGCCGCCGTCCACGCTGCCGGCCACGCTCTGGCGTTCCGCGCCGTCGGGGCCGTGGTGGGTGAAGACGGCCACCATGGGGTCATGGTCAGGCGAGCCCAGCCCCGATGTATTGCCGCGGTCGTGGACCGCCGATCCGGACCAGATCATGCCAAGTTCGTCGGGGCACAGCGCCACGGGCAGGTGCTCCCAGCGCAGTAGATCGGCGCTCACAGCGTGGCCCCAGTGTTGGGCGCGGCACACGATGTCGTCGGGGTCGTGCTGATAGAACAGGTGATATTGGCCGTCGGCCCACAGCGTGCCGTTGGGGTCGTTGATCCACCCCCGGGGCGCGGTGAAGTGCAAAGATGGACGTTCAATGCTGGGCATGCGGGCTCCTCCCTTTCGCAATCGATTTGCGGCGTCAGCGCGTGTCGTCGTTCTCCTCGGGCAGGTTCCAGTCATCCAGAAAGGGCGGCCGGCAGTGCAGGGTTTGGCCGGCCAACGCTGAAAGTGCCGGGCACTCTTCTGCCGAAAAGCCAAAGCGGAGCGCGCTGGCCCACAGCATCAGCCGCCGGGCGCGCTGGGCGCGGTTGAAAGCCCGGTCGCCATACTTGTCGTCGCCCAGCAGCGGGTGGCCCAGATGGGCTAGGTGGGCGCGGATCTGATGGGTGCGCCCGGTGTGCAGCGTCACGGCCAGCAGAGCGCAGCCGCCGTCCACGGCCAGCGTGCGGTATTCGGTGACCGCCGTGCGGCCACCGGGCAGCGGACGGTCGTGCACGCTGACCTGCGCGCGGGCCTCGTCCTTGAGCAGCCAGGCGGTGGCCGTGGCCTGCGGCGGCTGCGGCGCGCCGCGCACCACGCAGTGATAGGTCTTCTGGATGCGGCCGGCCTCCATCTGGGTGCGAACGGCGGCCTCGGTGGCCGGGTTGCGGGCCAACATCAGCAGGCCGCCGGTTGCGCTGTCCAGCCGGTGGCACGCGGTGGCCGTGGCTTCCTCACCGAGGCCGGCCAGCCAGCGGCTCACCCGCTCAGCCATGCCGCCCTCCCCCACGCTGATGACGCCCTGGGGCTTTATGGCGACAATCAGGTCGTCGTCCATCCACACAGTTTCCACGTGGGGCAGCAGCAGCCGGTCATCGATGTAGACAGCCACGGTATCGCCGTGTTGCAGCTGCACGTCCTGCCCCACGCGGCTGCCGTTGACACGGAAGTCCCGCTGGCGCAGCGCCCGATCTACGACAGAAGGGGCGGCGTCGGGGAACTCCCGCGCCAGCCAGGCCCGCAGTCGCATCGGTTCGCTGCCCTGTACGAGGAGGCTGCGCATGGCTACACGCGCTCGGCGATGGCGTACAGCAGGCGCTCGGTGTCCTGCCAGCCCAGGCAGGGGTCGGTCACCGATTTGCCGTAGACGCCGCCGCCGGTGCTCTGGGCGCCTTCCTCGAGATAGCTCTCGATCATGAAGCCCTTGATGAGCCGCTTGAGGTCAGCGTTGTAGGCGCGGTTGTCCAGCGTCTCCAGCACGATGCGCGGCTGCAGGCGGAATTGCTTCATGGAGTTGGCGTGGTTGGTATCTATGATGACGGCAGGATTTTTGAGATCCCGGCGTTCGTACTCCTCCAGCACCAGCGTCAGGTGCTCGTAGTGATAGTTGGGGATGTTGCGCCCGGAATGGTCCACCGCGCCCCGCAGCACAGCGTGGGCCAGCGGGTTGCCCGAGGAGCGCACCTCGTAGTCGTGATACTTGAAGTTGTGGGAGCTCTGCACGGCGTAGATGGAGTTCATCATCACGGAAAGGTCGCCGCCGGTGGGGTTCTTGACGCCCACGGGCACGTCCAGGCCGCTGCACACCAGGCGGTGCTGCTGGTTCTCGCTGGAGCGCGCGCCCACGGCCACATAGCTCAGCAGGTCTTCCAGATAGGCGTAGTTTTCGGGGTAGAGCATCTCGTCGGCGGCGGAAAGGCCGGATTCGCCCAGCGCCCGCAGATGCATCGTGCGCAGGGCGCGGATGCCCCGAAGGATGTCCGGCTCGGCGGTGGGGTCCGGCTGGTGCATCATGCCCTTGTATCCCTCGCCGGTGGAGCGGGGCTTGTTCGTGTAGATGCGCGGCACCAGCACGAGCTTGTCTTCCAGGCGCTGCTGTAAGCGGGCCAACCGAGACACATAGTCGCACACCGAGTCCTCATTGTCGGCGGAGCACGGGCCCACGATGACCAGAAGGCGGTCCAGTTGGCCGGTGAGCACCTGGGCGATCAGCCGGTCGCGGTCGGCCTTTACGCGGGCCAGCTCCGCCGGCACGGGGATCTCCGCGAGAAAAAAGGCCGGGTCCGGCACATGGCGGATGCGGGTGAAGGACATGGGGTTCCTCCCGAAAAAGCCGGGCGCTCGGTCAGGCCTGCAGCGCCAGCAGCGTTTTGATATAGGTCAGGCTCAGCGCCAGGTCGCCGTAGGGGTCGCGGTCATAGGCGCAGTCGTGGTCGGCCACCAGCCATTGGGGCCGGCAGGCCAGCGCCATCGGCAGCAGCGCCGCCGTGTTGGAGATGCCGTAGCCACAAGGCCGGAACTCAAACCAGCCTTCGGCTGGACCCCCTCTTAGAAGGACACCCTCGGGGCTATGGGGGACGCCGGAGAAGCTCGCGCCATCGGCCAGGAAGAAGTCCTTCAGGTGTATGACCGGGCAGCGGTCGGCGTATTTGCGCAGGAAGTACACCGGATCGCCGCCGCCAATCTGCATCCAGCCGATGTCCGGCTCCAGCGCGCACACGCTGGCGGGGATGGCGTCCAGCAGTTCCTCCAATTGCGCGCGCCCAGCCACCTTGCGCTGCAGCTCCTCGGCGTGGTTGTGGAACAGCAGCCGGATGCCCGCCCGGGCAGCCAGATCGGCCACATGGGCCAGCGCTTCCAGCGGCAGCGCGTCCAGCGCGCTTAAACCCGCCACAGTCAGATAGCCGCAGCCCAGCGTTTGGTGGTCGGCCAGCACATCCTCGGGCCGGGCGCTTAAGTCCGCCCACGGCACATGGTTGCCCAGCGCCTTAAGGCCCAGGCCGTCCAGCGTGCGGCGGATGTCGGCGGGCGTGTGGCCGAAGAAGCCCAGCAGCTCCACACCGTCAAAGCCCAGCTCAGCCAGCTTGGCCAGCACGGCGTTGAGGTCCTGGGCAGCGTGGTCCCGCAGAATATACAGAGGCGAGGCGATCAGCGGTATCTGTGTGGAAGCCATGGCTCACTCCTGCGTTGTATTTTGCTTATTTTACCACATTCGTGCAAGCAATGGCGATTCATTTGACTTGACTACGAAAGAAAAGCCCCCAGCTGATGCTGAGGGCAAAAAAGAAGGCAAAAGAACTGAACAAATCGACTGATGTCAGTCTAATTGATACAGTGCCGTGGACAGATAGCGCTCGCCAGTGTCCGGCAGCAGCACCACGATGGTCTTGCCCTTGTTCTCCGGACGCTTGGCAATCTCTGTGGCGGCGTGGGTCGCAGCACCGGAGGAGATGCCCACCAGCAGGCCCTCGTTCTTGGCCAGGCTGCGGGAAGCGGCGAAGGCCTCCTCGTTCTTCACGCGGACAATCTCATCGATGATGCCGGTGTTGAGCACATCGGGCACAAAGCCTGCGCCGATGCCCTGTATCTTGTGGGGGCCAGGCGCGCCGCCGGACAGCACCGGGGAATCGTTGGGCTCCACAGCGATGATCTTGACGTCGGGCTTGCGGGCCTTGAGCACTTCACCGACGCCGGTGATCGTGCCGCCGGTGCCCACGCCGCCGATGAAGATGTCCACCTTGCCTTGGGTGTCGCGCCAGATCTCCTCCGCGGTGGTCTTGCGATGGATCTCGGGGTTGGCGGGGTTTTTGAACTGCTGGGGCAGGAAGCTGTGGGGCGTCTGCGCGGCCAGCTCCTCGGCGCGGCGGATGGCGCCCTTCATGCCCTCGGAGCCCGGCGTGAGCACGAGCTCCGCGCCCAGCGCCTTGAGCAGGTTGCGGCGCTCCAGCGAGAATGTCTCGGGCATCAGCAGGATCAGCCGATAGCCCTTGGCCGCGGCGACGAAGGCCAGCGCGATGCCGGTGTTGCCGCTGGTAGGCTCTATGATGACGCTATCACGGGTCAGCACGCCTCTGTCCTCGGCGTCCTGGATCATCGCATAGCCAATGCGGTCCTTCACGCTGCCCAGCGGGTTGAAGTATTCCAGCTTGGCGAGCAGTGTGGCGTCGAGAGAGTGGGCCTTGGTGTAGTTGGCAATCTCCAGCAGCGGGGTATTGCCGATGAGTTCGGTCAGGTTCCTGGCGATACCGGCCATTTTCATACCTCCCAGTAACTTATATAAAACCAATAAGATTTGTTGGTTATAGTATATTCTCCACATGACATGCTGTCAACGAGTATTTTGCGCTTGACAGAAAAAATTCCAATAGGTATGATAGGTTATCGGAACGCTAGGTCATTCACAGGGAGGACTGCCCCATGAAAATATCCACCAAGGGACGCTACGGCCTGCGGGCGCTGCTGGACATGGCCGCCCATGCCGACGAGACCACGACGCTGGCCAACATCGCCGAGCGCCAGAGCGTGTCGCTGGGCTATCTGGAGCAAATCTTCTCCACGCTGCGCAAAGCCGGCATCGTCATAGGCACCAAAGGCCCCCAGGGCGGCTATGCGCTGGCCCAACCGGCGGACCGGCTGGAGGTGCAGACAATCCTCGATGTGCTGGAGGGCGACCTGTTCACGATCACCGATGACCCGGCGGACACCACCGACGGAACCGCCATGCAGGCCGTCATCCGCACCCATGTTTGGGACTGCATCACCGGCGCAGCCTCCGCTGCTCTGGCCGGGCTCACGCTGGGCGCCCTGGCCGAGGCCTATGAGCAGAGCCGCAACACCGACGGGTACATTTTCTATATTTAGCCTGATTCGGAAGAAAAATGCAGACTTAGTTCGATAAACCCATAAAGTACAGATTTCATTACAGATTAAAAGCTTTTGCGCCCTCGGGCGCAACCAAAGGGCTTTCCGATCGCCCTTTGGAAACCTTCGGCATCCACTGATATTTCACTAGTATCACGATACAACCATAGGTTGTTTTTCGGCTTATAAAAGCAACGGCACAACGATGGTATATACCCAAAGACATGGTATACTCTTCCTTAAATGCAGAAACGGAGAGGATGCGCATGTTCGACGCGAAAAAGACCGGTGAGAAAATCGCGGTGCTCCGCAAGGAACTGGACATGACCCAGGAACATCTCGCGGAAAAAGTGGGCGTCAGCGCCCAAGCGGGTCAGCAAATGGGAGAACGGCCACACCATGCCCGAGACCGCGCTGCTGACGGCACTGGCCAGCGTTCTGGATTGCTCCGTGGACACGATTCTGCTGCCCGACGAGCATACGATCCACCATAAAAACTACATCCACACACTTCTGCCCTACCAGGACGTGGACCCCTACACCGGCGCCTGGTGGCCGCGCAGCATGGCCTTCCCGGCGGTCATGGCCGCGCTGCAGCTCTTTATGGGCCAGCAGCAGCGGCGCAACGCGAACAATCACCAGATCAACGACGACCAGGAGTATATCCTGCAATCGGGGCTGTCCACGCTGGCCTTCGGCTTCTCCCATTACAACGCCGAGTTCATCCACGACTGCTTCGGAGTCTACGGTCTGGACTACACAACCGTCCCCACCAACGGCAAGCCCTTCGAGGAGATTACGACGATCATCAGGAGGCAGCTGCAAAAGGGGTATCCCGTCCTCATTCAGGACAAATCCAACAACGCGGCGTTCCTGTTTGTCACCGGCATCGTGTCCACCGGGCAGACGATACGCGCCCATGAGTTCATGGAAGGCTTCGACGAAAAGAACTGCAACATGAACCCCTATGAGATGGGAACCAGGGACAACTGGCTGAAGCCGGACATGGAACTGCTGCTGCTCTGCCATACGGACAATAGGCTGAGTCTGGAAACGGCATGCAGAAACGCGCTGTACAACTACTGCCTGATGATGTCCGGAAAGTGGGACAAGGCGGATTTCTGCAGCATGGAGACGCCGGACTCCTTCCGGCAGTTCATGCGCTACGGTTCCGACGGGTATGCCACGTATATCAACCATTTGCAGCGCACGGGGTCCCTCGGGGGCCTTTATCCGCAGCAAGCCATCCTGCACGAGAGCCATCTGCGAACGCTGGGCTTCCTGAAGATGTGCAAGGAACACATCAGCGACATCGACCGGCAGAGCCTGAACGCGGCAATCGACCGCTACCAGGTGCTTACCGAGCGCTCCTGGGAGATCATCAACATCTCGTGGAACGACCCGGCACGCACCGAACCCGAGAGCGAAAAAGCTCAAATGATCAAGAACATCCTGATTCGGTGCAATGAAATCTTTATCGACGCCGTGAGGAACATTCAGAAGGCCATTAGCTTTCCGGCATGAATCCTTCGTTCAATAACGCAAGCACGCGGCGCAGTCGAAAGACTGCACCGCGTGCTTAAAACAGGCGTTTCCTTTTACTTCGTGCTGATGACCTCGTTCATGCTGCCCGTGCGGTAGCCCTTGAGATCCAACGTCACATAGGCATAACCAATGGCGCGCAATTCAGAATCGATGCGGTCCATGGCGTCGCCCTGCAGCAGCTTGGCGCGCTCCTCCGGGCCCACCTCGATGCGGGCGATGTTGCCGTGGTGGCGCACACGGACCTGGCGGAAGCCCATGCCCAGCAGCGCCGTCTCGGCGCGGTCGATCATGGAAAGCTTCTCGGTCGTGATGCGCTCGCCATAGGGCACGCGGGAACTCAGGCACGCAAAGCTGGGCTTGTCCCACGTGGGCAGACTCATTTCCTTGGAGATGTCGCGGATCTCCTGCTTGGTCAGGCCCGCGTCCATCAGCGGGCTCACGGCGCCGGCCTCGCGCATGGCCACCATGCCGGGGCGGAAGTCGTTGGTGTCGTCGGCGTTGGAGCCGTCGGCGATTGCTGCGATGCCGCGGGAGCGGGCGATGTCAGCAATCTTGCCGAAGAGCTCCTTCTTGCAGTAGTAGCAGCGGTTCTTCGGGTTCTCGGAGAAGCCCTCGATGTCCAGCTCTTCCGAGTGGATCAGGATGTGCTCCACACCGGTTGCCTTGGCGAAGGCGATGGCCTCATTGAGCTCCCGCTCGGGATAGGTGGAAGACATGGCCGTGATGGCGATGACGCCGTCGCCCAGCTCTTCGTGGGCCACCTTGAGCAGGAACGTGGAATCCACGCCGCCGGAAAAGGCGACGGCCAGCGACCCCATGGCCCTGATGTGGCGGCGCAGTGCTTCCAGTTTGACCTCGTGAATCATAAATCCTCCGTTATAGCCCGTACTCCTCCGGGCGGAATTTGCTCAGGTCGAGCTCTTTTTGCATGATCTCCCAGCTCTCCTGCGCCGTGTCCGGCACCTCGGCCAGCTGATCCTCCATGGTATCCAGCCAGCGCAGCTCGCGCTGGGGCACGGTCACGACCTTGTCGGCCACGGCCTTGCGCAGCGCGTTCACCGCTGCGACAGCGCCTATTTTAGCACGCCGATAGGGGTCCTTCTCGCCGACGATGGCGCGGCTGAGCTCAAAGACCACGTCCGGCCGCAGCACATAGGCCTGGGGTGAAAGATGGCTGTCAGAATCGGCCAGCCACTTCTGCAGCTTGCGGGCGGAATCCGGGCCGTCGGCCTTGGCCGTGTTCATAAGCCGGCAATCGTAGATCAACTGCTCCATGGACACCGTGGGCGCCATGGCGGCCAGCAGCTTGATGTTCTGCACCGATTCGTTGCTCCACATGTCGGCTACGCAGGCAGCCACGTTGCCCACGGGGCTTAAGTGGGCGCAGGCTGCCGACTTGCCTTCCATGGCGATGGGTGCGCCGGTGATGGCCTTGAGATAAGGCCCTTCATAGGCGCAATCCTTACTGGGGCCTTGCGCACCGGCCTCAAAGGCCACCAGCGCGCGGCTGACCGTGACCACGCGGACCACCGCCGCGAACAGGCCGGGCAGCATGCCCTTCTCCGCCAGCACCATGGCTGTGTTTCCAAAGCCGCAGGCCGAGTCGCCGGCGGCGATGCTGCCGTTGGCCTGAGCCACGCCCACGATGTGCTCCCAGAGGAACTTCATGTCGCTTACGCCCAGCACGCCCAGCGCAAAGATGATCTGCCGCAGATCGGCGTTGATCAGCGCGTCATCGTGTACTTCCTTGCCGCCGGTGGATTCCACCGAGAGGAAGTCGGCCCCTGCCCTGGCGGCGCCCTCGAAGGTCGTCATCATGCTGTCAAAATACTCACCGGAGCGCAGCCGCGGTGGGCGGGTGAATTCCCTGGTGTCGTTGGGAGTCAGGCGCATCACGCTCTTGAGGCCCTTCTTGGCCTCGAACTCGAACATGATGTCGCGGACCAGCCGGGTCGTGTCGATGCCCCATTCCGGCTTCAGCGTCATCGGTGGCAGCAGTTCCACTTCCACGACCAGGCCCGGCGCACACAGTTCGTGGGCGCGGGTCAGCGCGCCGGTAATCATCTGGCGGTACTGCTCCCGCGCCTCGGGATAGGTGCTGTCGTCGATGATCATCGGCGGCAGCGTGAAGTTCAACTCCGGATAGACCAGGCCGCCGCCGATCACCATGCCGTTCTTGCACCGCACGGGGTGCGGCGCGTCGCCATATACAAAGTCGTCCACGTTCCGATAAGCCAGCGTCTCGAAAATTTTCATGGCATTCTCTCCTTTAGCGCTTGAAACTTGACGGTGGCTTAAGTGTAGTCCCGGCATTAGGGGCATTCAATCAACTTTTTTGCTGCGACTGCTCTTTTCTTGTCAGGAAACAAATGAGCGCATTAACACACCAAATTGCTCTGAAATACGTGCAAATAAGCCCTTCAAATGCTTCCGCCTTTCAAAGAGATAGGTTGCATTCATGCGAAAACATTATGACAAAAAAGTTATATTCTGCTCAAGCATTTTCTGTTGCTCTATCCATATCATATGATATAATACCCACTAAGTCAACCAAAACCATGGGAATTATAGAGTAGAGGTAGATCATGCCGATCAACATCCCCCTCGGCTTGCCCGCCGCGGAAATATTAACCAACGAGAATATTTTCGTGATGTCCGAGGAGCGTGCGACGCACCAGGACATCCGCCCGCTGCGCATCGCCATCGTCAACCTGATGCCCACGAAGATTGCCACGGAGACGCAGCTCTTGCGCCTGCTGGGCAACACACCGCTGCAGGTGACTGTAACGCTGCTGCGGGCGGCCAGCTATACATCCAGAAACACTTCCGAGGAGCACCTTGCCACGTTCTATCAGACCTTTGACGATGTGCAGGACCAGCGCTTCGACGGCCTGATCATCACCGGCGCGCCGGTGGAGCACCTGGCCTTCGAGGATGTGGATTATTGGCAGGAGCTCACGCGCATCATGGATTGGAGCCTGACCCACGTCTATTCCACGCTGCACATCTGCTGGGGCGCCCAGGCGGCGCTGTATCACCACTACGGCATACCAAAGTATCCGCTGAGTGCCAAGCAGTTCGGCGTGTTCGCCCACCGGGTGACCCGCAGGAACACGATGCTGCTGCGCGGCTTCGACGACGTTTTCTACGCCCCCCACTCCCGCCACACCGAGGTGCGCCGCGAGGACATCGACCGCGTGGGTGAGCTGGAGATTCTGGCCGAGAGCGACGAGGCCGGCGTATACATCGTAAAGGCCAAGGACAAGCGCCACATCTACGTGACCGGCCACTCGGAATATGACCCGCTGACGCTGAAGGGCGAATATGACCGCGACGTGGCCCGCGGCCTGGACATCGCTGTGCCCAGCAACTACTTTGAGCATGACGACCCCACCAGAGCGCCCACGGTAACCTGGAGGGCCCACTCCAACCTGCTGTTCGCCAATTGGCTCAACTACCACGTGTATCAGGAAACGCCCTTCAATATCGACGCCATCGACGGTGAGCGCCTATGAAGCTATCGACCAAGGCCCAGTACGCGCTGGAGGCGCTGGTGGAGCTGCAGCTTCAAGAAGGCTCCGCCCAGAACAACCTGCCCGCCATCGCCGCGCGCCGGGGGCTTTCGGAGCCTTATCTGGAGCAGATCTTCGCGACGCTGCGCCGCGCGGGCATCGTGCGCAGCGTGCGCGGTGCGCAGGGCGGCTTCCGCCTGGCTGCAGACCCGGCCAGGCTGACCGCCGGAGCGGTCATACGTGCGCTGGAAGGGCCGCTGCACCCGGTCAAGTGCATAAGCTGTGAACCTGCAAACGCCTGCCCGCTGCAGGACGTGTGCCCCACCCGCCCGCTCTGGGCCCAGGTGGCGCAGGCCATGGACGCCGCAGCGGATTCGATAACGTTGAAAGACCTAGCCCGCGAGGCCAAAAGCCAGGCCTACGAACCGGAATACTACATTTAGAAATCAAACGCAGGCGTTATAGCTTAGAAGCCGACCGGCGGTTCACCCGACGGGAGGGAACGGATAAATCGGTAGAAAAGAACTAAGGAACCGCCCGCAGGCGATTCTTCGTTCTTAGAAACAAGTTATATATGTAAAAGCGAAATATCGCCCGGCGACAGTCATCGGCGGGCGATAACGAATAGCACGATCAAGCCGGCTGAATCGCCGGCGATGCCGCAGCATCGGCGGCGAAAGGGGCGGCCATGAAACTCTCCACCAACAGCCGCTACGGCCTGCGGGCGCTGGTCGATCTGGTTGCCAACTATGACGGCGCGCCGGTGGCGCTGTGCACCATCGCCGCCCGCCAGCAGATTTCCGAGAGCTATCTGGAGCAGACCTTTGCCACGCTGCGCCGCGCCGGCTTCGTACGCAGTGTCCGGGGTGCCCAAGGGGGCTATTCCCTGGCCGTGGACCCCGCCACCACGACCGCCGCCACGGTGCTGCGAGCGCTGGAGGGAAGCTTAAGCATCGCCGAAGACACCGCGAACCGCGGCGACGACCCTGTACAGCGCAGCATCCGCCAGCGCCTGTGGAACAAGGTGGACGAGGCCATCGAACTCACGTTGAACGTAACGCTGAGCGACCTTGCGAAGGAGCACATGCGAATGCGCGGCGACGCGCAATTATATGAAATATAGCCAGCATCGAGGTCCGCCCGTTTTTTTCACAAACCTATCATCTAAAACAATTTCAAATTGAATAGAGGAGAATGATCATGAGCGAACGCAAACTGGGTTTTGACACGCTGCAACTGCACGCCGGCCAGACGCCCGACCCCACCACCGGCAGCCGCGCCGTTCCGATCTATCAAACCACGTCCTACAACTTCCGCAACGCCGAGCACGCCGCCAACCTGTTCGCCCTCAAGGAGCCCGGCAACATCTACACCCGCATCATGAACCCGACCAGCGACGTGTTTGAGCAGCGCATCGCCACGCTGGAGGGCGGCATCGCCGCGCTGGCGGTGGGCAGCGGTTCAGCAGCCATCACCTATTCCATACTGAACCTGGCCGACGCCGGCGACAACATCGTGGCTGCGGGCACGCTGTATGGCGGCACCTACAATCTGTTTGCCTTCACACTGCCCCACTATGGCATCACGACCAAGTTCGTGAACCCCGACGACCCAGAGAACTTCCGCGCCGCCATCGACGGCAACACCAAAGCGCTGTTCATCGAGAGCATTGGCAACCCCGGCATCAACATCATCGACATCGAGAAGGTCGCCGCCATCGCCCATGAGAACGGCATCCCGCTGGTCATCGATAACACCTTCGCCACGCCCTATCTGCTGCGCCCCATCGAATACGGCGCGGACATCGTCGTGCACTCGGCCACCAAGTTCATCGGTGGCCATGGCACGTCCATCGGCGGCGTCATCGTGGATGCCGGCAAGTTCGACTGGGCCAGCGGCAAGTTCCCCAACTACACCAAGCCCGACCCCAGCTATCACGGTTTGGAGTTCGCTCCCGCGCTGGGCGCCGCCGCCTACATCACCCGCGCCCGCGTGACGCTGCTGCGCGACACCGGCGCCGCGCTCTCGCCGTTCAACTCCTTTTTGTTCCTGCAGGGGCTGGAGACGCTGTCGCTGCGCATGAAGGCCCATGTGGCCAACGCCCAGCGCATCGCCGAGTTCCTGAGCGCCCACCCGAAGGTCGCCTCGGTGAACTACCCCGGCCTGCCCGGCAACAAGTATTATGACCTGGCCAGAAAGTATCTGCCCAAGGGCCCCGGCGCGATCTTCACCTTCGAGCTCAAGGGTGGCGTAGAGGAGGGCAAGCGCTTCATCGACAGCCTGACGCTGTTCTCCAACCTGGCCAACGTGGGCGATTCCAAGTCGCTGGTCATCCACCCCTCCTCCACGACCCACTCCCAGTTGGGCGAGGAGGATCAGCGCACCGCCGGCGTCACCCCCGGCCAAATTCGCCTGAGCGTGGGCACCGAGGACGTCGAGGACCTGATCTGGGACCTGGACCAGGCGCTGGAAAAGGTGACGAAGTAAGCACACAAGGTTCAACGGCATAAAGCGGCTTTCAAGGCTTCCCCTCGAAGGGGAAGCTGTCCGGCAAGGCAATCTGCTTGCAGATTGGCGGTCGGCCCGCAGGACGATGCGCCGCAGGCGACTGACGAGGTGGTATTTCAAGCTTATAACACCTCATCCGGCGCTTCGCGCCACCTTCCCCTCCAGGGGAAGGCAAGATTACAGTCTTAAGCGGGCAGGAACGATCGTTCCTGCCCGCTTATCAAATGCCAGAAGAGAAACGAAACGCTTGCGGCAGGGGCAAGCCCCTGCCCTACATGAGATTTGTAGGGCAAGGGCAAGCCCTTGCCGCCACCATCAACCGTCACCCTATGTCGAATACGCTCAGAACCTCGAGCTGCCCACGCAGCTGCTCCGCCGTCAGCGGCTGCGACAGGTCGGCCTTGTCCACACCGACGCACCGGGGCTGCCCCGGCGTCAGGTCGAAGAAGTTGTCGCTGAAGATCGCGTCGGCCTCCCTCAGCCAAAGGCTCACGCCACGGGCATAGGCTTGTGCGTCCAGCATAACCAGAAAGCGCTCCGGCGTTTCCGTAACCGCCACGGCGATGACCGGGTCGCGGAAGGCGAAGTTTTTGGGTTTGACGAACAGCGTGGTGCCGGGGCTCACGGTTTCACCGCCGACTTCCAGGCTGTATTCCAGATAGACCTGCCCACGGTTGCCGTCGGTGATGTTAGAGGACAAATCCAGCGCCGCAACCTGCGCCGCCGTCAGCGCCGCCACCGCCACTGCCTGCACCCCCTGGCGCAGCACAGCGCCACCGGCATCGCGCAGCGCCCAGCGCACGTGACCCTCCACGGGCTGCATCGTGTCGTTGGTCACATGCAGGCTGACCTGCGCGCCCTCATCCAGAGCGCTCAGCAGCACCGGCTGGAAGAACCGCTTCGTGTAATACTGCTGCGCCTTCCAGCGCCCGTAATAATCCACGCCCGCCCAGGACACCACCGGCCAGCAGTCGTTGAGCTGCCACAGCAGCACGCCCATGTTGAGCCCGCGGTTGCGCCGGCAGTGCTCCACGGCGTATTTGAGCACCTCGCCGGCCACAATCTGCGAAGCATATACATACCGGCGGAAGTCCCGGGGCTTGGGGAAATCCTGAGCCATATAGTGCTCGATGGCCTGGTTGCCGCCTTTGCACTTCTGGTGCTTGTACATCATGTCGCTGTCCGGCTTGCGGTCCTCGGGCAGCGTGAAGGAATCGATGGTCTTGGGGTCAGGATAGCTCTGGAAGCCCATCTCCGAGATGAAACGGAAGCGCATGGCCCGCTGCTGGTCATAGGGGAACAGGTTGTCATAGGCGACATAGTAATGGGCATCGCCGCTCTGCAGCATGAAGGCCGACTGGCCGGGTTCCAGCGCCAGGGGTTTGTCCATGTCGTCGGGATGAACCGAGGGAGACGAGGACACATAATCCCGTTCGGGGTCCAGCGCTCGGACCACCTGGGGAATGAGCTGGAAGAAGAGCCTGGCATAGCCCTCCTGGAACAGGGACGCGTGGGCGCTCATATCCGGTATGCCCAGCGCCGCCCGGAATTTCACCATGGTCTCGTCGGCGCCGGTCAGCATGGTGCTGACCATCTCGATCTCGTTGTTGCCGCACCACAGGGCGATGCACGCATGATGGCGCAGGCGGGTCACGGCGTCGGCAATCTCCGGCCGCACATTGTCCAGGAAGGCCGCATCCGCCGGATAGGGCGTGCAGGCAAACATGAAGTCCTGATAGATCAGGATACCCAACTCGTCGCAGCGGTCATAGAAATACTCGTGGGGGAAATGAGCACCACCCCATACTCGAATACAATTCATGTTGGCCTTTACAGTATTTCGCAGCAAGCGCTCGGTCTCCTTGTCGCCCACGCGGCCCAGTACGCTGTCCTGTATGATCAGGTTGGAGCCCATCAGATAGAGAGCCACGCCGTTGACGATGAACTCATAGCTGCGGCCGAAGGCGTCGGGTTCCCGCCGCAGGCGGATGGTGCGCAGGCCGATACGCTGCGTGTCCCGCTGCAGCGTCTGCCCGCCGGCAGCCAGCGTCGCCTGCACCGTATACAGCGGCTGCTCTCCGTAGCCATGGGGCCACCAGAGTTGCGGGCTGTCTACCGTCAGGCGGGCGGCCGCCTTGCCCCCAATCACCGCGGCCTTGGCCGTCAGCGTGGCGCCATCGGGAGCGGTCACAAGGAAGTCCACCGTCAGTTCGCCGTTGCCCCACTGCTCCACCTCGGCGATGAGTTCCAGTTCCACCGTGCCTTCCCCATGGTGTTGCAGCGCCTGCACCGCGGTCAGCCGCGCCGTGGACCAGGCCTGCAGCGACACCGGACGCCAGATGCCGGCGTCGGGCAGCGTCATGCCCCAATCCCAGCCGTAGGCGCACTGGGCCTTGCGGATCACGTTGACAGCGAAGCCCCCCAGCAGGCTGGGCACCTGGGAAGGATTCTCCCGCAGGTAGCGCAGCGACGAGTTCAGGCGGACCCGCAGCGTGTTCTGTCCGGCCCGCAGCAGACCCTTGACGTCCCATTCATACACCCGGTGCATGTTGCTTGTGGAGCCCGCAGCCGCATCGTTGAGTTCCACGTCGCAGATGGTATCCAGGCCGTCGAAGTGCAGCAGCACGCGGTCCTCGGCCAGCAGGGCGCCATCCACTGTGAAATCATGCTCGTAGACATAGTCCGGCTCAAAATAGCCCAGGATTTTGTCCTCGTTGTCTCGCCAGAAGGGGTCGGGCGCCTGACCCGCCGCCAGCAGATCGTTGTAGACAGAGCCGGGCACGCTGGCCGGATACCATTGCTGGTTGGAAGCATCCCGCATGCGCCAGGAGCCGTTGAGATCGAGCGATACCATATGCACACCTCCACAGATCGGTATGCTGGCATTGTACAGAAATTTTGTACAATATGATCGTCAAATACCGGGTAGTAGTTGGCGTATTTGCGCAAGTTCGCAGGTGCTTGACAGCACGCACGGCTTTGCGAATAATGAAATGGGTCAGGAGGCAGCATGGAAAACAAGCCGCTCTACATACAAACCCATAGTTTGATCAGCAGCGACTTCCCCTATTTTGTGAGCCACGACGTCATAGCGGGGCATTTTGCGCTGCACCGCCATGATTTCATCGAGTTCTTTCTGGTGATCGCCGGTACCGGCCAGGAGCGCATCAACGGCCGGGAGCACGGGTTGCGTCCAGGCTCCGTTTCGCTGCTGCTGCCCTGGCACGCCCACGACCTGCAAGCTGACGAAGGCGCCACGTTGGACATGCTGAAATGTTGCTTCAGCCTGCAGGTATTCACCGAACCCAACGGGCATCTGAGCGATTTGGGGCGTGCATTCCTGACCGGCCTGAACGCTCCTTCCCATCACGACTTTCCGCCGGAGGAACTGCCTGGGCTGCAGGCTGCCTTCGAAGAACTTCTGGAGGAGTTCAAGGCCGCCCGGCCCTGGAAGCAGCAATGGATGGACGCCCGCCTGACGGAGCTTTTGATCCGCTTCGACCGTGTGCGCCAGCAAAGCGCGCCAAGCGAGCCCTCCCGCGGCGGCGCTTGGGGCATCGTGGACCTGATCAACCTGCGCTACAACGAGCCGCTGACGCTGGAGGAGCTCTCCGGCATGTTTCACTACAGCCCCGCCCACATCAACCGCCTGCTGACCCAGCACACGGGCCTGACATTCGACGCGCTGCTTAACGAGCTGCGGGTGCGCAATGCCTGCGGCCTTCTGCGCATACTGGAAATCCCGCTGCCAGCCCTGGCCGAACACCTGGGCTACGGCTCGCCGGAGGCCTTCGCCCGGGCGTTCAAGGCCATTAAGGGCATGTCGCCGGAGCACTACCGCCGCGCCCATGCCCAAGCGGGCACATGGAGCCGGTCAGCCTTCTCCTCCCCCATCGACGCCCGGGTTCTCTATTACATCCACTGCAATTATCGCGAGGACCTGACGCTGGCCTCGTTGGCCAAGACGTTCCACTATAGCCAGGGGTACTTAAGCGATCTGTTCTATGCCCACACCGGAGGCACCTTCGCCCAGTTCCTGCAGGAGGTGCGTGTCTACCACGCCTGCGCGCTGCTGCGTGGCACCGACCACCCAGCCAACGAGATCGGCTTTGAGGTGGGCTTTCGCTCCACCGAGACCTTCCTGCGGGCCTTCAAGCGCATCCATGGCCAAACGCCTGGTGAGTATCGACGCAACGCGGACATGGTTCCGCCGGCGATGCAATAGCTCGACGCTTGCACGCGACGCTCGGTGCTGATACACCACCACGCCGCCTAAGCAACCACCTGCTTTGATTCTCTCTCCTTGCTTTCACTCATGTACTTGAAGAAAAGTCAGATAAACAGAAGCCCGATGATCCCTTCTAGGGCTACCACGTTAAGTCTTCCTAGCCTTGATCTTAGCCATAAACATGATTCTCCTAAACAATACTCGAACCAGTAAGCATGATCTTTGTGTAAAACTGAGAATAATCATGTTTAGCATCTGTACAAAGAAAAACGGCCTGAACAACTAGGATTCAAGCCATTTCTACAACTTGGCGGAGAGAGTGGGATTGAAGGTTCAATGCGCTTGCGCGCAACATGCCTGCGCCGTTCCTTGCTGGCCTCGGTGTTTCCTTGCTTCGCAGATCGTGTTCTTTTCTTTCTGACTGTGGCGGGTGGGTTCTTCATCAGCACTCATTACGCCAAAACGAAACCCCACCGCGTGGGTGGGGTTTCGTTTTGGCGGAGAGAGTGGGATTTGAACCCACGGTAGAGTTACCCCTACACATGATTTCCAGTCATGCTCCTTCGACCACTCAGACATCTCTCCATGACGACTGAAAGCCATATCATGATACATGAAACACGTTCAGAAATCAAGGTTCTACAAACATTTTCTTGTC
>JAEYPH010000091.1 GCA_023410875.1 Bacillota bacterium | reverse complement strand
GGTTTCAAAGTATCACGATGGACAACGGCAGCGAGTTTCTGGACTTCGATGGATTGGAGGCCTCCATACTGAACCCTGGTGAGAAGCGGACGGTGTGTTATTATGCCCATCCGTACAGTGCTTGGGAGAGAGGGAGCAACGAAAACGCGAACAAGCTGATCCGTCGCTTCGTGCCCAAGGGAACAGACATTGACAAGCTCTCAACTGCAGACGTGAAGCGAATCGAACGGTGGATGAACAATTATCCCAGAAGAATGTTCGGATATAAGACGGCTAACGATATGTATAAAGCATCTTAGTGTAATGGGCGTCAGGGTGGGCAATTAAAGTTGCAATCTTCAAGGCGCGCGATTGCGATGGTTTTTTGTTGCAATGGAGCCAACGGGGTGTTATAATGTTCAAGCTATCCATGCATAAGGAGAATCCAAGATGCAGACTTTGATCGTGATACTTGATGTTTTGTTGATCCTGTCCAGCCTGGCGGTGATCGCTGTGGTGCTGTTGCAGCCCGGCAAGCAGGCGGGTCTTTCCGGCGCCATCGCCGGCGGCGCCGAAACATTCTTTGGCAAAAACAAGGCCAAGTCCTTTGAGGGCAAGCTGGCGCTGGCCACCAAGGTAGGCTCTGGCATCATTATTGTGCTGTGCCTGCTGGTCAACATCCTGCAGAGGCTGGCGGCCTGATCCGCCGCATCCAATAGCATTTTTTTGACTCCCCGACGGGGAGTTTTTCTTTTATCCGTAATCCTTTGCGGGTATGTATTCTGCGCAATCATGTTTTGCTGCGGAATGGAGAGAATACGATGGCACAGAAGAAACGTGCAAGCGACGCTCAGTCGCTCAATTGGGCGGGGCATTTCGCCCAAGACAAGCGGGAGGAACCAGTGGACAGCCTGCGGCAGAACATTTTGGATATGATCCAGGCACAGCGCACGCCCATGCAGCCCGACGACGTCGCCCACCGGCTGGACCATGTGCCTGAAGAGGTGCGCCAGGTGATGAACGAGCTGGCCGCCGAGGGCGCGCTGATGCAAACAAAGCGCAAGGCCTATGGCTTGCCCGAGCAGCTGGGCTGCGTCACCGGCACACTGCGGGCCACAGCCAGCGGCGCAGCCTTTCTTGTGCCAGCCCAGGGCGACGATTATTATGTGAGCTCCGACGGCCGTAGCGGCGCCATGCACAACGATTTTGTGCTGGCGCGCATCATCAAGGGCGCCAAGGAGGACCGACGTGGCGAAGCCGAGGTGCTGGAGGTGCTGAGGCGGTCCACCGCGACCGTCGTAGGCGTATATCGCCGCGTGAACGGCGGCGGCGTTGTGAGCGCCGATGATCGCAAGCTCGGTTTGGTTTTCATCCCCGAAGGCACGGAACGCGGCGCGTGGGATGGCTCCAAGGTTGTCGTTGCGATTGCCCGCTACGCTGATGACCGCCGTGATGCAGAGGGTAAAATCACCGAGGTGCTGGGCGATCAGGGAGAGACCGAAGCTGAGATCCTTTCCATCATCCGGGCGCTGGGGCTCAGGGATGCCTTCCCGCCGCAGGTGCGCACCGAAGCCGATGCCGTGCCCCGCGCCATCGCCGCGGAGGAGCTGGCCAGCCGCCGGGACCTGCGGGAGGAGCTCATCGTGACGATAGACGGCGCCGACGCCAAGGACTTGGACGACGCCGTGGACATCCGACGGCTGGAAAACGGCAACCTGCGGTTGGGCGTGCACATCGCCGACGTCAGCCATTATGTGAAGACCGGCGGCGCCATCGACAACGAGGCGTGGAAGCGGGGAACCAGCGTCTATCTGCTCAACACGGTGCTGCCCATGCTGCCCGAGCGGCTGAGCAACGGCATCTGCAGCCTGCACCCCGGCGAGGACCGTCTGACGCTCAGCTGCGTCATGGAACTCGATGGCCGTGGCAAGGTCGTGGGATCCGATGTGTTCGAAAGCGTCATCCGCAGCCACGCCCGGCTGACCTATGACGAGGTGAACGCGATACTGGAACAGCAGGACCCGGAAACCATGGAGCGCCGCCAGGAGCTTGTGGAGCCACTGCGGCTCATGGACGAGCTGCGCGAGACGCTGCGAGAGCGGCGCATGGCCCGTGGGGCCATTGATCTGGACATCGACGAACCCCACATACTGCTGGATGAATCCGGCGTACCGCTGGAGGTCACCGCGCGCTACCGTGGCCGCGCCCACAAGCTCATAGAGGAATTTATGCTGTGCGCCAACGAAGCCGTGGCGCTGTATCTGGAGCAGGTGGCCATGCCGGTGCTGTTCCGCATCCATGAGCCGCCGGACGCCGAGCGCATGGGAGAGCTGGCAGTTTTCCTGCGCAACCTGGGCTACAACGCTAAGGGCCTGCGCGGCGACGTGCACCCCAAGGCGCTGCAAAGCGTAATCAACGAGGTGCGCGATACCCGCCACGAGAACATCATCGCCCGCATCATGCTGCGCAGCATGAAAAAGGCGCGATACAGCACGCAGAACCTGGGCCACTTCGGCCTGGCAGCGCGGCATTATTGCCACTTCACTTCACCGATCCGGCGCTACCCGGACCTGATGGTGCACCGCATGATACGCTCGGCGCTGAGGGGCCAATCCCCGGCGCAATATGCGTTGACGGCGGAACCGGCGGCGGTGCAGTCCTCGGAAATGGAACGCAAGGCCATGGATGCCGAGCGCGCGGTGGACGATCTCAAGATGACCGAATACATGGCTGCGCACGTGGGCGAGGAATTCGAAGGCGTCATATCCGGCGTCACCGAATTCGGCGTGTTTGTGGAGCTGCCCAACCTGATCGAGGGGCTGATCCGCATGAGCGAGCTGACCGACGACTATTACGACCTGGACAAAGCCAACTATGCATTGGTGGGCCGGCGGCGGCGCCGCCGCCTGGCCCTGGGCGACAGCCTGCGCGTGCGCGTGCTGCGGGTGGATGTGGCTGCTCGGCAGATCGATTTCTCGCTGGCCGGCGACCGACCGATAGCCGTCGACTGACAACCGCTGCCAGCGCCGCCGTCAACCTCCGCGAATGGCCCCGCGCTGTCGGGTCACGCTAATCCGGGGGTGACAGCATGAAACGTCGCGACTTGGTACGACATGATGGCTTGAACACCAGCACAAAGAGCAAGCTGCTTCACGGCCAGAAGCGCCTGCCCAAGGGCTCCTGGGCCGACAGCATTCACGCCCCGAAATGAAGTGTGGCGGCGGGGAAGGATTTCCCCGCCGCCGTGCTTTTTGCAATGGATACGCTCGAGACTGCCTTGACGCCTTGCGGAATCGGTGATAAGAT
Organism: Bacillota bacterium; assembly: GCA_023410875.1. GTDB lineage: Bacteria > Bacillota > Clostridia > Christensenellales > UMGS416 > JAEYRA01. Next base: position 18,645 of record JAEYPH010000091.1, on the reverse strand, counting down.
GGTGTTGATTTAATGCTTTACCACAATAAAGGAACCGATATGAGCGAACTGTTAAGTCCCCGCGCCCGGAGCCTGAAGCCCTATGTGCCAGGCGAGCAGCCCAAAGGGCAGACCTACATCAAGCTGAATACCAACGAAAATCCATATCCGCCGTCGCCCAAGGCGCTGGAGGCCATCGCCCGTGCCGACAGCGCAAACCTGCGCCTGTATACCCGGCCGGAGATGGACGAGCTGCGGGCCGCCATCGCCCAGGTGGAGGGGTTGCCGGGGCCGGAATATGTCTACGCAGGCAACGGCAGCGACGAGGTGCTGGCCTTTGCGTTCCAGGCCTTCTTTGGCGGGGAGCGCCCGCTGCTGTTCCCCGACATCACCTATAGCTTTTACCCGGTATATTGCGACCTATATGCCATACAGCGGCAGACCGTGCCGCTGCGGCAGGATTTTTCTCTGGAGCTGGACGATTATGACCGGCCGGCCTGCGGCGTTGTGTTCCCCAACCCCAACGCGCCGACGGGCCTGGCCGTGGACAACGGCCGCATCGAGCGTTATCTGCGAGAGCACCCGGATCGCATTGTGCTCGTGGATGAGGCCTATGTGCGCTTCGGCGGGCGAACGATGGTTCCGCTCATCACGAAATACCCGAACCTGGCCGTCGTGCGCACAATGTCCAAGAGCCACGCGCTGGCAGGCCTGCGCTGCGGCTATATCATGGCGCAGCCGGCGCTGATCCAAGGCGTCATCGCCGTGAAAAACAGCTATAATTCATACCCCATGAGCGCACTTTCCCAGGCGGGAGCCACCGCCGCCATACTGGATGAAGCGTATACCACCAGCATCTGCGCGGCCATCGTGACCACGCGGGAACGCATGAAAGCGGAGCTCTCTGCCCGAGGCTTTGAAGTTACACCGTCCATGACGAATTTCCTGTTCCTGCGCCATTCGGCTTTCCCCTGCGGCGCGCCGCTTTACGAGGGCCTGCGCCAGCGGGGTGTGCTGGTGCGCCACTTCGCCAGCCCCGCGCGCATCGATCCCTACGTGCGCATGACCATCGGCGCCGATGGGGATATGGATCGTGTGCTGGCGGTGCTGGACGACATGCTGGGCAAACCCTGACAACAATTAACATATTCCTGACATGGTTCCGCCGGGGATTATGCATGCCTCAGGCGTTGTTTTTTGCCCCTTCTGAGAAAAATGATGCCAGTATGGACCGCTGAGCGATGGCAAGAATGAGTTTGCCGGCAAACTTCGTGAAATCGTCCGGCAGCAGGAGCGCATCGTGAGCGAATACCATGTGCAAAAAAGTCCGCCCTTATCCGGCGTCGTAGAGCTCAGCACGTCCAAGAACAGTCTTTTGCCCATCCTGGCTGCAACCCTGCTGACCGGCGACGAGGTCGTCATACACAAAATGGCCAATCTGACCGACGTACACATCATGTGTGAGCTGCTCAAGGCGCTGGGCGCAAAACTGACCATGCGCGGCAGCGATGCGGTGATCCGCTGCGACACCATCACCTCGCGGGAGGCGCCCGACGAGCTGGTGCAGAAGATGCGCGCGTCCTTTTTGCTGATGGGCCCGCTGCTGGCGCGCTTTGGCCGTGCCAAAATCCCCTTGCCCGGCGGCTGTGAGATCGGCACGAGGCCGGTGGACCTGCACCTGAAGGGCTTCCACGCGCTGGGCGCCGCCATCCGCACCCAGCAGGGCGCGCTGCTGGCCGAAGGGGCTGTGCTGCGGGGTACCACGATCTATCTGGACTATCCCAGCGTGGGCGGCTCGGAGAACATCATGATGGCTGCGGCACTGGCGGAAGGCGAGACCTGCCTCATCAACGCCGCCCGAGAGCCGGAGATCGTGGATCTGGCCAACTTCCTGAACGCCATGGGCGCCCGCGTGGAGGGCGCCGGCACCGATATCATGCGCATTACCGGCGTGGCGCGGCTGCATGGCTGCGAATACACGCCCATTTCCGATCGCATAGAGGCCGGCACGCTGATGGCGGCGGCAGCGCTCACCGGCGGCGACATCACGCTGCAGCGGGCAATGCCGCAGCATCTGCGGCCCATCTCGGCCAAGCTGCGCGAGGGCGGAGCGGATGTGTGGGAGCAGGAGGAGGCCATCCGCATCCGTGGCAGCTGGCTACCGCTGGCGGTGGACATCAAGACCATGCCCTGGCCGGGCTTCCCGACCGATCTGCAGCCCCAGGCGATGGTGCTGTGCGCGTTGTCCAAGGGCGCCAGCATCATCACCGAGACGGTGTTCGAAAACCGCTTCATGCACATTCCGGAGCTCACACGTATGGGCGCGGACATCCGCACCAAGGATCGCAGCGCCGTCATAGAGGGCGTCAACCGCCTCTACGGCGCCACCGTGCGCGCCACGGACCTGCGGGCGGGGGCGGCGCTGGTGCTGGCCGGCCTGGTGGCCGAGGGCGACACGCGGGTGCTCCACGGCGAATACATCGACCGTGGTTATGAAAACCTGGCAGCCAAGCTGCGCGCCCTGGGAGCCAATGTGGAAGCCATCGGCTCATAGGTATACATCTGCATAAGTTATATATTTGCATAAGTTATATATGGTAATCTTACCGTTCTATTCGCCGCGATTTTGCATAGTATTACCATCGCCAAAGGACGGGGGATACGATGCTAAAGTCAAGTTACAGGAAGCTGCTGCTCTTTTTTGCCACGGGCATCGTCCTGATGTGCTGGCTGGCGCTCAAGCACGACAGCCAAACCCGCGTGCAGCCAGCCTATACGGTGGAACCTGACCCTCTCATAGAAACAACGATGCCGGAGCACAGGCTCACGGAGATGGCTCCCGACCGCATCATATCGGTTAATGTGGATGGCAGGTTGGTCCAGATGAGCCTGGAGGATTATGTCTTCGATGTGGTAGCGGCGGAGATGCCTGCGTCCTTTGCGCCGGAGGCGCTCAAGGCCCAGGCCGTGGCCGCGCGGACCTTCACATTGCGCAAGATCATGTATGGCGGCTGCAACAGCCTGAAAGGCGCTGACGTGTGCAGCAAGTCCAACCACTGCCAGGCATTCACGACCGATGAGCAGCGCCGCTCCCGCTGGAAGGGCGATTACGACACATACACCGCAAAGCTGCGCGCCGCCGTGGAGGAAACCTCCGGGCAGATTCTGACCTATGATGACGTGCCCATCCTGATGCTCTATCATGCGTCCAGCTATGGATACACCGAGGACGTGGAGAAGGTCTACTCCCAGGCGCTGCCCTACCTGCGCAGCGTCAGCAGCCCCGAGGAGGATGTGGACAAGGTGACCACCCGTGAGGAGTTCAGCCGTAGCTACTTCGCCCGGGCCATCAATGCCAAATACCCCAAGGCGGCGCTCAAGGCGGCTCAGCTGGAAAACCAGGTAGCCGTGGTCAGCCGCTATGACAGCGGCCGTGTGAAGTCCATCCGCGTGGGCGGCGTCACGATCAGCGGCACCGATTTCCGACACGTCATCGAGATGCGCTCCACGAACTTCACCGTGGACTTTGACAGCAACTCGGTGATCTTGACCACGCGGGGCTATGGCCACGGCGTAGGCATGAGCCAGACCGGCGCCAACGTCATGGCGCAGGAGGGCAGCACCTATCAGGACATCCTGTTCCACTACTACACCGGCGTGCAGTTGGTCAATTTAACGAGCTAAAAAACCAACCCTAAACTTACCCAGGAGGGTATATCGAGAGGATTGTCGGGCCATACTGTCCGTTGGAAGCGGGCGGTATGGCCTTTTCGTATATCATGCAATTTGCGTTTGGCTGTCCGTATGGTTTCTGATTCGCTGGTAATAATACACCACAGGAGGTGCAGCAATGGAAAACAATCAGAAGGATAAAAAACCATCGGAAGGCAGGCACAGCAGCATGAAAAAGGCAATGAACCGCTATGGAATTGCGGTGGCGCTGTTGGCGTGCGCAGCCATCGTCGCGGGGACCTGGCTGCTCACCGACAACAACACGCTCAAGCCCAAGACATCCCCAACGGTTACCCCCAAGACAACGGACACGGCGTCCGGAAACAACATATCTGAAAGAATGGAAGACGTTCTCAGATCTGCCGCGCCAACGGTCTCGCCCACGACTTCGGCCATCACCAACCCCAACCGCGCCGCGACCGTACCGGATATGGTCAAGCCCGCCAAGGGCGATGTCAGCAAGCAGTTTGCCTATGACACGCTGGTGTACATGAAAACCCTCAACCAGTGGTCCACCCACTTCGGCGTGGACATTGCTGCCAAGGTGGGCGACGACGTGGTGGCAGCCTTGGATGGAACCGTGGACAGCGCCTATAAGGACCCGCTGCTGGGCAACTGCGTCAAGATCACCAGCGCCAATGACATCAGTGCGATTTACGCGGGCCTGATGAAGATTGACGGCATCAAAAAGGGCGACAAGGTGACCGCCGGTGAGGTTATCGGCCAGGTGGGCAACACCGCCGCCAGCGAGATCACCGAAGACCCCCATCTGCACTTCGAAGTGTGGCAGAAGGATACGCCCATCAACCCCGAAAGTTACTTTAAGAAATAAACCGCTGCACCTACGACCTTCGCCGCCGACGCTGTTACGTCGGCGGCGATTCAGTCGGCTTGTCATAACTGCAGTTTATCGCCCGCCGCAGCATCGGTCTGCGGACCAACCGGCAATCCGCAAGCGGATTGCCTTGCGGCATGTCGCCGGGTGTTACCCCCGGCTTTGCGCAGCGTCGGTTTAGCCGATGCGATCAGCAAAGCCGAGCACCGCTTGCGGTGCGGAGGGGCGATGTCTTTGCTTCTAGACACATATCTATCCTTCAAAGAACTGTTTTTCGCCTGAGGGCGGGTTTTTGAACGGCTCTTAGCCGCCTTACGTTTCCTCCCACCGAATGAATCGGTGGTCGGTAATGAGCTCTTTTCTTCTGAATGGAACTGATAAGATGAGTATTGGGGGTGTTCTGGGTATTTTTCTTTGGATTGCTACAAGATGTAGTTGACAGGGGCGGGCAACCTTGTTATAGTAACGTTTAATAATTTTCAAATTACATAGTTCCAAAGAGGGAAAGGAAGGGGTGCCGATGGCTGCCAAAGTGCTCAAGGAAGGTTTGACCTTCGACGACGTACTGCTCGTGCCACAGAAATCCGAGGTGCTGCCCAATCAGGTGGATCTGCGCAGCAAGCTGGCCCAGGGACTGCATTTGAACTTGCCGATTGTCAGCGCCGCGATGGACACCGTGACCGAAAGCCGAATGGCCATCGCCATGGCCAGAGAAGGCGGCCTGGGACTCATCCACAAGAACATGTCCATCGAGGAGCAGGCGGCCCATGTGGACAAGGTAAAACGCTCCGAACACGGCGTCATCACCGATCCCTTTTTCCTCTCACCCGATCACAAGGTTTCCGATGCCAACGCTTTAATGGCCCGTTACAAGATCTCCGGCGTTCCCATCACCCGCGACGGACTGCTTGTCGGCATATTGACCAATCGCGATCTGCGTTTTGAGACCGATTATACCAAGCTCATCAGCGAAGTCATGACAACTAAAAACCTGATCACCGCGCCGGTGGGCACTTCGATGGAGCAGGCCAAGGCCATCCTTGCCGCCAACCGCATCGAAAAGCTGCCCATTGTCGATGAGCACGGCTATCTCAAGGGTCTCATCACGATTAAGGACATCGAAAAGGCCATACAATATCCCAATTCCGCCAAGGATGACAACGGCCGCCTGCTGGTGGGCGCGGCGGTGGGCGTCACCGGCGACGTGCTGGAGCGCGTGGCCGCGCTGCTGGCCGCCAAGGTGGACGTCGTGGCGGTGGACACCGCCCATGGGCATTCCGCCGGCGTATTGCGCGCCGTGGAGCGCATCAAGAGCACGTTCCCAGGGCTCGCGGTTATCGCAGGCAATGTGGCCACCGCCCAGGCCACGGCGGATCTGATATCCGCCGGCGCCGACATCGTCAAGGTGGGTATCGGCCCGGGCAGCATCTGCACGACCCGCGTGGTGGCCGGCATCGGCGTGCCCCAGATCACCGCCGTGATGGATTGCGCCGAGGAAGCGCAAAAGCACAACCGCGTCATCATCGCCGACGGCGGCATCAAGTATTCCGGCGACATCACCAAAGCCATCGCCGCCGGCGCCGCCGCCGTGATGCTGGGCAGCCTGCTGGCCGGCACCGAGGAAAGCCCCGGTGAATCGGAAATCTATCAGGGCCGCAGCTTCAAGGTGTATCGTGGCATGGGCTCCATGGCCGCCATGGCTAAGGGCAGCAAGGACCGCTACTTCCAGGAAGGAGCCACCAAGCTGGTGCCCGAGGGCGTGGAGGGCCGCGTGCCCTACAAGGGCACCGTCAGCGACAGCATTTACCAGCTGGCTGGCGGCTTGCGCAGCGGCATGGGCTATTGCGGCTCGCCGGACATCGCCTCGCTGCAGACCAACGCGGTCTTCCTGCGCGTGACCAGCGCCGGCCTGCGCGAGAGCCATCCCCATGATATCTACATCACCAAAGAAGCGCCCAACTACAGCACGCAGATTTGACGATGGCAGAGCGCGTGCAATCCTTCCCGCCCATCGCAAACGAGTGCAGCCGCGTGCTGGTGCTGGGCACCATGCCCGGGGCCGAATCGTTGCGGCAGCAGCGTTACTACGCCTATGGCCGCAACGATTTCTGGCGCATCCTGCTCAGGCTGTTCGGTGAACCGGAGACGCTGGAATATGATGAGCGAGTGGCCATGCTGCTGCGCCACGGCGTGGCCGCGTGGGATGTGCTGCACTCCTGCGAGCGGCGCACCAGCGCCGACGCCGACATCCGCGAGCCGCTGGCCAACGACATCCCCGGCCTGCTGCGCGCGCATCCCGGCATCGTCGCCGTGGCGCCCAACGGCAAGGGCGCGGAGCGTCTGTTCCGGCGGTTGGTGCTGCCGGCGCTGGACACCGTGCCAAACATCCTGGTGTTGCCGTCCACCAGCCCGGCCCATGCAATACCCTTCGCAAAAAAGCTGGAAGGTTGGAAAGAACTGCTGAAATTCTTATAAATTGCTGGCATATCCGGTTGTCCCGCCGCGTATCATTCAAAGCCGGTGTAGGCACACTAGCACAGAAGGGAACAAGGCGGGCTCGATAACCAGCGTTTATTCTCGGTGATTTGGCTTATGGCCTGATTTCCAGCGCAGTTGAGCTCCGCGGAGTGCCCTTTTGAGATAGGGCCGCGTCGAAGACGCGGCCTTCTTTTATTATTTCGCTGCTGATGCTGTGGCATCAGCAGCGATTTAGATAACTTGCACTTAGGCCTATTGTCGCCCTGCCGATAACCGTCGGCAGGGCTGAGCATACTGTGACGACCCATTTCTGCTATCTGAGAACGAGGATCGCCTGCGGGTGTTACCCCCGGCTTGCGACAACGTCGGCTTAAGCCGATGTGACAGCAAGCCGAGAGCTGCGCTTGCGCAGCGAAGGGGTGGGTTCTTGTGTACGTTTCTTTCTGGTTGTTCGGTGCCTCCGCCGTCTCGCCTGCGGGCGACCGGCAATGCGCAAGCGCATTGCCTGACTGAGTGAACCGTCGTCGGCGCGGGGAGGCACACCCCGTACTGTCATTCTGAGCGCAGCGAAGAATCCCCCTGAATTAGCCGTTTTACTTACCCGGGCTGACTGATGAAGAGGGATTACTATAACTAGTCCCTGCAACCCGGATTGGCGGTACGGCTACGCGCTCTGCTTTTGGTCCTGATAGTATTGCGCCTGAGCCATCCAAAGCTCGCGGTATTGGCCCGCAGAATCGGCCAGCAGATCGTCGTGGCTGCCGCGCTGCACCAGCCGCCCCTCGTGGAACACGGCGATGTCCTGGCAGAAGCGGCAGGAGGACAGCCGGTGGGAGATGTACACCGCCGTGCGCTGGCCCACAATGCCGTCAAAGCGAGAATAGATCTCAAACTCGGCGATGGGGTCCAGCGCAGCGGTGGGTTCATCGAGGATCACGAAGGGCGCGCCCTTGTACAGCGCCCGGGCCAGGGCGATCTTCTGTGCCTCGCCGCCGGATATCTCCACGCCGGTGTCGTCGAAATCCTTATAGAGGGAGCAGCCCAGACCCATCGTGTGCAGCCTCTCGGCGAAGCCGGCTTTGTCCAGCGCGTCCCGCGCCCGCGCCTCGTCCACCTTCGTTGAAGCGGCCACGTTCTGCCCCAGGGGAAAGGCATACAACTGGAAATCCTGGAACACGACTGAGAACAGGCGCAGGTAGGCGTGGTAGTCGTACTTGCGGATGTCCACGCCGTTGAGCGTGATGGCGCCCTCGGTGGGGTCATACAAACGGCACAGTAGCTTGATCACCGTGGTCTTACCCGATCCGTTGCGGCCCACCAAGGCCATGCGCTCGCCCACACGCAGCTTCATGTTCAGGTTGCGCAGCGCCCAGGTCTCGCTGCCGGGGTAGCGGAAGGACACGTCGTGGAACTCAATGACATAATCGTTATCCCGACGGCGCTCCACGGGTATCGTGCCCTTGTACAGCGTGTCGGCGATGTCCAGGAATTCATAGCTGCTGCGCATGCGCTCGCAGGAGAGGGCGAACTCGCCGCACATGCGCAACAGCTGTGACAGCCCCTCGGAGAACTGGTGGATGGCGCCGGCATAGAGGAACACTGAACCGATATCCAGCGCGCCGGACAGCGCCTGCAGCGCCACGAAAAGGTAAGCGCCGCCCTGTATGGCGCCGCTGACTGCCGCGCTGGCGCCGCCGCCCCGGCCAAAACCCGCCACTGCGCGGCCAGAGACGCTGCGAACGGAGCGGGCCATCCCTTCGCCGCCCCGCTCCCGCAGCAGCGGCTGAGCGCCGTAGACGCGGATATCTTTGCCCTGCGCCGCGCGAATGCCGCTGGTGATCAGATGCCAGAACACGCGGTTGCGGGCGGAGCTCTCGTTCAGCGCCTTCCAGCTGCGCTTCTGCTGACCGTTGACGTAGAGGATGCTGGCGATGGTAAACGCCGCCACAGCGGCCAAGAACGCCGCGGCGCCCGCCGCCTCATGGAGGACAGCCAGCATCGGGGCCGCCAGCGCCATCGCAGCGCCGCACAGCGCCGCGGAGCGCACGATGCTTTGGAAGCCATGGAACACGGCAAACATGCCGCCTCCCCAATTCAGATCGGCCTGTATGCGGTCGCGGATGCGCCGGGTGCTCTCGCTGTCCAACTCCTGGAAGTCCATGGAGAGCGCCTTTTGGCCGCCGGCAGCGTCGAATTTGAAATACGTGCTCTCGTTGTGCACGCGAATAGCCTTATCAAGCACCTGCTGCACACAGACCAGCGTGAAGGCCAGCGCGCTGCCTGCCAAAGCCAGCACGATCAGTTCTCGGGCGGGCAAACCGTTTTCCAGACCGGTGACAACGCGGGCGCTTACGACCAGCGGTACCAGCGGCAGAAAAGCGCCTACAACGGCTTGCGCAGCCAGCAATGGCAGCGTGGCGCGATCCAGCGAGTGGATGATCTTCAGCGTGCGCAGCATCAGCCGCAGTTTGTCACGGAACATTCAGACCGCCTCCTTTGCTTGCTCGTCGTCGCGGTAGTAGTGGCTCTGCACATCGAACATGTGGGCATAGTCGCCCTCCGCCGCAAGCAGATCGGTATGGCTGCCCAGCTCTGCGATTGCACCATCCTTCAGGAAGGCAATCTCATCACAGAAGCGCGTGCTGGCCAGTCGATGGGAGATGAAGAGCGCCGTGCGCCCGGCGGTCATCTGCTGATAATGGTCGTAGACCTCGCTCTCGGCGATGGGGTCCAGCGCCGCCGTGGGTTCGTCCAGCACCAGGATCGGCGCGTTCTTGTACAGCGCACGGGCCAGCAGCAGCTTCTGCTGCTGGCCGCCGGACAGCACGATGCCGTCTTCGCTCTCCAGCTTAAGCATCGGTTTGTCGAGCCCGCCGGCGGCAGCGATAGCCTCCCACAGGCCGGCCTGCCGCAGGCAGCTCTCCACGCGCTGCCTGTCGATGCGTGCCTGCGGGTGCAGCGCCACGTTTTCTGCCACGGTGAAGGGCAATATCATCACATCCTGGAACACGGCGGAAAAGAGCCGGAACAGGTCGTTGCTGCGGAATCGCCGGATATCGGTACCGTCGAGTAAAATCTGCCCGCTATCGGGCTCATAGAAGCCGCACAGCAGCTTGACCAGCGTCGTCTTTCCGGCACCGTTCACGCCCACCAGCGCCAGCCGCTGGCCGGGCCGGATGCGCAGGTTCAGGTGGTCGATCACGTTGCGCCCTTCGCCCTCGTAACGGAAACAAACGTCACGGAATTCTATGCCGAGCGGACCACCGTCGGGCAGTTCGGCAGGGCCTTCCGGTTCGGGCTTGTCGGTCAGGTCGAAGAACGCCCGCAGGTCGCACAGCTGCAGATTGGCGCCGATGATCTCGTTGATACCGGAAACGATGGAGCCGATGAACCCGGAAAAGCCGGTCACGGCGCCAAAGAACAGCACTGCGTTGCCCAGCGTGATTTGTCCCGACGTTACAGCCAGTATGATGTAGAGGTAGCTCAGGCCATCCCGCAGCAGGTTGAGCGCGCCGGAAGTGACCCCGGTACCCATGTAGCGGCGGCTGACGGCTGCTGTCAGCCGCATCCGCTGGCTGTTGATGGCGCCCCAGGCGTCGGTAAACCAGGCGGCAACGCCATACAGGCGGATGTCTTTTCCGCCGACAGGGTCCTTGGCGTGGTTGTTCAAGTACCAATGCTTGTGGAAAAGGGTGGCGCTCTCGTCCTGGCGGCTGTGCTCGTAGCGCGCCGCCGCGCTGCCCACCAGCAGCTGCACCGCCGCCATGGCCAGCAGGAATACGATGACCCATGGGCTGAACGCCGTAAGGATGGAGGACGTCAGCAGGAAGACCAGCCCCGAGGAGGCGACCTGCATTGCTGCCCGCAGCATCCGCGTCGTGCCGGAGCCATCGCCCCTGTCCAGCACGTTGGCTGATTTTTGGTAGGCATCCTGGCCGGAGGCGCTTTCAATGGTGCGGTAGTCACAGTCCAGCGCCTTTTCAAAGAGCTTCCACCACAACTCGAAGCGCAGCGCGTTGATGTGGTAGTATCCCGTCTGTTCGCAGAAACTGCGGCCAAAGTATACCGTCGCCAGCGCCAGCGTGTAGCCGCCCAGCAGTGCCGCCACGTTGCCCACAGTCGCGTGGGCGCCCACCAGATCCACGACGATCTTGGGCAGGAACATGCCCAGCAGCGGCGTCGCCGCGCCGCACAGCGCCACGACAGACATCATCAGCAGGATTTTTTTGTGCCCATTCCACAGCAGGCGCAGCAGATACCCTGCGTTTTGGGGGATGGAATAGGGTGGTTTTGTTTTCGGATTCACAGCCTTCACCTCGCCGTCATCCTAGCATCTTTCCCGCGCCGGCGGCTGTTTTCGTCGCGAACGGTCATAAAAAGAAGGTGAACGGTAAAGCCAATGGTCAACGATGCAGAGGCAGCATGATCTCCGTGGCGAAGACGCCTTCTTCATGCTGGCGGTTCAGATAGCCGCCGTATTTGTCCACGAGGCGGTCCACCCGCAGCAGGCCGAAACCGTGGCTGCCGCCCTTGGTGCTTAAGAAACGGCTGCCCAGCCGCCTGCGCTCTCCCGCCGTGGCGTTGGACACCGAGACATACAGCTCATCCTTCATGACGTCGATGTACAGCCGAAGGAACCGGGCGTCTTCATCGGCGACCTGGGCGCAGGCTTCTATGGCGTTGTCCAGCAGGTTGCCCAGCATCACGCACAGGTCGATGTCGGCGATGGCCATGTCCTTGGGCACGAAGGCCTTGGCGTTTATAGCAATGCCCCGGCGCGCAGCCAGCGACAGTTTGCTGTTCAGTATCGCGTCCACCATGACGTTGCCGGTCTTGAGGATCGTGTCCACCTGTGTCAGGTCCGCGTCCAGCGCGTTCAGATAGGCGTCCAACTGGGGGTTCGCGCCGTCGGACAGCGCCTTCATCGTCTGAATGTGGTTGTGGTAATCGTGCCGCCAGCCGCGCATCTGGCGGTAGATGTTCTCCACCTCAGCCACGTGCTTCTCCAGCAGCTCGTTCTGATAGGCGGCGATGCGCCGCTCGATGAGCCAGCCAAGCGGCCCCATTCAGCGCACCCCCTTGTAGTATTGAATGAATGCTTGATGCACGGCGTCATAGGCGCGGCGGGCCAGCGGTACGCTTTGGCCGTTGTCCAGCATCACGTCGGTGCGCGTGAGGCGCCGCACATGGGCCAGGCCCACGACGTAGGAGCGGTGGCAACGCGCGAAGAGGGAGGGGCTTAACTGCTTTTCCAGATCGCCCAGGTTCATGCGGCTTTCATAGTCCGCACCGGCCGTCGCTACGCGCACGAGCGGCGCCAAGGCCTCTGCGTACAGGATGTCCTTTTGCTGCAGGCACACGGTTTGGCCGTCCGCCTGCAGCAGCAGCGTCGGTTCAGCATTGTCCAGCGCTGCCGACGCCCGGTCCAGCGTCGCGAAGAGCTTGTCCTCGTTCACCGGCTTCATCAGGTAGTGCAGCGCTGCCACGTCGTAGCCCTCAGCCATGTAGTCGGCAAAGCCCGTCACGAACACGATGGCCACTTGATCGTTGCTCTGGCGGATGCGCCGGGCAGTCTCCATGCCGTCCAGGCCGGGCATCTGGATGTCCAGCAGCAGCGCGTCATATCCAGCGTCCTCCCACGCGAACAAAAGGGCTTCGGCGCTGTGAAAGACGTCCACGGAGGCGTCGAGAAGGCGCGCCCTGGCCCAACTGTGCACCAGGCGGGTTAGCACCCGCGCCTGGGCCGGTTCATCCTCGCAGATTGCGATCCTCATACTCTCACCCGGTATTGTTGCTATCGCAATGATAGCATATTACGCAGGATTATACATCGGGACGGCATCAAAAGGAAAACTGAAGTGCATACTTCATAAAAAGGATAGGGATTTCGCGCCGGTTGGCGCGACCTGCGCCAAGGCCAAAGGGCTTTCCGATCGCACTTTGGAAACCTTCGGCACCCAATTGTTTGAATGATAATGCAGATATGCGACTAGTACGATAGTCCTATTATATCGCGTCGAAATCCATGCCGGTGCAGTCTTCCAGCTCCTTGATGAACAGACCCCGGCGATAGCCCGAGGGCAGCGCCTCCACGCTGTGCACGTAGAAACCGCAGCCGTGGTAGAAGCGGGCCAGAGGGATCATCTTGACCGCCGTGTGCAGCGCGATGGCCCGCACGCCGTGGGCACGGCAATGGTCCACAACCGCCTCCATGAGAGCCTTGCCTGCGCCGCTCTGCTGCCAGTTGGGCATCACGGCGAAGCGGCTGATGTAGGCGATGCCGCCTTGGAGCAGCTTCACGCGGATGGTGCCCACGGGCTTCATGCGGTTGTAGATGGCCAGGAACACCGTCTGTTCCTCGATGCCCCGCGCCACATCCTCCAGCGTGTCGGTCAGTGCGGCAGGGGGAGCGGCCAGCTTGAGCAGCGCCTGATATTCACCGAAGGACGCCTGCAGGATGTCGCGCACGGTGGCGGCGTCCTCCACGAGCGCCGGGCGCACGTAGATGCTCACAGCGCGACGCCGCCCATCAGCGCGGCCAGTACGGCCTTCTGGGCGTGCAGGCGGTTCTCAGCCTCGTCGAACACCACGGAGTTGGGGCCATCGATGACGTCGGCGGTCACTTCCTCGCCGCGATGGGCGGGCAGGCAGTGCAGGAACAGCGCTTTGGGCTGGGCCAGCTGCATAAGCTTGCCGTCGACGACAAAGCCTGCGAAATCCTTCATGCGCTTGGCCGTCTCCGCCTCCTGACCCATGCTGGTCCACACATCGGTGTAGATGACGTCGGCATCTCGGACCGCCTCGGCGGGGTCGGCGGTCACGACCACGCGGGCGCCGCTCTTGGCGCCGTTGGCCTGGCACGCGGCGGTGATGTCCGCGTTGGGCTGATAACCCTCGGGGCATGCGATGTACACGTCTATGCCCAAAATGCTGCAGATCTCCATCAGCGAGTGGGCCATGTTGTGGCCGTCGCCCACGAAGGCCAGCTTCAGGCCATCCAGCGTGCCCAGATGCTCGTATACGGTTTGGATATCGGCCAGCACCTGGCACGGGTGGTGCAGGTCGGTCAGGCCGTTGATGATCGGAATACTGCCGTGCTCGGCCAGTGCCACCACGTCGGCGTGGTCAAAGGTGCGGATCATGATACCGTCCAGATAGCGCGAGAGAACCTTGGCCGTGTCGGGGATGCTCTCGCCCCGGCCCAGCTGGATGTCGGTAGAGCTCAGGAAAAGGGGATGGCCGCCCAGCTGCGCCATGCCCACGTCGAAGCTGACCCGCGTGCGGGTGGAGGACTTGGCAAAGATCATGCCCAGCGTCTTGCCGGCCAGTATCGGGTGGGGGACGCCGGCCTTCTGCTGCTCTTTTAAGCGCAGCGCCAGCGCCAACAGCGCGTATATTTCATCCTTGGAATAATCCTGCAGGTTGAGCAGGTGTTTTTTGTTCAGGGGCGCGCCCAGTTTGAAGTCCTTTAAAATCATGTCAACCCTCCGGCAGCAGTTTGTCCAGCGCGGCGACCAAGGCTTCGATCTCGCCCTCAGAGACCAGGAAGCTCGGCAGGAAGCGGATCGTGTTGTGGTTGGCCGTGCCGACGACGAAGCCGGCGTCCAGCAGCTTGGCCCAGATCTCCTTGCAGGGCAGTGTGTCGGACAGTTCAATGCCCAGCATGAGTCCCCGACCTCGCACGTCCACAATGCAGTTGTGCTTGGCCTGCATCGCCTGCAGCTGCTCTTTGAATACCTGGCCCATGGCCGCGCAGCGGTCCATCAGGCCGTCGTTTTGCAAGGCATCCATCACGGCCAGGCCGGCGGCACAGGCCAGCGGGCCGCCGCCGAAGGTCGTGCCGTGGTCGCCGGGTTCAAAGGCCTCGGCGGCATCGCCTCGGGCCAGCACCGCGCCGATGGGGATGCCGTTGCCCAGCGCCTTGGCGCACGTGATGATGTCTGGCGTGATGCCGTAGTGCTCGTAGGAGAACAGCTTACCCGTGCGGCCCATGCCGGTCTGCACCTCGTCCACGATGAGCAGGATGCCGTTGAGCCGGCACAGCTCCTCCACGCCCTGCAGATAGGCCTGGGGCAGCTCGATGACGCCGCCCTCACCCTGTATCGTCTCCAGCAGGATCGCGGCGGTGCGCGGCATGATGGCGGCCTCCAGCGCGTCCAAATCGCCGGCAGGCACGTTGCGGAACCCCTCGGGCAGCGGCGCGTAGGGCTTCTGATACTTGGGTTGGCCGGTGGCCGCCACCATGGCCAGAGTGCGACCGTGGAAGGAGTTGTCCAGCGACAGCACCTCGAAGCGGTTCTTGTTGCGCATCTTGAAGTATTTGCGCGCCAGCTTGGCCGCGCCCTCGTTGGCCTCGCCGCCGCTGTTGGCGAAGAACACCCGGTCGACCACAGAGGCTTCCGCCAGGCGCTGGGCCAGCATCGCCTGGGGCTCGTTGTAGAAGTAGTTAGAAAGATGGGTCACGCGGTCCAGCTGGGCCTTAACCGCTTCGAGGAAAGCCGGGTAGCCGTGGCCCAGGCTGGTCACAGCGATGCCGGTGAAGAAGTCGGTGTATTCGCGGCCGTTGCTGCCGTATAGTTTGGTGCCGCTCCCGCGGACGAAGTTCACGTCCGCCCGGTGACCGAAGGTATGCATATAGTATTGCGCGTCCAGTGCCGCCAGTTCCTGAATCGTCATGGCAAACTCCTCACTTCGTCACCATCGTGCCGATGCCCTTGTCGGTGAAAATTTCCAGCAGGATTGGGTGGGGGATGGTGCCGTTGACGATGTGGGTGCGGTTGACGCCCTGCTCGATGCCCTTGATGCAGCCCATGACCTTGGGGATCATACCGCCGGAGATGATGCGCTGTTCGATGAGCCGGTAGATGTGGTCCACGGAGATCACCGCGATCAGCGAGCCCGGGTCTTCGGGGTTCATGCGCACGCCGTCGATGTCGGTCAGGAACATCAGCTTCTCGGCCTTGAGCGCCGCGGCCACTTCGCCGGCCACGGTGTCGGCGTTGATGTTGTAGCTCTGTCCGTCCGGCCCCACGCCGATGGGCGCGATGACCGGTACATACTCCTCGTGGCTCAGCATCTCCAGCAGCTTCACGTTTACCCGGGAGATCTGGCCCACGAAGCCGTAGTCCACGCCGTCCCGCGGGGGCTTCTTGACGACCTCGATCAGGTTGGCGTCCTTGCCGCACAGGCCCAGGCTCTTCACGCCCATGCCGTTGAGCTTGCTGACGACGTCCTTGTTGATCTTGCCGGTCAGCACCATCTGCACGACATCCATCGTCGCCGCGTCGGTGATGCGCAGGCCATTGTGGAACTTGCTCTCGATGTGGAGCTTCTCCAGCATGCTGTTGATGGCCGGGCCGCCGCCATGCACGACCACGGGGTTGGCGCCCACGCACTTGAGCAGCGTGATGTCCTGCAGGATGGTTTCCTCCTGCTCCTCGGAGATCATGGCGCTGCCGCCGTACTTGATGACGATGGTCTTGCCGCTCAGTTGCTGGATGTAGGGCAGGGCTTCTATGAGAATCTTCGCTTTGTCGGTCAGGGCATTGGGGTTCATGCTGATATCCTCCGCTTACAGATAATAGGCCGGCGCCTTGAGGCCAGTGGTTTCGTCCAATCCAAACATCAGGTTCATGTTCTGTATCGCTTGACCCGCCGCGCCCTTCACCAGGTTGTCCAGGCACGCCACCAGGATCAAGCGGCCCGTTCGGCGGTCCAGCTCCATGCCGATGTGCAGGTAGTTGGAGCCGTTGACGTGCTTGAGCTCCGGCAGACTGCCGGCAGGGTGTACAACGACGAAGGGATGGCCTTCGAAGAACCGCAGGTAGGCCTCTCTCAAATCGTTGACGTCCAGGCCCGCTTGTGCCTGCGCATATATTGTAGCCAGGATGCCACGCTTGATCGGCAGCAGGTGAGGCGTAAACGTCAGCGTGATCGGCGTGCCGGCGACCTTGGAGAGCTCCTGTTCGATCTCCGACGTGTGGCGGTGGCCGGTGACCTTATAGGCCTTGAAGTTGTCCTGCTGCTCGCAGAAGTGCAGCTCCTGCGTGGCCTTGCGCCCGGCGCCGGTCACGCCGCTCTTGGCGTCTATGACGATGCCATCGGGCTGGATGAAGCCGCCCTGCAGCGCTGGAGCCAGCGTCAGGATGGAGCACGTTGTATAGCAGCCGGGGTTGGCCACGACGCCGGCTGCGGCGATGGCGGCCCTGTTGCCCGGCAGCTCCGGCAGGCCGTAGACCGCCGAACGCATCAGGTCCGGGTAGGGATGCGCCTGGCCGTACCACTGCTCATACACCGCCGGGTCGTCATAGCGGAAGTCGCCGGATAGATCAATGACTCGAGCGCCGGCCTCATGGATCTGCGGCACGGTTTTTGCGCTTATATGATGGGGCAGCGCCGTGAACACGACGTCGCAGTCGCGGCCCAGAGTCTGGGCATCCAGCGCTTCGGTGTTCGCGGCGTACACGCCCAGCAGGCTGGGATACACAGCCTCCATGGCGGCGCCGGCCATGCTCTCGCTGACCAGATGCACGATCTCTGCCTGGGGATGCCCCTGCAGCAGCCGCACCAGCTCTGCGCCGGCATAGCCCGTGGCTCCCACAATGCCAACCTTGACCATTAAAAAACTCCTAGACCATTCATTTCTCATTATTATACAAACGAAAGAATAAATATGCAATACTTTCCGTGGAAAAGACCCCAAAAAAATGGTATACTGCCAATGAATTTTGTCCGCAGGAGGGCCCATGAAGCTGGAAGCGCTGAAGCAGGAAGTCTGGAGAGCCAATCTGGAACTGGTGGAGCGCAAGCTCGTGCTGTACACCTGGGGCAACGTAAGCGGTATCGACCGCGAACGCGGCCTGGTTGTCATCAAGCCCAGCGGCGTGGAATATGACGCGCTGAAGCATCAGGACCTGGTTGTGCTGACGCTGGATGGCGAGCAGGTGGAAGGGGAGCTTCGGCCCTCCAGCGACACGCCGACCCATCTGGCGCTGTATCGGGCATTCCCAGGCATCGGCGGCGTGGCCCACACCCATTCCACGTGGGCCACCGTGTGGGCGCAGGCCGGCCGCGCCATCCCTTGCTATGGCACGACCCACGCCGACTACTTTTACGGCGAGATTCCGTGCACGCGGCCCCTGACGCCCGCAGAAATCCGCGATGCCTACGAGGCCAACACCGGCCGTGTCATCATAGAGGCCTTTGAAAAGCTCCAATCGCCGCAGCCCGAACAGATGCCCGCCGCCGTCGTGTTCCAGCATGGGCCTTTCACGTGGGGCAAATCCGCCGCCAAGGCCGTGGAGAGCTCCGTGGTGCTGGAGCAGATCGCTCATATGGCTTGGGCGGCGCAGCTGTGTAACCCGGCGGTGCAGCCGGTGCAGCGGGAGATTCTGGATAAGCACTATCTGCGCAAGCACGGCGCAGGGGCTTATTATGGGCAAAAGTAGAGGATAACAAATTATGCGAAGGAGGTGCCCTGATGTGGAGCACCTCCTTTTCTTGTGAAACGAAAACCCCCAGCTAGGCTGGGGGTTCAGGGAAGCTTCCAGCTATAAGTAGCCATCCTTCGCACACTCTGATAGGATGCAAGCAGGTCTGCCAACCGCAAGCAACAAGAAGGA
>JAEYPH010000029.1 GCA_023410875.1 Bacillota bacterium | reverse complement strand
CATTATTACAGCCAAGCGCACATCTTGCAAAGCTGCAAAATGACAGACGTTTAACTGAGGTTATGATGCTTCAGGAAGAGCTAAAGCTGTATCCGGTTGGTGATGTATGGAATTACTTCTGTGAAGTAAATCAGGTTCCGCAGAAGGAAGACTGGTTTGCAGAGGTTCAGAAATATGAGCAGGAAGTGCTTACAAAGAGATAAAAATGTATCAGTGAATTCGTAAAGAGGCAGCGAACGGTATCTATATAACGAATTGCAGGCACGATGGTTGTTATGGTTACAATGGTGATATATTTACACAAGGATTCCATTGTCCGAAACTCTTTACAAAATAAATAGCTAGAAGTAGAGTCTTTTCTCCCGGTACGGGTAGAGAGGCTCTATTTTTATTCCATAGGAAAGTTCGTCCTATGAAATAAAACCCTCCGGGAGGATGCGCAGCTTCGCGCGCGGAACAAAAGCTTGGTACTATGTCAAGAAAAAGTACAAGTTAAACGTGAACTTTTCTATTAACATGCTTCATTGTTATGTTCCTGCCATTCCATCTCATCCAGTTTATTCCAATACTTAACCTCATATTCGTTAGGCGAAAGATATCCACAATGACTATGAATTCTAACGGTATTGTAAAAAGCATCAATATACTGGAATATCAGTCGGTACGCTTGATTATAATCATAAATCTTAAATCTGTTCAACCATTCTCTTTTTATCAACGCATGAAAGGATTCTATGCACGCATTATCCCATGGATAGGCCTTTTTAGAGTAACTCCGATACATACCAGCAGTTGCTTTTATATAATCACTACTAACATACTGTACCCCACGATCTGAATGCAAAATTAACGGGGTACTTACATTTCTTGCATTTTTAGCCTTATTAACTGCTTCAATAACCCATCTGGCTTCCAGTGTGTCACTTAATGTCCATGCAATTATTTTTCGAGAATACAAGTCCATGATACTGGTAAGATATACAAAGCCTTCAAAGGTCCAAATATATGTAATATCTGAACACCAAACAGCGTCTGGTTTTTCAGGATTAAATTGTTCCTCTAATATATTTTTTAGCTCATTACTAAAATCTGAATTTATCGTAGTCACAGTATAAGGTTTTATATACTGTGCTCTTATTCCAAGCTCACGCATATAGTTACCTACTGTCTTTTCAGCAATGCATTCTCCTTCTTGTCTCAGACATTCGGTTATTTTGGGAGCGCCATAGTTTTGATGGGAATCCTCGTAAATATTTATTATCCGCTCTTTAAGGATACTTTTTCTCTTTTCTCTCTTTGATGGAAGCCGTCTTTTCCAGCTTAGGTATCCACTTCTTGAAACGCCTAATATTTTCAGCACACCGAAGACATTCAGCCGGCGTTTACCCTGCTCTAGAAGCTGCTCTTCCTGCATAGCAGCTTCTAGAAACAGAGCCTCAGTCATTTTCCCAGTATGCTGATTGCTTTTTTTAGTATTTCAAGTGCATCCTGGGTATCACGCAACTCTTTGCGTAATCTGGCATTTTCCTTTGCTTCATCACTTTCAAAATTCCCTCGTCCTCTAGTGGGAACCGCACCTTCATTAGATGCATAAGCTTTTCCCCAGTTAGAGAGAGCACTTTTGCTAATGCCTAGGTTCTTTGCACATTTTCCGATTCCCAAATCAGGATGATCATTCCAGTATTTTACTGCATTGATTTTAAATTCTTCCGTGTACTGTGTAGCCATGTCCATTCCTCCATATGTTTTTATTATACCTCTATGTTAAGAAATTTCCATGTCTAACTTGTACTATATATATTCTAGCACCAGGCTTAAAGTCTACCACTCTGAATCTTTATAATTCAGCCATCCGTTTCTTTTATCGAAATGTACTGCATATCCTCTGGAATGATACCACCGTTCCACGTATGATTATTGACCATAAGCTCCCGACTGTGCTCACCCCCGAAGAGGTTGACCAGTTACTTGATGCTACAGATGATCTAAAATACAGAGCTATGTTTGCTACTATGTATTCTTCCGGAATGCGTGTTTCTGAAGTGATTCACCTTCATTATGACGATATTTCCCGCACAAACATGCAGATTCATGTCCGGAATACAAAAAACCGCATGGATCGTTATACCATTCTTTCTAAAAGAAACCTGGAGCTTCTAACTGAATACTGGTATAAAAAGGGAAAGCCAAGAGGGATTTTATTTCCTAATAAGTTCACCGGAGGATATCTTACGGTCAGTGCACTGGAACAGGTCATTCGCCGTTCGGCGAAAGAAGCAGAGCTTCCTGTTGGCACGACACCTCATTGTCTTCGTCACAGCTTCGCAACGCATCTGATGGAAGCAGGTGTCGATACTAGAAATATCCAGGTACTTCTTGGACACAGGGATCCCAAGTCTACCGAAGTATATCTTCACACCAGCAATAAATCTCTTATGGGCATTCAGAGTCCTTTCGACAGGAAGGAGGATGGAGCGGATGAGTGATGTTACTGTACAAGATATCTTCTATCGGTTTTATCCGAGATATCTTGAAAGATATACACCTTCTACCGTGCAATCAAAAACGGCTACCAGTATCATGAACTGTAATACTGGAGCATATGGGATCAACGTAGATGCCTGTGAAGACTGCGGTTGTATTCAGGTTCATTATAATTCCTGTCGTAATCGGTGTTGTCCCATGTGCCAGGCTCTTCCAAAAGAAAAGTGGATGGATCTGCGCCGGGAGGATGTACTGGATGCACCTTATTTCCATGTAGTATTTACGGTTCCGGATGAACTCAATCCGTTGATCTACAGTAATCAGAAGTTGCTTTATGATGCGCTTTAAACCGCCGAATAATCCGAAGGATGAAAGCAGAGTCTATCTCCCGGAGGAAAAGGAGAAACTCTTTCGTCAGCTGAACAAGCGGTTAATGCAGATGCCACACGAAACCGATGCCTATGTGGTGTTCCTTCTCTTCAAGCTTGGCCTTAGGATAGGTGAGGCAGTTGCTCTGAAATGGTCGGATATCGATTTGGAAACCAATGAAATCCATATCCATCGGATGGAAAGCCGTATGGCAGATGAGAATGGAAAGCTTAAAGTGGTTATCGTAGAGTATACGAAGAAGAAAAGCCCAGCCGGAGACCGATATCTCCCACTAAGTACTTACGAAATCAATCTCTTTCAGACTGTGATGCGAATTAATGAAGAAGTCGGTTATTTCGATGATGATTTTATCTTCTGTGATAAAGAAGGAAGAACTACG
>JAEYPH010000019.1 GCA_023410875.1 Bacillota bacterium | reverse complement strand
GTTCTGGCAGCCGGTCAGCAGAACGGCCGCCGACAGCGCCACCGCTGCAAGCACGGAAAGGAACTTACGGCTCTTCATTGGGATTCCTCCTGTTTCGTTTTCATTGTTCGTTTTCATCATATAGGCAGCGTGTGAAGCGAAAGTTATTGATAAGTTAATGATCTGTTATCTGAATGTTAAAATGAGATTAAGCGATTTTGCGCGGGTGTTTGACACAAGGATTTGATGTGCGTATGATTCTTTATGTTTTGTACATACGAGGAGGACGGCATGGAGCGATCACAAATCGACCGCATCGCCCGGGAGACGCTGTTGAACGAGCGTTCTCATAAAGAGAGGGAAATTGGCTGGGCTTATCGCCACGGCCAACGCACGGCGGCATTGGCACTGTGGCTGCGGGAGCTGCTGTTCCCCGAACGCGCCGAATGGGATGACGCGCTGTATGCCGCCGCCCAACTGCACGACTGTGCCAAAACCAGCAAGACCGACCACGGAGTGGCCGGCGCCGCCCGCGCCGGCAAACTGCTGCGGGGCATCGTGGAGCCGGAAGCACTGCCGGTGATACAGAGCGCCATCCAAAAGCACAACAAGCGTGGCCTGCCCAGCACCGAGATGGAACAGCTGCTGCAGGACGCCGACATTGTGGATCATTTCGGCAGCATTGAGGTGTGGCTCAATGTGAGCTATAGTGTGCTCAGCGGCAGCGGGCCGGAGATGTCGCTGGAGTTCTACCGCACGGAGATGGACAAGATGGTGGAGGAATTGCTTCCCCAGTTCAACTTCGAGCCGGCCCGCCGGGTGTTTCTGGAGCGTGTGCAATTTAGCCGGCAGTTTGCTGACCGGCTGGCGGTGGAAGCTGCCGGCGGCGTGTATCTTGCACAAGATGTACTGAGGAATATATAGAGAAAATAGATAAAAACAAAGACAATATCGGTGAAAGTCGGTGAAAGACCGGCTTGCTATTCCCATTCGCCCGATTCTGTGTTTTACTGAGCGTGGACAAGTTGTCTGAATCGCGTAAGATGCCATAGCATCCAGGTTGCTTGGGCGAGCAGCGTGCGCAGCACGCGGCCAGCCGGACGCGAAAAGGAGGTGCACCCATGCGATGGACGAGGCAGGAATACCTTGATTTGGTCACCGGCAGAAATGTGCAGCGCCAGATGTTCTGCGAGCTGTTCGGGCCGCTGGTGGGTTTGGAGGAACAGTGGCGCTCTCAGGGCGCCGCGCCGGGGGAGATTGATCTGACCGACTTTTGCTGGGACGCGGTGGATCTGGTGCATGTTGGCAGCACCGGCTTCATCCATACTCCCGCTCCCAGAGTGCTGGAGGACACGCCGGAGTACATCATCAGCGTGGATTCCCTGGGCCGCAAGACCAAGCTGCCCAAAGGGTACGCGACCATCGCGCTGCCGCTGGACTTCCCCGTGAAGGACATGGACTCATGGCTGAAGATGAAGCCCATGCTGACCTACGAAGAGGGCCGTGTGGATCCCCAGCAGCTGCTCAAGGCCAAGAAGGCTCAGGAGAACGGCGCCCTGGTCATCGCGGGCATCCCCGGTGGGTTTGATGTGCTCCGGGAGCTCATGGGCGATGGGAACGCCTGCCTTGCCTATTATGACGACCCGGAGCTCGTATGGGACATTCTAAACACCGTGCGCGACACCGCCGTGAAGGTGCTCGAGCGCGTAACCGACGTCGTCGGGATCGACATCCTGTCGGTGCATGAGGACATGGCCGGCAAGAGCAGCCCGCTCATCGGCCCCAACACCGTGCGCGAATTCATCAAGCCCTATTACCGGGCGGCCTGGGACCTGGTTTCCGCCCGGGGGACGCAGGTGTTTTCCCAGGACAGCGACGGCCACATGGTGCCGGTGATCGATGCCTTTATCGAGTGCGGCGTGACGAACTTCTACCCGTGCGAGCCCGCCGCTGGCATGGACATCGTGCAGCTGCGCAAGAAGTACGGCCACAAGATTACCTTCAAGGGCGGCATCGACAAGCATGTGCTGCGCAAGAGCAAGCGCGAGATTCGTGAAGAGTTGGAATACAAGATGCAGCCGCTGATGCTGGACGGCGGCGTCGTGTTCGGCATCGATCACCGCATCCCCAATGGTACACCCATCGAGAACTACCGGTATTACGTCGAAGTTGGAAGGGAGCTATTGGGGCGCGAGCCGGTGGATCAGGACACCAAAGGTTGGGTTCGAATGGCTTTTTAAGCGCTGCTAAATAGTATTGTAGCATTGTTGCCTCCCGGCGAAAACGCCGGGAGGCCTCTTAATTTATACCCACCCTTTGCCCACATCGATCCAGCCCATGGAACCCGAGCAAGTTTCCAACTCAGCAAGTGTGAGCTCGATGGCGCTGTTGCGGCTGCCGCAGGCGGGGTATACAGTCTCGAACCGCTGCAAGGATCGGTCCAGATAGACCGCAACATCCGCACCGACGCCGAAGGGGCATACGCCGCCAACCGGGTGGCCGGTCAGGGTTTCCACTTCGTCGCCCCGCAGCATGACCGCCTTGGCATGGAATTGCTCTTTGTATTTTGCGTTGTCCACCTTGGCGTCGCCGGCCATCACGATCAGCACAGGCCGCCCTTCCACCAGAAAGGACAGCGTCTTGGCGATTCGGCATCCCTCGCAGCCCAGCGCGGCCGCCGCTTCCTCCACGGTGGCGCTGGACAGGGGCAGCTCCCGTATCCTGTGCTCCATGCCCCACTGCGAGAAGTGCTTGCGAACGACATCCACAGACATGTCGGACCTCCATCTTTGGTGCATCGGAATGCAGCTGTTGGCATTCCGACGCCACGAAATGCCAACAGAATACCATAAATTGGGCGATTCTGGGAACCTAACTCTATTTGGTGATTTCCTCACCCTTGTACAACCCGAGCTTGGCGAAGTAATCCCGGTTGTGCTTCACCGCCGGGTCGTCGGGTTTGATGGCTGCGGCGCGCTCGTTGTGTTGCATGGCAAGCTCCTTGTTGCCCAGCCTGTCGTAGCACACACACAGCTCCATATTGGGGATGTATCCATAGTAGTTCAGTTGAATGAAACCGCTGGTGGGCTTGTCCAGGCGCAGCGCCGTTTCAAACCAGAAGGCGGAGCGGCGGTAGTCCGCCTTTTGCTTGTAGAGATAACCCAGTTCACAACAGATCTCCGCCCGGGGCAGGTCATAGGTGAAGCTGCGCACCAGCGATTCCATGCGCCGCTTTTCGTCGCCCAGCGAAGCATAGGAGCGGGCCATCATCAGGCAGGCGTTGATGTTGTCCTCCAGCCAGCCCTGGCCGCCGTCCAGAAACAGTGTAAACTGTGCGCAGGCGCGGGCGTGCTGGCCGGCATAGTACAGCTCCCGGGCATAGTAATACAGCGCCCGCGGCGAAAACACTTCGCCGGCGGCGGCGCGTTTTTCGTAGATGTTCAGGTTGCGCCCGGCGGGGGTCGGGTGCAGCTTGAGATGGCTCACGGTCACATCCCAGTGCTCGATTTTGCCGCCGATCTCCAGATATTCATGCACCGGCTCGTGCCAGCGGTATCCCCGGTCGCGGCGGACCATGCGCTCGCGTTGATAGAACAGCGTCACGTTGCCGCGGCCGTCGAAGCCCACGTTGTAGCGCATCATCACCGCGTCCACTTCGTCGCGCAGCCTGGCTTTGTGCTCCAGGAACTTGCGCTGGTCCTCGGGCAGCATCACGTCGTCGGCGTCCAGATGCAGAATGTAGTCCTGCGTGGCCTTGGAAAAGGCGAAATTGCGGGCGGCGGAAAAGTCGTCGATCCACTTGAAATCGTAAACGTGTTCAGTCAGCTCCGCGGCGATGGCTCGGGTGTTGTCGGTGGAGCCGGTATCCACGATGATGATCTCCTCTACGAGAGGGCGGGCGCTTTCCACGCAGCGGCGCAGCGTGTCCTCCTCGTTGCGTACGATCATGCAAAGGCTGATGGTAGGCATGGGCGCACCTCACGGCATATAATTCCTTACATCTTATTGCTCCAACAGCTAAATGTTGATCATGCTGTTGGCGCTCTTGCAAGCTTTGCGGCGACAAATATATATCAGAGGATACAATATATTATTGTCGCCGCTATATGCGCGAGTGCGCCGCAACGTTGTCAATGGTAGATTTCTTCCCGTATGCGCTCGGCGATACGCAGCGCTTCCACGCCGTCGTCGCCGCCCACCAGCGGCGCGCTGCCGTCGCGGGTGCAAACCAGAAAGTGCGAGAGTTCCTCGCGCAGCGGCTCCACGTTGGGCACCAGCACCTTTTCCACGATGCCCTCCTGGCGGTAGCCGGCTTGCGGCGCTGAGGAGAAGCCGCTGTGGGTGACCCGGGAAATGCCGATCCTGCGCTCCAGATAGTTCATCTCGACATAGGCCTGGTCGGTGGTGACGCACAGCAGGCGCACCTTCTGTTCGGTGACACGGCTGGCTGTCAGCGTAACGGGCACGCCGCCCATATCCAGCAGCGCCACGGCGTGGTCCGCCCGGCCGCCGGAGCGGGGCGAGCAGCCCATGGCCTGCACCCGTGCGGGGGAACCGGGCAGCAGGTGGCGCATCACGTCGATGTCATGGATCATCAGGTCCTGCACCACGTCCACGTCGGAGATGCGCGGGTCAAAAGGGCTCAGGCGGCGGAAATCCATGGCCAGCACGGTCTTGCCCTGCAGAATGTCCGGCATCAGCTGCACGACGGGGTTGAAGCGCTCCACGTGGCCCACCTGCAGCGTCACGTGGGCATCCCAGGCGGCCTGGGCCATGCGCAGCCCCGCAGCCGGCGTGTCGGCGATGGGCTTCTCCACGAGCACGTGGACACCGCGCTCCAGCGCCCGCAGCGTAACCGCCTCGTGGTGCACCGTAGGCACCACCACGGACACGGCGTCCACCGTGTCCAGCAGCGCATCCAGGCTGTCAAAGGCCCGCAGCCTATGGGCGGCGGCCACGGCCTGGCAGCGGGTGGTGTCGGCGTCGAAGACGCCGGCCAGTTCGCAGCGGTCGTGCAGCGCACGGTATACGCGGATGTGGTTGAGCCCCATGGAGCCTACGCCCACGACGCCCACTCTGATCTTATCCATTGGTGACCTCCTCTGCCATGCTCACGCCGAAGCCCGGTTCAAAGGCGGCGGTGCAGCCGCATTTCGGACAGCGCAGCTTGATGCTTTCGTCTGGCTCTCCGCGGCCGGCAGCCATCAGTTTGTGCCCGCAGCGGCACACATATCCCCGCAGCCGCGCCGGGTTGCCCATGACCAGGCCGTGATCCGGCACGTCGTGGGTCACCACGCTGCCGGCGGCCACCATGGCATAGCTGCCTATCGTGGCGCCGCACACGATCGTGGCGTTGGCACCGATGGAAGCCCCTCGGCACACCCGCGTGGGCGTGATGTGCCAGCTGCCGAAGGCAC
The DNA here is from genome assembly GCA_023410875.1 of Bacillota bacterium. Classification (GTDB taxonomy): domain Bacteria; phylum Bacillota; class Clostridia; order Christensenellales; family UMGS416; genus JAEYRA01. The sequence goes on along the minus strand of JAEYPH010000019.1, from coordinate 105,139 downwards.
GAGGGCGCAGGTCGTTGGTGAAGGCGCAGTGCGGGCCCAGGAAGGCGTCGTCTTCCACGGTGACGCCGTGGTAGATCGACACGCCGTTTTGTATCTTGACGCCGTTGCCCACCACGGCGCCTTCATCGATGTAGACATCCTTGCCCAGGTTGCAGCCGCGGCCCACGACGGCTCCGGCGCGCACCTGGGCGTTGTTCCAGATGGCGGTGCCATCGCCGACTTCGGCGTCTTGCGACACATCGGCGCTGGAGTGAATGCGTGTGTTGTGCGCGATAGCCATGGAGTCCTCCTGATGAACAGGTCAACCGGCGCTGAGCACGGCGTCGGCAATCTGTTGGATTTCATTATCTCTCAAATAGGCGTGCATCGGCAAGCTCAGGATGCGGTCGCTGGCGTACTCGGCCACGGGGCACTGGCCGCGCCGGCCACCCAAGGCGGCGAAGGCCTTTTGCATGTGTAAAGGGATTGCGTAATACACCATGGAGGGGATGCCCTTGCTCTGCAGCGCCGCGCGCACCCGGTCCCGATGGGCGCTGTCGCGGCACAGCACCGAGTATTGCGCCCAGGTGCTCACGCACCCTTCGCGTACGGTGGGGGTGACGACCGCACCGCTCAGCAGTTGGTCATAGGTCCGGGCCACTTCGTTGCGCCGGGCAATCTCCTCTTCGAACACGCCCAGCTTGGCCAGCAGCACCGCGGCCTGCATCGCGTCCAGGCGGCCATTGATGCCCAGGCGCTCGTTGTCATATTTGTCCGTGCCCTGGCCGTGCACGCGGATGGAGCGCAGCAGCGCAGCGGTCTGGTCATCGTCGGTGAACACAGCGCCGCCATCGCCATAGCACCCCAGCGGTTTGGCGGGGAAGAAGCTGGTGGCCGCCGCGTCGCCAAAGCTGCCGACCTTCTTGTCGTGATAGGTCGCGCCAAAGGCTTGCGCCGCGTCCTCCAGCATCAGCAGGCCGTGCTCGCGGGCCAAGGGGGTCAGCGCGTCATAATCGGCGCTGTGGCCAAAGAGGTCCACGGGTATCACGGCTCGGGGCTTGAGCACGCCCTGAGCCCGCACGCGCTGGATGGCAGCCCGAAGCGCTTCGGGGTCCATGTTGTATGTGTCGGGGCTGATATCCACGAAGACCGGCGTGGCGCCAACCAGGCCCACAACCTCCGCCGTAGCAAAAAAAGAGAATGTCGGCACGAAAACCGCATCCCCCGGCCCTATGCCCCAGGCCATCAGCGGCATCAGCAGCGCGTCGGTGCCGCTGGAGCAGGAGATGGCGTGCTTCGCTCCGCAGAACGCACCCAGGCGCTCTTCCAGCGCGGCCACTTTGTCGCCCATGATGAAGGCGGTGTGGTCCAGCACATCGCGGATGCCGGCGTCGATTTCGTCCTTGAGCCGCAAATATTGGGTTTTTAAATCGATGAATTGCATCGGTGATCCTTCCCAGTCAAATATGATATCCTATGCAGTGAGGCAGGAAGGTGCTTTTGCCGGCGACTGCACGACGCAATTCCGGATATTTTAGTTGCGGTTGTTGCAATTGCATGTTATAATATCGATTCGAGCCGACTCGCTCCGCGCTCGCGGGGCCGATTAGTCCAGGAGGAGGTGATACATATGAACAACTATGAGGTGCTCTATATCCTCAACGCCGATCAGGACGAGGAAGTTCTCGCCGCCCAGGCAGAGAAGTTTGCCAACCTGGTGACCGCCAATGGCGGTGAGGTCGTCAAACTTGACAAGTGGGGCCGTCGTCGTCTGGCGTACCCGATCAACTTCAAAAACGATGGTTATTACGTGTTGATGAACATCAAGGCATCAGCGGAACTTCCGCTGGAGCTGGAGCGCAACTTCCGCATTTCCGATGAAGTTGTGCGCTACATCGTCGTCAGGCTGGAGGACTAAGCCAGCGGGGGAGGCGAAGCAATGAACAAATGTATCCTGATAGGGAACTTGACCAAGGACCCGGAACTGCGCACGACCACCAGCACAGGCACGTCCATCTGCACCTTTACCATCGCGGTCAGCCGCCGGTTTGACAACCAGAAGGGCGAGCGCGAGGCGGATTTCATCCCCGTGGTCGTGTGGCGTGCTTTGGCGGAAAACTGCGCAAAATATCTGCGCAAGGGCAGCCAGGTGGCTGTATTTGGCTCAATACAGACCCGCAGCTACGAAGCGCAGGACAAGACGCGTCGCTATGTCACCGAGGTCGTCGCCGACGAGGTGAAGTTCCTCAACCGCATCGCCGGCAAGGCCGACGGGCAGGGCCCCGGCGAGCAGCGTCCCCACCACGATTATGATGCCATGTCCGATATGCAGGAAGTAGAAGACGATATGCCGTTCTAAGGGAAGGAGGTTCAGCCAATGGGTGAAAATGATTTCAAGAAGCGTAGAATGACCAGACGCAAGAAGCCGTGCAGCTTCTGTGTGGATAAAGCTACGTCCATTGATTATAAGGATGTTCCCCGCCTGCGCAGGTTCATTACCGAGCGCGGCAAGATACTGCCCCGGCGGATGACGGGCACCTGTGCCCAGCATCAGCGGCAGCTTTCGATGGCGATCAAGCGCGCACGCTTGATGGCGTTGCTGCCCTATTCGATCGACTAGCCTGCGGCTAGTCTTTCGCGGCCGATGTTGTTACATCGTCCGCGATTTTGGAGCAGTTGCTCTTTGCACAAGTTGGCCTCCCGACGATAACCGTCGCCGGGAGGCCTCTTTGCTTTTCGTCTCATGCTGTTTTTTTGGTGCGAGGAACCGCTGCGGCGGAGTTCCCTTGTACGCTTCTAGCTCAGCGCACGGTTGCCTCCGCCGAGTAAATCGTCGTCGGCGTCAAAGCGTGAGCCTCGTGCTGTCATTCTGGCGCAGCGAAGAATCCCCCTGAAATCAGTCGTTCAACTGGCTGGCGTCTTTACCGTATCCCTTGCTTCGCCAGAAAATCCAGCGTATACGCTTTTGCCTTTTCGTTCTTGATGTTGTCCTTGATGTCATTGATATCAACGTAGTCTCCGTTTTTCACGCACTCGATCATGGCCTCGCAGACATAGGCGTCAAAGACACCGTCGTTGCCGAAAGTGGCCTCGATGGCGCTGTTCATCCGCCTGTCCAGGCCATCGACCATCGCACGGTACATAAAATGCTCTCTGCCCAGTATGTCGCACAAGCTTCTGACACAGTCGATGGCCGACCGCATTTGAGCCACTGTGATCTTGCGTCTGTACCGCCGCAAAGTGCCTCCGCCCAAAATCGCGTCGACGGAGGTGTCCAGAATTTGGGCGAGATCGAGCAGCAGAGCGGTGTCCGGCAATGACTCGCCCCTCTCCCAGTTGGAAACCGACTGGAAAGAAACGCCAAGCCTTTCGCCCATCTCAGCTTGCGTCAGGCCAGCTTGCTTTCGCTTTTCCTGTATATAGCAGCCAATCTTGACAGGGTCAATCATCATTGAATTCTCCTTTTTATATATTGCCGGCTGGAGTTACTATAGCATGACATTCATATGCAGCACAGCAAGTAGAGCTTGAAAATAATCGATGATATTTCAAGCTGGAAAGTAATGCGGATGGAAAGGGGCGGGTCAGGGTTTTTCACCGCCCCTTGCATTTTCTCCCTAAATCCGCTAAAACCAGTGGTATGGAAGAACCAAGAGTGGAATTGATCTACGAAGAATCGCACACTGTGCGCCGGCAGGAGCGCCTGCTGGTGTGGTGCATCGCTGCGCTGGCGCTGGTGCTGGCCATGGTGCGCATGGCTTTGCAGGGTGGCGCGGCCGACGCCGACGCCATGACTGCCGCGCAATCCATGGCGCAGAGCTGGCACAACTTTCTGTATGGCACCGTGGACGCTGCGGGGCAGGTGACGGCGGGGCCGCCGCTGGCCCGGTGGCCGCAGGCGGGCCTGGCTGCGCTGCTGGGGGCTTCGCCCCTTTCTGTGCGGCTGCCCCAGGTGGTAGCGGCGTTTTTGGTGTGTGTGCTGGCGGCGTGGGCGCTGCGCCCGGCGGGGCAGGGCAGCCCCTTCGGCGGGGCGCTGGCCGCAGGGCTGGCGCTGGCCAGCCCCGCGGTGCTGGCGCTGGGCGGCAGCGCCCAGGGCACATTGTGGGCGCTGTGCAGCCTGCTGGGCTGCGCCGCGCTGGGGTGCGGCGCGGCGGCGCGGGGCAGCGCATGGCGTCTGGCCCTCTCTGCGCTGCTGGCCGGCGCGGCGTTCCACATGCTGGGCTCTGCGGCCCTGCCGGTGCTGCCGGCGCTGGCGGTGCTGTGGTTCACCGGCAGCGATATGCGCCGGCGCGTCTGGGCCTTTGCGTTTGCATTGATGGTCTTTGCCGTGGCGGCACTGGCCTGGACCTGCGCTGTGGCCGCGCAGGATGCTTCGGCCCGACCTGTCATCGCCGGCGTTGCGAACGGCAACCCCTTCGCGCTGCTGCTGGAGCCGCTCACCGACGGCGCGCCCACGGCGGTGGAGCGGTTGGCGGGCGGCGGTTGGGGAGCGGTGCACATGTGGTGGCTGGGCTGGGGCGCAGTGGGCGGCGTGGCCGCGCTGCTGGCGGCGCTGGCTCGGGGCCCGCAGGATGATTGGCTGGCGGCGAGGGTGCAGGCCTTCTGGCTGGCGTGGGCTGCGGGCGCCGCGGCGCTGCTGGCCTTTGCGCCGCAGCCTTTGCCCGGCCACGCGCTGGCGCTCACGGCAGCGCTCATAGGCCTGGCCGCCCACAGCGCCATGGTGCTGCTGGACGGCATGGATCGCCCGTGGGTCGCGCTGGCCACGGCGGCGGCGCTGTTCGCCGCCGGCATCGCCCAGACCCGATGGCTGGGCTCGGCGGCAACCTGGGGCCGGTGGGCGTTCGTCTTTCCCTTGTGCGCCTGCGCCGCGGCGCTGGTGCTGTTTGTTGCTCGGCTGCTGCCGGGTTCGCGGCCCGGCCAGTGGCGCTCTGTGGCGGCAGTCGGGCTGCTGGCGCTGCTGGCTGCACCGGCGGTGTTCGCCGTGGGCGCATTGTTCGGCATGCCGGGCAACCCGGTAGCGGAACTGTTGGGTGCAGGTTGAGGCGCCCTTTTATTCAAGCTCCTCTTGGATACTGACTTCTGGCTGGGACGGAGCAAGGCGGAATTCCCGGTGGTTCTGATGGATGGCCTGGCCCTCGGACAGGCCGTCGGGCTGCGCGGGCAGGCACAGGAAGGGCCGGCACGGCGCTTCGGCTTCGGGACGGATGCCCTGGGGGAAGGAAAAGACATTGCACGGGTCCCAATGGCGTTTGACCTGCTTCAGTCGGCCCACGTGCCCGCCGTAGTATTGCTCCAGAAAGCACGGCAGCCCCAGCCATGGGAAGTTGACATAGGCGCCGGCGCCCATGGGCGCCAGCACCGGGTAGCGCTCGGCCAGCCACCGGCGGTTGGCATCCGCCCACTGCGGGTCCTCCCAGTCGGTGCTCAGATAGAGAATATACTTGGCGTCGCGGTAGTAATACGCAGTTTGGTCCACGCCGGTTTGCGCCACGCGGCCACCCAGCGCATACACCGATAGGCCCGCGAACACAGAACCCGGCGCACGCTGTTGGATCGTCTGCACCGCTTGGGCGATCTGCCCGTCGGTCAGCCATTCGGTCACAAAGCGGCTGAAGGACGTGAACAGCTCCCACGGCGGATAGCCGCTCTGGATGATGCGGATCGCGTCCAGAAAAGACATGGCCTGCAGGCTGACCGTTGTGGGCCTCAGTGCCAACAGAGGCGCAAGCATGGCCCGCGCTTGGTCTGGATTGCCGAAGAAGATGCCGCGAGCCAGCATGGCCAGGCCTTCCTCTTGAGAATTGTACACGCGGGCGATCAGCGTCATGCGCTCGTCGGCGGCGGCCAGCCAGCGCTGCCAGGCACGCAAGAAATCCCGCTGCAGTTGCTCGTCCGCCTGCTGGTAGTCCAGCTCGATCAGCGTGACGCTGCCCACCTTTGCAGGCAGCAGGAAGGTAAGCGCCACGACGACGCCGAAATTGCCGCCGCCGGCGCCGCGCAGCGCCCAGAAAAGCTCCTCGTTTTCCGTGGCGCTGGCGTGGATCAGCGTGCCGGTGTCGTCGATGAGCTCCACGCCGGTCAGGCTGTCGCAGCCCAGGCCCAGATAGCGGCAGCTCAGGCCCCAACCGCCGCCCAGCGCGTAGCCGGAGGCCCTCACCGTGGGGCAAGTGCCGCCGGGGAAGGGGTAGCCCAGCGAGCTTACGGCCTCATAGAGCTCACGGTTGGCCACGCCGGCCTCCACGCGCACCAGGCCCGCCTGTTCATCCACGATGATGCCGTTCATTTCGCTTAGGTCGATGACCAGCGCGCAGTCGCCGTTGGAAAAGCCCTCATAATTGTGGCCGCCGCTGCGCACCCGCAGGGGTACGTCCCGCACCCGGGACCAGGTCACGGCGTTGGATACGTCTTGCGGTGTGCGGCAATAGACGATGACGACGGGGTAGCGCTGCACTGCGCGGTTGAAGCCCTGCCGTGCTTCGGGATAAATGGGGTCGCACGGGAGCACGATGCGCCCGGTCAGGCCCTGCAGAAATTCATCTTCCATGTTTGCCTCCATCGGGGCTGACGCGCCAAGTGCATTAAGTGCGTATTTCATGCAGAGGAAGGATTTCGCGCCCTTAGGCGCGATGCTCGTCGCCAAAGGCGACGACCGGCAATGCGCAAGCGCATTGCCTGCGAGGACCAAAGGGCTTTCCGATCGCCCTTTGGAAACCTTCGGCCCCCATCTGTTGAATCATTGTGTCACTATGCGACTAACGCAACAGCCCCATATTTGCGGATACCCTTGGAGATATCCATGGCATCGTATTCCTGCCGCGAGGCGACTGTGCTGGCAGCGAACAGGCATGGAAAAACGCCCGCCGGGAGGGCGAGCGTTGGTATCAGGGAAGCGCTGAACTAATATTTTACGGATGTTCTTTCCACTGCCCCCATGTTCCCAAGGGTTCGCCCACAGAGAAGTACGTCGCACCGGTGGTCACGACCGGGGCGGCGTCCTTCATCCTGTCCGCGAAGGGCTTTTCCTCTGCGGCTAGCGCCTCATCCACCAGCACGTTGCGCACGCGGCACAGGAAGATGTCGCTGTCGTCCAGCGGTATGGTCTGCACGACCTCCAGCTCGAAGCTCAATGGGCTGTCGCTGAGGACGGGCACATTGAGCACCTGTGCGAGCTCGGTCTTGAGCACGATGTTCATTTTCTCCGGGTTGCTGCGGCCTTCGGTGTTGCCCAGATAGTCGGCCACGGGCAGCAGCTTCTCGGTCACGAGGTTGGCCGAGAACACGCCGCTGGCGCGGATGCGGTCCTTGGTCAGCTTTTCGCCGCCGATGCAGGCCATCACATGCAGGTCGCTGTTCCAGCAATAGCTGAACCAGCAGAACAGGCCGAAGTTGGGCGAGCCGTCCTCTTTGTAGGTGCCGTAGAGAAAGAGGGCCTGGGGGCAAAAGTTGTTGCTGATGGGCGTGGATACCTTCGTCATGTGGATTCTCCTTCCGATTCCAGGTTGCGCAGGATGCGCCGGAGCGTGTCTTCAAATTGCTGAATCTCTGATTCGGTGAAGCCCTTGTAATACAGCTCGCCCATACGGTCGGACACGTCGTCGTAGGCTTGCTGGTATGTCATGGCCTTTTCGGTGATGGACACGAAAATCTGCCGCCGGTTGGCTTCATCGGGCTCGCGCCGTACCAGGCCGGCTTCCTCCATGCGGTCCAGCATGCTGGTCAAGGTGGTCTTGGCCAGCGACGTGCGTTTGGCGATCTCGCTGATCGTGAGGCGCTGGGCCTGCCACAGCACATAAAGGATTCGGCCCTGGGCGCCGTTGAAGACATCGATGCCGCTGTCACGAAGCAGCTTTTCAAACACGCGCCCGGACGCGTGTTTGATCTGCGTGATCAGAAAGCCGCCGGTGGTTTTCATGTTTCGACTCCCTTAACTACCATATAGAATAGTACTATATAAAATAATTTGCAAGCCAATTTTTCAGATGAGGCAAAAACTGCCTTACCTAAGCCCTCGAATGGGGTGGCTCAGCTTAATCCTGGAATGTGCCCATGCGCAACTGGCGAAAGGCCAGGTCCAGTTCTTCCTGGGTGTTCATCACGATGGGGCCGCCCCAGGCGATGGGCTCGCGCAGTGGGGGCGCCATAAAAAAGAGAAACCGCGCGTCCGCCTGTGCGTTTGTTTGTACGCGGACGCTGTCGCCGTCTTCCAGGAGCACAGCGGATTTCTCTGCGATCGGCTGACCCGCGACCACAATGCCGCCGCAGATCGCAAATAGGAACACCGTTTCACCGCGGGTCGTGTCCAGCGTGAGCGCGCCGGCAGCCGGCAACGTTACGTCGTAGATCGTCGCCTGTATGTGGCGCGGGCGAATGCCGGCGGCTTCCCCGAACCGGCCGGACAGCACGCGCACGGTGGCGTCGCCGGTTTGCACAGTGGATATCATGGCTTCGGTGATGTCGCCATAGGCCGGCGGGGCCATCTTCTGGGCCTTGGGCAGGTTGAGCCACAGCTGGATGCCCAGCATGTGCTCGCTGGGTTTGGGCATCTCCTGGTGCAAAATGCCGCGCCCGCCGGTCATCCACTGGCTTTGACCGGAAAGGATCGTCCCTTTGTTCCCAAGGCTGTCCTCATGCTCGATGCGGCCCTTGAGCAGATAAGTGATGGTTTCAATCCCGCGATGGGGATGGGTCGGAAATCCCTGTATATAGTCCGCCGGGTTGTGGGAGTCAAAGGAGTCCAGCATGAGGAAGGGATCAAAATCATAGACGTCGTCATGACCCAACACACGCACCAAACGAACACCGGCGCCGTCTGTGGTCTGCACACCCCGGGCGATCCTCTTGATTTTCCGCTCCATGGCTACAACGCCGCCTTTTCTGTTTTTGTTTTATTATAACATGCGTCTGAGGCCGGGCAAGAAGGGAGAGATGCGTAGATTGCAGAAGATTAGTTCGCAAAAGTTCGGCCGTTTGCCGCTGCCGCGCGCCTTTAGGCGGATGTTGGGTGCCTTTGTTCTTTCCTGCGCTTTCATTGACAAGGCATATACACACAATTACAATACTAGTACTACACCAGCAGACGCGGAGGCCTCACCGATGATGAGAGAACCCGACGAGTTCGACATCGCCAGAAACATTCGTGAGCTGGAACTGCTCAAAACCGGGCTGCTGTCCGGCGTCTCCGAGGTTTACCAGCTTATGCAGCAGGGCAATACCGGCCGCGAGGCGCTGGGTGAGGCGCTGGCCGGCATCATGGTTTGTTCGGTGGAGCTGGCCGCCCGCGTGGGCGTGCCTGTGGAAGACCTGGATCGCCGGGTCACGCGAAGGATGAAGGGACGTCGGATGGGCGCGGCAAGCCTATAGCGCACCATCCGCTGGGATCGCCTGGGGAGGTTGGATGACAGTCAAAAAAGAGGATAAGGGCCAAGGCGGCAGGGCATTGTGGGCGGTGTTGACGCCCGTGATCCTGCTGGCGGCGGCCTTGAGTATTGCCGGCATCGCAGCGATACCGGCGCTTTGCGTTGCGCTGGACCGGCGCAGCGGCACCTACACCGGCGCTGTGTCCACAGCGGCGGCCAGCCTGGTGCTGCCGCTGGTCTATGGCCCGGTGGCGGTGTCGTTGAGCATGTTCCTGCTCATCACCACCACGACGGTCATCCTGTGCACGCGGCGCAACCTGGCTTTGCGCACTGGCCTTGCGGTGAGCGCCGGCGGCGGCGTGCTGGGCATGATGGCAGCGCTGGCCATGGCCATGTATCTGCTGCCCCGCGATATGGACGTGACCGTGGCCGATAACATTCTGAAATTCCTGAGCGCCGAGCCTCAGGGCTTACGAACCCCGCTGCTGGACGCCATCGTGGCCAATTTCCAGATGGCGCGCAAAGGCATCGCCCTGCTTTCTGAGGGGATGTGGACGGAGATGCGCGCCGTGGCCGCCATGCCCGTGGCCGAAAAGGCGGAGCTCATCCGCGCCGACCTGGAGCGCATGACGGCGCAGCTGCTGCCGGCGCTGGCGCTCAACAGCGGGCTGCTCATCGGTTCGCTGGGGTTTTATCTGGGCCGGCTGGCCATCCGCCGGCAGGACCGCCGGGCCGGCCTCGACGACGGCACGCCGATGCCGCCCTTTCAGGCGCTGCGGTTCCCCAATTACATCGTTTTCTCGCTGGTGGCGCTGCAACTGCTGTCCGTGTTCGGCATGGCGAGCCAGTGGAGCTATTTCGAGACGGTCAACCTGGCCTCCTCGTGGCTGCTGAATCTGCTGATGACCGCGCAATCGGTGGCGCTGTGCCACTTTTTTCTGAACCGCTGGCGCGTGGCCCCGGGCCTGCAGGCGCTCATCTTCGTGGTAACGGTGCCGTTGCTGGGTTCCGTGCTGGTGTTGGTGGGTCTGGCCGACGTCGTGTTCAACTTCCGCTCTGTCGCCGCCCGCGTGGACACCCTGAAGAAGGGCGGGCCGCCCAACGGGCCGCAACGACCGCAATGACCTGAGACCATATCACAAGGGGAGGACATGAACCCATGAAAGTTATACTCAACCAAGACATCAAAGGCACCGGCAAGAAGGGCGACATTCTGAACGTCAGCGACGGCTATGCCCGCAACTTCCTGTTCCCGCGCAATCTGGCCGTGGAGGCCACCGCCGGTAACATGAACGCCATCAAGCAGAAGAAGGACGCCGAGGCCCATCGCAAGGCCGTCAACGAGCAGGCCGCCCGTGAAATCGCCGGGCGCGTCAAGGACATGACCGTGGAGATCCGCGCCAAGACCGGCAAGGACGGCAAGCTGTTCGGCTCCGTGACCGGCAAGGAGGTCTCCGAGGCGCTGTTGGCGCAGCACTACATCGAAGTGGACCGGCGCAAGATTGAGATGGACGACGCTTTGAAGACGACCGGGCTGCATGAGGTCAAGCTCAAGCTGTTCGCGGGCGTTTCCGCCACGCTCAAGGTGAACATCACCGCCGGAGACTGATATGTCGGAGCGATTGGAGCGCATTCCTCCGCACAACCTCAGCGCCGAGAAATCGGTGCTGGGGGCTATGATGCTGGACACCCGCGCCGCCAACTCTGTGGCGGTCACGCGTCTGCTTCCGGAGGATTTCTATTATCCCGCCAACGCCCAGATCTTCAGCGCCATGCAGGAGCTGGTGAGCCAGAGCATGCCTGTGGACCTGCTGACCGTGCACGACCTGCTGGAGAAGCGCGGCACGCTGGAGACGCTGGGCGGGCTGGACTATCTCGTGGAGCTCAACAACTTCGTGCCTTCGGCGGCCAACGTCGATCATTACGCCCGCATGATCGTGGAGCGCTCCATGCTGCGCCAGCTCATCCGCATCGCCGGTCGCATATCCGACGATGCTTATGAGGGCGCGCGCGAGCCTGCCGCCATCCTCAACGACGCCGAGAAGGAGATCTTCCGCCTGTCTGAACGCGGGCAAAAGCGGGAGATGTCCTCGATGTCCGACGAGGTGCGCAAGATCTACGAGCGCGCCGAGGCGATGCTCGACAACCCCGATAAGGAAGTGGGCCTGTCCACCGGCTATCCGGCGCTGGACCACAAGCTGGGCGGCATGCTGCCCTCGCAGCTGATCCTGATCGCCGCGCGCCCGGCCATGGGCAAGTCGGCCTTCGCGATGAACATTGCCCAGTTCCTGGCCACTTACCGCGACAAGGTGGCGGTGGTGTTCTCCCTGGAAATGCCCTGCGACCAGCTGGCCCAGCGCGCCATGAGCACCCACAGCCGCGTGCCGCTCAGCAAGGTCAAGAATGGCGGCCTGATGCCCGAGGATTGGATTCGCCTGGCCGACACCGTTTCCGACATGCAGAACATACACATCTTTATCGACGATACGCCCAGCATCACCGTTATGGAAATGCTCAGCAAGTGCCGCCACATCAAGATGACCCGCGGGCTGGACATCGTCATGATCGACTACCTGCAGCTGATCTCCTCCGGCGGCGACAGCCGCCGCGAGAACCGCCAGCAGGAGGTAAGCGAGATGACTCGCGCGCTCAAGCTGATGGCCCGTGAGCTGGACATACCCATCCTGCTGTTAAGCCAGCTTTCCCGCGCGGCGGAGAAGCGCGAAAGCCACCGCCCCGTGCTGGCCGACCTTCGCGAGTCCGGCGCCATCGAGCAGGACGCCGACATCGTCATGTTCATCTACCGCGAGGCGTATTACAAGAAGTATGAGGGCGGGCAGGAGGCCGAGATCATCGTGGCCAAAAACCGCAACGGCGCCACCGGCACCGCCACCATCGCCTGGAACGAAGACCTGGCCAGCTTCCAGAACCTGGATCAGCGATAGCCATGCGATTCCGTCGCGGTTGCGAACCCCCACCGGTCATATCTTTATAGAGTTAATATTAAATAAATATTAGAACAAGAAGCTTCCTACACTTTGCGCCACCGGAGCGTCGTTTTTCTACTTTGCGCGCATGGATGGAGAAAACGGTTTTTACGGGCACCACATTTGGTGCCCGTTTACTTTTTACATCACCATATCTAGCGGCCCGGTTTCATATCTGCGCTATAATTGGATTTTTCTGACGATTGCCGCCATTTCAGTGGGATTGCGCACCACCGCCAGCCATGAGAGAAAACATGGCTTGAAAGGCCGAGTTTTTGACGGTGTCCAACGACGCCTTAATGAAAAACTGCTTGCACTTCCGTATGATTCTCGTATAATGGGGTCATAAGTGGTGAGAAGTGTATGACGGTGTAGGCCGGTGTAGCGGCGGACCGAAGGAAAGGAGGCGAGCAGGATGGTGTTCATGGGCGAATATGAACACACGATTGACCCCAAGGGCCGCATGTTCCTGCCCGCCAAATACCGCGACGCCCTGGGGGACACCGTGGTGCTGGTCAAGTGGCCCTATCGCCGCTGCCTGTACGTGATGTCGCAGGAGGAATTCACCAATCTGTCTTCCAGCCTGAACAACGTGCCGCTGACCGACGAGGCGGGGCAGGACGTCAAGCGCCGCATCTTCTCCAAATCCACCGAGGTGGAGATGGACACCCAGAAGCGCATTCTGATCCCCCAAAGCTTCCGCGCCTTCGCCGGGCTGGAAAAGGATGTCATCGTGGCCGGCGTGGACGACCATCTGGAGATCTGGAACCGCCAGGACTACAACGAAACCGACGGAGATAACAACGACCTCAGGGATGCCATGGCCAGCCTGCGCGGCCGCGGCTACAGCGTGTGACCATGGGTACGGAGTTTTCCCATGTGAGCATCTTGCTGCAGAGCTGCGTGCGCTGGCTGAACCCGGGGCCCGGCCGCACCATCGTGGATGGCACGCTGGGCGGCGGCGGCCACGCCGAGGCGGTGCTGGAGAAGCTGATGCCCGGCGGCACACTGGTGGGCATCGATCGTGACGACGACGCCTTGCAGGCGGCAGGGCAGCGGCTGAGCCGTTTTGGCAGTGCCTTTGTTCCGGTAAAGGGCGACCACAAGCACATGGCACAGCTGCTGGACAACCTGGGCATCCGCCGCGTGGACGGCATCCTGCTGGACTTGGGCGTGAGCTCCTGGCAGCTGGACAGCGCCGAGCGCGGGTTTTCCTACAGCAGCGACGGGCCGCTGGACATGCGCATGGACCGCTCCCAGAGCCTGACGGCCTATGACGTCGTCAACGGTTACGACCAGAGGAAACTGGCGAATGTCATCCGCGACTACGGCGAGGACCACTTCGCCAACCGCATTGCCGCGTTCCTGGTGGAGCGCAGACAAAGGCAGCCCATCCGCAGCACCGTGGAGCTGGCCGAGCTCATCACCGCTGCCATACCTGCAAAGTTCCGCCGCCAGGGGCCTCACCCGGCCAAGCGCACCTTCCAGGCCCTACGCATAGAGGTCAACGGCGAGCTGGCCGGCCTGGAGCAAACGATGGGAGAGCTCATCGATTTGCTCAAGCCTGCAGGCCGTCTGTGCGTCATCAGCTTCCATTCGCTGGAAGACCGCGCCGTCAAGCAGGCCATGAAGACAGCCGAGAACCCCTGCGTCTGCCCCAAGGACGCGCCGTACTGCGTGTGCGGCAAACAGCCCAAAGGACGCATGCTGACCCGCAAGCCGGAGACCCCGGATGAGCTGGAGCAGCAGGACAATCCCCGAAGCCGCAGCGCCAAGCTGCGGGTTTTTGAAAGAAGTTAACTGTTCTACCATAGAAGGAGCTGGAATAATATGTCAGTAGCACATCGGTCCAATCACGCGTATGATTACCGCGCGGCAGAGCGGGAGAGGGAGAAAGGCGCAACCCATACCCAGGCACAGCCCCGGGTAGCCCAGCGCCCTCAGCCTGTGGCGCTGCAGCGGGTGCTGCTTTTCGCGGCGGCGGTGCTGGTGGCGGCTGCCTGTATCGGCCTTCTGTTCCTCAAGGCGCAGGTGGCGGCGACGCAGCGCAGCATCAACGAGACACAGAAAAACCTGACGAAGCTGGAGCGCGCCAACAGTGAGCTGAGCGCCCAGATGGCCGCAGCCGAGAACATCAACCTCATCATGGACCGCGCCCAGGAGCTGGGCATGGGCACGCCCAAGCAGAGCCAGGTGCTCTATGTATCGCTGGGCAGTTTGGGCCGCACGGACATCAGCGCAAAGAAGTAAGTGAAATGAAGGACGTCCTAATCAAAAGGCATTGCAATGCCTTTTTGAACAGAAAGGGTGAATGATACCGGTGGCTCTACCGAAGGCCAGCAGCAGAAGAAGAATATCCGTCATTGTGATCGCCATGACGAGCGTGATGCTGCTGACCCTCGTGTTCCGCGTGGGTTATTGGCAGATTTATAAGGCCGACTGGCTCAAGCAGAAGGCCGCCGACCAGTGGACGCGGGAATTGACCGTCGAGCCCAAGCGCGGCAGCATACTGGACACCTATGGTACGGTGCTGGCCCAGAGCGCCAGCTCTTACATGGTGGTGCTGCGCCCCAAGGAGATCGAGGCTCACGCCAAGAAACAGGCGCTGAACAACAAGGACCCCAACTACGCCCAAACGCTGGCCAAGGAGCTTGCTTCGCTGCTGGGCGTGGATGAAGCGCTGGTGCTGCGCCGGGCGCTGGACACCAAAAAGTCCGAAGTGCTCATCAAGCGCCAGATTACAACGGAGGAAAAGAACGCCGTGCTGGAGAAAGACCTTGCCGGCGTTCATTTGAGTGCGGACATGACGCGCTTTTATCCCATGCGCGATTTCGCCACGCAGATACTGGGCTTCACGTCCATCGACGGCGATGGGCAGGAAGGCATCGAGTCCCGGTTCAACAAATATTTGCGGGGCACCGAGGGCTCCATCCTCAGCGAGACCGACGCCCAAGGCCGCGCGATCCCCGACAGCGTGGAAAGCTACATCCCCCCGGTGGATGGCGACGACGTGGTGCTGACCATCGATGCGGCGGTACAATCTTTCGCCCAGAACGCGGCCGAGCGCGCGCTGACGGAACAGAACGCCAAGCGTGTGGAGATCCTGGTGCTGGACCCCAATACGATGCAGATACTGGCCAGCGCCCAGAAGCCCAGCTTTGACAACAACGCCCCGCCCCGCGAGGACCTGGAAGCGCTGCGGGCCGGCGTGCGCAATTCCGCCATCGCCGACGCCTATGAGCCGGGTTCCACGTTCAAAATACTGACCGTGGCCGCCGGTCTGGACGCCGGCGTGATTTCCACCAATACGCACTTCTATTGCCCGGGCTACAAGATCGTGGATGGCGAGAAGATCCGCTGCTGGACCCACAGCTCCCACGGCGATCTGGACCTTTTCGAGGGCGTGCAGAAATCCTGCAACCCGGTGTTCATGACCATCGCCCTGGCGCTGGGGCAGGATCGCTTCTACGACTATCTGGACCGCTTCGGCATCGGCAAGGCCACGGGCATCCAGCTCTATGGCGAGGCTTCCGGCATCATGATGGCCCCCAAGTATGTACGCAACGTGGACCTGGCGCGCATCGGCTTCGGCCAGGCCATCGCCGTGACGCCGCTGCAGCTGGCTACTTCGGTCAGTGCCATCATCAACGGCGGCAAGCTCATCAAGCCCACCATCGTCAAGGAGATCCGCTCGCCCTCCGGTGAGGTCATCGAAAGCTTTCAGCCCGAGGTCCTCGGTCAGGTCATCAAGCCCGAAACGTCGGAAACCATGCGGGAAATCCTGCGCAGCGTCGTGGACAAGGGTTCCGGCAAACACGCCCACATTGACGGCTATTCCGTGGGCGGCAAGACCGGTACCGCACAAAAATACGGCCCCGACGGCAAGATCATGGCCGACAAGCACATTTCGTCGTTCATCGCCTTTGCGCCGGCGGACAAGCCAAAATATCTCGTGCTGGTCATCGTGGACGAACCCAACGTGGCGGTGGATTATGGAAGCATCGTCGCCGCTCCTTATGCTAAAATGATACTGGAGCAGGCGCTGCAATACGGCAACGTGCCGCCCGACGCGGAACCGGATAAGGACGACGAGGACGAGCGCAAGGACGTGCCCGATGAGATCGGCAAGAACGTGACCAAGGCCCTGAGCGATCTGCAGGCCGAGGGCTTCAAGGGCATCGTGGAGGGCTTCGGCGGCGAGGTGGCCGACCAAATGCCCAAGCCCGGCAGCGAGGCCGCGCCCGGCTCCACGGTGATCCTCTATCTCAAACAAGTGGATGACCAGACATCGGACAGCATGCAACCGGTGCCGGACGTCTCCGACATGCCTGCCGTGGAAGCCAACAACGCGATACAGTCTATGGGCTTCCGCATGAAGGCCAAGGGCACCGGCGGCGTGGCCGTGGGGCAGAACCCTGAGCCAGGCACGCCGCTGCTGCCGGGAGAAACTGTGGAAGTTACCTTTGCGCCGGCGAACGGCGAAGGCGATGACCAGGCCGCAGACGATTGAGAAACGGAGAACAAAAGCGATGAAACTGACGGAATTGCTGCTAGGCTGCGCCCATCTGGAGATCATCGGCGACCCCGACGCGGAGATCACAGACATCAGCATCGATTCGCGCAAGGCAGGGCCCGGCGCGCTGTATGTGTGCATTCCGGGCACCAAGGTGGATGGCCACGCCTACGCCGCCCAGGCGGCGGAGCGGGGCGTGGCGGCGCTGGTCGTGGAGCGGGTGCTGCCGGAGCTCAACCTGCCCCAGGTGCGGGTGGCCGACAGCCGCGAGGCGCTGGCCCGTTTGGCCGCGGCATTCCACGGCAACCCGGCGGCACAGCTTTCGGTCGTGGGCATCACCGGCACCAACGGCAAAACCACGACGACCTATCTGCTCAAGGCGATCTTTGAGGCCGCGGGCGAGAAGGTGGGCCTCATGGGCACCATCGCCACGCTGGTGGGCGACCAGGCGCTGCCGGCCACGCTGACCACGCCGGACCCCATGGAGTTCCATGCCGCGCTGCGCCGCATGGCCGACGCCGGCTGCCATCGCGTGGTCATGGAAGTGAGCGCCCACGCGCTGGCGCTGCGCAAGATGGCCGGCATCGTGTTCGACGTGGCCATTTTCAGCAACCTGACCCAGGACCACCTGGACGACTTCAAGACCATGGAGAACTATCAAAAGGCCAAGGCGCTGATGTTCGCCGACGGCATGGCCCGCGCAGCCGTGCTCAATGCCGACGACGCGAGCGCAGAGGCCATCGCCGCCGGCTTCCACGGCCCGCGGCTGTGGTACGGACTGAGCGAACGCGCAGCTTTGCGCGCCACGGCGGTGGACGCCCGACCCGACGGCGTTTCCTTCACGATGAACTATGAAGGCAGGGCATTGCCCGTGGAGCTGGGCCTGAGCGGCCACTTCAACGTCAGCAACGCCCTGTCCGCCGCCGGCGCTGCGCTGCTGCTGGGCGTGCCGCTGGAAAGCGTGCGCACCGGCCTGCAGAGCATGAAGCGGATGAACGGCCGTATGGAGCGCGTGGACAACGCCCACGGCTTCACCGTTCTGGTGGACTATGCCCACTCTGAGGACAGCCTGGAGAACCTTCTGCGGGCGGCCAAGGTGTTCGCGAAGAACCGCATTATACTGGTGTTCGGTTGCGGCGGTGATCGCGACCGCACCAAGCGGCCCCACATGGGCCGTATCGCCGCATCCATGGCGGACTTGTCCATCATCACCAGCGACAACCCCCGCACCGAAGACCCGCGCTCCATCGTGGACGCCATCGAGGTCGGCGCACGAGAGGGGGGCAGGCCTTATCTGAAGATCGTGGAACGCGAGGCCGCCATAGAGGCCGCCATCAATGCCGCCCGCCCCGGCGATGTGGTGCTGATTGCCGGCAAGGGCCATGAGACCTATCAGGATGTTATGGGCGTCAAACGTCACTTTGATGATCGTGAAATGGCCCGTAAATATCTGGACAGGCTATAAGCCATAGCATCCCAACTCGCGAAAGGAACCCTAAGGACCCATGCAAATGATACAGAACATCATAATGCCGGTGCTGATCTCGTTTCTGACCTGTCTGGCGGTGGGTCCGTTCATCATTCCGCTGATGCGCAAGCTCAACTTGGGCCAGGTCATCCGCGAGGAAGGGCCTACGTGGCACCAGAAGAAGAGCGGCACGCCGTTCATGGGCGGTCTGATCATACTGATCGCCCTGGCGGTCACATGTATCGTTATGATCCGCCGCTGGGAGCCCTCGGCCATCGTGGGCATGGCGCTCATAGGCGCGGGAGCGCTCATCGGCTTTGCCGACGACTACATCAAGCGCGTGCTGAAGCGCAACATGGGCCTCAGAGGTTGGCAGAAATTCGCCCTGCAGGTCGTCGTGGCGGTCGCCGCGTCGGTATACGCCTATGTGCACATCGGCACGTCCATCAAGCTGCCCTTCACGACCGCCGAATGGGATCTGGGTTGGTTCTATATCCCGTTCACCGCGTTCGTCATTGTGGCGGGCATGAACAGCGTGAACCTGACCGACGGGCTGGACGGCCTGGCTGCCGGCGTGGGCGTGGTGTTCTTCGCGGCCATGACGCTGATCTTTGTGGCTGTGGCCAACACGCCGGCCCCCGGCATTGCCAATTATCTGACGATCTCCGGCGCGCTGGTGGGGGCTTGCCTGGGCTTTCTGCGCTTCAATGTGTTCCCGGCGCGCATCTTCATGGGTGACACGGGTTCGCTGGCGCTGGGAGCGGCGGTCAGCTGGCTGGCCATCGTGGCCCGCGTGCCGCTGTGGCTGCCGGTCATGGCAGGCATGTACATGGCTTCCACCGTCAGCGACATCATACAGGTCGCAAGCTACAAGACCCGCAAGAAGCGGGTGTTCAAGATGGCTCCGCTGCATCACCATTTTGAGATGCTGGGCTATCCGGAGACGCGCATCGTCTCCATGTATATGATCATCACCACGGTGCTCTGTCTGGCGGGTCTGCTGGCCTACCGCTGAGCCGTGCTGGGAGGGAATGGATGGGTATGAGTTTTGAAGGTTCTCAGGTGATGG
This sequence comes from Bacillota bacterium, assembly GCA_023410875.1. Taxonomy (GTDB): domain Bacteria; phylum Bacillota; class Clostridia; order Christensenellales; family UMGS416; genus JAEYRA01. The sequence continues at coordinate 85,767 of JAEYPH010000019.1, read as the reverse complement.
TCGTGGGCATGGCTCGCAGCGGCCTGGCGGCAGTGCGCCTGCTGGCCGAGCGCGGCGCCCAGGTGATCGCCTATGACGCCAAGAGCGCAGAACAACTGCCGGATGTCGTTGAAGCGCTGGGCAGCGTGCCCGGTGTGCGCCTGGAGCTGGGCGGCGACGCGATCGCCTTGCTGGAGCAGGTAGAGGCTCTCTTCATCAGCCCCGGCGTGCCCATCGACAGCGCGCTGGTGCTGCGTGCCCGGGAGCTGGGCCGCCCGGTGCTGGGTGAGGTGGAACTGGGCTATTTGTTCACCCAGTGCCCCATCGTGGCCATCACCGGCACCAACGGCAAGACCACGACCACGGCTCTCACGGGGCAAATGTTCCGCCGGGCAGGCTACAACACCCACGTCGTGGGCAACATCGGCGACCCCATCTGCGCCCACGCGCTGGATACGCGCCCCGAGGACATGATGGTGCTGGAGATCAGCTCCTTTCAGCTGGAAAGCATCGACAGCTTCCGCCCCCGGGTCAGCGTCATTCTGAACCTTTCGCCGGACCACCTGAACCGCCATCACACGATGCAGGCCTATATCGACGCCAAGGCCCGGGTGTTTGAAAACCAGCGCGGCGACGACGTGTTGATTCTCAATTGGGACGACCCGCAGTGCCGGGCGCTGGCGACCCGCGCCCGCTGCCGCGTGGCGTGGTTTTCCCGTATGGAGGAGTTGCAGGAAGGCTGCTTCCTCAAGGATGGGCGCATCTGCTGGCGATGGGACGGCCAGCTGACCGCCATGGGCCGGCCGGAAGAGGTGCGTATCCCCGGCCAACACAACCTGGAGAACGCGCTGGCCGCCTCGGCTTGCGCGATGTACATGGGTGTCAGCCCCCAGGTCGTGCGCCATACGCTGGCGTCCTTCGAGGGCGTGGAGCACCGCCTGGAGTTCGTGATCGAACATCAGGGCGTGCGCTTCTTCAATGACTCCAAGGCGACCAATCCCGATTCCTCCATTAAGGACGTGCAGGCCATGAACCTGCCCACGATCCTGATCGCCGGCGGCTATGACAAGGGTACGGGCTACGGCGAGCTGGCCGACGCCATCGTGGCCGGGCGCGTGGCCGGCCTGGTCGTCATGGGCGCCACGGCCGACCAGGTGGCCCGCGCCGCCGCCGAGCGCGGCTTCGCGCCCATCGTGCACGCAACGTCGCTGGAGGACGCCGTATACAAGGCATACGCGATGACGCACCCCGGATATAATGTATTATTCTCGCCGGCCAGCGCCAGCTTTGACATGTTCCGGGATTTTGAGGAACGTGGTCGGGTGTTCAAGGAAATCGTGGCGCGGCTGGTCAGCGAAACGGAGCGTAGATGAAGGGCAGGCTGGGAAAACTGGATTTCGCGATCCTGACCGTCACGATTCTGCTGACGCTGTTCGGGCTGGTCATGGTGTTCTCGGCCAGTTATTATGAAGCGCAGCAGAACAAAGGCGGCAGCACCTTCTACCTGACAAAGCAGCTGCTGGGCGCCGGCGTAGGCGTGGTTGTGATGCTGCTGGCCAGTGTCTTGGCCTACCGCGTCTACAACCGGCCCATCGTGCCGTATTTCCTGGTGCTGCTGAGCGTCGTGCTGTTGATCGTCGTGCTGTTTGCCGACCGTAAGAACAACGTCAATCGCTTTCTGAACATCGGCGGCTTCAGCTTCCAGCCTTCGGAGCTTGGGCGTTTGGCCGTGGTGTTCTTTATCGCCTGGTGGACGCCCAAGCACAGCGAGCAGATGCGCAGCGACAAACTCAAGGTCGTCTTCACCGAAGGGCTGGGTATGCCGCTCTTGGTGGCCGGGGGCATCAGTGGGCTGATCCTGGCGGGCAAGAACCTTTCCATGGCCGGCAGCACGCTGCTGGTGGCGCTGGTCATGATGCTGGTGGCGGGCGTGCGCCTGAAGCCTTTGCTGATCATGCTGGGTGTCACGATCATCTTCGGCGTCGTGTTCACACTCATAGAAGCCTACCGCATGACGCGCCTGATCGTGTTTATGAACCCCTGGAACTATGTGGGCGGCGATACCAACGACGAGGGATACCAATTGGTGCAGTCCCTCTACGCGCTGGGCAATGGCGGCGTCTTTGGCGTGGGGCTGGGCAACAGCCGGCAGAAGCTGCTGTATCTGCCCTACATGTACAGCGACTTCATACTGTCCATCATCGGCGAGGAACTGGGCTTTCTGGGCCTGTGCGCGTTGGTGCTGGCCTTCTGGGTGCTGCTGTGGCGGGGCATGCTCGTGGCAGCCAAGGCCCTGGATGAATACGGCATGATGCTGGCCGCCGGCATTACGGCGCTCATCGGCATACAGTTTTTAATCAATCTGCTGGTCGTGACTTCCACAATGCCGCCCACAGGCGTTCCGCTGCCCTTCATCAGCGCCGGCAATACATCGCTGATCGTCTTCATGGCGGCGGTGGGTGTGCTGCTCAACGTGAGCCGAAGTTCGGTCAAAACATAGAAAAACCGGGATATCTCGATTTTCACCCTGTATATCCCTCCCGCATATGATGCCATTAGTTTGGAGAATGCGGGAGGTGTGCCATGTCCGGCAGCTTTTTGGTGCGGGGTGGCAGGCAGCTCACCGGCAGCCTGAGGGTGAGCGGCAGCAAGAACGCTGTGCTGCCCATACTGGCGGCGGTTTTGCTGTCCGACAAAGAGATCGTGCTACATAATGTTCCTGGTTTGATCGATGTGGAAAACATGCTGCGCATCCTGCAGCACCTGGGTTGCGAGACCCAAACCGAGGGCAGCGACGTGCGCCTGTGCGCCCAGGGCGCCCGCCTTTGGGAGATGCCGGAGCATCTCTCCCGGGAGTTGCGCTCGTCGATCTTTCTGTTGGGCCCCATATTGGGGCGGTTCGGCCGGGCGCTGTTCACCTACCCCGGCGGCTGCGAGATCGGCCTGCGGCCCATCGATTTGCACCTGAAGGGCCTGCGGGCGCTCAACGCCGGTATCGAGGAGGCCCACGGCTACATCGTGTGCCGGCCGTCGCGCCTGATGGGGGCCATGGTCAGCCTGGATTACCCCAGCGTGGGCGCCACGGAGAACCTGATGATGGCCGCCGTGAAGGCCGAAGGCCGCACCGTGATACGCAACGCCGCCCGGGAGCCGGAGATCGAGGCGCTGCAGGACTTCATCAACGCCTTGGGCGGCCAGGTGATCGGCGCGGGCACCAGCGTCATAGAGGTCAACGGTGTAAAGGAACTGCACGGCGCGGAATTCACGATACCACCGGACCGCATCGTAGCGGGCACCTACATGGCTGCGGCTGCCATGACGCGGGGTGATGTGGAACTGACCGACGTGCGCCCGGAACACCTGATGCCGGTGATCAGCAAGCTGCAGGAGACCGGCTGCAGCATAAGCGAAGGGCCGGGCTGGCTGCGGCTGCGCTGCACCGAGCGGCCGCTGGCCGTCAAGCGCCTGGAAACCATGCCCTATCCGGGTTTTCCTACGGACATGCAGGCGCAGTTCTTCGCGCTGTCGGCAATTTCAGAAGGAACCACCGTCGTCGTGGAGAATGTTTTCGAGAACCGCTTCCGCCATGCAGGCGAGCTCATACGCATGGGAGCAGACGTGACCGTGCGGGACCGCATGGCCATCGTGCACGGCGTGGAGAAGCTGACGGGAGCCAGCGTGAGCGCCGGAGATCTGCGGGCAGGCGCGGCGCTGGTGCTGGCAGGGCTTGTGGCCGAAGGCTTAACAAGAGTGGATGCCATACGATATATAGACAGAGGGTACGAAGCCCTGGACCGGGATCTCTCGGCGCTGGGGGCGGACATCATGAGGGTGTAATCCACGAAGGATGAGGAGCGTACAGATGAGGCAGCAGGCCGCCAGAAGCGCGCAAAGGGACGATAAGGTTGTCAACATCGAGGACTTGAAGCGTTACCGCAAGCGCCGCAAGGCCGGGCGCGCCGAGGAGGACCGGCGCGGCCAACGTCAAGTGGAAGAGCAGGAGCAACCCAAGAACAGGCGGGAGCACCGCGGCCAGCCCACCGGGCATTATGGCTTGCCGGTGCTGTTCGCATTGCTGGCGCTGCTGGCGCTGGCCGTGGTGCTGGGCATGAACATCTTCCAGATACACGATGTAGAGGTCACCGGCAACGATACGATCTCCGCCGAGGATGTGGTTGCGCTTTCCGGTATACGGTTGGGAGACAGCATCTTCAAGCTCAACAGTGCAGCCGTGCGCGATGCCATCGAGAGCAACGGCCTGCTGGAAGTGGAACACATCACGCGGGTATATCCGGACAAGATAGTGCTGGACATCGTGCAGCGCATACCCCATGGCGCCATCGCCTACATGGGCCGCTTTGTCATCATCGATGAAAAGGGCTGCGTGCTGGACATCGTGGACCAGCTGCCGGCGGGGCAATACCCGCTGGTGGAAGGCGTCAATGTGAAGCACAGCGAGAAGGGCAAGCCCGTGCAGGGCCATGATGAGAGCGCCATGGAAGCCATGGAGACGGTGCTGAGCGCGCTGCAGGGCCAGCAGGCGCTCAAGCTGATCGCCCAGGCGGATTTCCGCGACCTGCTTAACGTGAACCTGCTGACCCGTGACGGCATGGTTGTGGAGCTGGGCAAACCCACCGACATGCAGACCAAGGCCACGTGGCTGTCCGCCGCGCTGCCGGAGCTCAACAGCGCCGGCCACACAAAGGGCGTGCTCTACCTGACCGGCGGCAAGGGGCCGGTGTATGCGCCATCGGATGACGGGGAATCCGGCGAAGGCGAACAATCGGACGATCAGGACCAGGATGATTCCGACGATTCGCAGGATGACGAAGAGGATTCCGCCGGCGATGACGCCGACGAGGCATGAAAGGCACATGATTGATGGGTAAGACCTTGGGCAGACTGCTGGCCATCTTGTGCGCGGGCGCGCTGTTGGGCCTGCTGGCCGCGATGCAGCTGAAGAACGTATCGCTGGCCGGCGGCGTCGTGTCGCCGGACCGCAGCGCCGCGCTGGAAAAGCAAATGGATGAACTGCGCGAACAGAAGGCGGAGCTGGCCGGCCGGTTGGCCTCGATGCAGGCCGAGCTGAATGGGCTCAAGGCCGATCAGGCCCAGGGGGAGGCCGCCCTGCAGGACCTTGAGAACAGCATCGCCCGGGCGCGTCAGGATGCCGGGCTCACCGATGTGACCGGCCAGGGTATCCTCCTCACGATCAACCCCCGAACTTACGAGGAAAACGGCCGAACGAGGATCATCAAGGACATCACCGATTCCGAGCTGCTCTCGCTGGTCAACGAGCTGTACGCCGCCGGAGCCGAGGCGATCTCCATCAACGGCCACCGCCTGGTGGCCCAGAGCGCCATCCGCCTGGCCGGCGACCACATCAACATCAACCATGTGGCCACGGACATGCCCTATGAAGTGAAGGCCATTGGCGACCCGCAAACGCTGCAGACAGCGCTGGAGCTCTATGGCGGCGTGTTGGAATCCTTTGAGGAGTTCTACACCGTCAAAACAGTGCGGCAGGATGCGCTGACCGTTGGCGCTTATGAAGGCACCATGGATTATCGTTATGCCCAGCCGGTGGCCCAGCCGTGAGAACGCCCGCAGGATTGGCGCCGGCGCTGCTGGCGGGGTGCGCGCTGCTTTCGGCGCTGCTGGCAATGGCTGCCGCTCCGCAGGCACGAGCGGCCACGCCGCTGGAGCAGACCATACAAGACCGCGACAGCATCCGGGCACTGGGCGCCGACGTCTCAACGCTTCAAACACAGGCCGATGCACTGCAGCAGGATATACGAGCCGTGCAGGCCGCCTTAGGGGAGCAGCAAACCCGCGCCGCCACGCTGCAGGGAGAGTTGGACCAGACCGACCGCATGGCAGGCGAGACGGCGCTGCACGGCCCCGGCGTCGCGGTGCGCCTGGCGGACGCGCCCAGGGAGCGCATTCAGGAAGCCGGCTCCTTCTATGACATCAACTGGTTCCTGGTGCATGACCGCGACGTGCTTCAGGTCGTCAACCTGCTCAAGGAAGCCGGGGCCGAGGCGGTGTCCATCAACGGTGTGCGCATGGTGGAAGGCACGGCCATCCACTGCGCGGGGCCGGCCATCTACGTGCGTGACATCTCGCTGACGCCGCCCTTCGTCATCAATGCCATCGGCGATGGTGATCGCCTGTATGACGCCATCCTCAAAGGAGACAACGGCAAGCCCGTGGATATTTATCAGGAGCTGCAAGTGTTCGGGGTGGTTTTCACCGTCGAGAAACAGGAGGACATCATGATCCCAGGCAGCACGACCACCGACGCGGCCCGGCGCGCGTCCCACGACCGATGAACGCATTGCGCGCGCTTTTATTGGCGCTCATCGGCCTGTTTATCGGCTTGGCGGTGGGCATGTGGCTGCATGTGAGCATACCGGCAGGCTGGTCGGTGTATGCCGCAGTGGCCATGATGGTCATCGTCCATGCGTTGTTCGGCGCCATCAATGATCATCTGGAGGGCACGTTTACCGCCGGCGGCTTCACGCTGGGGCTGTGTGGCAACCTGGTGCTGGCGCTGGCGCTGTGCGTGCTGGGCGACCGGCTAGCCGTGCCCGTGTACCAGGCGGCCATCGTCTATTTTGGCTGGGGCATCTTTTCCAATTTTGCCGGCATCCGTCGTCATTTTGTTCGGAAAAGCCGCTGAAAAGGCCCGGGAGAGTGGGAAAATCACAAATAGCTGTTCCTTATTCCCGCTTTTTATGTTAGTATTACTGTGACTTTTCATATCCGAGCTTGAGCGCTGGTCGGGAAGGAACGCGCATGATGAAATCGGCAGCCGCCATCGACATCGGCACATCCAAAATTGCCGTTGTGGCCGGCAGGCTGGAGGAACGAGGTCTCCTTACGGTGACCGGCGCCGGCCTGCAGGGCTATGCCGGCTTTGTAGATGATGAATGGTTGGATATGGGTAGTCTGGAGGAAGCGGTGTTGGGCGCCCGCAAGGCCGCTGAGAAGCAGGCCGGACGGCGCATTCGTGATGTCTATGTGTCGGTGCCGGGCGAGTTTTTGCATGTGTCGCTCAACCATGCCGAGGTGCGGGTGGCTGCCCGGGATCATGTCATCTCCCACGGTGATATCGACCGGCTGATCGCCGAAACCGGCAACTTCGACCACCCGGTTGGGTATGTGCCGCTGCACCGCACGCCCATCGCCTATCTGGCTGACGGGCAGACAAGGTCCAAGACGCCGGTGGGCGATCAGGCCATGCATCTGGAGGGCTTCGTAAGCCATGTGATGGCCAATGAAACCTTCATCCGGGAGACCTGCCGCATCCTAAGTTCCCTGGGATTGGGAATACTTGGTTTTGTGGCGGGGCCGGTGGCCACGGGCCATCTGGTGCGCACCGACGGCGACAGCCGCCGAACGGCTGTCGTCATCGACGCCGGGCACCACAGCATGGACATCATCGTGGCCGAAGGCGACGGCCTGGTGCACCACGAAAACCTGCCTTATGGCGGCGGCGCCATCACCCGCGATCTGGCTGTGGCCCTGGGTCTCACACCGGAGCAGGCCGAGGAGGTCAAGCGTTCGCTGATTCTGGGTGTCAACCGCCAGAGTGTGCTGGCAGAGCGGCGGGACGAGCTGGCGCTGGCCGCTCAGGAGATCGCCGAGAGCCGCGTGTGGGACATGGGTAAGCGCATTGGCAGTTCGCTGGATAAGCTGGGCCTATCCTGGGACAACCAGACCGGCCTATACCTGACCGGCGGCGGCCTGGGCATGATGCGCGGCGCAAAGGACATCCTGAGTTCCTGCCTGGGGCGCATCGTCAAGCCCTATGCCCACCAGTCGCCGCTGCTCCTGGGTTCGGGCTATACCGGCGGCGTGGCCACGCTGAATTACGCGCTGGCGATGAACCGCACCACGACCATACGAGATATCATCGGTCGGATACGCGACCTGTTTTAGATACTCACACAAGACGAGGAGGAAACACACGTGCTGGAATTCGATATCGATGCGGCCCAATTTGCGCAGATCAAGGTCATCGGTGTGGGCGGCGCAGGCAACAACGCCGTCAACCGCATGATCGAGTCCGGCTTGAAGGGCGTGGAGTTCATCTCCATGAACACCGACAAGCAGGCGCTTCTGCTCTCCCGGGCCAACCAGAAAATACAGATCGGCGAAAAGATCACCAAGGGCCTGGGCGCCGGCGCCAACCCCGAGGTGGGCCAGCGCTCCGCCGAGGAGAGCCGCGAGGAGATCGCCCAGAACCTCAAAGGCGCCGACCTCGTGTTCATCACGGCTGGCATGGGCGGCGGCACCGGAACCGGCGCAGCCCCTGTGGTTGCGGATGTCGCCAAGGAGATGGGCATACTGACCATCGGCGTCGTGACCAAGCCCTTCGGCTTTGAGGGCAAGCCCCGCATGCAGAACGCCGAGCGCGGCATCAAGGAGATGGAGCCCCGCGTGGACACGCTGGTCGTCATCCCCAACGACCGCTTGCTGGGCGCCGTGGGCAAGGGCACTTCGCTGATCGAAGCTTTCCGCGTGGCCGACGACGTGCTGCGCCAGGGCATACAGGGCATCTCGGATCTGATTTCCATGCCCAGCCTGATCAACCTGGACTTTGCAGACGTGCGCACGACCATGCGCGAGAAGGGCTTGGCCCACATGGGCATCGGCCGCGCCTCCGGCGACAACCGCGCTGTGGACGCTGCCAAGCAGGCCATCTCCAGCCCCCTGCTGGAGACCACCATCGAAGGCGCCAAGGCCGTGCTCATCAACATCACCGGCGACGAGACGCTGGGCCTCATGGAGATCGAGGAGGCCGCATCGCTGGTTTCCAAGTCCGTGGATCCCAACGCCAACATCATCTTCGGCGCCGGCATAGACGACACGATGAGCGACATGGTGCGCATCACCGTGATCGCCACCGGCTTTGACAGCTCCAAGCCGTTGACCCGCAAGCCGCCGGTCAAGGGCGGCTATGAGGAGCAGCCCGAACCGCCCCGCGCCCAGCCCCGCGACGCTTATCCGCCGCAGGCCGCGCCCCGCGGCGGCGCTCGGCCCAACTACAACGATGACAACCCCACGACGACGTTCAGCGCCCCCCGCGAGGGCCGCGACGCCCGCGCGTATGACCGGGAACCCGCCCGGTCCTATGACAACACCCGCACGACCTATTCTGCCCAGCAGGAGCGCGACGCCCGCAGCGACCGCGATGTGCGCGATGTTCGCAATGACCGTGACGACAGCCGCGACAATCGCGACACTCGCCGGCCCAATGTCGTAATCGAGGAAGACGATCTGGATGTGCCTCCTTTCCTGCGGCGTCGGCGCTAAAGCGCCTAGCCGCATGTTCGCGGCCGATGCTGTTGCGTCGTCCGCGATCTGGACGGCTTGCATTTTGGCTTGCTTTCGCCCTGCCGATAACCGTCGGCAGGGCTTTTCTTATCTATATCATCCCATGCTGGTTGATCAGGAACGATGGATCGCCTGTGGGCGGGGTTCTTTTACGTACTACTTTCGTGTTGCGCGTTTGCCTCCGTCGAGTAAATCGCCGTCGGCGCCGGGCTGCACACCTCGCACTGTCATTCTGAGCGCAGCGAAGAATCCCCCTGAGGCAGTCGTTCACAGTTGGTATCTTATCTGAGACTATGGTTAGCCTCATATAAAAACCAATCTATTAGTTGGGGCCGAAGGTTTCCAAAGGGCGACCGGAAAGCCCTTTGGTCGAGCCCACCGGCGCGAAATCCTATCCAGTTCAAAATCCCCACTTTGCTATACATCATCTTCCAGTTTTGCTATAATCCGTTCCATGAGTACTGCTATGACAACGAAAGACGGACATTCCTCCCGCACTTGGTTTTTTGCCCACAGGGTAGAGCTGGCGCTGCTGGCGGCGTTTGCGCTGGTGAGCGCCGTGCTGGCGCTGCTGCACGAGCCCTGGCGCGACGAGGCCCAGGCCTGGCTTTTTGTGCGCGACCAGAGCCTGGGCCAGATGCTGGACAACCTGAACATCGAAGGGCACCCGGCGCTGTGGTTCCTGCTGATATGGCCGCTGGTGCGCTTGGGCCTGCCCTATGAGAGCCTGTTTGTGCTGCACTGGGCGCTGGCCGTGGCTGCCGGCGCGCTGTTGGTGTTGCGTGCGCCTTTCAAGCTGCAGGTGCGGGCGCTGCTGCTGTTCTCCTATCTGGTCGGTTTTGCGTTCAACGTGGTGGCCCGCAACTACGTGCTGCTGGAGCTGCTGCTGTTCGCCATCGCCAGCATCTTCCCCCAGCGGTATGGCAGGCACCGGCTGTGGTACGGGCTGCTGCTGGCGCTGCTGGCCAACACACACGTTTACGGCGCGCTGGCGGCGCTGGCGCTGCTGGCCTATGACGTGCTGCACCTGCTGAGCCATGACGCCGCGGGCCGGCGCCGCCTGAGCGGCCACGGCATACCGGTGGCCGTGGTGGCGCTGCTGGCGCTCTCGGGCTTTGCGGTGCTGCTGCTGACGCTGTCCGGCCCGCGCTATGCCTCTGTGGCCGACCCCAAACTAGGGGAGCTGCTGACCTCCAACCTGCTGGACATCGCCCGCAATGTGCTGGGTTACAGCTTTGGCAGCGACAACACCGGCGTTCTGGAAATACTCTACAAGCTCAGCGAGAGCAACCCCTTGACCATTGCGCTGATGCGCTTCTTCGATGTGAACTTACTGCCTCTGCTGGCGTTGGCAGTTATGTTGGGGCGCTTCAAGCCGGCGCTGTTGGGTGGGCTGTTTCTGGCGCCCTTCTCGGCGCTGCTGCTGTTCAGCACCAACGTCGCCTATCGCCACGTGGCGCTTTTCGCGCTGCTGGTGTTGGTGGGCTATTGGATCGCCCAAACTACATCCGGCGAGTTCCCGGCCGCTTCCTCCCACTGGGACGCCATCGTGGAGCAGGTCCGTTTCCGGGGTGTGCCGCTGATGCGCACGGCGGTGCTGGTCGTGCTGGTGTGCAGCACGATAAGCTATGGGGCCATGGCAGCCATCGAGGCCACATCCACCTATTCCGACGGGCGCAATCTGGCGCGTTTCCTGCAGAGCGAGGGGTATGACCGGGCGGACACCGCCGTCGTTACGGTCAACCCCGAGCAGGTGTCCGCCGCGCTGCCCTATCTGGAAGGCATCCGCAGCGTGACGGTGCCCGGCCTGCATGACGAAGTGTCCTATTTGCTGTGGGACAAGGACTATTACGACTTCCAGCCCGCCGAGAACGATCCTTTTGACTATGCGCGCTGGCTGCACGACCAGGGGCAAGACCTGGTGCTCGTTGTGCTGGCCGGCAAGGCCTTCGAGGAGCCGGAAGACTTCCGCTGTATTTATGACAGCCGCGAGACGCCCACGGTTAAATTTGAAAGTTATGCCGTGTTCGCGCCAGAATGGTGAGGAGGAGCCATGGAATTTAACTACCATGGGGAGCGGGAAGACGAGGTAAACGGCTGCCTGCGCATGGCCGCGCAGGCCTTCGCGCGGCATTTGGGCCCGTCGCTTGTGGGGTTGTATCTGCACGGCTCGCTGGCCATGGGCAGCTTTCACCCGTGGAGCAGCGACATCGACCTGCTGGCCGTTGTGGATGCACCGCCGGCAGAGGGCGTGAAGCTGGCCCTGGTTGCTGACATCATGGCGCTGGCCGATGGGGGAGAGGCCTTCCGCAGCTTTGAGTTCAGCGTGGTAGAGGCCCAGGCCGCCGCCGAGCCGCGCCACCCGATCCCCTATGTGCTGCACTATTCTTCCAGCTGGCACCAGGCATACAAGGAGGACCGGGCGCAACTGGTGCTGCACGGCGGCGAGGACGCCGACCTGGCGGCTCACTTCACCGTGACGCTGGCCCGCGGCGCTGCGCTGCTGGGCGCGCCCATCGCTCAGGTGTTTGGCCCCGTACCCCGCGAGGATTATCTGCGCGCCGTTTGGTATGACATCTCCAACGCCGCGCAGGACATCCACGGCAGCTCCATGTATACGATACTGAACCTGTGCCGCACGCTGCGCTACTGCCGCACGGACTTCGTGGGTTCCAAGGCCGAGGGCGGGCAGTGGGCGCTGGCAGAGCGGTCGTTGTCCACACATCGCGGGGTGATCGCCGCGGCGCTTCAGGAATATGCCGGCATGCCCGGGCATCCATATAAACCGGAGGAGCTCGCCGCCTTTGCCGGCGATCTTCTGGGCCTGCTGGAACCCTTCTTTTCCGCCATTGGATAGACTTCTTTGCCCCTTGTGAAGAATACTTCCGTTTTCCGCTCATATACATCAATCGATGGTATGTACTCTGCTTTGAAAAGGAGTGGCAGCATGGCGGAAATGGATATCTACAGCGAGATGGCCGAACGCACCGACGGCAATATATATGTAGGCGTTGTCGGCCCGGTGCGCACCGGCAAATCTACATTCATCCGGCGCTTCATGGACTTGATGGTGCTGCCGGAGATGGAAGAGTCTTGGCACAAGGAACGCCTGGTGGACGAATTGCCCCAAAGCGGCGGCGGACGTACCATCATGACCACGCAGATCAGCTTTGTGCCCAGCGAGGCTGTGGAGGTCAACCTCTCAGAAAACGCCCGCTGCCATGTTCGCATGGTGGATTGCGTGGGCTACATGGTGGATGGCGCCTACGGCGACACCGAGGACGGCCAGCCCCGCATGGTGCGCACACCATGGCATGATGAGGAGGTGCCCTTCACCATTGCCGCGGAAACCGGCACACGCAAGGTCATCGGCGACCACAGCACCATCGGGTTGGTCGTGACCACCGATGGCACCATCACCGACATTCCCCGCGCCGGCTATGTGGCCGCCGAGGAGCGCGCCGTGAATGAGCTCAAGGCGCTGGGCAAACCCTTCATCGTGCTGCTCAACAGCCGTGTACCGGATTCCGACGCCGCCGGCGAGCTGCGGGCGGATCTGAGCGCCAAGTATGGTGTGCCGGTGCTCAGCATGGATGCGCTGCACATGAGCCGCGAGGACGTGCAGGCGGTCATGAAGACGGTGCTCTACGAGTTCCCGATCCGCCAGATGGATTTTGAGATGCCCACGTGGGTCAAGTCGCTGCCCTGGGGGCACTGGCTGGTGGATTTCGTTGTGGAACTGGTCAAGGAGGCCGGCGCGGCCATCGCCAAGGTTAAGGACTATGAACACATGGTGGAGGCCTTTGACGAGGCCGACAACATCGAGACACTCAAGGTGCAAAGCATTCACCCCGGCAGCGGCATCGTGGAGCTGGAGATCATACCCCAGGCCAGCCTGTACTACAGGCTGCTGAGCGAGGAGAGCGGGCTGGAGATCACCGATGAAGCATCGCTGATGAGCATCATCTACGACCTGGCCCATGGCAAGCGCGAATACGACCGGTTGGCCAACGCCATCAACGCGGTGCGCGAGACCGGTTACGGCCACGTGCGCCCCGGCATCACCGACATCCATCTGGACGAGCCCGAGCTTATGCGCCATGGCGGCCGCTGCGGCGTGCGCTTCCGGGCCACAGCCTCCAGCCTGCACCTGATCCGGGTGGACCTGGCAACCGAGGTCACGCCGATCATCGGCTCCGAACGCCAGACCGAGGACTTCCTCAACCGCCTGAAGGCCGACTACGCCCGCGACCCCGGTTTGCTGTGGAAGACCGACTTCTTCGGGCAGTCGCTCTTCGACATGGTGGGCGAGGGCATGAGCTACAAGAGCGCCAGTATGCCGCTGAACGCCCAGAGCCGCATGCGCAACGCGCTGACGAAGATGGTCAATGAGGGCAAGAACAATTTGATCTGCATTATCTTCTAACTAGATGTCGACTTGACTCCTTCCTCTGCTTATGGGGAAGGAGTTTTTTCTTAATGGTTTCGCGTCTGCGGACGCGACCAAAGGGCTTTTCGATCGCCCTTTGGAAACCTTCGACCCCCCCATTTTTAGAACAATTATCCTGTTATGTGAAGTACACAACAGTCGCGTTTTCGTCACCCGTGTAGGGCAAGGGCTCTGCCCTTGCCGCGTCCCCTTTGCCGCATTGGTATGATGCGGGCAGGCGCTGCGGCAATCTGATCATAAATCCCCTCCCACGGTGACGGGGAGGCTGGCCGCGCCTTATAGGCGCTGCTCGCCCATGCATCCTGGGGGTTGGGGAGAGGGTTCTAGTGGTTATCTCAGCCCCTCCAGCGCCTCCCAAACGCCGGAAATATCCTTGCATACGGCGTCCGCGCCGGCCTGCAGCAGACGCTCGCGGGGGAAGGATGTCTCCACTGCCACGCAACGCATGCCGGCGGCCCGGGCGGCGGCGATGCCGCTCAGGGCGTCTTCCACGACGACGCAATGGGCGGGTTCCACGCCGCAGCGCTGCGCCGCCAGCAGGTAAACATCCGGCGCGGGCTTTTTGTTGGGCACGTCGTCGCCGCTGACCAGGGCAGCGAACAGGCTTTCGGCGATGCCGGCGGCGGCCAGGTTGGCGCGCACCTTGATGAGGTCCGCGGCGCTGGCCAGCGCGCAGCGCAAGCCGGCCCCTTGCAGGCGCGTGAGCGTGGGCAGCGTGCCGGGGTACACCTCGATCTTGTCCTTCACGATGTCCAGATAGATTTCATATACGCGCCGCTTCATTTCCACTCGGTAGGGCACGCCGTGCAATTCGGCCACGCCGCCGATGAAGCGGTCTTCACCCATGCCGGTGAAGGCGTGAAAATCCTCCCACCGGGCCTGCACGCCAAATTCCTTCAAGCCCAATATGCTGGCTTCCGTGATCACCGGCTCGCTGTTCACCAGTACGCCGTCCATGTCAAACAAGATCGCTTGAACGTCCTTCATATGTACCTCTCACTTTATCCATGATGATTCATTTGGCACACTTGCATCGTGTGCCGCAACATAAACTCGACACACTTCTCCCATAATAAAGAAACGTGCGCACATTTTCAAGCGAAGCCTTGAAACCCAAACGTCATGAGTGGGGTATATTGGCACGCTGCGTTAGGGAAAATGTATTTGTGGTATCCCGTTGTTGTGAATGGAGTGTCTTATGGATATTGGAACAATCGCGCTCTTGCTGGTGCTGTTCGTCATCCTGGCGGCGCTGCTGCTGTTCGTGTCGCGCAAGAGCGGCGCACAGCCGCAGAAGACGGCGGTGCAGCTGGACAGCGAGAGCATCCGCGGCGTGGCGGGCAGCCTGGCCCGCAGCCATAAGGCCGAGCCCGGCCGGGATCGCTCCTCCCAGGCCATGCTGGCCGCAGCCGCCGCGGACATCCGTAAGGCTCGCGCGGCGCTGGCCGCCGTGCCCGAGGACGAGAACCTGGCTCCCGCCGGGCGGTGGCTGCTGGACAACATCTATATGATCGAGCAGGAAATCTTCCGCGTGAAGAACATGCTGCGCAACGGGCCCACCAGCCTGCCCATCATCAAGAGCGAGGGCTGCCCCCGGGTGTGCTGGATTTCCGACAACCTGCTAAGCTACACCAACGGCCGGCTGGACACCGACACGCTGGCGCTCTATCTCAACGAATACCAGAAGAAAACGCCGCTGACGCTCAAGGAGCTGTGGATACTGCCGGCCTTCCTGCGCCTGAGTGTATTGCGGCGGGTCGCGGAGGTGTCCGCCGCGTGCAGCGACAACCAGGCCCAGTGGGAAGCCGCCGAGGCCATGGCCGAATTCATCGCCACCACGCCCGGCGACGAGGCGGCCTGGCTGGCCCGCAGCCGCAAGAACCCATGGATGCGCCGCGACGGCATGGGCGGCGCTTTTTTGGAGCGGCTCAGCGTACGGCTCATGGAGCAGGGCGAAGGGGCCGCGCAGCCGCTCAAGTGGCTGGACCAGATTCTAAGCGAACGCGGCTTCATCCTGGAAGACCAAATCGCCAGCTCCCACCACCGCCAAGGCGCGGAAAAGCAGCTCATCGGCAACTGCATGGACAGCCTGCGTTATCTGGACGCGCTGAACTGGCTGGATCTGTTCCGCCAGGTCAGCGTCGTGGAGCGCACGCTGATGGAGGACCCGTCCGGCGTCTACAAGCGCATGGACGAGCCCAGCCGGGGTCTCTACCGCCGCCGGGTGGAGGCGCTGGCTGCCCGCTGGCATGTAAGTGAGCTGCACCTGACGCGCCTGGCCGTGCAGTGCGCCGCCGAGCGGGCGGGCTCAACCTATGACAAGGAGACCCACATCGGCTATTACATCGTCGGCGATGGGCTGGGTTTTCTGGCCGGCAAGCTCAAGGGCCGGCGCTTTCACCTGGATAACCGGTTCAAGCAGTGGCTGTATGGCGGGTCCATATGGCTGAGCGCGGCGGCGCTGGCTGCGGCGCTGGGGTATCTGCTGCCGGCAACGGTTGCGATACGGGTGCTGGTGGGCCTGGCGGCGCTGCCGGTGTTCACCAAGGCCACGGTGTTCCTGGTCAACGAGACCGTCAAGCGCGCCGTGCGCAGCGAGGTCATCCCCGCAATCGACTTGAAGGATGGCGTACCCGACGAGGGGCGCACGCTGGTCGTGATACCGGCGCTGGTGACCAGCGCCGCGCGCATCGAGGCGCTGATGGCCCAATTGGAAACGCTTTATCTGCGTCACGGTGGCAAGAACCTGCGCTATGCGCTGCTGGCGGACTTCAAGGACAGCCGGGAGCCGGATCCCGACGGCGACGCGGCGCTGCTGGCCGCCGGCCAGGCCGCAGCGGCGGCGCTGTGCGCGCGCTGGGGCGAAGACTTGTTCCACTTTCTGGCGCGGGATCGCCGCTTCAACGACGCCGAGGGCGTCTATATGGGCCCTGAGCGCAAGCGCGGCGCCATACTGGCCCTGAACCGGCTGCTGCTGAACGGCGACGCAGGGGAGTTCACCGGCCTGGAGCAGCGGCCTGCCTGCCTGGATGGCGTGCGCTTCGTGCTGACGCTGGATGCCGACACCGAGCTGCCCCATGAGGCCGCGGCCCGGCTCATCGGCATGATGCTGCACCCGCTCAACATCGCCGAAATCGACAACGGCGTCGTCCGGCGCGGCTATGGCATCCTGCAGCCCCGGGTGGAGCTGGCCACCGGCAGCTCCCGCCAGTCGGAATTCTCCGCGATCTTCACCGGCCCCTGCGGGCTGGACCATTACAGCGGCGCCGTGGCCGACAGCTACCAGGACCTCTTCGGCGAGGGCATCTTCACCGGCAAGGGCATCTACGACGTGCGCGCCTTCATGGCCACGCTGGAGGGCTCTCTGCCCGCCAACCGCATACTGAGCCACGATCTGTTGGAGGGCAGCTATGCCCGGGCGGGCTTCGCCAGCGACGTGGCCGTCGTGGATGGCTTTCCATCCAATGTGTATACCTACTTTGTGCGCATGCACCGCTGGGTGCGCGGCGATTGGCAGATCGCCCACTGGCTGTGCCGCACGACGCCCGAGGGCAAGCCCAACCCGATCAACGGGCTGTCCAAATATAAGATCGCCGACAACCTGCGCCGCTCGCTGATGGCGCCGGCGCAGCTGGTGCTGATCCTGCTGTGCGCGGTGGCGGGGCGCGTGTGGTTGGGCATGGCCGCGGTGCTGGCGGTGGAATTCCTGCCGGCGCTCTTCGCGCTGGCAGGAGCCATGAATGCCCGGGGCAACGGCAGCCTGAAGCTGACGCTGGCGGCCATGCGTTCGGATTTCCTGCGACCACTGATGAACCTGTGGTTTCTGCCCTTTGAGGCGTGGATCATGGTGGATGCCGCCGTCCGCTCGCTATACCGCATGGCCGTGAGCAAAAAGCGCCTGCTGCTGTGGACCACCGCCGCCGACGCCGAGCGCGGCAAGCCATCCTCGCCCGGAGGCTATTGGGCGTTCATGTGGCCTGCCGTGGCAATATCGGTGGTTGCTATGGGTATCACCTTCGTCTGTGCGCCCACGCCGGCTGCGCTGCTGTGGGTGTTGGCCCCGCTGGCCTGGGCCGCCGCGCCGCAGGCTGCCTGGGCCCTGAGCCGCCCCAACTGCGAGGCGTGCTCCGCCGTGGACGCCGGCCAGGAGCGGTTGGTGCGCGCCGTCTGCCGGCGCACATGGCACTATTTTGAACGCTTCGTCACGGCGGAGGAGCACTTCCTGGCGCCGGATAACTTCCAGGAATATCCCTTCAAGGGCGTCGCGCCGCGCACATCGCCCACAAACATCGGCCTTTCATTGCTGGCCAACGCCGACGCGCTGGACCTGGGATATCTGACGCCCCGGCGCATGATCGACCGCATGAGCGCCACGATAGACGCGGTGCTGGCGCTGCCCAAGTGGCAG
The DNA here is from genome assembly GCA_023410875.1 of Bacillota bacterium. Taxonomy (GTDB): domain Bacteria; phylum Bacillota; class Clostridia; order Christensenellales; family UMGS416; genus JAEYRA01. The sequence continues at coordinate 67,588 of JAEYPH010000019.1, read as the reverse complement.
GGGCATCTTTATAACTGGTATGACACCCGCACCTGCGAGCCGCTGCACCCGCTGTACGTAAGCTCCGTGGACAGCGGCAACCTGATGGCCTATCTGCTGCTGTGCGCCCAGGCTGTGCGCGAAGTGGCGGCAGGCCCGGCGGTGAGTTTTGCCGTGGTGGGCGGCCTGGTGGACACGCTGCGCGTGATGGCGGAAAAGAAGCCCGACGCCGCCATCGAGCAGATGTGCACGGCGCTGGAGATGGCCCGCGACCAGCACAGCATGCGCCTGGTGGCGGAAACCGCCGAGAAGGCCGCGGCGCTGGCCGACCGCCTGGGCGGCAAGTGGGCGGCGCAGGCGGCGGACCTTGTGGACGACGTCATAGAGGAGAGCGAGGACCTGCTCGAGGCGCTCTCGCTGCTGGGCGCGGAGCAGCGGGTCATGCTGGAGGGCGACTGGGAGAACTATGCCCGGCCCGAAGCCTGGGCCCCCGGCGGGCGCGCGGCTCAGGCCGTGGAAGTGGCGCTCAAGGGCGCGCCTAACGAGCGACTGGAAGAGCTGCGGGCCAGCATTGGCGCGATGTTCGAGCAGCGCACCGCCGCGGCGGCCATCGTTACCGAGAAGCTGGAACGCTGCGCCATGGACATGAACCTGAATGCGCTGTACGACAAGAGCCGGGACCTGTTCCACATCGGCTGCAACGTGGAGCAGGGCGGGCGGTTGGGCAATTCCTTCTACGACCTGCTGGCCAGCGAGGCCCGCCTGACCAGCCTGCTGGCCATCGCCTATGGCAAGGTGCCTGCGCGGCACTGGAAGAAGCTGGGGCGGGCGCTGACGCTGGCCGGCGGCGGTGTGCCGCTCTTAAGCTGGGGCGGCACGATGTTCGAATACCTGATGCCGGCGCTGACGCTGCGCCACCGGCCCTGCACGCTGCTGGGCGAGACGATCCGCGCGGCCATACAGGCGCAAATCGATTACGGCGCGCTCAAGGGCATCCCCTGGGGCATCTCGGAATCGGGCTATCATGAGTTCGACCTGAACCTCAATTACCAGTACCGTTCCTTCGGTGTGCCGGACATGGGCATGAAGGCTGGCTTGAGCCACGACATGGTCGTGTCGCCCTATTCAACGCTGATGGCCATGCAGTTCAAGCCCGAACCGGCCTGCGAGAACCTCAAGCGCCTGTGCGACATCGGCATGCTGGGCGAATACGGCATGTATGAAGCCGTGGACTTTACGCCCGAGCGCCGCCAGGAAAAGGACGGCTTCCGCATCGTCAAGAGCTACATGATCCACCATCAGGGCATGGCGCTGACGGCGCTGGCCAACCTGCTGTGCGGCAGCTCCATGGTGGAGCGCTTCCACCGCCTGGCGCCCATCCGCTCGGTGGAGCTGCTCATGGAGGAGCGTGCGCCCAGCCACGGCGCCGTGCTGGAGAAGTTCGCCGCCGCCGAGACCACGCCCCGCCAGCGCAAGCCCCGCGAGGTGCGCATGGTGCGCACGGTCCACGGCACCGAGGGCCTGTGGCCGCCGCAGGTGCACCTCTTAAGCAACGGCAGCTATGTCGTGCATGTGGCGGCTTCCGGCGCAGGCTGCAGCCGCTGGGACGGCTTGAGCCTGAACCGCTGGCACGACGACGCCGTGGCACAGGATTCCGGCGTGTTCTTTTACCTGCGCGACACCGAGACCGCCGAGGTGTGGAACACGACGCTGACGCCGGGCTACCGCAAACCTGAGGAGTACGAAGTCGTGTTCGAGACCCACACGGCGCAGTTCCGCCGCCGGGATGGCGACGTGACCACGTTGATGGAGGTCGTGGTTTCCCCGGACAGTCCCGCCGAGGTACGCCGTCTGTGCCTGAGCAACAAATCCGAGAAAGAAAAGCACATCGAGGTGACCGCCTATTTCGAGGTGGCCCTGGCCACCCAGGAGGCCTTCGGGGCGCACCCGGCCTTCCAGAACCTCTTTGTGCAGACAGAAGCGCTGGGTGACAGCGGCGTGGTGTTGGTGCGCCGCCGCCCGCGGGACAGCCACCAGGGCACGCCCCACATGGCCTGCCGTTTCGTGGGCGAGCAAGGGCCCATCGCCCCTGTGCAGGTGGACACATCCCGGGAGGCCAGCCTGGGCCGGGGCCGCAGCCTGCTGCGCCCCAAACACCTGGAGGGCGGCGCGCTGGGCAACACCCAGGGCAACGTGCTGGACCCGGCAGTGTGCATGCGTACGCTGCTCACAGTGCCCGCCGGCGGCACGGTGACTTTAAGCTTCGTGATCGCCTGCGGGTGGGACCGGCCCAAGGCGCTAGCCGCCAGCGACGCGCTGGCAGCGCCTGGGGCCGTGGAGCGCGCCTTCGAGATGGCCTGGACCCAGGAACAGGCCAACATGCGCTACCTGGGCGTGAAGCCCAACCAGTTGCGGCTGTTCGCCGACATGAGCACCTATGTGCTCTACAGCCTGCCCGGCGTGCGCTCGCGCCTGGGCGCGCTGGACAGCGTGCGACGGGGCCAGAGCGCCCTGTGGGAGCTGGGTCTGTCCGGCGACGTGCCCATCATCGTGCTCAAGCTTAGCGATCTGGAACACCTGGAGGCCGCGCGGCACCTGCTGCTGGCCCACGCGTGGTGGCGCTTCAAGGGCGTTTCCGTGGACATCGTGTTCGTCAACGAATACGGCAATGACTACCGCCGCCCGCTGCACGACCGCCTGCACGACACGATCCTTTCCAGCCATGAGCGCGATTATGTGAACAAGAAGGGCGGCGTCCACGTGCTTACGGCGTCGTCGGTGCACGCAGACACGATGACCACGCTGCTGGCCGTGGCCAGGTGCATCCTGCAGGCCGGCCAGCCGCTCACGGCGCAGCTGCGGCCCATCGCGGCCCAGGCTTCGCTGGCGCCCTCTGCGCGGCCCAAGCCCGAGCGCTGGGAGGAAGCGCCGCTGCCGGAGATCGACACGGTGTTCCACAACGGCCTGGGCGGCTTCACCGAAGACGGTTCCGAATATGTCATCACGCTGGAGGAAGGCACCAACACGCCGCTGCCCTGGTGCAACGTGATCTCCAATGGCAGCTTCGGCATGGTGGCCACCGACATGGGCCCGGGCTACACGTGGCAGGCCAACAGCCGCGAGAACAAGCTGACACCCTGGCACAACGACCCGGTGACCGGCAGCGCAGGCGAAGGGCTGTATCTGCGGGACAGGGAGAGCGGAGACTTCTGGACTGTTTCGCCGGGGCCGGCGCGGGGGCCGGGGCTGTATCGCGTGCGCCACGGGCAGGGCTGGACGTGCTATGAGTACGGCGGTTATGGCTTGACCCAGGAGAACCTCGTGTTCCTGCCCGTGGAGGGCGACGTGCGTGTGCAGCTGCTCAAGATCGTCAACCCCGGCCCCCGGGTGCGGGAGCTGGACGTCACATGGTATGCTGACTTCGTCATGGGCGCCGGCCGCGAAAACACCGCGCCCTATCTGAGCGTGCGGCGGGACCCCCAGAGCGGCGCGCTATGGGCGGAAAACGGCTACCGCGACGAGTTCGCCGGCCAGCTGCTCTACATGGCCGCACCGGGCAAGGACATCTCCTTCACTGCCAACCGCTGCGAGTTCGCCGGCGTGCTGGGGGGGCTGGCCAACCCGGCGGGCATGGTGCGCGAGGAGTTCTCTGGCAGCCTGGGCCCGGGGCTGGGCGGCTGCGCGGCGCTGCGGCTGCGGCTGCGCATCCCGCCGGGCATGAGCCGCCAGGTCGTGCTGCTGATGGGCACTGCGGCCAATGTGGACGACATGCGCGGCGCCATACGCCGCTTCGCCACGGCGGAGGCCGCCCGGTCCGCCTTCAAGGAGGTGTGCCGCTGGTGGAAGAACCGTCTGGGCGTCGTCAAGGTTAAGACGCCGGACAACGCTATGGACATCCTTTTGAACCGCTGGCTGCTGTACCAGACGTGCTCCAGCCGTGTGCTGGGCCGCGCGGGGTTCTATCAGGCCGGCGGCGCCATCGGCTTTCGAGACCAATTGCAGGACATGCTTGCGCTGATCTGGAGCGACCCGGACCGCGTGCGTGAGCACATCCTGCTGTGCGCGGAGCACCAGTTCGAGAGCGGCGACGTGCAGCATTGGTGGCACCCGCCCTATCGTGGCGTGCGCACGCGCATGACCGACGACATGGTGTTCCTGCCGTTTTTGGTGGCCGATTACATCGAGCACACCGGCGATACGGGCATCCTGCGGGAGGAGTGTCCGTATCTCAAGGACGTGGAAATCGCCGAGGGCGCCGAGGATTACTACGGCGTCGCGGAGCCATCCGACCTGCGGGAGCCGCTGTTCCTGCACTGCCTGCGGGCGCTGCACCGCGCCGCCCGCGCCGGGGAGCACGGCCTGCCGCTGATGGGCACCGGCGACTGGAACGACGCCATGAGCTCCGTGGGCGACGAGGGCCGCGGCGAAAGCGTTTGGCTGGCCTTCTTCCTTTCTTTCGTGCAGCGGCGCTTCGCCGAGGTGCTGCTGCAGGAGGGCATGCGAGAGGACGCCACCGAGCTGCAGGAATCCGCCGCCGCCTTCGAGCACGCCGTGGAGGAAGCCGGTTGGGACGGCGCGTGGTATCGCCGGGCGTTCTTTGACGATGGCACGCCGCTGGGCAGCGCCCTCAACGACGAGTGCCGCATCGACTGCATCTCCCAATCCTGGGCGGCCATCAACGGCCGCATGGAGCCCAGTCGCGTGGAGAGCGCCATGCAGGCGCTGGAGAAGAACCTGGTCAGCTTTGAGGACGGCATCGTGAGGCTGCTGTGGCCGCCCTTCGCCAACACGGCGCTGGAACCGGGCTACATCAAGGGTTATCTGCCCGGCGTGCGCGAGAACGGCGGCCAGTATACCCATGGCGCCATATGGGCCGTGTGGGCCTACGCACAGATGGGCCTGGGCGACATGGCCTGGCGGCTGCTGTATCTGCTGAACCCGATCCAACACAGCGGCACGCCCATGGGCAAGGATCGTTACAAGGCCGAGCCCTATGTGCTGGCGGCGGATGTGTATTCTGTGCCGCCGCTGGTGGGGCGGGGGGGGTGGACATGGTATACCGGCTCCTCGGCGTGGATGTACCGCGTGGCCATAGAATACCTGCTGGGGCTGTACGTGCGCGGCGACAAGCTGCTGATACAGCCGTGCATACCGGCCATCTGGCGGGAGTACAACATGGAATACCGCCACGGCAAGACGCTGTACATCATCCACGTGGAGAACGCCCGGGGCGTGTGCCGCGGCGTGCGCCAGGTCATCGTGGATGGCCGCGCCCAAGCCGACAAAGCTGTGCACTTAAGCGCAGACGGCGAAACCCACTCCGTACATGTGCTGATGGGAAGCGAAAGTGGTTGAAAATGCAGAACAAGCAAGGCGGTCGCCTTGCTTGTTCTATCCTTCACGGTTTTACGATTTCGTAGAACTCCCTGTCCAGCAAGACGCCGGTTTCGATCTTCTCATAGGTCACATCCTTGCGCTGGCTGTTGAAGATGCCGAAGCTGCCGAAGTACTCCCACACAGCCCAGCCGAACCCACACTCGCGGTACACCGCCATGGCGTCGGCCATGTAGCGCAGCGCGACGTCGTGGGGCGTTTGGTTGTAGACGCCGCATTCGCCGATCATGACGCCCACACCGCTGTTCTTCAAATCCACACACGGTTGCAACTGTTCCCGCAGCCACGCGCGGTCCATCGTCTCCACGCTGTCGCCGGGCATTAGCTTGCCATCCAAAAGGCGGAAGTCCGGCGCGCGTTCGCCCCACTCCTGACCCGTGAACGTCGCGGCCGCTGTCGTGCCGTCTGGGAAGGACAACGCCAGCTGTGTCAGCGTCAGCCAATCGCCGTCCTTGAGGCGCACCTCGATCTTTTGCGTGCCCGCAGGGATGTCGGCGGTGTAGTCACGGTTGAAGATGTTCTGATAGATGCCCCACTGTTCCGCGTAGATCACCTTCTCGCACGTAGCTGGGTCGGCGGAGCTGCGCAGCGTTTCATTGAAGACCACCCGGCCGTCGCACAGCACCTGCAGTTGAGCCATATCGCTTACCTGGTTTACGTGCAGCGTCAGTTTGGCGGCATGCGGGGTTGGGCCGTCGATGACGAGGGGAGCGGTGAGGGCGGCCTGGCGCGGCCCGTAGAGATAGCCGGACAGGCTGACGAGCGGCCACGCGGGCACGGGATAGGCGTCGGCGCCCTCCACCCACGAAGCCTTGTAGTGGGTCACCTGCATGGGCTTGTAGTTGTGCAGTGCCTGGGCGATCTGCAGATCCTTGAGCTGCGGCAGCGGCACCGTGGCGTAGTCCAGCCCGTCGGCGATGATCAGCCTGTCCGGGTCCTCGGCGCGGATGGCGTCCGCCAGCAGCCGCACGACCTTCTCATAGGCCTCGGCGCTGACGTTGGCGGGCTCGTTGAGCAGGTTGAAGCTCATGTTGCGGTTGGGAACATCCCGGTAGCGCCGGGCCAGCATCGCCCATTGGGCGGCACAGGCCTGCTGGGCGGCGGCGCTGGTCCACAGGCTCTCGGGCTCCGCCGGCGGGTTCACGCAATAGCCCGGCGCGCGGTGCAGGTCCAGGCTCACATGGATGTCGTACTGGATGCCCCAACCCACGGCGTCGTCCAGCGTCTTGAGCCGCGATTCCCGCACGCCGGCCCAGTCGTCGCCGGGCGCCCAAAAGCGGTAATCCAGCGGGATACGGGCGAAGTTGAAGCCCTGTTCCGCCAGCAGGCGGAACTCCTTCTCCACGAAGACGCCGTCGGTGTAGGACATGTCGCACAGATGGTTGATGTTGAAGCCGTGCCACTGGGGCAGATCCGACCATGTCGGCTCGGGCAGCCGGCTGTTGGCGCGGGGCGTGTAGGTGAAGGGTGCGGGCGTAGGCGTGGCCGCGGCTGTAGCCGTTGCCGTGGCGATGGGTGTACCCGTCGGCGCAACCGTTGCCAGCGTGGAGGTAGCAGAAAGGGGCGAAGCCCCCGAAGCCCCAGGCCTTGCACCGCAGGCGGATAGCAGCAGGGTGAGCAGCAGCAGCGCTGCGGGCATAAGCTTCGGCTTCATGGCGACCTCCCGGTTTTCGGTATACTCATATAGTATATCACGGCAGAGGGCCGCGGCGGTTTGCCAAGGCGGCGCTTTGTGCTATCATAAAGGCAGGAACACAGTGCCATGGGAGGATGACGATGGCAGGCGAAGCACAGGACATCCGCCAAAACATTGATATGGTGCGCCAACGCATGGACGCCGCGGCTCGCAGGGCCGGGCGCGACCCGCAGGCCGTCACGCTGATTGCCGTGAGCAAGACGGTGGAGGCCGCCCGCGTGCGGGAGGCCTATGACGCGGGCTTGCGGCACTTTGGCGAGAACCGCGTGCAGGAGCTGCTGGCCAAGCACGGCGAGCTGCCGGCTGATTGCGTGTGGCACCTGATCGGCCATCTGCAGAGCAACAAGGCGCGGGACGCCGTGCAATACGCGGCGCTGATCCACTCGGTGGACAGCCTGGACCTGGCCCGGGAGATCGACCGCCGCGCCCAGCGCGCCGGTCGCGTGGCCGATGTGCTGGCGCAGGTCAACATCTCGGCGGAAGCCACCAAGTCCGGCGTGGCGCCGGAGCAGGCGGAGGACTTCGTGCGGGCGCTGGGTGCGCTCACGCACATCAGGGTGCTGGGCCTTATGACGATTGCCCAGCCCGTGGAAGACACCGAACTGGTGCGCCCGGCCTTCGCCCGCATGCGAGGGCTGTTCGAGTCTCTAGCGGCCAACCCCACGGGCAGCGTCCAGATGCGCCATCTTTCCATGGGCATGAGCCACGACTTCGAGATCGCCATAGAGGAGGGCGCCACGATGGTGCGCGTGGGCTCGGCCATCTTCGGGCAACGGGTCTATCCGCCGGCGCTCTAAACCCACCAACCATTTCACGCATAAACTGCCAGCCGTTGCGCATGCTACCGGCAAAACACTTGGGAGGGCAATCATGGCAGTTTTGGGAAATCCTTTTATAGGCAACGCGCAGGGCGTATCGCCCGACGACTTGGTGCAGGCGCTGCGGGTGGATGTCATCAACGAGTTTGAGGCGGTCATCGGTTACGAGGCCCACGCGATATCCACCAACGACGAACGCGTGCGCAAGGTGCTCTTTCACATCGCCGATGAGGAGCGCCAGCATATCGGAGAGCTGCAGCAGCTCATCGCGCTGCTGTGCCCCAAGGAGGGGCAGGCGATAGAGAAGGGCAAGAATGCTGTTGCACAGCAGCAGGCAAGTAACTTTCAGGCTCCTTTACAGTAGAGGGAGGGGTTTCGCACCTGCGGGTGCGACCAAAGGGCTTTCCGGTCGCCCTTTGGAAACCTTCGGACCCCCAAAATTAGGAGTGCTTATCTGGTTCGGTCATTCTGAGGACGCATAGCGCCCGAAGAATCCCCCGAGAAGCTGCCGTTATTAGTATGGGGGATTCTTCGCTGCGCTCAGAATGACAGTACGAAGTATGTGCCCGATGCCGACGACGGTTCATCCGGCGGAGGCAATGCACGATCAGTAAGAATCGTTCACTAAGACCCGCCAACAGGCGATCCCCGTTACCAAAAAGCAAATGTGAGACGGACAAAAAATCATCTCCCGGCGACGGTTATCCGTCAGGTAATGCGCTTGCGCATTACTGGTCACTCGCAGGTGAGACGCCGGGAGATTCCGTATCCTCTTAACAGGGACTCCAGATCGCCGACGGCACCACCGTGCCGGCGGCGAAAATAAAGATGCCCGGCTGTGACACCGGGCAGGAGTAAGGAGGATTGTAATGAAAAAGCACTGCTGCCGTCTCAGATGACCCTCGCCATCGCTGACTGCACCTTGAGTATAGTCAAGCTTTGTGAACAAACCATGAACGACCTGTAAACAACCTGTAAGAAAGATGTCAATAAAATACAATATGTAGTGGTTTCGGTAAAGATGGAAAAACCAGATGTGGTTGGTTAGGGATGCTAACCGTTAGAGCTCCAGAGAAAACCACGTTCTGATCTAATCTGCCCTGGAACGAGTGTATGATACAGAAAAAGCCGCCGCTTGTCAACCAAATGCTTATAAAGATGCGAAAGAAGACTTGGGCGCAAGCGCCGGGCGCGCCAGAGCATGGGGGCGGCGAGCCTGGTCCCAGGCGCGGTTTGTCCACGGGATGGTTGGCTGCTAAGCTCTGTATCATCTAGTAAAAGGCGGTATGCAACGATGGTACAGATCAGGGTGGAGCACAAGCCGGGCTTCTTAGTGACGGGCAAATCGACATGGATCGGCGGCGAAGGGCCCAGCAACGAGCCTTTTGGACGATTCTGGGCTGAGTGTAGGGTAAACGGACATTTGGAGGCACTTCATCGGGCCACCGGCGGGTTACCCGGAGCGGTGACCGGCGGAACGATTCTGGGGGTGTCGCTGATTCGGGAGGACCCAGCCGTCCGTAACTTCTATTATTGTATAGGGGCGGAAGGCGAAGCGCCGGAGGGATGCGAGAGCTTCCACATACCGGCGGGGGAGTGGGCTATTTTCCGCAATCAGGGCATCATGCCCGACGCGCTGGTGGAAGCGGAGATGCTGGCCTTTGAGCGATGGCTGCCCCAATCGGGCCTGCGCCACCGCGCCGCGCCGGAGATGGAGGTATATCTCCCCGACGCCGGCGACGGCATGATCCATGTGGAGTTCTGGCTACCAGTGGAAGCAATACCCCAGAGCGCCGGGCCCCAGGTGGCAGCCGATGACCGGGCTGATGGGCTCCACACCGATGGTCAGGCCGGGGAAGCGCTCCAATAGCAGGCCGCGCAGCGTGTCCACAGCCTCCGGATTGTTGATGTGCAGCAGCGTGATGCCCAGCGTGTTGTCCGGCGCGGCCTGCTGCAGCGCGGAAAGCATGGCCTTTATGCCCTTGACCTTGGCCTGCGGGTAGATCTTTCCTTCGCGCAGCGTCAACAGGGGCAATATGTTGAGCAGCTTGCCCACAAAGTATTGAGAGTTGTTCAGCCGCCCGCCGCGCTTGAGATACAGCAGGTCGCCCACGGTGAACACGATGCCGGTGCGCCCGGCGCGCTCCTCGACCATGGCTTTTATGTCCGCAGCGGTGTTTCCCGCTCGAGCGCCCAACCAGGCGGCTGTCACCAGGTTCTTTAAGCCCGCAACGGCGCTCTGGGAATCAATGACCGTGATGCGGCTGGGATCGGTGTGTTCCGCGGCCACCTGCGCGGAGCTGCAGGTGCCGCTGAGCCCGCCGGACAGCAGCACGGCCACCACATCCCGGCCCAAAGACAGCGCCCGCTCGAACACATCCTGAAAGCGTGAGACCGGCGGTTGAGACGTCGTGGGAAACGCCTTGGACGCGGCAAGCTTTTCATAAAAGGCAGAATAGGTGTTCGGAAGGCCCTCTTCTATGGATTCACCGTTGAACTGGAAACTAAGCGGAACGACCTCAAGCCCCATGCGTTGGATCTCTTCGGCGGTGAAGGCAGCGGTGCTGTCGCAGACGATCTGAATGGGTCTCATAAGTTCCGTCCTTCAAGATAGTTTTATATGCTAAGCATATCAGGGAACCGATGGTGGGTCAATCATTTTCACCCCGGCAGCTAAATGTTTCGACATTTAGCTGCCACCCCTCAAAGGGGTTACAACGGCAAATAAACATTTGGAGTGCGATGTTTATTTGCCGTCGTATAAATGTTGCCTTGAATACTGTTTCCCGGCCTGAGTGTGGGTTATACTATCCTCAACAAATGCGAAGGAAGGTGTTTCTATGAAGGCCAGCATCGATCGGGATGGCTGCATTTCCTGCGGCCTGTGCCCTGAAGTCTGCTCAGAGGTGTTCCGCATGGCCGACGATGGCAAGGCGGAGGTGTATGTGGACACAGTGCCCGCCGGCGCCGAGGACTCCGCACAGGAGGCTGCCGAGGGTTGCCCCGTAAGTGTCATCAGTGTGGAGTAAACTCCACACTGTTCGCCGTCGGCGCTGATGCGCCTAGGCGATTCAGACGTCCTTTCCTGTTATCTCTTGTCGCCTGCCGATAACCGTCGGCAGGCGACCTCGTTTCATCATTTTCTATTTGTAAAAAAAGCGCCAGACGCCTGCGGGCGGTTCGGTAATATCCTCATTCGATCTTCAGTTTCCTCGGCGGAATGAATCCGCCATCGGTTATCGGTGCTATACCTTTGCTCCATTTATCTATCTCCCTCTCCCACGGTGACGGGGAACGGATGGGGAGAGGGCTCTTTGCATATTTTTGTAGGCGCAAGTTGCAGTTCCCCCAGCTGGATGCTATGAAAATGCAACTTTACACGCACATACATGCGCCAAACTTCAACTTTACCTGTTTGCTATCGTTATTTTCCTTTTATTTTGCTAGAAGATGCGTTCGTTCCTTCATATTTAATATACTTTATGCTTGACATCATGCATGGGATGTGATAGCTTCTTGTATAACAAATGGTGAAGCAATGGCGGTTCACTCGGGGAATGCTATTTCTTCACCATTTATCGCATCAAGGAGGAGAAACGTACATGAAGAAGACCCGCGCACTCGCCTTGGCCGTCGTTCTGACGCTGGTGGTGGGCCTGGTTCTGGCCGGTTGCCAGACGACCAAACCCACCGGATCCGCCGCAACCAGCGCCGCCCCCGCCGCCTCCGGCGGCACCATCAAGATCGGCGCCATCATGCCCATGACCGGCGACGTTTCCGTGTATGGTGTATCCACGTCCAACGCCATCAAGATTGCCATCTCCGAGATCAACGCGGCCGGTGGCATCAATGGCAAGCAGGTTGAGCTCGTCCTCGCCGACGACGAGAACACCCCCGAAAAGTCCGTGGACTGCTACAAGAAGCTGACCTCCCAGGACAAGGTCGACGTCATCATCGGTTCCGTGGCTTCCAAGTGCACGCTGGCCATCGCGCCGCTGGCCCAGAAGGACGGCATCCCGCTGATCACGACCGCCTCCACCAATGAGGCCGTGACCCCGATCGGCGACTACATCTTCCGCACCTGCTTCATCGATCCCTTCCAGGGCACCGTATGCGGCAAGTTCGCCCTCGAAAATCTCAAGAAGACCAAGGCCGCCATCCTCTTTGACAATGGCAACGACTATTCCAAGGGTTTGGCCACCGAGTTTGAGAAGGCCTTCACCGCCGGCGGCGGCACCATCACCGCCAAGGAAGCCTACACCAAGGACGATGCGGACTTCTCCGTCATCATCTCCAAGGTCAAGGAAAGCGCTCCCGAGATCATCTTCCTGCCCGACTACTATGCCAAGGATGCCCTGATCACCAAGCAGGTCCGTGACGCTGGTCTGACCGACGTCATCATGCTGGGTGGCGACGGCTGGGACGGCATCGTCGGCAACGCCGGCCTCGAAGTTGCCGGTTCCTACTTCTCCAACCACTATGACCCCGGCGCCACCGACGCGGACGTTGTGGCCTTCGTCAAGAAGTACACTGCTGCCTATGGCGAGAAGGAAATCCCCAACGCTCTGGCCGCTCTGGGCTATGACGCCATGCAGATCGTAGCCAAGGCCATCACCGCCGCCGGTTCCACCGACAAGGCCAAGGTACGTGACGCCATGAAGGCCGTCACCGGCAAGTTCGTCACCGGCACCATCTCCTTCGACGCCAGCCGCAACCCTGTGAAGTCCGCCGTGATCGTAACCCTCGTCAAGGGTGAAGACGGCAAGCTGGCCGCCAAGTACTTTGCCACGGTCGATCCGTGATGGCATCGGCTGAGTTACAAAACTAATTGTTTGATGGGGGGAAGCGCGGAACATCGTGTTTCGCGCTTCCCTCGTGCAAGGCAAGGGTAAGAGGTGGATCGATGGAAAAGTTACTGAGTTATCTCTTTATAGGGCTCACCATCGGCAGCATTTACGCGCTGATCGCCCTGGGCTACACGATGGTGTACGGCATCGTGAAGCTGATCAACTTTGCTCATGGAGATATTCTGATGCTGGGCGCTTATATGGCCTACTTCGTGCTGGTGGGGAGCTCCATGCCGTTGTGGCTGAGCGTGGTGGCATTCCTGGTGGCCATGGCCGGCTGCGCCGCCATCGGCATCTTCATGGAGAAAACATGCTATAAACCATTGCGCAACGCGCCCAGGCTCAACGCGCTGATCACGGCCATCGGCGTTTCCATGTTCCTGGAGAACGGCAGCAAGACGCTGCCCTTCATCGGCCCCAACCCGCGGCAATATCCGCAGTTGGGGGATGCGATCCTCTATCCGTTCCAGCAGATCAGCGCCGGCATCGAAAACGTTACGGGGCTGCACATTGCGCCGATGCATGTGTTTGTCATGCTGACCGCTGTCGTGCTGATGATCGTGCTCAATTACATCGTCAATTACACCCGCATGGGCAAGGCCATGCGCGCTGTTTCCTTCGATATGAACGCTGCGAAGCTCATGGGCATCCCGGTGGATTTTGTCATCAGCTTCACCTTTGCCATCGGCGCGGCGCTGGCCGCCGCCGCGGGCATTCTCTACGCGTTCTCCTTCCCGCAGATCAACCCTTATATGGGCATCATGCCGGGCCTCAAATGCTTCATCGCGGCGGTATTGGGCGGTATCGGCAGCGTACCCGGCGCCATGCTGGGCGGCCTGCTGATCGGCCTGGTGGAGTCCTTGACCAAGGGCTATATCTCCTCGCTGTGGGCGGATGGCATCGTATTTGCCATCCTGATCATCGTGCTGTATCTGCGGCCAACCGGCATTCTGGGTAAGCTGACCCGTGAGAAAGTGTAAGGAGGTGTTGAAATGAAGAGCAAGGGAAGTCTGTTTCAACGCCTGGGCAAGCAGGTTGCTTTTATCTTCGTCGTCTATGGCGTCATCGTGGCCCTCGCGTCGTTGGGCGTGTTCAACGATTATGTGACCACCGTTTTGACCACGGCCAGCATCAACATCATCGTGGCGCTGGGACTGAATCTGGTCACCGGCATGTCCGGCCAGCTGGTGCTGGGCCACGCGGGCTTCATGGCCGTGGGCGCATACGGCACGGCCATCATGCTCAAGGCCGGTTTTCCGATGTTTCCTGCGTTGGTGCTGGCTTCGCTGTTCACCGCTCTGGTGGGCCTGATCTTCGGCTCCATGGCCCTCAAGCTGCGCGGAGACTATCTGGCCATCGTGACGCTGGGGTTCGGCGAGATCATCCGCGTGGTGCTCAACAATCTGGATAAGCTGACCGGCGGAGCCGCCGGTATGATGGGCATCCCCAGCATCGCCAACTTTCTTGGCAACCAGACGCTTAGCAACTTCGTATGGGTGTCTTTGTTCATGGTGCTGGCTATTCTGGCGTTGGCCCACCTGCTGACCAGTTCCCACGGCAGGGCCATCCTGTCGGTGCGCGACGATGAAATCGCCGCCGAAGCCATGGGCATCAATGTCTACTACACCAAGGTTTACGCGTTTACGCTGTCCACATTGCTGGCCGGCATCGCCGGATCGCTGTTTGCCGGCCACTATGGATATCTCAACCCCGGCAGCTTCACATTCCTGAAGTCCATGGACTTCCTGGTCATCGTCGTGTTCGGAGGCCTCGGGTCTCTGACGGGCACGGTGACCGCAGGCTTCGTCGTGGTGCTGCTGCAGGAGACGGTGCTGCGCAATCTGCCCACGATCCCCATCGACCTGGGCGGCGTTCAGTTTCCGCTGGAGCTCTCCAGCTATCGTCTGGTGATCTATCCGCTGCTGCTCATCCTGATGATGATCTTCCGCCCCCAGGGCTTGCTGGGCACCAGGGAACTTGCGCTGACCGACACGCTGCTGTCGGCCCGCTGGTGGAAGAGGCAAATCGCCCGCCTGGGTGAGCGCCGCGCGGCCAAAGGAGGCAACGACAATGCCCATTCTTGACATTAAGGATCTTTCCATCACCTTCGGCGGCCTCAAAGCCGTCAGCAAGTTCAACCTGCAGATGGAGGCAGGTGAGCTCATCGGGCTCATCGGCCCCAACGGCGCCGGCAAGACCACGGTGTTCAACATGCTGACCGGCGTCTATACGCCCACATCCGGCACGGCTATTTTTACCGGCCGCGATGGCAAGACGACCCATTCGCTGGGCCACCAGAAGTCCTGGCAGATTGCCCGTATCGGCATTGCGCGCACATTCCAGAACATCCGCCTGTTCAAACGCATGACGGTGCTGGACAACGTCCGCCTGAGTTTTCATCCCACGGTGCGCTATTACTCGCTGTCGGCCATCCTGCGGCTGCCCAAGTTCCGCAAGGAGGAAGAGAGCATCCGCGACCGGGCCATGGCGCTGTTGAAGATATTCAACCTGGACAGCAAGGCCGGCGAGATGGCGGCCAGCCTGCCCTACGGCGAGCAGCGCAAGCTGGAGATTGCCCGGGCGCTGGCGTGCAATCCGCAGATCCTGCTGCTGGACGAGCCCGCCGCCGGCATGAACCCGCAGGAGACTCAGGACCTGTGCCGGCTCATCACGTTCATCCGCGATGAGTTCAACCTGACCATCCTGCTCATCGAGCATGACATGAGCCTGGTCATGAAGATCTGCGAACGCATCCTCGTGCTGGATTACGGCGAACTGATCGCGCAGGGCCTGCCCGAAGAGATCCGTAACAATCCGCAGGTCATCAAGGCCTATCTGGGCGAGGAGGTGCCGCTGTAATGCTGAAGATTACCGATTTAAAGGTCAATTACGGCAACATTGAGGCGCTGCACGGCGTTTCGCTGGAGGTAGGTCAGGGCGAGATCGTCACATTGATCGGTGCAAATGGCGCCGGCAAGACGACGACGCTGCACAGCGCTTCGGGCATCATCCCCAAGATCGGCGGCCGCGTGGAGTTCCTGGGCCGCGACCTGGAGAAGATTTCCCCGGATAAACGCGTGGAGATGGGTCTGGTGCAGGTGCCGGAGGGGCGGCGCGTGTTCGCCAACCTGACCGTGCAGGAGAACCTGGAGATGGGCGCCTATCTGCCCCGCGTGCGCAAGAATATGAAGACCAATATGGAGAACGTCATGGAGCGCTTCCCGCGCCTCAAGGAGCGCTGCCGCCAGGCGGCGGGCACATTGAGCGGCGGCGAGCAGCAGATGCTGGCCATCGGCCGGGCGCTGATGACCGAGCCCAAGCTGCTGCTGATGGATGAACCTTCCATGGGCCTGGCTCCCAAGCTTGTACAGGAGATCTTCGCGATCATCCGCTGGATCAACGGCCAGGGCGTCACGATACTGCTGGTGGAGCAAAACGCCCACATGGCGCTGCAGACCGCCAACCGCGCCTATGTCATGGAGACCGGTCGCATCGTGACAGAGGGCGTCGCCTCAGAGCTACGGGAGAGCGAAGAGATCAAGAAGGCGTACTTGGGTTAATCCTTTCAAGCATTCAGACCGCCGTTCGCAGGAACGGCGGGCTTTTGCATGCTCGAACCGGTGACGATTTGTTCATTTGAGTTTTCGCCGATTGTGTTATACTGTCGCCGGAGGGCACGCCGATGAAGACGATACTGCTGGTGGAGGACGAAAAAACCATATCCATGGGTCTGGACTACTCGCTGCGGCAGGAGGGCTACGACGTGATCCTGTGCGCAAGCGCCGCGCAGGCCCGGGACGCCATCGGCTCAAAGCATTTCGATTTGGCCCTGCTGGATTTGAACCTGCCCGACGGCAGTGGCTATGACCTGTGCCGGTTGATCCGCGCCGCGGGGGATACGCCGGTCGTCTTCCTGACCGCCTTTGACGACGAGATCAACGTCGTCATGGGCCTGGACATGGGCGCCGACGACTACATCTCCAAGCCCTTCCGCGTCAGAGAGCTGATGTCCCGCCTGCGGACCATCCTGCGCCGCGCCGAGAAATCCCTGGAAAGCGCGGACGTTCTGCAGTTGGGAGACGTCACAATCAACACAAAGCAAGCCAGGGTTACCAGAAATGGGGATGAAGTCCCCCAGTTGACGGCGCTGGAGTACCGGCTGCTGCTGACGCTGGCCGCCCACAGCGGCCAGGTGCTCAGCCGAAGCCAGCTGCTGGAGGGCATCTGGGACATTGCCGGCGAGTTCGTCAACGACAACACGCTGAGCGTCTACATCAAACGCCTGCGGGAGAAGCTGGGCGACGACCCGCAAAGCCCGCGGCTGATACAGACCGTGCGCGGCCTGGGCTACCGGGCGGGGGAATGACCATGCTGCGCAACCGGGAGTTCCGTATTTTTTTGCTGGCGCTGGTGGCGCTGGCGGCGCTCAGTGTCGCCTTGGGCTTGCTCATTTCCCCGGCGGCGGCGGCTCTGTGCGCCGGGTTTTCCGTCTTGTTCCTGGCGGCCACGCTGGCCTTCACTGCCTGGCGCTATCGCCAGATCACCCGGCTTAGCGACCAACTGCGCCGCATCAACAGCGGCGACCACAGCTTGGACCCCCGGGACGAGGCCGAGGGCGAGCTTTCCATCCTGAGAAGCGAACTCTACAAGACCACGGTCATGCTCCGCGAGCGTAACGCACAATTGCAGCGCGACAAGAGCGCCCTGCAGGAGATGCTGACCGACATTTCGCACCAGCTGAAGACGCCGCTGACGTCACTCTTCGTGATGACCGACCTGCTGTGCGACGCGGATCTGCCCGAGGAGCGTCGGTTGGAATTCACCGGACGCATCCGCGCGCAGCTGGAGCGGCTGCAGTGGCTGCTGAGCGCGCTGCTCAAGCTCTCCCGACTGGACGCGGGCACGGTGCAATTCCAGCGCGCTCCGGTGCGCGCCGATGCGCTGCTGCAGAGGGCGCTGGCGCCGCTGCTGATCCCCATGGAGCTCAAAAACCAGTTGCTTCGCGCGGACACAGGCGCGGTGACGCTGTACTGCGACCCGGCGTGGACGGCGGAGGCCGTGCTCAACATCCTGAAAAACTGCGTCGAGCATACGCCTGACGGCGGCACGCTGACGGTCTGCTGTTCCGAGAATCCACTGTACACCCAGATCCGTATACAGGACAGCGGACCGGGCATTGCCCCTGCCGATCTGCCCCACATCTGGAGCCGCTTCTACCGCGGCGGCAACGCCCACGAGGACAGCGTTGGCGTGGGCCTGGCGTTGGCGGCGGCCATCGTGCAGGGGCAGGAGGGCTCCGTGTCGGCTCATGTGCTTCCCCAGGGCGGCAGCGCCTTTGAAATTCGTTTTCCTAAGTGACAAAAAAGTCACCGATGCTGTCACCGCGGCGTCATCTGCACTGATTAGAATGGCATCATACGATTATGAGGAGTGAATGCCATGGAAATTTTAAAAGTGGAAAAGGTCAGCAAGGTGTATGGCAGCGGAGAAGCCGCCGTGCGGGCGCTGGATGATGTGTCGCTGAGCGTGGAAAAGGGCGAGTTCGTGGCCATCGTGGGCTCGTCGGGCTCGGGCAAGAGCACGCTGCTGCACACGTTGGGCGGTGTGGATCGCCCCACCGGCGGGCAGGTCTATGTGGACGGCGTGAACCTTTCCACGCTGGATGAAAGCGCGCTGGCCATCTTCCGCCGCCGCCAGGTGGGCCTGATCTATCAGTTCTACAACTTGATACCGGTGCTTACGGTGGAGGAGAACATTTTGCTGCCGCTGCTGCTGGATGGGCGCAAGAGCGAGCCCAAGCATCTGGACACGATCCTGCGCATGCTCAATCTGGAAGACCGCCGCCGCCATCTTCCCAACCAGCTCTCCGGCGGCCAGCAGCAGCGGGTGTCCATCGGCCGGGCGCTGGTCAACAGCCCTGCCATCGTGCTGGCCGACGAGCCCACGGGCAATCTGGACAGCCGCAACAGTGCCGACATCCTGGCGCTGCTGCGCCAGTGCAACCGGGAGTTCGGCCAGACGCTGATCGTGATCACCCATGATGTAGACATCGCGCTGCAGGCCGACCGCATTATCGGCATAGAAGACGGGCGCATCGTGCGCGACGAGGTGACGCGCAAATGAACGTCATGCAGCAATACACATGGAAAACCCTGCGCCTGAACCGCCAACGCACGATCGTCACGATCATCGGCGTCATCCTCTCAACGGCCATGATCACGGCGGTGTCGGTGTTCCTGGCATCCTTTCTGGGCATGCTGCACCGCTCCACGATCTCCGATACCGGCAACTGGCATGTGCAGCTGCGCGGTGTCGCCGCCGAGCGCGTGGCTCGGGTGCGCGCAGCCGACGCGGTGGACCGGGTCGTGCTGCAACGGGACCTTGGTTACGCGCCGCTGCAGGGCTCGCAGAACTCCAACAAGGCATACCTTTTTGTGCGGCAGTTCAGCGCCGACGGTCTCACGCAGATGTCCATCCGCCTGAAGGAAGGCCGCCTGCCTGAAAACAGCGGTGAGATCGTGCTATCGGAAACCGTGAACCGCACCGTGGATACACCCTATCAGATCGGCGACACGCTGACAATGGCGCTTGGGCGGCGCGTGGACGGCAGCGATGAAGACATCAATCTGAGCCAGGGCCTGCTTTACAGCGTAGACCCCGAGACCGGCGAGCAGGTTATGGACCCTGTGACTGGCAAGCCGGAGATGGCCGAGCGCCTGCTGCCCGGTGAGGGGCGCACGTTCACCGTCGTGGGCATCATCGAGCGGCCGGGCCTGGAACCCAGCTGGTCGGCAGCGTGCTCTGCCATCGGTGTGCTGGAGGACGGCGCTACCGGTACGGTGGACGTGTACTACACGGCCCGGCACATCACCCGTGGGATCTTTGAGGATGGGAGAACGTTGGCCAAAGCTGTCGGCGCGGGCAAGCCAGTGTATAACGAGCTGCTGCTGCGCTACTACGGCATCGTCGCCAGCGACACGATTTTCACGTTCCTGCTGGGCATTGCAGCGGTCATCTTCATGATCATACTCGTGGCGTCGGTATCGATGATCGGCAACGCCTTTGCGATATCGGTGTCCGAACGCAGCCGGCAGTTGGGCATACTGGCCAGCGTGGGCGCCACTCGGGCGCAGAAGCGTGCCAGCGTGTATTTTGAGGCGGTGCTGATCGGCGCTGCGGGTGTGCCTCTGGGCATCCTGGCCGGCATAGGCGGCATGGCGATCACGATGAAGGCGATCCAGCCGCTGCTGCAGAGCTTCATCAACACCGCCGGCGGCGTTACGCTGGACCTCGTGGTGCCGCCGCTGGCGCTGCTGGCCGCGGTGGCGCTCTCGGCAGTCACGCTGTGGCTGTCGGCCCTGAAGCCCGCCCGCATCGCCTCCCGCGTGCAGCCCATCGACGCCATCCGCCAGAGCGGCGACATCCGCATCAGCGGAAGGTCTGTGCGTACCGGAGCTTTCACCCGCCGGCTGTTCGGCTTCGAGGCGGAGATCGCCCTGAAGAATCTCAAGCGCAGCCGTCGCAAATACCGTGCCACGATCGCTTCGCTGGTCATCAGCATCGTGTTGTTCCTGACCGTGTCCTCCTACGCGACGCTGGGCGAAACGCTCGAAGCTGTCAGCGACGAGGGCATCGACTACGACATTGCGGTGAACTACAACAGCCTTCCTACCGAGCAGGTTCGGGCGATGAACGACCGCATCCGGTCCTTGGACGGCATACTGGCGATGACGGAGCTCGATCTGTTCAGCGTGTCCCTGCCCGCTCAGGGGCGGCTGACCGACCAAGCGAAGTTTGCCAACAAGGACAACCCCAATCCCGATCTGCTCGAAGCGCGGGTCGTGCGACTGGATGACGCCAGCTTCAAAGCCTATGCCCGAGCCGTGGGCGCAGACCCTGACGCCCTTTCCGGCGGGAAGAATGCCCAGGCTATTTTAGTCAACGCGGGCAAAGCCAAGGTTTTGGTAGAAGGCTTCCTGCAAAGAGTCGTGGGTGGTGTGCTCACCGCCGGCGCCGGCGACGTGCTGGAGCTGCGCGTTGAGATGGAGGGCAGCCCAGCCAGAACCGCGCCGGTCACGCTGGTGGCGCTGACCGACCAACGGCCACTGGGCGTGCCGATACTGGATTTTGCGACCGTATCCATGGTCGTAAGCAGCGCCGATTACGACAGGCTGGCCGCTGACCTGGGCGTGAGGCCGGAACGGACGACCAGCCGGACGTGCATGACCGCCGAGGACGACGTCAAGCTGGAAAACGAGCTCAACGGGCTCGCGGAACAGATGTTCAGCAATCGCGTGTTCGTGAACAACTTCAGCAGCTATGCCTGCTCGCAGCGCAATATGGGCGTCTTCCTGGGCGTGTTTGTGTACGGTTTCATCACGCTGATCAGCCTGATCTGCATCGCCAACATCTTTAACACCGTATCCACCAACGTGGCGCTGCGCCGCAAAGAGTTCGCGATGCTGCGCTCGGTGGGCATGACGCCGGCGGGGTTCAGCCGCATGATCCGTTTCGAGAGCGTGTTCTACGGCTTAAAGAGTCTGCTCTACGGCCTTCCCACCAGCGTGGCGGTGGCCTATGTCCTCTATCGGCTGCAAGGCCCGGTCGTCGAGGCGCCCTTCGCGCTGCCGCTGGGCAGCTATGGGTTCGCCATCGGCCTGATCTTCGTAATCGTCTTCGCCACGATGCTCTACTCCTCCCATCGCTTCAAGCGGGAAAACATCATAGAGGCACTGCGGGAGGAAAATACCTGAGCAACAAACGAATGATCCCCTTGGGATCAGCCACAATAGCAGTGAGGTGGCAGATATGACAAATGACAGGGAAAAGAAACCCAAAGCGCAAAAGGAAGCGAAGAAAGCGACCAAGGCTTTTGTGAACGAATCCTCCTTCCATAACGACCCCGATGGCAGCTATACGGGTCATCCTAAGGATGAGGGCGACAAACCCGTGCAGGATGCCGACGATCTGTAAGCATGAACAAGGTTGGGCGCAGCGCGGCGCCGGCTCACGCCGGCCCGCGCTGCGCTTGTGTTTTCAAGGAGGTGTTCCAGGGGTTGTACTTCCCGCTCCTTTAGCAGACGCGCTTTTTGTCATCACATGCGTTACAAAAGATGATGACAAGCAGCAGGAAGAAGAAAAGTAAGCTGTCGCCATCTTCATTGAAGAGCTCGCAGTTGCAGAATATCACAACCAGCAGCAGGAAGAAGAACAGCAAGCTGTCGCCATCGTTCTCGCGATGTTTGAATCCTCCCAGTAAGCCACCCATCTATGTCACCTCCTTCATCTCAGCCTACTTGATGATATGTCGGTGGAAATTCCGATGTGAAAATCGCTATCCGCAGGCCACTCTGTTTGGCTATCCATGGGGATGCAGGTTTGTGTGACTGCTATCGCGGATCATATGGCGTTTGAGGGTACAATCTTTAATAGATGCTCTTTAGGAGGGAATGACATGAAAGTTTTCGAGGATTTTTTGGAGCACATCGACAATCCGCAGAACCGCGCTCGAACAGAAGAGGTTTTGGATTGGGTGACACAAAAATTCCCCAATCTGGAAACCAGAATTGCGTGGAATCAGCCGATGTTCACCGACCACGGCACCTTTATCATCGGCTTCAGCGTGTCCAAGAACCATCTGGCCGTCGCCCCGGAAAAGGCGGGAATTGCCCGTTTTTCCGAGGAGATTGTGAGAGCGGGCTATGACCACACCAAGGAGCTGGTCCGCATCCGGTGGGATGGACTGGTGGATTACCCGTTGCTGGAGAAGATGATCGAGTTCAATATTTTGGACAAGGCGGAGTGCACGACTTTTTGGAGGAAGTAAGAGAGACAAGGCACTTATCCCAGCGATCATCCTTTGAACAATATTTAACCTCCAAAATGGGTAAACAATAGAGAGGGTTATTGAGAACAAGCCCCAAAGGATGGTTCAGAATGAACTCAGAGGCAGAAAACAGAAAGCCCAATCGGCTGGCAAACGAAAAATCCCCCTACTTGCTGCAGCACGCCCACAACCCCGTGGACTGGTTCCCCTGGGGCGACGAAGCCTTTGAAAAGGCCAAAGCCGAGGACAAACCGGTCTTCCTGTCCATCGGCTATTCATCCTGCCACTGGTGTCACGTTATGGAGCGCGAATCCTTCGAGGATGAGGACACTGCCCGCGTGCTCAACGAGGGCTTTGTCAGCATCAAGGTGGACCGTGAGGAACGCCCGGATGTGGACCATCTGTACATGGAGGCCTGCGTGGCCATGACAGGGCAGGGCGGCTGGCCGCTCAACTGCTTTCTGGACCATGACCGGCGGCCCTTTTATGCAGGCACTTATTTCCCGAAACAGGCTCGATACGGTTCTCCGGCTTTCGCCCAGGTGCTGGAGACGCTACAGGCGCTGTGGCGGGATGACCGGCAGCGCCTGCAGCAGGCTGGAGGCGCCATCGCCGAACACCTGGGCGGCCGCGAGCAGCCCGGACAGCCAGATCCCGGCGCTATAGACGCGGCCTATGCTATGCTGGAGCAGAGCTTCGACCACCGCCACGGCGGCTTCGGCGGCGCGCCTAAATTCCCGTCGCCTCACAACCTGCTGTTCCTGCTGCGTTATGGCCTGCTGCGCCGCGACAGCCGCGCCTACGCCATGGTGGAGCGCACGCTGGATGCCATGGCTGCTGGCGGTATCTTCGACCATGTGGGTGGGGGCTTCTGCCGCTACAGCACCGATGGGCGCTGGCTGGTGCCGCACTTCGAGAAGATGCTCTACGACAACGCCATGCTGCTGGCGGCCTATGCCGAGGCGACTTGCGCCATCGATAGCCGCTTTGCCGACCCGGCGCGGCGCATCGTGCAGTGGCTGCAAAGGGAGATGGCGCTGCCGGGTGGGGCATTTGCCACGGCACTGGATGCCGACAGCCAGGGCGGGGAAGGCGCAACTTATCTCTGGACGCCGCAACAGGTGGCCCAGGTGCTGGGTGAGGCCGACGCCGAGCGGTTCTGCCGGCTGTTCGATATCACCGAGCGGGGTAATTTTGAGAGCAGCAACATCCCCAACCACATCGGGCGGGAGCTGAGCGTGGAGGATTTGGCATTCGCCGAGCTGTGCTTCCCCAAGCTGCTGCAGGAGCGCGACCGCCGCCCGCAGCCCTTCAAGGACGACAAGGCGCTGGTTTCCAGCAACGCGCTGATGATCATGGCGCTGTGCCAGGCCGGCCGGCTGCTGGGGGAGCCGATCTGGGTGGACATGGCCCGGAACGCCGCTGATTTCCTGCTGCGGGAGCTTGCGCAGGGAGAGCGGCTGATGGCCAGCCACCGGGAGGGCGTGACGGCTCATCCCGCGTCCAGCGACGACTATGCCTATCTGCTCTGGGCGATGCTGGAGTTGCACCAGGCCACGCTGCAGCCCAAATGGCTGCAGCAGGCGGTGCTTTGGGCGGACCGCATGCTAACGCTTTTTTGGGATGAGGACGGCGGAGGGCTGTTCCTGGCCGGAAACGACGTGCAGGGCCTGTTCCTGCGCCAGAAAACCGCCCACGACGGCGCAGTGCCCTGCGGCAATTCCGTGGCCGCGGTGAACCTACTGAGGCTCTCGCGGCTGACCGGCCGGCAGGACTATGACCAGCGCGCCCAGAAGATTCTTGGGGCGCTGGCCTCCACGATCAATGCCCAACCCACGGCGCTCACGATGCTGCTGTGCACGCTGCTGCACATGGACAACGGCGGCACCGAGCTGGTCATCGCCCAGGGCAAGGGCATGGAAGCGATGCTGCAGGCGGCCCAGGGCTATCATCCCTTCACGCTGGTGACGGCCTGGGGTCCAGACTATGCCGGGTTGGAAGAAGCAGCGCCTGTCGTGCAGCCCATGGTAGCCAAGGAAGGCGCGGCCACGGCCTACCTGTGCAGCAAGGGCGCCTGCCAGCAGCCGATGGTGGATGCGGCGGAGCTGGCAAAGCGCATGGCCGGCGTGGACGGCATCAACGTGCAGCAGGCTGAACAGGATGCTGGTATCGACAAGCTGTAAACGCTCTGGTAAGTATTCTCATATTCGGCTATACTTGGGGCAGTAACATCGCAGGAGGTCTGCCCATGGGTTGGCAAGAAGCATTGGCGGCCATGAACGAGCACGGACCGCGCATCCGGCGTGCGGTGGAACTACAGGAGCAGGTGTGGCTGGGCCAAGGGCCCGCCGAGCAGCCTCTGCTGCTCACATGCCAGAGCGACGCCGATTTTGACCGGCGCTTTGCGGCATACAACACGATGGAAACCCACTTTGACGGTGAAAAGATGTTCATGAGCGGCCTGCGCGAGGCCATGCTGGCCGCCATGGGCGGCGCCCATGCCGTGCCCTCGATGCGGGCCAACATGGGCTGCGGCATCGTGCCAACGCTGTTCGGCCTGCGCCAGCAGCTTTTCCCCGACAAGATGCCATGGGTCACCGAGCACCTGGACAAGGCAACGCTTGCGCGCATGGAGCCTTACCACCTGGCTGCGGGTGAGGAGATGCAGGCGGCGCTTGGCCATATGGAGCTCATGGCGCGGAGGCTGGCCGGCGGCCCGTGCCGCGTGTTTCCGCTGGACATACAGGGCGCCTTCGACACCGCCCATATCGTCTATGGCGATGCCATTTTCTATGACATATACGACGATGCGCCCTTTGTGCACCACCTGCTGGAGCTGAGCTGCTGCGCTGTCGAGACCGCTATGGAGGCCTGCCTTGCGCGCATTCCGGACAGCGACCGGTATGTCGCCCATTACAACGGCTTGGTCATCCCCCGCAGCCTGGGCGGGCTCAAGCTCAGCGAGGATACCTCCACGCTCTTGAATGTGGATACGATTGGCGAATTCGTGCGGCCCTACCTTCACCGGCTGCTGGCCCGCTTCGGCGGCGGCTACGTGCACTACTGCGGCAAGAATCCCCATTTGTTCGAGACCGTCATGGCCGAGCCGCTGGCCCACGGCATCAACTTCGGCAATCCCGAGATGCAGGACATGGAAGCCGTGCTGCGCCGCTGCGCCGCGCTGCGCAAGGTGTATTACGGCGGAGCGCCGCGGCTGCCGGGGGAGGGCCGTAAACAGTGGTTCGCCCGCCTGCTGGGTGCGTCGCAGGGCCAGGGTAGCCGCTGGTTGCTGCTGCAGCACA
This sequence comes from Bacillota bacterium, assembly GCA_023410875.1. GTDB lineage: Bacteria > Bacillota > Clostridia > Christensenellales > UMGS416 > JAEYRA01. The sequence continues at coordinate 41,726 of JAEYPH010000019.1, read as the reverse complement.
GCTGCGCCCGCAGGGAGCAGGAGCAGGTGCTGGCTGATTGGCACGCCGCCTGCGCGGGCTGATTCTCACGAGAACCACTTGATGGAATGAGCAAAACTTGCTATTGTATGGGGAGCATGGCTGAGCCTAAAAAGGTAAGGGAATCCTCGCTATGGTTCATCGCCACGGAAAGGCAGAAACTTGTTTCAGAACAAATGGTTAACGCCGGGCCGATTCCTGGTTCTGGGTTTTTTGGGCGTTATTTTGACGGGCACCCTGTTGTTGATGATGCCATTCTCAGCTCATTCAGGTTTGCAAGTCGGCTTTGTGAATGCCCTTTTTACGTCCACGAGCGCGGTGTGTGTGACTGGCCTGTCCGTCGTGGATACGGCGGATACCTATACCGTCTTCGGGCGGGTGGTTATCGCGGCACTCATACAGACCGGTGGCCTGGGCTTTGGATGCATCGGTATCTTTTTCATCCTTTTATCGGGCAAGTCCATAGGGCTGCGCCAGCGGGTGCTGCTCAAGGAATCTTACAACCTGAACACGCTCAAGGGTGTTGTGCGGCTGGTGAAAGCCGTCGTTGCGATAACGCTGTGCTTCGAGTTGGTCGGCCTGGCTTTGAGCTATGTATCGTTTTCCCGGCATTATCCGCCGCTGCAGGCGCTGGGCATCAGCGCGTTTCACGCGGTATCCGCGTTCAACAACGCCGGCTTTGATGTCCTGGGTGGATTCCGTAACCTCATCGATTATCACGACGACGTACTGCTGAACCTGACGACCTGTGCACTGATTATCTTCGGCGGCTTGGGTTTCTACGTCATCAGCGAAATACTCAAGGTGCGTTCACTGCGAGCCCTGAGCATGAACACCAAGATCGTGCTGACCATGACGGTTTTGCTTCTGGCGTTGGGCACGGTGGCGCTCAAGCTCACGGAGGACGTAACGTGGCTGGGCGCGTTTTTCCAGAGCACCTCAGCGCGCACGGCGGGGTTCGCTACGTATGCGATGGGCGGCTTCACCGCCACCGGGCAGTTCATACTGATTCTTTTGATGTTCATCGGCGCGTCTCCCGGTTCCACCGGCGGCGGCATCAAGACGACGACGATGTTCACGCTGGTCAAGGCTGTCTTTTCTTTTTCCACCAACCGCAGCTGCTCGGCTTTCCGCCGTACCATCGCCCATGAGAGCATCACCAAGGCTTATGCCATCGTGATGCTGGCGCTGGCCGTCATATCGCTGAACGTGCTGCTGCTGACTATGATGCAGCCTCAACACACCTTTTTGCAGGTGCTCTTTGAGGTCGTGTCGGCATTCGGCACCGTGGGTTTGTCCACCGGCATCACGCCGGAGCTGCACCCCGCCAGTAAAGTGCTGCTGTGCGCCGTTATGTTCATAGGGCGTCTGGGCCCGCTGACCGTGGCATGCATTTGGTCCTACCAGCCCTCGGTCAATCTGTCCTACGCTGAGGAGCGGGTCACCATAGGTTGAAGTTAATGAGAATGTGAGGTATCTTATGGCACCGGTGAAGCAAAGCAATACCTATTGTGTGATCGGATTGGGGCGCTTCGGCACCTCTCTGGCTCTCAAACTGGCCGAATACGGCCAGGAAGTGCTGGCGCTGGATAAAGACGAGGAAAAGGTAAAACAGGTGCAGGACAAGGTGAGCCAGGCCTTTGTCGTCTCGCATATGGATAAGGCAGCGCTGCAGGAGGCTGGCATACAGAATTGCGGTACTGTCATCGTGAGCATCGGCGAGCACATCGAGGCCAGCATCCTCATCACGCTCAACGTCATCGAGATGGGCGTGAAGCGGGTCATATCCAAAGCCATCAGCGCGGACCACGGCAAGGTGCTCAGCAAGATCGGCGCGGAGGTCGTCTATCCCGAGCAGGACCAGGCTTACCGGCTGGCACGCTCGCTTCTGTCGCCCGGCTCCATGGATTTCATCGATCTCCCCGGTCAGTTTACGGTGGCCGAAATCAAGCTGACATTCAAGCTGCACGGGCAAACCATCGTGGATATCGGTTTCCGCCAGAAGTACCGCCTGAACATCATTGCCGTGATTCACAAGGGGGAGACCATCGTGGAGATCGACCCGGAGTACATGCTGCGCGCCGGCGATGCCGTTGTTGTAGTGGGCACCAGGGAGAGCATCGCACAGTTTGAGAAGTTCCTGGCGTCCTGAAGAAGAATCCGCTTAATCAAACATTGTCAGCGAAAGGGAGGGGAGACTGTGGCCAATCTGAGCTATTGCGGCATCGACTGTGATGCCTGCTCCTATCGGGAGAGCGTCAACTGCGAAACCTGCCGGGCCTACAAGGGCGACATCTGGCACGGAACGTGCACGGTGGCCAAGTGCGTCTTGGGCCGGGGCTTGGAGGACTGCGGCCAGTGCGACGATTTTCCGTGCAAGATGCTCATCGATTTTTCCTATGACGAGACCCACGGCGACGGCGGCGAACGCATCCGCAACCTGTGCCGCAAGAACCGCCGCGCCATGCTGGGCAATGAGCGCGTGACACAGATCGGCCTGCTGGTGCATGATATCGAGCGCGCCGCCACCGACTGGGCAGAGTTTCTAGGCGTGCCCAAACCGGACATCATCATGACCGACACCGAGGACCTGGCGCAGACGCGCTTCCATGGCGCGCTCACGCCCGCCCGCAGCAAGCTGGCCTTCCTGCATTGCGGCCAGGTGGACATCGAACTCATACAGCCCGACGAGCAGCCCTCGGTGTGGCGGGAATGCCTGGATCGCGACGGCGAAGGCTTCCACCACATCGCATTCGTCATCAAGGGGATGAAGGACAAGATCAACCTGCTGGAGCGCTGGGGCATGAAAGGTGTGCAGACCGGCGAATACACCGGTGGGCGCTATGCGTATGTAGAGGACGTCCAGGGCAAACTCAAGCTGATGCTGGAACTGCTGGAGAACGACTGAGGAGGAAGGATCATGAGATTCGGTGCGCCGCTCTTTGATCGCTGGACCGACCCGCAGGGTTGGGTGGACGCCCTCCGGCGCCGGGGTTATGACGCCGCCTATTGCCCCGTTGGCCTGGATGCTTCCGATGCGCAGATCGAGGATTACCACCACGCCGCCGCGGAGAACGACATAATCATCGCCGAGGTGGGCGCATGGCTCAACAACCCTTTGCACCCCGACCCGGCGGTGGCCGAGCAGGGCTACCGCGGCTTGGTGCAGGCGATGCTGCTGGCTGAGAAGATAGGCGCGGGCTGTTGTGTCAACGTGTGCGGCAGCCGTGGCGAAGTATGGGACGGGCCCCATCCGCTCAACCTGACACAGGAGACCTTTGACCGCATCGTGGCCTATGTGCACCGCCTGCTGGACGAGGTGCGCCCGAGGCGCACGGCCTTCTCGCTGGAGATGATGCCATGGATGTTCCCGACCACGGCACAGGAGAATCTGGACTTGATCGACGCGGTTGGGCGGCCGGGCTTCGTGGCCCATGTGGACCTGGTCAACATCACGTGCAGCCCGCGGCTGTACTACGAGAGCGGCCGCATGATCGCCGAAGCCTTCGCCACGCTGGGCTCGCGCATCAAGAGCGTGCACGCCAAGGACATCGTGCTGCGCGAGCAGCTTACGACCCATCTGGACGAGGTGCGCCCCGGCCTGGGCGGCTTCGATTATCGGGCGCTGCTCACGGCAGTGCAGGCCACGGACCCCGGCATCCCGGTGATGCTGGAGCACCTGAGCAGCCAGCAGGATTATGACCTGGCGGCGGAGTATGTGCGCGGCGTGGCCGCGGAGCTGGGCCTGCGCTGCGGCACAAAGGAAGGCTAACGCGATGAGAGTGTTCCTCGTGGTGCTGGATGGTGTGGGCGCGGGCGAGCAGCCGGATTCGGCGCGCTTCGGAGACGCCGGGGCGGATACCTTGGGCCACGTGCTGCGCGCCACCGGTGTGGAGCTGCCCAACCTGGCACGCCTGGGGCTATACAACATGCCGGGCACATCCTTTCGTGACCCGCGGCCCTGCGAGGGCTGCTATGGGCTCATGGCAGAGGTGTCCCAGGGCAAGGATACGACCACCGGCCATTGGGAGATGGCCGGCATTGTGACCGAACGTCCGTTCCCGACCTATCCCGACGGCTTCCCGCCGGAAGTTATCAATGCCTTCAAAGCGGCTACGGGGCTGGATGTGCTGGGCAACTGCGCCGCCAGCGGTACCGAGATCATACAAAGCCTGGGAGCCGAGCATGTGCGCACCGGTTGGCCCATCGTCTACACGTCGGCGGACAGCGTGTTCCAGATCGCCGCTCATGAGGGAGTGATCCCGCTGGAGCGGCTGTATGAGATGTGCAGCGCCGCCCGCGCTCTGCTGACCGGCCCCCACGCTGTGGGGCGTGTGATCGCCCGGCCCTTCGAGGGCGAAGCGGGGGGGTTCCGCCGCACCGGCAACCGCAGGGATTTTTCGCTGGAGCCGCCGCCGGGCCATCTGCTGGACAAGCTCACGGCAGCCGGCGTCCAGGTTACAGCCATCGGCAAGATAGAGGACATCTTCGCCAGCCGATCCATCGATGAATGGCTGCCGACCCACAGCAACGCCGAGGGTCTGGCCGCCACGCAGCGGTGCGTGGAGCAAGGCGGCGACGGTTTTTATTTTGCCAACCTGGTGGATTTCGACATGATCTACGGCCACCGCAACGACGCTCCCGGCTTCGCGGCGGCGCTAAAAGCCGTGGACGACGCCCTGCCGGCCCTGCTGGCGGCGATGAAGCCCGATGACGCGCTGTTCTTCACAGCCGATCATGGCGTGGACCCGTGCTTTGCCGGTACCGACCACACCCGTGAGCATGTGCCGCTGCTGGCCTGGGGGCCATCCATGCGCCGCGGTGTGGACCTGGGCACGCGCCAGGGATACATGGACCTTGGGCAGACCATCGCCGACCGCTTCGGCGTGCCGGCGGGCTACGGCCAATCGATGAAAACACTCTTGTGGGGGTAGAACCATGAACAGCTTTGAACAGAGTGCCCAAGCCATCCGCAGTGTGTGCGACCTTTCGCCGCGGGTGGCCATGGTGCTGGGCAGCGGCCTGGGCGGCATCTCCGACATCATGGATGTGCGCGCGGAGATTCCCTACGGCGACATACCGGGCTTTGTGCCCTCCACAGCCCAGGGCCACGCCGGCCGGCTGCTGCTGGGCCATGTGGGCGGCGTGCCCTGCGCGGTGATGTCCGGACGCAACCACATCTATGAGGGCTACGCCGCCCACCAGGTGGCCTTTCCGGTGTATGCGCTCAAAGCCCTGGGCGTGGAAACGCTGATCCTGACCAACGCCGCCGGCGCGGTCAACACGCGGTTTTCTCCGGGAGACTTGATGCTGATCACCGACCATCTGAACCTGATGGGCGTGTCGCCGATCACAGGTGAATACGCCGCCGCCATCGGTCAGCGTTTCGTGGACCTGAGCCGCGCTTATGATCCCGCCCTTATCGAGCGGGCCCAGAGCGTCGCGCAGGAGCTGGGCGTCATGGTGCGCACGGGCGTGTACGCGATGTTCCTGGGCCCGCAGTTCGAGACGCCGGCGGAGATCCGCATGGTGCGCCTGCTGGGCGGCGACGCGGTGGGCATGTCCACCGTGCCCGAGGTTATCGCCGCGCGCCACGCGGGCCTCAAGGTGCTGGGTGTCAGCTGCATGACCAACATGGCCGCCGGCATACTGGATCAGCCCATCACCCACCAGGAGGTGCTGGAGACAGGCCGCCGCGTGGAGGACAAGATGAAGAAGCTGCTGCGCGGCATCGCCGCCACGCTCTAGGCATGGAGGCCGCGGAGATCATCGCACTGCTGGGGCTGCAGCCCCACCCCGAGGGTGGCTGGTATCGCCGCGTTTACGAGAGCGAGACTTTGCTTGAAGGCGGGCAGCGCTGCGGTTCGGCCATCTATTATCTTCTCGACGAGAGCGAGTTCTCGGCCTTCCACCGGCTGGGGCAGGATGAGCTGCTGCACCACTACCAGGGCGCGGCGTTGAGCGTGCACCAGTTCATCGACGGCGAGTATCAAGCCGCCGCGCTGGGCGGCGATCTGGCGTCGGGGCAGCGGCCGCAGCTGGCCGTGCGCGCCGGCACAACCTATGCCATCGCGCCGCAGCCGGGGCGGGGCTGGGCGCTCATCGGCTGCACGGTGTACCCGGAGTTCCGCTTTGAGACCTTTTCCATGCCCAGAGCTGAGGATCTCATCACACTCTATCCGCTGCACCGGGAACTCATCCGGCGCTATACAAGAGGGTAGCGTTCCATAAAAAAAGATGCTTGACCGATCCCCTGGGGATCGGTTTATGCTTTTTATGAGGCGATGAAAGATGACGATCAAAGAGGTTTGTCAGGCCAGCGGCCTGACCAAAAAGGCGGTGTCGCACTACGAGAAGCGCGGCCTGCTGCAGCCCGCCGTAGAGGGCAACGGCTATCGCAGCTATTCTGAGGAAGATTTGGAGCGGCTCAAAGAGATTTCCGTGCTGCGCGGCCTGAACCTGTCGGTCGCGGACATCGGGCTGGTCTTGTGCAACCCTGAGAAAAGGCCCGCTGTGTTGCAGAGCATCATCGGCAGGCTGGAAGCGCAGCAGGAGCAGCGGCGGCTGGCCCTGGCGCAGCTCAAGGAGCTGGCCGGTTGCTATGACATGGAGGGCGCGTGGACGCGCACCCGGCAGATCGCGGCGGCCTCCACGGTGTCGCAGCGCCTGCTGCAGGCGTTCCCCGGCCCCTTTGGGGTATTCGTGTGTGTACACTTCCAGCGCTTCCTGGATGAGCCGCTGGATACACCGGAAAAGGAACGCGCCTACCGGATCATGGTGGATTGGCTGGACGAGCTGGAGCCGCTGGCCCTTGCCCCCGAATTGCAGGAGCTTCTGGAGCAAAGCCTGGGCGGTCTGGATCGGGAGCAGATGGAGCAGATGGACCGACACACGCGGGAGGCGCTGGAAGACGCTGAACAGTTCTACCGTGATCATGAGCAGTGGCTGGAGCACTATCTGCAATGGCGCACATCGGAGGAGTACAGCCAATCGCCGGCTGCCGGCTTGCGGCAAGCCATGCTGGATTTTCAGCGGCGCAATGGCTATGAGCAGAACTTCATAGGCAATCTGCGCGTCATAAGCCCAGCCTATGAGCAATACCACGAGCAGTTGAAAAAGGCCAACGCCGCGCTGCTGGAATCGCATCCGCAATGGGCTGGCCTTGAAGGCGAAGGGAAGCCTTAAGTGCCCTATTTGCGAAGCTTGTCCATCATAGACAACCGCAGATCCTTGATCTTCATCAGCGTGACATGCTGCAGACGCTGGGTGCGGGCGCGGGCGATGCGGGTTTGCCGCTTGGCCAGGCGGTTGACGCGGTGACCGGTGAAACGTATGCGTACGACCTGCTTGTTGAACAGCTCCTGAGCGATGACGGAGGAGATGGAATAATAGCGCCGCTTGCCCCGGGCAACGGCCTGCTTAACCTTGTACTCGGCGATGACCTCGCGGTAGCGCCCCTCGGCGATGCCCACGACGGTCTGCCAGCTCATGTACACGGTCTTGCGGGCTTCATCGCCGGCAGCGCGCAGGCGCTCGGGGTTGCCTAGGGCTGCGTCCAGCGTGCGGGTATAGGCCACCACGTCCAATGCCGAGGTGAAGCCGTTGACGCCGTCCACGATGCCTTCGGCGGAATCAGAGCCCTCGATGAGCGCCGAAGGCGTGCCGCAGGCTGCGGCCTCCCGCACGACCAGCGGTGCGTTGTCATAGATGGAGGGCAGGCAAAAAAGGTCTGCCGAGGCATAGATGCTGCGCAGCAGCTCACGGTCCTGCACGGTGCCGGGGAAGCGCACCCGCGAGGCGACGCCCAGCTCTTCGGCCAACCGACGGTAGCTGCCCCGGCGTTCGCCGTCGCCCACCAGCATCAGGTTGCAGTCGGTCTGCATATGAGAGAAGGCCTTGAGCAGGATGGGGATGTTCTTCTGCTCGGCCATGCGGCCCACGAACAGCAGCAGCGGCTTATCCGTGAGCTCAAAGCGCTGCAGCACCTGTGCGCGCATCTGCGGCGTGCGCTGCAGCGTGTCAAAGTCACATCCGTTGGGCATGGCCTTCACCGGGCCGCGATAGCCATAGTTGGCCAGCGTGCGCGCCGAGGAGGCGTTGACGGCCCACACCTCGTCGGCCTGGGCAAAGAAGGTGGCCACATACTTCGCGGCGATCTCGCCGGCGGCCTCCATCTTGAGCCGCTGGGCGAAGTCGTCGGCAAACTTGGAATGGAACGTAGCCACCAGCGGTACATTCTTGCGGCGGGCGGTCATCAGCGCCAGCGTGCCCGATGCGAAGGGACAGTGGGCGTGCACCAAGTCCAGCGGAAGGTTGTCCAGCTTGACGGTTGTGCGAAAGGCAATCTCCGGCAGGCCCAGCATGTAGTCCTTGGCCAGAAACAGCGGTATCGAGATGAAGCGGATCACCGGGAAATTGTAGTTGTGATCCATCGCACGGGCAAACTGAGGCGCCACGGCGCATGCGCTTACGCTCGCCATCTCGTTGAGCCACTTGGTGTAGTTGAGTGTGGTCTGGGCGACGCCGTCGGTCTGCGGCGGAAAGGAGTCGTTGAATTCGCCGTAGTACATCAAGGCCCCTCCAATCTCGTTTTCACAACCACATTATAGTGGCGCAGGCACAGAATAACAATACAAAGGCAGCATTCGTCAGAATTCCGCTGTTTATTTTTCATAGAATGTTAAGATAATGTGCATAAAAAAGAGCTACGCGCTAAGCGCATAAGGTATATTTCCTACAGAAGGGAAGGATTTCGCGCCTGTAGGCGCGACCAAAGGGCTTTCCGATCGCCCTTTGGAAACCTTCGGCCCATCTGTTGGATAAAGATACCGTTATGCGACTAACGCGATAGCCTCTTGCTAAACAAGGTATTGTTATATAAACAAGTTGGTATCCGCTTCCTCCGCCGCGGCCAGATAGCTGGCCACGCCGGCGATTTCCACACCGTCGATGAACTCCTCGGCCTTTAGCCCCATGATGTCCATGGACATGGAGCATGCGATCATCTTGACGCCGTTGCGTTTGGCCTGGGCGATCAGGTCGTCCAGAGGGGAAACGCTCTTCTTGCCCATAATGAAGCGGATCATCGCCGGACCCATACCCAGCATGTTCATCTTGGATAGGCCCAGTTTGCCCGTGCCCCGGGGCATCATGGCGCCAAACATGCGGCCAAAGGAATCCTTGGACACCCTGACCCTCTGGGACTTGCGCAGGATGTTCAGGCCCCAGAAGGTGAAGAACATCGTGACCTTGCGCCCCATGGCCGCCGCTCCGTTGGCGATGATGAAGGAGGCCAGAGCCTTATCCAGGTCTCCCGAGAATACGACCATGGTCTTGTCGTTGCTGCAGAAGCCGGCTTTGGCCTGCTGCGGCTCGCCGGTTGTGCCCTTGCGGATGGTGCAGATATAGCTGCCGTTCTTGAACTCGTTGCTCTCCAGCGTGTTGCCGGTGCGTCGGCACCACGCGCCGATGTCCGCTGCAAAGCCGGGGTCCGTGGCCAGCACCTGGACGCGTTCGCCGTCCTGCAGGCCTTCCAGCGCCTGGAACGTGCTCATGATGGGGCCGGGGCACTGCAGGCCGCGGGCGTCAACAACATGCTTAAACTCCATGGTTTCCTCCGGTACATTCTTGAGCTCGCCGCGATCGTTGGTCTCGTCGGCGTCGGCGCCGCAGGGCAGGGGCGCGCGCCGGTTGGGCGCGGCGGGCGCGCCGCCGGTGGCGGTTTTCCAGGTCTTGTAGCCGCCCACCAGGTTGCGGGCGCGGTAGCCGTGCTGCATCAACGTGCGCACCGCCAAGTATCCGCGCAGGCCCACCTGGCAGTGCACCCAAATCTCCTTGTCCTTCGGCAGCTCATCCAGTCGGCTGCGCAGGTCGTCCAGCGGGATGTTCACAGCGTCCTCCACGGTGCCGGCGGCGTATTCCTGCGGCGTGCGCACGTCCACCAGCATCACCTGGGAATGGTCGTATCCGGCAATTTCGTGCCAGTGCAAGGCGGGCATATCGCCGCGCAGCAGGTTGGCCGCCACGAAGCCTGCAACGTTCACCGGGTCCTTGGCCGAGGAGTAGGGCGGCGCATAGGAGAGCTCCAGGTGCTCCAGATCGAACACCGTCATGCCGGCGCGCATGGCCGTGGCCAGCACGTCGATGCGTTTGTCCACGCCCTCCAGGCCGATGGCCTGAGCGCCCAACAGCTTGCCCGAGGGCTTCTCGAAGAGCAGCTTGAGCGAGATGGGCCGAGCGCCGGGGTAGTAGCCGGCGTGGGAGCCTGAGTGGGTGTAGACCTTGTCATACTCCACGCCGCGGGCCTTGAGCTGGCGCTCGTTGTTGCCCACCATGGCCACCGTGTGGTCGAACACCTTGAGCACCGCCGCGCCCAGTGTGTCGCGATAGGCTGCATTGCGGCCGGCGATGTTGTCGGCGGCGATGCGGCCCTGGCGGTTGGCGGGGCCGGCCAGCGGAATGCGGGCGACCTCGTGGCTTACGAAGTCGCGCACCTCTATGGCGTCGCCCACGGCGTAGATGCCCGGCACGCTGGTGTGCATGCCCTCATCCACGACGATGGCTCCCGTAGCGCCGATGACGCAGCCGGCGGACTTGGCCAGCGCAGTCTCCGGGCGTACGCCGATGCCCATTACGGCGAAATCGCAGGGGATCTCCGCGCCGCTGCCCAGCACTACGACGATGCCGTTCTCTTGCTCGCGCACGGCGGCGATGCCGTCGCCCAAGCGCAGGCCCACGCCGTGGTTGCACAGCACCGGCGTCAGCAGGTTGGCCATCTCCACGTCCAACGGCCCGACGATGTGGTCGGCCAGCTCCACGATGTCCACTTCCAAGCCCAGCTCCCGCAGGTTGTCGGCCACTTCGATGCCGATGTAGCCGCCGCCGATCACGACGACGCGCTGCGCGCCGCGGGCGATGCCGATGATGCGCTGCATGTCGGGAATGTTACGCAATGTGTAGACCTTAGAGCTGTTGAGCCCCGGCAGCGGCGGGCGGATGGGCTCGGCGCCGGGGGCCAGCACCAGCGCGTCATAGCTCTCGGCATACTCGCGGCCGGTGGCCAGGTCCTTGAGGTGCAGCGTCTTTTGCGCGGCGTCCACGGCCAGCGCCTCGGTTTCCGTGCGCACCTCAATGGCGAAGCGCTTCTGGAAGCTCTGCGGCGTTTGCAGCAGCAGGTCGTCCTCATCGGCGATGACGCCGCTGATGTGATAGGGCAGGCCGCAGTTTGCAAAGGAGATGTACTCCCCGCGTTCGATCAGTATGATTTCGGCGTGCTCGTCCAACCGCCGCAGCCTGGCCGCGCAACTGGCGCCCCCGGCCACGCCGCCCACGATGAGTACCTTCATGTTGTTCTCTCCTTGATGTTTTTTTATCAATGCAATCGCATGTTTCATTGTAATGGCGTAGCTGTGCCGGTTATGTGACCTGAGTTACATTCGTTCATAGTCTGTGCGAAGGCGGCGTAATGCAGTATACTGTTGGCAGATGGTGTTGGGTTATCGAACACGAATGAAGCAAAGGTGAAAATGTATGTCGAATGACAGGTTGAAGTTTGCTATCTTAGAGATTGTAGAAAATCAAATAAAAATGGATGATCCGCAATGTACGGGCCGTACTTTTAAGCGGCTTGTTTCTTCCGGTTATACGGAAAAGGAAGCAAAAGAAATGATAGGGGCTGTGCTGATCGAAGATATATATTTTATTCTGAAGGATAAACAGTCATTTGATGTCGAGAAATACACCAAAAGATTAGACGACCTATGAAGCAAAGGAGATGCGGACAATGGATTGGAATGAGTTGTATCCACAAACCGTTCAGCCCAGCTTTGACGCCATGGCGGATTACATCGGCGGGGAAGGCAAGCGGCTGTGGCAGTCGCTGTTCGATTACATGGATTCCGCATACCGCTCAAAGCCGAAAATGACTTACAGCACCTGTTCCGGCAAGCCCGGCTGGAACGTCAAGTTTCAGAAAAGCGGGCAGTCCTTCGGCACGCTCTACCCCGACGAAGGCTTCTTCTCCGTCTTCATCGTCATCAGCTATAAACATGAAACAGAGATGGGAATGCTGATGAACCATCTGTCGCCGCAGATGCGAGCCCGGTATGGCAGCGCCCAGGACTATATGAAGATGGGCAAATGGATGATGTTCGATATCCGCAACGATTCGGATTTACAGGACTACAAACTGCTGATGTCGATCAAGATGACGCCGCAGAAGTGACTGCAATCGCGTATTGCAACGGCCATCGGTTTATACTATAATGGCAGCAATATCAGGCAGTGAAGGGAAACATGGCCGTTGCGCGGCGCAGAGAACCGGCGGGTGGTGCAAGCCGGTGCGCGGGCGAGCCTTTCCATCCCGGAGCCTTGGGGCGAGGAGCACCGCGGGCAGGCCCGTTACAGCCAAATGAGAGCTCCGCTGTGCGGAGAAGCCGGGTGGCACCGCGGTTTGCACCGTCCCGATGGGTATTCCATCGGGACGTTTTTTATGCAGAAGGAGGAACTGACATGCTGGACATCGCATTGATCCGCACCAACCCCGATTACGTGAAGGCCGCGCTGGCCAAGCGCCAATACGACGTGGACTTTACGGACTTTTTGAGCTGGGACGAGCGCCGCCGCGCCGTGATCCTGGAGGCCGAGCAGCTCAAGGCCGAGCGCAACCGTATCTCCAAGGAAGTGCCCGCCGCCAAGAAACGCGGCGAGGATGTGGAAGGCCTGCTGGAGCAGAGCCGGGCGATCAACGAGCGCATCAAGGAGCTGGACGGTGAGCTCAAGGCCGTGGAGGATCGCATCGACACCTTCGTGGCGGCGCTGCCCAACCTGCCCGCCGACGATGTGGTGGCCGGCGGCAAGGAGGCCAACGCTGTGGTGCGCACCTTTGGCGCAAAACCGGCTTTGGACTTCAAACCCAAGGACCATGTGGAGCTGGAGCTGTCGCTGGGGCTCATCGATTATGAGCGCGGCGTCAAGATGGGCGGCAACGGCTTCTGGCTGTATACCGGGCTGGGCGCCCGCATCGAGTGGGCGCTGCTCAACTACTTCGTGGAGAGCCACCTGGCCGACGGCTACGAGTTCATCCTGCCGCCCCACATCCTCAACTGGGAGTGCGGATTCACCGCCGGGCAGTTCCCCAAGTTCGAGGAGGATGTCTTCCGCCTGCGGGAGGACCGCATGGCCTTTCTGCTGCCCACGGCGGAGACGGCGCTGGTCAACCTTTACCGCGACGAGATTCTGCCCGAGAGCGCGCTGCCCAAGAAGCTGTTCGCCTATACGCCTTGCTATCGCCGCGAGGCCGGCAGCTACCGCGCCAACGAGCGCGGCATGATCCGCGGGCATCAGTTCAACAAGGTCGAGATGTTCCAATTCACAACGCCGGAGGGCTCCAAAGCCGCCTTTGAGGAGCTGATCGCCAAGGCCGAGAAGCTGGTGCAGGGCCTGGGTCTGCACTACCACCTGAGCAAGCTGGCGGCGGGCGATTGCAGCGCCAGCATGGCCACGACCTATGACATCGAGGTGTGGCTGCCGTCGATGAACGAATACAAGGAGGTAAGCTCGGTCTCCAACGCCCACGAATACCAGGCCCGCCGCGGCCGCATGCGCTATCGCCGAGAGGCCGACAAAAAGGTGGACTTCATCCACACGCTCAACGGCAGCGGCCTGGCCACCTCGCGCATTCTGCCGGCCATACTGGAGCAGCACCAGCGCGCCGACGGTTCCGTGGCCGTGCCTGCGCCGCTGCAGAAGTGGCTGGGGTGTGAAGTGCTCCGTCCTGTGGTAAAATAGAGGCATCTCCAAAAGAAAGGAGCATGCCCCATGGAAGTTCATGACCTTAAGGAATTCATGGTTCACAATGAGACTTCACTGACCAAGAAGATCGTGCTGGACACGCCGGATGTGCTGTGCTTCGTGCTAAACCTGATGCCCGGTCAGACGATACCCGAACACCGCCATGAACATTCCACGCTGATCGCCACGGTGCTGCAGGGCAGCGCCACGTTCAGCGTGAACGGCCAGGCCCAAGAGCTTGCGGCGCTGCGGACGCTCATCGTGGCCGGGGAGGATGTCTTCGGCATTCCTTCGGTGCACGAGAAGCTCTCGCTGCATGTAACGCTGAGCCCCAACCCGAGCAACCCGATCTTCGCAAAACCTGTGTAACACATACCATTGAACCCGAAGAGGACGGCCGACTGGCTGTCCTTTTTTCATGTTTATATTGCATGTTTGGGGAGTTGCATACATACAATCCAGCACAGGCACACATATCGCCCATTGGTTTTCTGTGTATGGCTGGAATATCCGCCGCCTGCATGCGCATAGGTTTGTATGGAGTATGCTCACGAGGGGAAGGACCATGGACAAGAGCGGCATTCTGGAAAAGATCAAGCAGTTCCTGCGCAAGGAGAACAACCTTACGCTGGTCATCGCCGGCGTGACGGCGGTGGCGCTGCTGATCACGATCTTCACCAGCAGCCTGACGCCGGCCCCGCAGGAGGCGGCTCTGGACGAATCGAAGCCGGCGTCGCAGACGTCGGACAGCCTGGAAGTCCGGCTGCAGAGCATTCTGGGCCAAATTGAGAACGCGGGAAACGTACAGGTGTTTGTCGCCTATGCCACAGGGCCGGAAATCGTGCCGGCCATGAGCGTGGATACGCAGAAAAACACATCCGACGGCGGCAGCTCCGGCACGGAAAGCCACACCGTATCCACGACGGAGAACCGCGAACCCGTGGTCATACAAGGGAAGAATGGGACCGAGCCGATGGTTCTCACGCAGAAGGAGCCGGAGGTGCTAGGCGTTTTGGTGGTGGCGGAGGGCGCATCGGCGCTGGAGGTGCGGTTGAGGCTGGCGGCTGCAGTGCAGGTCGCGCTCCAACTGCCGGCCAACCGCATCGAGGTGCTCCCGATGGATACATCAAATCATAAGGAGGGAACCCCATGACATCGGCCAAGCAGCGCATCATCGTACTGGCGGGGCTGGCGGTCCTGCTGATCGCCGCTCCCATCCTCAACTACCAGTTCAACAAGGGCAAGGTAACGCCCGGAAAGTCGCCCAAGCCCAGCGCCTCCGCCGTCGTGCAGACCGACACCGGCTCGGTGACCACGGGAAACTTCTTCGTGGACTATGTGACCAACCGGGAGCAGGACCGCGCCGACGAGCTCAAGTATCTGGACTCCCTGATCAACGATGACAAGACCGACGCCGAGACGCTCAAGACTGCCAAGCAGGAGAAGCTGACCATCGCCACATCCATGGAAAAGGAGCTGGCCATGGAGTCGCTGCTCAAGGCCCAGGGCTTCGACAAGGCAGCCGCTCTGTACGCGCCGGGCACAGTCAGCATCATGATCGGCAAGGCGGAACTGACCGACGCCGAGGTCGCCAAGATATTGGACATCGCCCGCACGCAGACCGGCGAAAAGGCGGAGAATATCAAGATCATACCGGTGCAATGACGCCATGGGTCGGGGGCATGCGGGCGGCCAGGGGAGGGCCCGCTGCCCCCGTGGTGCGTTTAGGCAGTGTTTCCCTGTACCCCCAACCGGTGGCGCAGCAGTCGGTATAGCCATACAATTTATTTGTAATTGGCGGCAACTTTTGCTATAATAAGGGTGTGCAACGCGACGGCCGCTGCCGCGGCCTGCCTATGGAGGTGTGCGCAATGTCCGAAAACAAAACCACCGATGCGCCGCAGAGCAGCGAAATCGGCAATGTTTCTTTTGCCAACGACGTCCTTGCCATCATAGCGGGTTTGGCCGCCACAGAGATTGAGGGCGTGGCCGGCATGTCCGGCGGCCTGGCTGGCGGCATCGCCGAGCTTCTGGGCCGCAAAAACCTGGCCAAGGGCATCAAGATCACGCTCAACGACAAGGTGCTTAACGTGGACATCAACATGGTTGTGACCTACGGCTATAAGCTCCACGAGGTCAGCCGCAAGGTGCAGGCCAACGTCGTGAAGGCCATCGAGACGATGACCGGGCTCACCGTGGAGCGCGTCAACGTCAATGTGCTGGGCATCCAGTTTGTCAAGGAAACGCCGGTGGAACCGCCGGTAGCGGAATAGGGGAGAGTTCGCGGCAGGGGTTCCCTGCCGCGCCGAGGTTTAAGCGAGGATACACCAATGAGAATGACGATTTTTGACAAGTTCCTGCTGGTGCTGGTTCTGTTGTTCCTGCTTGCGCTGTCGTTCCTGTTGGGTGCGGTGGCGCTTTCTTTGGTCCCACTTGAGGGCGCCGTCATCTTCCTGCAGGCGCTGCTGCCGGTGTGGAGCGTCAACCAATGGATCATCGGCGGCATCGCGCTGCTGGTGTTTTTGGTTGCTGTGCGCCTGCTGGCGGCCAGCTACGGCTCCGGCAGAGGCGCGCTCTACACGCGCCTGAAGACCAGTGAAAACGGCGAGATCGCGATCTCCATCGCCACGCTCAAGCAGATCGTGGCCTCCTATCTGGCCACCAAGCCGGAGGTCACGGCCAGCTCCTCGGCGGTGCTGGAAGGCAAGAGCGGCCTGTTGGTGCGCTTGCGCCTGTGCGTCAAGGAAGGCGTGACGCTGCCGGAACTGACCACCGGGATTCAGACTGAGCTCAAGAGCCATCTGGAGACGATCACCGGCCTCACAGTCCACCAGATCGGCATACTTGTGGACACCAACAAGCCTGCCGGTGCCGGGAAGGGGCGCTAAATGCGCGAAACCGTTGCGACCTTTATACGAAAGAATTTCGGCCGCGTCATCGGATCGGCCGCAGGGCTGGTCGTGGCGGTGCTTTTTCTCACGCTGGGTTTTTGGCGCACGTTGCTGATCGCGCTGTGCGTCGGCGCGGGGTACGCCTGGGGCGTCTATCGCGATTCCCGTGAGGAATTCCTGGAGTTTGTGGAAAGGATACTGCCAAAAGGAAACAAATGAGGAGCCCCGATGAGTAGAAAGAAGGCCCGGGAATCGGCGGTGCTGCTGCTGTATCACTGGGATATGGCCGGCGACGAGGACGCCAACATACACACCACGCTGGGCGAAACCGTCGTGGGCGAAGCGATCAGCGCGGACGCGCTCAACGAAGACGACAAGGAATATCTGCACAGCGTGATAGAAGGCGTGCGCCAGAACGTCGCGCAGCTGGACAAGGTCATAGAGGACGAAGCCGTGGCCTGGAAGCTCAGCCGCCTGCCCAAGGTGGATTTGGCTGTGCTGCGGTTGGGCGTATTTGAACTGCTGCACCGCGAAGACATTCCCGGCGCGGTCACGATCAACGAATGTGTAGAGCTGGCCAAGCAGTATTCCACCGAGAACAGCGGCACGTTCGTCAACGGCGTGCTGTCCACCGTGTTCAAGAAACAAGAAGCGCTGGCCCCATGACGGTGCTGGGCATCGACACCAGCTGTTATACGACATCGGTCGCCCTATATGGCGACGCCGGCCTGCAAGCCGACGAAAGGCTTCTGCTGCGCGCGCCGCAGGGCAGCCGGGGTATGCGCCAGAGCGACGCGCTGTTTGCCCATGTGCAGCAGCTGCCACAGCTCTTCGAGCGGCTGGGTGGGTTAAAGGGCCGTGTGGAAGCCATTGCCGTGAGCGAGCGCCCGCGTCCGGTGGAGGGCAGCTACATGCCGGTGTTCACGGCGGGCTCGGGGGCGGCCAGAAGCCTGGCCAGCGCGCTGGGCGTGCCGCTTATGCGCAGTTCCCATCAGGAGGGCCACATCGCCGCCGGATGTCTGGGGGCGGCCGAGGCGTTTCGGGAATCGTTTTTGGCGTTTCACCTGTCTGGCGGCACCACGGAGCTGTTGTGCGCCGCGCCGCGGCCGGGCGGTTTTTTTGTGGAGATCGTGGGCCAGGGGCTGGATGTGCACGCGGGCCAGCTCATCGACCGCGTGGGCGTGGCGTTGGGCCTGCCCTTTCCGGCGGGGCCGGCGCTGGAGCAGCTGGCGCTGCGCTGTGAGCGCCCGCAAAATCTGGGCATCAAGGTGCGCGTGAGCGGCGCTGACTGCAACCTGAGCGGCGCGGAAGCCGCCGCCCAGCGGGCCATAGAGGCCGGCGCCGACGGCGCTGCCGTGGCCCACGCCTTGCAGGCGGCGCTGGCAGAGGCCTTTGCGGCCATGGCGCTGCACGCAGCGCAAGAGCGCGGGTTGCGCCGGGTGCTGTTCATCGGCGGCGTGGCATCCAACGGCTATCTGCGTGGCCAGTGGGCGGCGCGGTTGGCGGCGCAGGGTGTGGAAGCGCGCTTTGCCGCGCCGGGCTTGTCCAGCGACAACGCCGTGGGCGTGGCCATGTTGGGTCATCAATTTTTTACGATAGAGGAGCACCCATGAGCGCACAATTGATCGACGGCAAGGCCGCAGCCCGTGCCATCCGCAAACGCGTCGCCGCGCAGGCCGCCCAGCTAAAGCAGGAGAAGGGGATCACCCCTGGTCTGGCAGTTGTTTTAGTAGGCGACGACCCGGCTTCCCACATCTATGTCAACAGCAAGGAGAAGGACTGCCAGCAGGTGGGCTTCCATTCGCAGGTACATCGGTTGAGCATGGACACAACGATGGAGACGCTGCTGGCGCTGATACATAGCCTCAACGCCGACCCGCGCATCCACGGCATCCTGGTGCAGCTGCCGCTGCCCAAGCATCTGGATGAATCCGCCGTGATACTGGCCATAGATCCGGCTAAGGACGTGGACGGCTTCCACCTGATCAACGTGGGCCTGCTGACCACCGGCGGCAGCGGCTTTGTGCCCTGCACGCCCCGGGCGGTCGTGTGGCTGCTGAAAGACGCCGGCATCGACATCCGCGGCAAGCACGCCGTGGTTGTGGGGCGCAGCAACATCGTGGGCAAACCGGCGGCTCTGCTGCTGCTGGCCGAGCACGCCACGGTGACCATGTGCCACAGCCGCACCGCCGATCTGGCATCCATTACCCGCCAGGCGGACATCCTTGTGGCCGCCATCGGAAAACCGGAGTTCATCACCGCCGACATGATCAAGCCCGGCGCCGCAGTCATCGACGTGGGCATCAACCGCACCGAGGACGGCATGGTCGGCGACGTGGCTTTTGAACAGGCCCAAGAAGTGGCCGGCTGGATTACGCCGGTGCCCGGCGGTGTGGGGCCCATGACCCGGGCCATGCTACTGGAGAACACGCTGGAAGCGGCTGCGAAATGACCGAATGGGTGTTCACCGTCTCTGAAGTCGGGGAGTTCCTGAAGAAGAGCTTCGACAGCGAGCCGCGGCTGCAGAACCTGCGGGTGCGCGGCGAGGTGTCGGATTTCAAGCGGGCAGCCTCCGGCCATGCCTACTTCACGCTCAAGGATGAGCGCGCCGTACTGCGCTGCGTGTGGTTCCGCCAGGACCAGCGCGTGGGGCAGAAGGTGACCGAGGGCATGAAGGTCAGCGCCCGGGGACGATTGGGCTTCTACAGCGAGCAGGGGCAGGTCAATTTTTACGTCCGTGAGGTGGAAACCTCCGGGTTTGGCAGCCTGTACGTGCTCTTCGAGCAGCGCAAGGAGCGCTTTCGGGCGCTGGGCTATTTCGACAGTGAGCGCAAGCGGCCGCTGCCTGTGATGCCTAAGCGTGTGGGCGTGGTCACGTCGCCCACGGGTGCTGTCATCCGCGACATCATCCGCATCGCCCGGCGGCGGAACCCCCGCACGCAGATCGTGCTCTATCCGGTCAGGGTGCAGGGCGACGGCGCGGCGATGGAGATCGCCCGGGGCATACAGGCCTTCAACCGCCTGGGAACCGTGGACATGCTGATCGTCGGGCGCGGCGGAGGCTCCTTTGAGGATCTTTGGGAGTTCAACGACGAGGCCGTCGTGCGGGCCATTGTGGAAAGCCGCATCCCCGTCGTCACAGCCATCGGCCACGAGACGGATTTCTCCCTGGCGGATTTCGCCGCGGACCTGCGGGCGGCCACGCCTTCGGAAGCGGCGGAGCTGGCGGTGCCAGACGCGATGGCGCTGCTGCGCGCCGTGGACGAACTGCGCGGCCGCGCAGCAGGCGCCATGATGCACCGGCTGGCCCGGGAGGAAGCACGGCTGGCGCTGCTGGAGCAGGGCCTGGCGCTGCACGGCCCCCGGGAGCGCGTGACCCAGATGGCGCTGCGGCTGGACGGCCTGCGCGAGCGGCTGGACAACGCCGCCAACCGGGAACTGACCGCACTGGATGCCCGCGTGGCGATGCTCGGCAACCGGCTGGGCGATCTGAACCCCATGGCGGTGCTGGGCCGCGGTTATGCCGCCGTCTACAGCCCCGACGAGGGCCGCTACATCGCCCGCGCCGGCGAGCTTGCGCCGGGCCAGACCGTGGATATACGATTTGCCGATGCCGCCCGACAGGCGCGCGTGCTGTAGGAGGGATAATGCCGACCCGCAAGAAGGAAGCTACACCGGAGCCGGGCTTCGAGCAGGCCATGGAGCGGCTGGAAGACATCGTGCGCCGCCTGGAGGGTGGCAAGCTGACGCTGGATGAGACCACCGGCCTGTATGAAGAGGGCGTGAAGCTGGCAGCGCTGTGCCGCGGCAAGCTGGACGTCAGCCGCAGCAAGGTTATGATGCTCGTGCAAGAGAATACGATATTGAATGAGGTGAGCTTTGATGAGACCGATGAATAGCGTCGCCGACTGCCAGGCCTATCTCAGTGACAAAGCGCGAATCATCGACGCGGCGCTGGCCGGTTACCTGGATCGCCAGAAGGGCACGCCGGACACGATCCGGGCGGCCATGGCCTACAGCCTGCTGGGCGGCGGCAAGCGCATCCGCCCGGCCATCCTGCTGGCCGCCAACGACCTGACCGGCGGTTCCGAAGCGCGCGCTCTGCCCTTTGCCTGCGCCATCGAGATGATCCACACCTATTCGCTGATCCACGACGACCTGCCCTGCATGGACAATGACACGCTGCGCCGGGGCAAGCCCACCAATCACGTGATCTACGGCGATGCCATGGCGCTGCTGGCCGGCGACGGCCTGCTCAACCTGGCCTACGAGGTCATGATCGAGGCATGCATCGCCCGCGGGCCTGCCGCGCTGCGCACCGCCCAGCACATCGCCGAGGCGTCGGGCAGCCGCGGTATGATCGGCGGCCAGAGCCTGGACATTCTGGCCACTGGCAGGTTCACGACCGAAGCCGACCTGCAGGACATGCACCTGAAAAAGACCGGCGCGCTGCTGTCCGCCGCGATCTTAAGCGGCATCGCGCTCAACGATCCCGACGACACGACCGTGCAGTGCATGCGTGAGTATGGCTACCATCTGGGCATGCTGTTCCAGATCACCGACGACATACTGGATTGCGAGGGCTCCGAAGCGGAGATGGGAAAGACCGTGGGCAAGGACCAGCAGGAGAGCAAGACGACCTATGTGACGCTCTACGGACTGGAACGCGCCAAAGAGCTGGCCCGGCAGCATGCCGAGAAGGCGGAAGACTCCGTGGTTTGCCTGGAAGACGGCGCGTTTTTCCGCCTGCTGGCCCAATACATCCACCACAGAAAGAAATAGCCCGATATGGATGTCTTGCAGCAGTTGGTCCACAACCAAATACTGATGTCCACGGTGATCGCCTGGGTGCTGGCGCAGCTCATCAAAGTCGTGCTGACGCTGATTTTCCAGCGCAAGCTGGACTTGGTGCGCCTGTTTGGCTCCGGCGGCATGCCCAGCTCCCACTCGGCGTCGGTCACGTGCGCCGCCACAATGGCCGGGCTGCTCAATGGATTCGATTCGGCGATCTTTGGCATAGCCACGGTGATCGCGCTGGTCGTCATGTATGACGCCGCCGGCGTGCGCCGCGCCGCGGGCAAACAGGCCAAGCTGCTCAACGAGCTCATAGAGAACTATTACGCTGAGCACTACATCAACGAGAAAAAGCTCAAGGAGCTGCTGGGCCACACGCCCGTGGAGGTTGTGGCCGGCAGCATGCTGGGCATAGCGATAGCAATTGCATACTATTACTAACAAGGAGATATACCAATGAGCACATTTCTGATCGAAGTATCCGCCCGCCACGTGCATCTGTCCGCCGCCGATGTGGAGAAGCTTTTCGGGCCCGGCAAGAAGCTGACCTTCAAGCGCGACCTGTCGCAGCCCGGCCAGTTCCTCAGCGAAGAGCGCGTGGACGTTGTGGGTCCCAAGAGTTCCTTCAAGAACGTGGCCATACTGGGCCCTGAGCGTCCGGCTTCCCAGGTGGAAGTATCGGTAACCGACAGCTTTGCGCTGGGTCTGCCCACCGTGGTGCGCGAGAGCGGCGACATTGCCAGCACCCCCGGCGTGGTGCTGCGCGGCCCCTGCGGCGAGGTGACGCTGGACACCGGCCTCATCGTGGCCAAGCGCCACATCCACATGACCCCTGAAGACGCCGCCCGTCTGGGCGTGCACGACAAGCAAATCGTGGAAGTGCGGGCGCTGACGGCCCGCCCGGTGCAGTTCGGCGAAGTCGTGGTGCGGGTGAGCCCGTCGTTCAAGCTGTCCATGCATGTGGACACCGACGAGGCCAACGCCGCGCTAATCCAGCGGGACGGCTGCCAGGGGCAGATCGTAATTCCGTAACACCATCTGCTTTGTAACAATAGGACTACTGGGCTGTTGTGTTAGCCACGTGATCACATACGTATTCAATGATCGGGTCCGAAGGTTTCCAAAGGGCGATCGGAAAGCCCTTTGGTCGCGCCAGTAGGCGCGAAATCCCTTTCTTTAATATGTAGTAAATGCATCATGTACTTAGCACGACAGCCCCGATATCAACCAACTACGACAACCGGCTGCACACGCATGCCGGCTGGCCTGAAACGCAGGGCCATTGAAATCGCATTTGACCGTCGCCTGGTTTTTCCATAGCGACGATGAAATCATTTTAGTTGCCTCGCCGTTTGCTCATACTGAGTGTGAAAGAATAACGGAGGAATACCCATGACAAAAACAAAAACCACTGCCAGGCTCAGGGTGATACCCATTGGGGGCGTGGAGGAAATCGGTAAAAACATGACCGTGCTCGAATACGGAAACGACATCATCGTCGTGGACGCGGGCTTGGCCTTTCCCACCGAGGAGATGCCCGGTATCGATCTGGTCATCCCCGACATCACCTATCTGGAGAAGAACCGCCAGAAGGTCCGCGGCATCGTGCTGACCCACGGCCATGAGGACCACATCGGCGCGCTGCCCTATGTGGCCAAGTCTCTCAACGTGCCCATCTACGGCACCAAGCTTACGATCATGCTTGCTCAATACAAGATGGCCGAGAACGGCCTGCGCAACACCGTGTGCCACGAGGTAACGCCCCGGCAGAAGGTGCAATTGGGCTGTTTCACGGTGGAATTCATCAAGACCAGCCACAGCATCATGGATTCTGTGGCGCTGGCCATCACAACGCCGGTGGGCGTGGTGCTGCTGACCGGCGACTTCAAGATCGATTATACACCGGTGGACGGCGAGGTCATGGACTTTGCGCGCTTTGCCCAGCTGGGGGAGGAGGGCGTGCTGCTGCTGATGTGCGAGAGCACCAATGTGGAGCGCCCGGGGTATTCGCTGAGCGAATCCCATGTGGGGGCTAATCTGGACGCGTTGTTCCGCGACATCAAGGGGCGCATCATCATCTCCACGTTCTCCAGCAATGTGCACCGCATTCAGCAGATCATCGACGCGGCGCAGCACTATTCGCGCAAGGTGTGCTTTGCCGGGCGCAGCATGGTCAAGATCGCGACGATGGCCCAGGAACTGGGTTATCTCAAGGTGCGCGAGGACAGCATCGTGGCGCTGGAGAAGGTCAAGAACCTTAACGACAAGCGCCTGGTCGTCATCACAACCGGCAGCCAGGGCGAGCCCATGTCGGGTCTCGTGCGTATGGCTGGCGGCGAGCACAACCAGATCGAGATCCGCTCCGGCGACACGGTCATCTTCTCGGCCAAGCCCATCCCCGGCAACGAGAAATACGTCAATCGCGTCATCGATCAGTTGTTCCGCATGGGCGCCACCGTCATTTATGACGCGCTGGCAGAGATTCACGCCTCCGGCCACGCGTGCCAGGAGGAGCTCAAGCTCATTCATACGCTGGCCAAGGCGAAGTACTTCATCCCCATGCACGGCGAATACCGGCACCTGAAACAGCATGGCCAACTGGCTGAATCATTGGGCATGAACCGCAAGAACATCTTCATCCCGGAAAACGGGCGCGTCATCGAATTCAGCCGTGACCGCGGCGCCAGCATGGGCGATACGGTGCAGGCCGGCGGCGTTATGGTGGATGGCTTGGGCGTGGGCGACATCGGCAACGTTGTGTTGCGCGACCGCAAGCACCTGGCACAGGACGGTCTGCTGGTCGTCGTGATGACGGTCAGCCGGGAGCAGGGCACGCTGCTGATCGCGCCGGAGGTCATCTCCCGTGGGTTCGTATACGTCAAGGAATCCGACGAGATGATGGAAGAGGTGCGCAAGTTCATCAACGCCTTTGTGGAGAAGGCCCGCTCCCGCGGCAAATCCTCCGACTGGGCCAACATCAAGAGCGATCTGCGAAACGACCTGCGCAGGTTCCTCTATGAGAAGACCAAACGCAGCCCGATGATCCTGCCGATCATCGTGGAAATTTAAACATGTCTTACATGCTCCTGATGGCCTTTCTCGTAGCAGGCTTTGCCGTTGGCCGGGTGCTGCTGCGCTGGAAAGGAAACGGCGAAGCCCAGGAAGGGGCGAAGCCCCAGGCCCTGCCGCGGCCTATTGCCATCGCCATGAATGTGTGCCTGTATGGCATCGTGGCGCTGCTGGGCCTAAAGATCGGCTCCGACAGCGCATTGCTGTCGCAGGCCGGCGCCATCGGCCTGCGGGCGCTGGCGCTGGCCGCCGGGGCTGTGGCCGGAAGCGTAGCGCTGGTGGCGCTGTATGTGGCGCTGCGCCGGCGGCGGGAGGGCGGCTCGTGAGCACGATTTCCATCGCGCTGTGCCTGGTCGCCGGGGCTGTGGCCGGCCATCTGCTGGGCGGCTCGCCGTGGCTCAGCCATTGCGACGCCGGCATATCGGCGCTGCTGTACGCGATGCTCTTTTTCGTTGGGCTGGACCTGGGCAGCAAGGGTGGCATCCGCCGCAAGCTCAGGGAGATCGGCGCCGATGTGCTGGTGCTGCCGGCATTGGTCATTGTGGGCTCCCTGGCGGGCGCGTGGGCGGCGGGGCGCGCGCTGGGCATGGCCGGATGGCAGAGCGCCGCCGTAGGCGCGGGCTTCGGCTGGTATTCGCTCAGCGGTGTGCTGTTGGGGGGCCATGACGCGGCGTTGGGTGCGGTGGCATTTCTTTCCAACATCATCCGTGAGGTGCTTGCATTGCTGTTGATTCCTATCTTTGTAAAGATCATCCACCCTTGGGCAGGCATTGCCGCCGCAGGCGCCACAGCCATGGATACGACATTGCCAGTAGTTGTAAAGGCAAGCGGAACCAATTATGCTATACAATCATTCCTGAGTGGTGTTATACTTAGCACGATGGTACCTATTGTGATTTCCATCCTATTCGCGATAGCCGGAGTGTAAAATGGAGCAAAGGAACCTCGTCCCAAGGCACGCAATGCCTTCGGAGGAGCTCGCAAACCAAGAGATCAATTGGGGCAAGGCCACGCGCAACGGCCTTTTTGGCACATGGAGCGTGCTGCGCGCCGCGCTGATTCTGCTGTGCGCCCTGCTCATCGCGGGCGCTGTGTGCCTGTACGGCGCGCAATATGTGCAAAGCCATTTCATATCGCCGCCCGGCGACGGCAGCCAACCGCCGGTGCAGGTCATCATCGCCCGCGGTTCGTCGCTGTCCGGCATTTCGGATCTGCTGGAGGAGAAGGGCCTCATCCGCAACGCCACGGTATTTAAGTATTATCTGGATTTTTCCGGATTTGCCGACAAGCTCAAGGCCGGCACTTACATCTTCAATGACACGATGAGCATGTCCGAAATTGCCGACAGCCTGATGCGCGGCGACGAGAACTTGCGCGTGACAGGCTTCACCATTCCCGAGGGCAGCACCGTAGAGCAGATCGCCAACATCCTTGTCAAAGACGGCATCCTCAAGGACAGCGCCAATTTCCTGGCGCTGTGCAAGACCGGCGAGAAGTTCGCCCAGTACGATTTCGTCAAGGAAGTCCGCGCGTCCAAGAACTTCAGCCAGCGCCACTACGCGCTGGAGGGGTATCTGTTCCCGGCCAAGTATGAGATCTACGTGAACGCCACCGAGGAAGAGATCATCAACAAGATGCTGGCCAAGTTCAACGTCATCATGGGCGCGCAGTACCGTGCCCGCGCCAAGGAGCTCAAGATGACGATAGACGAGGTCGCAACGCTGGCGTCGATGATCCAGCGGGAGAGCCTGCCAGTGGACCACGCCGGCGCGTCGGCGGTGTTCCACAACCGCCTGAAGATCGGCCAGAGGTTGGAGTCCGACGTCACTGTGCTTTATGCAATCCACGCCAACAAACTCACTGTCGACGCAAACGATCGGGCCAACCCGTCGCTCTATAACACCTACAAGCACAAGGGCTTGCCGCTGGGGCCCATCACGAACCCCGGCGACGCGGCGCTCAAGGCGGCGCTGCATCCCGATGCGAGGATCATGGACGAAAAGTATTACTACTTCGTCGTGGGTGATCCCAAGGATGGCCGGTTGGTCTACAACAAGACGCTCAAGGAGCACCAGAAGGACGCACAAACGTATTTTGATCGTTTGAAGGCATGGCAGGAGGAGCAGAAGAATCAGCAGTCCGCCACGCCCGATCCAGATGCCACCCCTGATGCAGAAGGCGACGGCGCTGATACCGGCAATTAACTCGAAAGAAACCGCTCTCCATGACAGCCGGCGCAGCGCGCCGGCTGTCAGTTTATGTAGAATCTGATGTGCAAAGAACGGCATGAAGCCGACCGACGGTTTATCCGGCGGGAGGAAACAAAAACCAAGCTAAAGGCAGGCACTAAATACTCGCCCACACGCGGTCGTCTCTTGTAAACGAAATATGAGTTGAGAGCGAAGATATCGCCCGGCGACCTGTGCGGCGGGCGATAAACGGCAGCCATGACAAGGTGTCTAAAATCGCCGACGACGCAACAGCGTCGGTGGCGAGGGGCCGGCGCAGCGCGCCGGCTGTTTTTGTGCGCTTACGCAGGATATGGTATACTATGCGCATATTCAGTTACATGAGGTCGAACATGCTCAGTGAAACCCTTTCTCAAAGCCTGATGAACGCCGCGCTGCACGCCGGCGCCACCCACAGCGCCATCGTGCGCACCGGCGACGTGGTGTTCAGTGAATCTCTGCGTGACATGTGCGCGATGAACACATGTGGCCACTACAATGCATGCTGGACATGCCCGCCGGCGGTGGGGCCGGTGGCCGATTGGCGCGCCAAGGTGGAAAGCCGCGACTTCGGTGTCGTCGTGCAGACCGTCTATCAACTGGAGGATTCCTTCGATTTCGAGGGCATGCAGAAGGCCGGCGCGCTGCACAAGGAGAACTATTTGCGCGCGCTGGAAGCGTTGCGGGAATCTGACCTGCCGGACCTGCTGGCACTCAACGCCGGCAGCTGCAGCCTGTGCGAGCGCTGCACCTATCCCGACGCGCCGTGCCGCATGCCCGAGCGCGCCATCGTGTCGCTGGAAGCCTGCGGCATCGACGTCAACAACACGCTGGTGGCCTGCGGTCTGCAGTATAACAATGGACGCGCCACCGTCAGCTATGTTGGTATCGTGTTCTTCCGCGAACCGTAAGGAGGCAACCATGGGCAATCAGCCGATGCACCGCCGCTTGGCCGGCGTGCTGGCGGCGGTTCTGCTGCTGGCGCTGCTGGGGCCGGCCACGTCGGCTCGGGCCGCGGCGTCAGCGGACGCGGCCTTTCTGGCCGCCGTGACGGCGGGCCTGGCCCAGCGCTGGCAGGGCAGCCAAGCCATCGTCGTGCGCGCCGACAACCAGAACGGACCCGGCGCCACAATGTGGCTCATGGAAAAGGCCGCGGGCAAGTGGCGCGTGGCGGCAGGACCATGGCGCGCCAACGTGGGTAAAAACGGCGTATCCAAGGCCGCCGAGGGCGACGGCCGATCGCCCAGCGGAGCCTTCCTGCTGGGCACGGCCTTTGGCTGGGCCGCCGCGCCGCAAGACGTCACGTGGCCCTACCGCCGCACCGACAGCCTGGACCGCTGGGTGGACGACGGGAAGTCGCCCTACTACAACCGCTGGGTGCGCGGCAGCGTGTCGGCCACCGGCAGCGGGGAAGCCCTGCAGCGCATCTCCGTCTACAAATACGCCCTGGCTGTGCACTACAATGACGAGGGGATCAAGGGCAAAGGAAGTGCGATCTTCCTGCACGTATGGCGCGGCTTGGGCGTGGGCACGCTGGGTTGCACGTCTATGAGCGAGGCCAACCTCGTAAAGACGCTGCGATGGCTGCGCTATGAACGCCGGCCGGTGCTCGTGCAGGGCACCCAGAAGCAAATTCTGAGCCTTATGGGGCGCAGTTGGGGCATCGCTTGCCTTCCTCAAGGCTGGGGGTATGTGGACGACTTCATCCCCGATGCTCAGGCCGACCTGCGCTATGCCACCACAAACAACTTTACCGGCGCCAAGCTGCCGGGCTATGGCGCGCCGGCGATGGTGATGCGCACGGACGCCATCGCGGCGCTGAGCCGGGCTGCCGGCAAGCTGCGGACCAAGGGGTATGGCATCCGCGTCTTGGACGCTTATCGCCCTCCCCAGGCCGTGGCGGCCATGGTGGCCTGGGCCAAGAACGCTGACCAATCCACCAAAGCGCGATACTACCCGGACATTCCCAAGAGCTCGCTGCTCAACGGGTATATATCGGCCACGTCCTCCCATACCGCCGGCGGTACTGTGGATCTTTCGGTGATCTCCTGGTCCACGGGTAGGTTTATCGATATGGGCGGAACCTTTGACTTTTTCGGCAGCCGCTCCCATTATAGCTACAGCGGCCTGACCTCAAAGCAGGCGGCCAACCGCAAGCTGTTGAGGGACGCCATGGGCAGCGCGGGCTTCGCGCCTTACAGCAAGGAGTGGTGGCACTTCAGCCGCGCGGCCACGGGGAAGGGGAGCTTCGCTCTGATACCCAGGCAAACTTTGGTCAAATAAAACGAATCGCCCGGCGAATGCAAACGCCGGGCGATATTGTATCTCGTATTAAGTTCGCTTGATTCGCTGGCGAAAGCGCGTTAACGTTGCTGCCAGATACGCTCTTTCACAGGAATTAAAATAACCCCCAGCGTCGCCGCGACCACGCTCTTGGTGCCGTCACCGATCAAGAAGGGCACCGTGCCTGTCTGCAATGCCTTCAACAGCGCCGTGGGCGTACCTTTGGCCAGGTTCAGCACCGCATACAACCCCGCCACGCCTATCACATAATCCACGGCCATACCGGCCAGCACGGCCAGCAGCAGCGCCCAGAATGCAGGCCTACGTCCCGTCCGCGGAGCTTTGCGCGCCAGCGCGCCGATGATTGCCGCCGCGGGGATGAAACCCACTAGATAGCCGATGGAAGGGGAGAGCACATAGCCGATACCGCCGCCGCTCGCGAACACAGGCAGCCCTGCCAGGCCCATGAAGAGATAGACGGCCATGCTCACTGCACCCATGCGGGGGCCCAGCAGCAAGCCGGCCAGAGCGACCACAGTGAACTGCAACGTGATGGGAACCAGCGGAATGGGCAGCGTAATCCGCGCGCTGACGGCCATCAGCACGACGAACAGCGCCGCCAGTATCCAGTCTCTGAGTGGGGTTTTACGATTCATAATAATGCCTTCCTAAGGGAAGCGCTGAATAAAGCATGGCATCCGACTTGCTTGGTCTTTTTCCGCCCTGCTGCGTTATCGTCAGCCGCCTATGCTCTGCGGCATAAGCGTCCTCCTCCGCCTTGCAGGACAAAAAAATCCACTGCGCAATCCAGACGCCCCATTTATCAGCGATTCCCTTGATGAGATGTGCCCATTGTAAAGGAAGGCAATGGAATTGTCAACCAAATTAAAACATAAGGTTTACGGTTCCAAACACCAACAAGGTAGGGCAGAAAATCAGATGTACCCGTAGATGCCCCGTACCGACACCTCGCCGCTGGTTACGGTGACCGACCCTGCGGCGGTGTCGATGATCAGATCTCCGCCGGGCGTGATGTCGCGGGCCAAACCCTCGAGGACACCTTCACGGCCGGTGGCCTGCACATGCTGGCCCAATGTAGCGCTGATTGAGCGGTAATCCTCGCGCATGGCTTCGAAGCCGTCAGCGAGCAGCATGTCAAAGGCAGTCTCGCACTCCAGCAGCAGCCGCTGTGCCAGGGCCTTGCGGTCCTGCGCCTGGCCGGTCAGCAGCCGCAGCGAGGTGGCCGTGGCTTGCAGCTCCTCAGGGAAGCGCTCGGTGTTCACGTTGACGCCGATGCCCACGATGACATGACGAATGCCCTCGGCCTCGGCGCTCATCTCGGTCAGGATGCCGCACACCTTTTTGCCACCGGCCACGATGTCGTTGGGCCACTTGATGCGGGCGTCCACGCCGGCCTGCGCCCGCAGCGCGCGGCACACGGCCAGCCCGGTAACCAATGTGATGGGCAGCATGGCCTGCGGCGCGGCCTGGGGGCGCAGCAGCAGGCTCATCCAGATCCCCTCGCCGGCAGGGGAATCCCACGTGCGGCCCAAGCGCCCGCGCCCGGCGGTCTGCCGCTCGGCCAGGAAGGTGCTGCCGTCGGGCGCGCCCCGGTCGGCCTCCTGGCGCGCCTGCACGTTGGTGGAACCCACTTCGGTGTAGTGATACAGGTGCCGGCCCAGCCAGCGGGTTTGCAGGCCGGGGAGTATTTCATTTTCGGTCAGCGCGTCAGGACAGGCCGTCAGGCGATAGCCGCGGTTGGGTACGGCGTCTATGGCGTAGCCCTGTTCCCGCAGCGCCTGCACGGCCTTCCACACAGCAGCGCGGGTGACGCCCAGTTGGGCACTTAATGCTTCGCCGGACAAAAAGTCGTTGCTTTCCCGGAGCAATTGGAGCAGTTCGGACTTCATATAAAAATCCCTCTTTCGCGCTGCCCCTGTGGCTCGCCAGACGGGCCGAGGGGTCCATGTAACAGATAACACGACGCGCGCAGACTTGTCAAGGCGGAAAAGTCAGCGGTCCTTGGACGACTGTGATATAATCGCTTGTATTGATTCGGCAGAGGTGCAGTTGGACCATGAAACCGGAATGGATGTATCAAGTGCTCAGCAAACTGGACTTTTTGCTCGGGTATGATCTGAACATAAACGGCTATTCCATTCAAATTCTGGGCGTCATGTTTATGGACTTTACGCGCCCGTGGGCTTGCAGACCCCATCATCATGATTTTTATGAGCTGCACTATATACTGGACGGCGAGTGCCAGGCTACCGCGAATAAAGTCCGATACACCGCTTTTCCGGGGAGCTATTATGTCACGCAACCCGGTTTGCTCCATTCACAAAGAAGCGAGTGGCACATCGGTTTTGCGATTCGCTGGAAGATTCAAGAGGACAAACTTTGCAACTCGAAGATGAACCTGGATCAGAATTTCAGGATTCACAACTATATTCATCGCATGAACGATTCCTGCAACAGCGTAAGGGAAGACCCGGATTCTCTTGTGCTCAACAAGCTGTTGTCCATCGCGGTGAACGCCGATAAAAACGCTCACCTGGTAACGCAAATGGAGCTGATCAGCCTCTTGTTCTCGCTGCCGGAACTGATGATGAGCCAAAACGGCACGGCCGGCAGCCACCTGGAGACTGTGGATGAGAATCAGGAAGGCGTTGTCGAAAGATGCATCCGCTACATTGCGGACAATTGCCAAACGGACATCGATGTAAACGATGTGGCGAACCATGTGCACTTAAGCTATGGCTATGTATCCAGATTGTTCCGGCAGAAGATGCAGATGACGATCAACGAGCACATCAGCCTGGCCCGCCTGAACAAAGCGCAGTATTATCTGATCAGCAGCAATGAGAGCATTCAGAGCATCGCCAATCTATTGGGCTTCAATTCTGAAAGCTACTTTTCGGTTGCCTTTCGCAAAGCATTTCAATGCTCCCCCACAGAATACAGGAAATCCCGCAGAAGGCTGTCTGAGTAACCGAATCACAATATCATATTGTTAAAAAAACGGTTCATAATAACGACAGTTTTCTTTTGGTATGTCATATTATTTAAAATTGTAGTTACTTTATTTACTTTTCAACCTATATCCATCTGCTATAATCTAGGCATATTCACGCCTTCAAGCGTCGTGTATATGGTTAAATCATACAATGAAAGGGCTACTATACGGTATGAACCATCGTGACAGGATTTTGAAAGTTCTGAACGGAGAAACACCCGATCGGGTTGCCTGGTTTGGCGATCTGGACTATTGGTACAGTGCGGCGATACGCCAACAGATTCTAAGCGACAAATACAAGGGAGACGGCTATTTCAAACTGAATCCGGATCTGGGTTTGGGCTTTTATCTGCAAGGGTTCTTCCCGTTTCACAGCCATTCCGACGTCACGTTCCACGAGAAAACGGTCAACGGGCAGATCGTGAAAACAATGGTTACGCCCAAAGGTGAGCTGCACGAGGTGACGCAATACCTGCCAACCTCCTTTTCCAGCGGGTATGTGAAGCACTTTGTGGAAACGGCGGACGACCTCCCCGCGTTCCGCCACTATATCGAAACCATGCGCTTCACGCCGGCATATGAGGAAGCCGTTCGGCGCAAGGCGATCATTGGCGACAACGGAGTGGTATTGTGCTATACCCCCAGAAGCCCCTTCATGCAGTTGGTCACGACCTACATCGGCGTTGTGAACCTGGTGTACCTGCTGGCGGACGCCCCCGACGAGATGGCGGAGCTGTTTGCGCTGATGGAATCCAAATATGACCAGGCCGCGGAGCTGACGGTCGCGTCTCCGGCCGAATGCATCATGATCCCGGAAAACCTGTCCAGCGAAGTGGTGGGTGAGCGGAATTATCTGAAATACATGCGGGGTTATGAAAGCAAGTGGATTCATGGGATACGCCAGGCAGGGAAGCACTCGTTCATCCATATGGATGGCACGCTGAAGGGGTTGCTCAAGCTTGTGGCCGAAACCGGTTTTGACGTCATAGAAGCCGCAACCCCCGTGCCCTCGGGAGACATGACGATGCTGGAGATCGCCGACGCGATCACGACCGACACCATCATCTGGGGCGGGCTTCCGGGTGTCATTTTCACCCCGTGTTTCGCGGAAGACGCGTTTGTAGAGCACGTCAAGTATGTGCTGTCCATCATGCGGAAAAAGCCAAAGTTCGTACTGGGCGTGGCGGACCAAGTGCCGCCGGACGCTTTGCTGGAGCGGGTGGGCAGGGTAGCCGAACTGTGCGAGACCTATGGCCGATACGAATGATCCCTGTTCCGCACACAAACAAACATGGCTGATAAGGAGCGCTCAGACAGATGGGGAAGTACATCGCAAAACGTTTGGCTCTGATGCTGGTATCCGTCATTGTCACGTCCTTCATTTCCTTCGTTATCATCGAGCTTCCTCCGGGGGATTACCTGTCGCTGTATATCAAACAGTTGGAGCTGCGCGGGGAAAAGGTGGACGAGGCCCGTATTGAGACGCTGAAGGTTCAATACGGATACGGTCAGCCGTTCATGGTCCGCTACGGAAAATGGATCACCGGCATCCTGTTCCGCGGAGACTTCGGCCGTTCCTTCCAGTGGAAGGAATCCGTATCCGTCCTCGTTTTGTCCAGGCTGCCATACACAATACTGTTATCGGTCTGTACGATCTTCTTCACATACCTGATCTCCATTCCGATCGGCATCTATTCCTCCACCCATCAATACTCGGCTGGGGACTACCTTACGTCGGTTTTTGGGTTCATCGGTCTGGCGGTGCCGTCGTTCCTCCTGGCGTTGTTTTTGATGTATTCGTTGTACATCTACTTTGGTGTGCCTGCCGGCGGACTTTTTTCCGATCAGTTCCGGGACGCGCCCTGGTCGTTGGCAAAGGCGTGGGATTTGCTCCAGCACCTGGTGGTGCCGATCATCGTGACCGGCCTTGCCGGCACAGCCGGCAACATCAGGAGCCTTCGCGCCACGATGCTGGACGAGCTGCGCAAGGACTACGTGGAGACTGCCCGGGTGAAGGGCCTCAAAGAGACAAGGCTGATCTTGAAATACCCGGTGCGCGTCGCCCTGAACCCCATGTGGAGCACGATCGGCTATTTGCTGCCGGCCATCGTATCCGGCGCCACGATCGTCGATGTTGTTCTGAACCTACCCACGGTAGGCCCGTTGCTGCTGGCCTCCCTGAAATCACAGGACATGTACCTGGCGGGAAGCGTGATGTTCATCCTGACATTCCTGACCCTTATCGGGACATTCATATCAGATATCGTTCTGGTTGTTTCCGACCCCAGAATCCGTTATGAATGAGGAGAACAAGAAGCATGAGTGCCATAAAGCCGGAGAACTTGAACCAGAAGGAAGCGCGCGCCATACTCCACAAGAGCATGTCCCGCAAACAATCCCAAGGGGAGCAGTACTACACCGCGTCTCAGGCCCGATTGATCGCCCGGCGATTTATCAAGCACAAACTGGCCATTGTTGGGCTTGTGATCCTCGCGTTGTTTTATCTGACAGCGATTTTCGCGCCATTCCTCGCGCCTAATGACCCTGTGGAGTATTTTGACGACTACACGTATTGCCCGCCGCAGCTCCCCCGGTTTTCTGACGGCACGGTGACTTCTCCTAGACCGTTCTATTATGTGCTGGAGAAAAAGCGCGACCCCGTAACGCTGCAGATGAAGTATGCGTACAACACCGACAAGCGGCTGTACGTCCAGTTTTTTGCCAAGGGCGCGCCATACAAGCTGCTGGGTTTTATCGATTCGGACATTCACCTGATATCGGGCCAGGAAGGGGCGCCGCTCTTCCTGTTCGGGGCGGATTCCCTGGGAAGGGACCTGTTTGCCCGCAACATTTACGCGACCAGGATTTCTCTGACGGTGGGCCTTGTAGGCGTTGCCATCACCTTTGTGCTGGGCTGCCTGCTGGGCGGCGTATCTGGCTACTATGGCGGCTGGGTGGACATCGTCATACAGCGCGTCATAGAGTTTCTGATGTCCATCCCCATGCTGCCGCTGTGGATGGCGCTGTCGGCGGCCCTGCCGCGGGAGTGGTCGCAGATGCAGATGTACTTTGCCATTACGGTCATTCTGGCAATCGCCAGTTGGACCGGCCTGGCAAGGGTTGTCAGGGGAAAGCTGATCAGCCTGCGCAATGAGGACTATGTAACCGCGGCCGTGCTGTCCGGCGTGAGCGACGGGAAGATCATCGTAAGGCACCTGCTGCCCGGATTCACGAGCTACCTCATCGTCAACATCACGTTGGCCATTCCAGGCATGATACTTGGCGAAACTGCGTTGAGCTTTTTGGGGCTGGGCCTGCAGGCGCCGACGATCAGTTGGGGCGTGCTGCTGTTCGATGCTCAAAACATCAAATCCATCGCGCTCTATCCATGGATCATGCTGCCGGGGCTGTTCGTGGTTCTCGCGGTGCTGGCATTCAATTTCGTCGGCGATGGCCTGCGGGACGCCGCTGACCCCTACAAGGAGGGCTGATGCACGATGGAAAATGACATCATCCTGTCGGTGAGGAATCTGCGCACCGAGTTCCATTTGCGCCAGGGCGTGCTGCGGGCCGTGGACAATGTATCGTTTGACCTGCGGCGCGGCGAGGTGATCGGCCTGGTCGGGGAATCGGGCTGCGGGAAAAGCATCACGGTGCGGTCCATCATGCGCCTGATCCGCAAGCCGGGCAAATCATCCGGGAACGCCTTTTTCCACAAGTCCGCTACGGACGTGAGCGACCTGATCGCCTTGAAGCCCATGGGCGACGAGATCCGGTCGATCCGCGGCAAGCACATCAACATGATTTTCCAGGAGCCGATGAACGCCCTGTCGCCGGTGCACACGATCGCCAACCAGATGATCGAAGGGATCATGCTGCACACCGACGCGAACAAGCGCGAAGCCCGGCAGCGCAGCATCGAATTGCTGGGCAGCGTGGGAATCCCCCAGCCGGAGAAGCGAATCGACTCCTATTCCTTCCAGCTCTCCGGCGGCATGCGGCAGCGGGCGCTGATCGCCATGGCCATCTCGTGCAACCCCGACCTGCTGATTGCCGACGAGCCAACCACCGCCCTGGATGTGTCGGTGCAGGCACAGATACTGAAGCTGCTCAAGAGCCTGCAGCAGCAGCACCGCATGTCGATGCTGTTCATCACCCACGACCTGGCGGTGGTGGCGCAGATGGTTGACCGGGTGTGCGTGATGTATTTGGGCCAGATCGTGGAGGACGCGCCTGTGCGGGAAATCTTCGCCAACCCCAGACACCCCTATACGCGCAAGCTCATGGCCTCCATCCTGAACCCAAGCGATCGGCGTGGTTCCGGCATCGTCAGCGCGATCAAAGGCGCTGTTCCCGAGCCCATCGACCTGCCCAACCGCTGCTGTTTCTACGACCGCTGCGAGGAGAAATGCGACGACGTCTGCATCGACGCCATTCCGGAGCTGGCGGACATTGGAGCAAACCATTGCGTCCGGTGTTTCAAAGTGCATTCGCAAATCATGACCAGAGAATAGTTGAAAGGAGGTGAAAGGATGAATAACTCGCCGGAAAAGCGGGAGCTTGTCAGCGTAACGCAGCTTAAGAAATACTTCCAGGTGGAAAAGGGGATCATGCACAAGGTGTCCGGCTGCCTGAAAGCCGTCGATGACGTCAGCTTT
This sequence comes from Bacillota bacterium, assembly GCA_023410875.1. Taxonomy (GTDB): domain Bacteria; phylum Bacillota; class Clostridia; order Christensenellales; family UMGS416; genus JAEYRA01. Next base: position 4,978 of record JAEYPH010000019.1, on the reverse strand, counting down.
GTCATCTATGAGGGGGAGACGCTGGGCATGGTTGGTGAATCCGGGTGCGGTAAAAGCACCATCGGCAAGTCCATCCTGAGGGCGTTCCCCATTACGGGCGGCAGAGTCGTCTTCCATTTCGACGGCAAGCCCATGGACGTCAGCAAACTATCGATCTCCGAGTTGCGTTCCGGAGGGTTCCGCAGGAACACCCAGATGATCTTCCAGGACCCCAACTCCTCGCTGGACCCCCGCATGACCGTCTCCGACCTGATCAGCGAACCGCTGGCGGCCAACGCCGTGCTCAGCAAGAGCGAGATGAAGGAACGGGTGGCCTACCTCATGGAGCACGTCGGGCTGGACCGACGGTATCTGAAGCGTTACCCCCACGCATTCAGCGGCGGCCAACGCCAGCGCATCAGCATTGCCCGGGCATTGTCCACGAACCCGCGGTTTATCGTGGCGGACGAGCCGACATCCGCATTGGATGTGTCCATCCAGGCACAGATACTGAACCTGATGATTGAGCTCCAACAGGAGTTCAAACTGACCTATCTGTTTGTGTCCCACAATCTGGGGGTTATTCGTCATGTATCAGACCGGGTAGCTGTCATGTATCTGGGGCGGATGGTGGAATTGGCTACCAATGAGGAGCTGTTTGAACGGCCCAAGCATCCGTATACCGCGGCGTTGATGAAAAGCATACCGATTGCCGATCCCACTGTGGAATCGGGGTTGGAAGCGGCTCCCGGCGAAATTGGCAATCCAATGGACCCGCCCTCCGGGTGCCCGTTCCACCCCAGATGCGGCTTTGCGACGGACCTGTGCACGCAGGAAGTGCCGCCCTTCCGCGACCTGGGCAGCGAACACTTTGCGGCATGCCATCACGCGGAGAAGCTTGCCCTCGATGGCATCAAGACACGGAATACCACACGAGACACGGGAGACTGAAAAAGGAGAATTGTCATGAAGAAGGCTACCACATCCATACTGGTCGTGCTTTTTGCCGTCATGCTGGTTGTCGCGGGCTGCGGCCCTGTGACGGGCGGGCCAGGGGTGACGTCCGCACCGGCCGCCTCCACAGCGCCTGCCGTTGAAACCGCGGCTGCGCCCACGACGACGGCCGGCGAAACAACGGCGGCGGCAGAAGCGTCCGCCACGCCCGCTCCCGCCGGCGATGTCGAAACCGGTTATTACAACCTGGCCGACTTCCAGGAAAAAACCGGCAAGAGCTTCCAGCAATACAACGAAGCCCCGATGCTGGCCGACAAGGTGAAAAGCGGCGCGCTGCCCCCCGTGGCGGAACGGCTGCCGGAGAACCCTCTGGTCTACCGAACGCTGGACAAGGTCGGCGTCTACGGCGGAACCCTCCGTTTTGACAGCATCACGATCGACCAGGACTGGCACCTGCGCCACATCAACTCGGCGAACCTCATTGAGATGCCCGCCAGCGCCTCGTGGGACGCCGTATCCACCATTTTCGGCGCGCCCCACCAGCCCGGCATCTTTGAAAGCTTCTCGATGAATACCGAAGGCACAGTCTTCACCGCCACGATACGCAAGGGCCTCAAGTGGTCCGATGGCATGCCGGTCACCACCGACGACGTGGCGTTCAAAATCAATGACACCCTGCTGAACAAGGAGCTGTCTCCCGTGGCGCCGCAGTGGCTCACGTGGGGCGGCGGAGAGACCCAGTTCAAGGTCATCGACAAGTACACCTTTGAACTCACCTTCGCGAAGCCCTACGGCGCGTTCATAGAGGCTGAAATCACGATGTGGCCGGCCACGTTCTACAAGTTCCTGCTCCCCAAGCATTATCTGATGCAATACCACAAGGCCTATGCAGCGGAAGCAGACCTGCTCAAGGCCATGGGTGAATCCAACTACAAGACGATACAGGAGTGGCCGGAGTTCTTCGGCAAGAAGACCGCGTTGTTCGGCTGCGACAACACCTTTATGGACAACGGCAAAGTCGTGCCGACGCTGAACCCCTGGATGATCGTGGAAGACCTGAAGAACGGGAACTACCGCCTGGAGCGCAACCCCTACTTCTACATGGTCGATCAGGACGGCAACCAGCTGCCCTACGTTGACCAACTGAAGAAAACCTATCTGACCGACTCCGAGATGGAGAACATGGCCATCATCTCCGGTAAAACGGACCTGAGCTGCATGAGCATCTCCATCGACAGCTATCCGCTGTACAAGGAAAACGAGAGCAAAGGCAACTACCTTGCGATGCCACTGTCCGCCTGGCAGGATCAGATCTTCATCGTGGGATTCAACACCGGCGCGGGCATTCCTCCGCTGGAGCTGAAATCCATCAAGCAGAACCCCAATTCCAAGCCCGCGGACAAATCCGCCTATGACCCCGGCCTGGCCACCGTGTACGGCGACCTTCGGTTCCGCAAGGCCTTGTCCGTGGCGCTGGACCGCAAGACCATGAACGAGTCGCTGTTCCTGGGCCTGGGCCGCCCGGCGCAGGTGGCGCCACGCCCCGGCACGCCCTTCTATGAAGACGGCATGGAAGAATCGTATGCCCAGTATGACCCCGAGATGGCAAACAGCCTGCTGGACGAAATGGGCATGAAGGACACCAACGGCGACGGCTGGCGCGAACGGCCCGACGGCAAGCCCTTCGCCATGAAGTATGACTACTTCGTCATCACCGGCGCCTCCACCCCCGGCTCGGAGCTGTGCAAGCGGTATTGGGAAGCCGTGGGCATCAAGGTGGATATCAAGCTGGTCGACCCCGGCTATTGGTGGGAATCCCTGCAGCCCAACAACATCAACGAGGCCACGACGTGGTGGCTGTCCGGCTCCGGCGCCAACCTGCTGCAGGACTGGTTCCTCGGGCCATCCATGCTCAACCCGCTCTGGAACAACTATACCAATTACAAGGGCAAGGTATCTGACGAGGACTGGCAGCTCATCCTGCAATACGTGCCCGAATGGCAGCGGGAAATGCAAGACCTGCGCCAGCAGCTGAAAGCTGAACCCGACGAGCAGAAGCGCAACGAGATCGCCAAGAGAGTATGGCAGCTGCAGGCGGAATATCTACCGATCATCGGCATAGCCACAGACACCAAGGCCCCGCTGATCATTTCCGCCGATCTGGGCAATGTGGAGATGGCGCCGGAGAAGAATTACAACTTCATCACCATCATGGAAAGCTCCGAGGGGTTCTTCTTCAAGAATCCGGACAGGCTGAAGTAACAACCGACAATCGGACCACAAAACTGTCTGCCGGGCAATCCCCCGGCAGCCCTCCCACACCTGTATCACGCATATCGAGGGGGTGCGCACGGCGCATCTCCCTCGGGGATGCGTGCCCGTTGCTCACCTGACTTGTGCCGGCGTCATCGCCAAGGGAGAATCATGGGCGGAGTCCTTATCGCTTGTCTGATCATGTTCGTGTTCATCGGCCTGTTCGCGCTGTTCACCAGGGCGTATGCAGCCTTCTGCTACAAGGTGCTCGTGAGCGATAAGCTGGAGGTCATCAATCACCTGATGGATACTTCGGAGGTCCCCCGGCGATGGCGGCTGGGGTTGCTGGAACAGGCGTCCAGGAAGCGCCCTTCCAGGTTTGCCGACTTGATCTCCGCTTTTTTGAGGCGGTGGTATGTCTTCCGGCTGAGAAGCATCATGCGGTACGTCAAAAGAAGCTCGCTGGTGAAAAGCCAGGACAAGTCGGATTTTTTGCTGGCCCTTGACGAAATACAGGCCGAGTGGGAACATGGAGACATCTGACAGGCCTGGTGAGCATTACATTATATCAAAATACCGACTGGGGATTGCAATGACATCAAGAGAATTGACCATAAGGACGCTGGAATTCCGCAACCCGGACCGCGTCCCCCGGCAGCTGTGGGTGCTCCCCTGGGCGTCGCTCTATCACGGGGAAGAACTCGACGCGATTCAACGCGACTTCCCGGCAGACATCGGCGGCGTGGAGGGCGGAGAGAGCGAGCACCCCGCGACGACGGGCGACGCCTATGAGTTTGGCGATTACACCGACGTCTGGGGAGCGAAATTTCACAATGTGCAGCGCGGTTTGATAGGAGAAGTCAAGGAGCCGCTGATCACCGGCGAGAATTGGGAAGACGCCGGCAAGGCCCATGTTCCCATTGAGCTTCTGACGATTGACCGGGACCACATCAACCGCCAATGCGCGTCCACCGATCTGTTTGTGATGGCTGGCGAATGCCCCCGCCCCTTTGAGCAGCTTCAATTCCTGCGCGGCACGGAGAACCTCTATCTGGATTTGGCCTACAAGTCCAGCGGGATGCTCGCGTTTCTGGAGAAGATGCACGATTTTTACTGCAAGTGGGTGGAGGCCTGGGCCCAGACCGACGTGGACGGCATCATGATGATGGACGACTGGGGCAGCCAAAGAAGCCTGTTGATCAACCCCAAGGCATGGGTGGAAATCTTTAAGCCCATGTACCGCGATTACATCAACATTGCCAAAAAATACAACAAAAAGACATTCATGCATTCCGACGGCTACACGCTGGAAATCATCCCACACCTGATAGACCTGGGGCTGGATGCGCTGAACACGCAAATTTTCTGCATGGGGATGGAGCCGCTCAGGCAATTTAAGGGCAGAATCACATTCTGGGGGGAGATCGACCGTCAGCACCTGTTGGTAGAGGCGACGCCGCGGCAGGTGAAGGCTGCCGTGCACGGCGTATACGACACGCTGTGGGACTACGGCGGGTGCATCGCCCAGTGCGAGTTTGGCGCGGGCAGCCGGCCGCAGAATGTGCGCGCCGTGTTCGAAGCATGGAACGAATGCTGCAATAAGAAATAATCAGAACACATCATGACGACAAAATGGGGCTGCCTCACTGAGAGGCAGCCCCATGCTTGTTGTGAAACGAAAACCCCCAGCTAGGCTGGGGGTTCAGGGAAGCTTCCAGCTATAAGTAGCCATCCTTCGCACACTCTGATAGGATGCAAGCAGGTCTGCCAACCGCAAGCAACAAGAAGGAGG